>JBLHOT010000096.1:0-13477 GCA_047623945.1 Arcticibacterium sp. | reverse complement strand
TTTTTCTGATAGCCAGCATTGCAAACATAGATATCAAGAAGACCGTCTGCGTTTATGTCTACCATGACAACACCTGTGCTCCATTTTTCAGCTAGGCCGGTTTTTGCGTGGTCCGTGATGTCTTCAAATATGAAATTACCTTTATTGAGATATAATTTATTACTTCCTTGGTTAGCCGTAAAATAGATGTCAGCCAATCCATCGTTGTTTATATCTCCAATAGCCACACCGCCACCGTTATAAAAATTTCGGTAGTTAAATATGTTTTGAGTTTCTGTGTTATTTACTTGATTGATGAAGTCAATTCCTATCTCTTCATTGTCTTTTAATTCAAATAGAGTGTTTTGACTCTCATTTTTACATGAGAGCACTGTCAGTGCAAAAAGAAGAATAGATAAGAGTTTCAATTTCTTTCTAGGGCTTTAGCATCTAAGTCATTTAGATCAATATGTGGCTTTTTAAAATATATAGTGCCACTTAGAGGAATCTCGTTTTCTGGTATAATGGCATCTTGGGGCCTCACAATGTAACCTTCAAATTTCAATATAGCTCTTTGCTTATTTAAAACGGCCCATTTATAGGAAGCCCGAGAAAGGATATAGCCTTCTAAATTGTCAGCATTCTTCCTTCCTATGAGCATACTTCCATAGTTTGGGTAATCCATACTTGTATTAGGGCTTACTTTAAATATCATTTCATCGCTTTGAAGCCAATTCTTTTTTGCCATTTGCAACTGAATGTTGCCGCCATACTGGTCAATGACATTTATGTCGCTATAGCTAGAACCAAGATTAATATTACCGATAAACCTACTTTCTTCTGGATAGAAACACTCATGATTTATTTGTACTAAAACATAAGCCTCTTGAGGCTTCAGTGCCCTAAATATCTGTTCTGCTAATTCGTTTTCATTTGAATTTGTACACGATAGCAGAGTTAAACTTGCAAGAATATGAATATAAAATGGTCTCATATAAAAAAAGGAAAGCTCGAGCAATCGAGCTTTCCTTTTAAAATTAAATAATCTCAATTAGTATCCTTCGTTTTGCGACAAATTTGTATTTGAAGCAATGGCGATAGATGGAATTGGGAATAAAACCGTATAGGCTTCCGTATTCGTCACATCTTGGTAATTCACATTAAACTTACCGAAACGAATTTCATCCGTTCTAGCAATCGCCTCCCAATATAACTCACGACCTCTTTCTGCAAACATTGCATCTTCGGTTAAAGAAGAAATACTAGTGGCATTACGCAAAGTTCTTAGGTTATTAATCATTAATAATGCATCACCGCTAGCACCACTTCTCATTAATGCTTCTGCCTTCATAAGATAGACGTCAGAATAACGAAGAAGTATATATATACCATTATCTGTAGGGTGATACTTTATGACACGGATGCCCTTTTCTGTGGCAGCACCTGCCAAAGGAATATCCCTAGAAAACTGTAAAGGCTTTAGAGAACGAGAATCTACAATTTCACTCCCATCTTCTCTGTACTGCTGACCTATCAAAAAGCCTTTATTTAATCCACCGTATCCTTCGTTGGAGCCTACATCCTTAAATCTTCTAAGGTCGCCTGCTTCGAAAGTATCATAGAAGTCTGCTAAAGTGGTAAAACCATTCCATGGTCCATCACGCTCAGCAGGGAAACCTCCTTGATCATAGTGCATGGTCATCATCCAACGGTTTCTCGGAACACCATTAGCTTCTGTCGTCAAAATTCTTTCCGGAGACTCTTGGTCAGTGAAAGGATTGAAAAAATCTGAATCTAAACCAAAGCCAGCAGCTGTTACCGCATCTGCGTGAGCAACTACCTTTGCCATATCAGCATTATCAAAAGTATACGGGCCAGCAGGGCTTGCAGACTTATAAACAGCTTTGTTCAAATAAAGTCTTGCCAATAATGCATGAACGGCAGACTGTGTCATCGTTGAATTAATGGTTGCCGGAGCACCAGGTTGCAATTCAGGAAGAGCTTCTTCCAAGTTACTAACGATGAAGTCAAATGCTTCAGATCTAGACAATACATTTGGTAAGTCGTCTACACCTTGATCCACTGTTCTTCTAGGTACTTGGCCCCAGAAGTCCATGATTTGAGCCATGAACATAGAGCGTAGTGCTCTAGCTTCCGCTGCTTGTGCAGAAGAAGGGTTTGACGCTAAAATTTGCTCACACGTAAATGAACGTCCATTAAGTGCATTCCATGAATTCAATACTTGAGTATGCGTAGCATCCCAAGTATGACCATGTAAAGTACGCCATACACCATTATCTCCCCAGTCAACACCTCTTGTAGGAGGAATCATTTCTGCAGATGGATGTTGGTTTAACGAATATGTATTTCCCTGGTCTGTATAGAAAGACAAACCATTGTAGATACCCTCTAGTAGTGCTCCGGCATCTCCTGCCACAAAGCCTCCACCAGAATTCTGAACAACGAGAGAATCCTTTTCTTCTACGATTAGGTCCGTACATGACGAAACTAACGCTGAAACCACGAAGCATGAAAGTGCAATCGTTGATATTCTTTTTAAGTTTTTCATTGATTAAAGGTTTTTAAATTAAAATGAAATATTAGCTCCTAAAGTCCATGTTCTGGCTCTTGGATATGCTGTATAGTCAATTCCGAAACTAGGAATACCATTAATTTGCTTATTGGTATTGACCTCAGGATCTTGACCTGAATAATTTGTGAATAAGGCTAGGTTTTGACCTGTAAGGAAGAACCTTAAGCTACTAATAGCATCAGTTTTACCTGTATTTACGGTGTAACCTAAGTTAAGGTTGGCAAGGCGAACAAAATCACCTTTCTCCAAGAAACGTGTAGAAACGTCAGGAGCATTTAATGGACCCTCGTCACTGCCAACTACGTCTCTTGTGACGTTACGACCATTTGAGAAAGAACCTTTAGTAAAGAATGCGTTTGCATTGTTACTGTAGAGATAATTGCCAAATACGCCGTTAAAGAATGCACTTAAAGTTAAACTCTTGTATTTGAAGTTAGTTGTCAAACCACCTGTAACGGTTGGGTTTGGACTAGCACCATCTAAGAATTGCTGGAAGTCACCATTAGGATAAATAGAGTTTCCTGCCTCGTCATAACCGCCAAATTCTCTTAAGAAGTAAGCAAATAACGGCTGACCGCTAGCAATACGCTGTGCAAATGCACCTGTAAGACCTTGACCATTAATAGCACCTGTATCGTAAACACCTAACAAGTTTTCTACAACGTTCTTATTAAAGGCGGCATTCGCATTAATTTCAAATTCGAAATCATTAGCATCAACAACTATGGCATTTAAAGAAATTTCTAAACCCCTGTTGATAACATCTGCATCAAGATTACGCCAAACAAAGGGAGATGGTGCAGGCTGAGCTGAGAATACTTGGAATAAAAGGTCGTTAGTATTTTTATAGTAATAATCTAATGAACCAGAAAGTCTACCACCAGCAAAACCGAAGTCTAGACCTGCATTAAATTGAGTCGTTGACTCCCATTTCAAACCTGGGTTTGCGAAAGCAACCGTTCCAAAACCTCCATTATTAATAGAGCTACTGTTATTAATTCCAGCACTTCCATAACGTCTTCTTTCTTGATAAAGGTTGTGAGGTAACTCTTGGTTACCAGTAATACCATATCCTAATCTAAGACCTAAGTCAGAGAATACATTTTTAGGAACGAAATCTTCTTCTATCAAACGCCATTTACCGGCAAAAGATGGGAAAACGCCATATTTATTACCAGAACCAAATCTAGTAGAACCATCGGCACGAACAGTGGCAGTAAGTAAATATTTGCTACTGAAACCAAGATTTATTCTACCAAAATAAGATTGAAGCTCATCGACATTAGAATTGGAACCATTTATGATACTACCGAAACCATCAGCGTTATCCGCAGAAGAAACGTTATTTACCATTAAGTCTAAGTCATCTACTCTAAAATTGGTAGCATTAGAACTCTTTGCGAAATACTCAAAGCGTTGATAAGAATAACCTGCAAGACCATTGAAACTAACGTTTCCAAATTCTTTATCGTAAGTGAAGTAATTTTCCCAAAGTGAATTGTTTGTCTCGATATCAGTAAAGTATACTTGACCAACGTTCTCAATTTGTGCAGCCTTAAGTAATGGAGAGAAAGCTGCTTTTCTTGAAGAAATAGAGCGGTCAAATCCTACAACAGTTTTGAACTTTAAACCGTCAACGATTTGCAGTTCAGCATTAAGATTACCCAAAGCTCTAATCGTGTTGGTGTTATCTTTAGAGTAAGCAATAATTGCAGCCGGGTTGGGCTCAACTGTAGAAACTTGATTGAAAGTACCATCTGAGCTTCTCACGCTGTTAGTTGGGTTCGACTTCAACATGGCAGCCAATAAATCACCAGAGAAACCTGAGTTATCAGTTACCGGAACTCCCGCATCAACTGTATTTGCCAAGTTTAACTGAGTTCCAATATTCAATCTGTCATTTATTACTTTCTTGTTTCCATTAAAAGAAGCAGAATAACGCTTAATGCCAGAGTTGTTAATAATACCATCCTGATCTAATATACCAGCAGAAAAACGGTAAGAATCACCATTTGAACCACCTCCAAAAGATAAGTTATGCTGAGTTGTTATTGCAGTACGCAATACTTCGTCTTGCCAATCGGTAGTACCACCATTATTTGGGCCGCCCGCAGCTACGAACTCGCTAGCATTCAACAAATCAAACTTCTTAGTGATTTGGCTAGTTCCTACAGAAAAGGTATAGTCCATTGAACCTTTACCCTGCTTTCCTTTCTTAGTTGTAATTAAAACAACACCGTTTGCTCCACGAGAACCATAAATAGCTGTAGCAGAAGCATCTTTTAGGATGTCAATACTCGCAATATCATTAGGGTTAAGAAAGTTGAGTGGGTTACGAGCAGAAGAGCTACCTAAACCACCGTTACTACCTCCACCAGTGATATCACCACCGCTAAGAGGCACACCATCTACTACAAAAAGAGGCCCGTTTCCTGCTCTTACTGAAGATGTTCCACGAATTCTTACATTGATTCCACCACCTGGCTCACCACTACTTTGTGTAATAGCTACACCGGCTACTCTACCTTGCATTAATTGCTCAGAAGAAGTAATAACACCCTTGTTAAAATCTTTTTCGCCGATGGCTGCAACTGCACCAGTAGCGTCTTTTTTCTTCACAGTACCATAACCTATAACTACGACTTCCTCAAGAAGCTGCTCATCATTAGCCAAAGTTACGTTAATATTAGATCTCGATTGAACAGCGATTTCCTGTGAAGTCATACCTACAAAACTGTAGACAATAGTTCCAGCAGAAGGAACACTGCTTAAGGAGTAGTTTCCGCTAAGGTCCGTTGAAACTCCATTAGAAGTTCCTTTTACTTGTACGGTAACACCCGGCAATTCGTCGCCGTTAGAATCCACCACTTTCCCTGTAACATTAATGTTTTGAGAAAATGAGGTAAACGAAATAATAGAGAGCGTTAAAGTTAGAGCTAAAAGTCTTGGCAAAAACTTGACACTCTGAACGAGCTTACTCGAGCTCATTTGGTAGAGCTGATTTATCATAGGTTTGAGTTTAAAAGGTTAAAAAAGTACTTTCATGTATAGTGAGTCTTTCCTCCTATAATTAGTTGGAATTATACCACTTTAATGCAATGAGCGGCAAACTTACAAAATGATATATTCAATTTCCTAAGATTAAAAACTATTTGGGTGTGTTTTTTTACTAAAATATGCCCGCAATCGATTGCAATTTTCCACAATCGATTGCGAAGGAACATGTTTTGAAGAATTGATTCTTGGGTTTATCAAAATTGAAGGCCTTATTTGGCTGATAAATTAGAATCTAAGAAAAGAGTCCTTACACCTCTTCCGTTATATTTGTGGGTTAAATTGGTTTACAATACCTTAATAATAAGTATTTAAACTAGCACTTTACCATTTAGGAATAAGCATGAGTGATGGAAGGATTGGTGTTTTTTTTCGCTCTAGATTGATTCAATTTGGAAAAAGGAGAGAATATTTTGAGACCATAGAAATAGTTTTGAGTAGCCAGCCCACATTGTGCATTGAATGAATTATTCTCTAACAGCCTATTCAACCAAAAAGAGGTTTAAAGGTAGCTACTTTTAAACCTCTTTTTGGTTCTCACAGAGAAGTCAATACTTCCGTATTTTTAAATAAAACCTTAAGCAGCTTGAGTCTTTGTCTTGTAGGGGATTAGACTTACACATAACCCCGCAATAAAAAGAAGAACTCCGGCTAAGATGATTGCCATTTGAGGATCCTTATTCAAAAGGTTTTTATAAACAAAGGGGAAAGTGAAAGTCTCAATTAGCATCGGAATTACTATGAATAAATTAAAAATACCCATATATACTCCGGCCTTTTCTGGAGGAATACTATTGGATAAAATGATGTAAGGGTTACCCATCATACTTGCCCACGAAAACCCAAAGGCTATCATTGGAATGAAAGCTTGCCACTGATGCTCTAGGAAAGGTATACTTACAAGTGCTATGCCGGCTAAGATTAGGCAAACTAGGTGTAAACGTTTGGGACTAACCTTCTTGGCTAAAAGAGCCATTCCAAAAGCAGATAAAAAAGCTATGAAGTTGTAAAAAGCCCCTATTTGACCTGTAAGAAGTTCAGAACTTCTAAAACCTACCGAAGCCGCATCTGTGGTTTGGTAAAATGTTTTAGAAAGGTTCAAGGTGATAAATTGCCAATATATGAACATTGCGTACCAGCTAAAAAACATCATCGGAATCATCATTTTCATGCTTTGAGGCATTTCTTTGGCGGCTTTATAAATTTCCAGCAAGGTCTGGCGTATGCCACTTTTCTCAGCTTTTATTTTTGCTATTTCTTCTTCTGTAAGCGGAATTTCTTTTGTGGTCTTCAAGGACCATAAAATACTTCCAATAGATACGACACCTCCGATTATAAATGCTATATATGTAGTAGTTGGTATGCCGCCTTCACTTTTGGCCGCTTGACTCATTCCAAAGAATATCAGGATACTCGGTGTTAAGTATGACAACGTCTGACCCAGTCCGGTGAAGGCACTTTGTGATAAATAGCCCAAACTAAATTGTGACTCATCGAGCTTATCACTTACAAACGCCCTATAGGGCTCTTGAGTAATATTATTAGCCGCATCTAATATCCAAAGAACACTAGCCGCCATCCAAACAGTACTACTGAAGGGCATAACAAATAGCATAAGACTACACAGAACGGCTCCAACAAAAAAGTATGGTCTTCGTCTACCCCACCTAGAAATGGTTTTATCTGACATAGCCCCGATAATAGGTTGAATAATTAGACCTGTCATTGGTCCAGCCAACCATAAAAAGGGGAGATTTTGTTCTTCAGCTCCCAAGTAGGAATAAATTGGGCTCATATTGGCTTGTTGCAAGCCAAAACTGTACTGTAGGCCAAAAAAGCCAAAGTTCATGTTAATTATTTCCCGAAAATTAAGTAGCGGTTTCATTCTTTTTAACATGGTATGATTCTATTTGGTATTGAGCATTAATTACAATTTCGGCCTGTGATTTATATTGAGATATTATTTTATGTTCTATTCTCAACACTTCTTCAATAAAAGGGTCAAAACGTTCTCTGCCACGTTCGATTCTTTGACGTAGAGATTTTTTGTAATCAATGTCGAGGAATATAAAATGGTCAATAAGTTGTAGCTCAGGAATATATGTACCTTCTACCAGCAAAATTTCAATGTTCTGAAATTCAAGGGTTCTCGTATCAAAACTATTCTTGGCAAAATCTATCTCCGGGCCAGAAGTATCTATGTTGTTTTTAAAAGCCTGTAAATGGCTCTCCAATAACTCTAGATTAACCTCCGTCGGGCCTATATTCTGAATACTTAATAATCTGTTTTTGTGGTTTTCTATTGGACTTAATTTGAAATAGTCATCCATCTGAAGATAGGCTACTTTAAAATTTTTCTGCTCTAAAACGGACTTTAGACAATATCCCGTTATTGACTTTCCGCTTCCAGATTCTCCAGAAATACCGATAATTAATTTATTTATGCTCTTACCTATTTTCAAGGAGGTTATAATTTCTTCCGCCAATTGAAAATAGTTATTTTGAATTGTAAGGTTTTCCTTCACTTATGAAAGGGGTCAAAATGTTTTTCCGAGGCTAAGAGAATAATTCCAGTTGCAGTATATGCTAACCATTTCGTTCCGCCTGGATTTAATTCATTTTTGTCCAGGTATTCATTAAATTCAAAATTCGGGCTGTTTGAAAGGAAATTGAGTGCCCATTGTTTCAAGTTCTCCGCCTCATCTATAAGTCCGTTTTTTAGATAACTTTGTCTTAACCAGCCTAACCATATCCACCAAACCCCTCCATTGTGATAGTGCCCTGGAGAATTCTTGAATTCGAATAAATGAAAGTTGCGAATCTCATGCCATCGACTATCTCCTGGTTGTATGATTGGCCAGAAAGCAGATATTGGATCTTCTTGTAAAGAAATCCATTTAAGGCTTTTAATGGAATGACTTCCTCCAAGAATAAACGTTGCGAAGGCATTTGCCGCTAGATCAAACTCCATGTTATAACCTGAAGGATTAAAGCCAGATAACAAATAGCTCTTGCGGTCTTCTTGGGCTTGCTTAAAGGCTCTGTCATGATAAACCCCCTTTTTGTTTTCTTCAATAGTATAATTAGTTCTAATACTATTTTCAATGTGTGTTACTTTCGTCGATAATTCTTCATCATGAAAAATGGTAGCGATTAATCTCAAACCCCAAAGCCTTAGGACTTGATCAAAAAGTAAGTAGCCGTGATAGGGGTATTCGTCCGCCCAGTTTCCTCCTTGAGGTACATATATTAAATGATGGCCATTGTACTCTAAGGCCTCCAATAAGCTGACTGTTTTATAAACGGAAGACATCCATTCATTTTTATCTAAAAGGCCATGGGTAATTCCTAAACCAACCCCAATTAAGTAAAAGCAACAAGAATCAGTCTTATGGCTAAGTGTTCCATAGCTAACCTTGATTTTCCCATCTTTTAAGGTGCTAACGTTTGAGGCGATTTGGCCTTGTTTTTTCTGGGTATTTCTGAGAGTTATTAGGGATTGTACAAGGCCTTCAATTATAGTTGAATTTTGAATATGAATTCCGGCGATGCCTGCCATCACTGCATCTCGCGTAAAAACAGCTTGGTAATTACCAATTGATTGTTTCGATGCAATGATACCTTGGTTGGTGCATAGCTCTTCAAGCAATTTAATACTCTCTTCTTTATAATCTCTCACAATATGGGAATAAAAAAATCTGTGGAAAAATCCACAGATTTTCGTTTTCTTAAGTTAAACCATTTTCGAATTGGAAAGTATTTTATTCATTTCAATCCTTAATTATCCAAAACTAAATATTGATTTCGTTCTAAAAAAATCAATTACTTTGCAAACGATTGTGCAATCGTTACATGTGGGTAACTTTTATGCGTGGCATTCATTTTTTGGTAAATTTCAATGAAAAGGGTAACTATTAAAGAATTAGCTAAGGTTTTGAACCTTTCTCCTTCAACGGTATCTAGAGCACTATCCGATCATCCGGATATTAGCAAAGCAACGAAGGAAAAAGTAAGAGAGGCTAGCAAGATGTTTAATTACTCGCCCAATCTAAGGGCTAGATACCTTCGGACTAAAAGTTCTGGTCTAATAGCTTTAATACTTCCAGAATACTTTATGTTTTTCATTCCTGAAATGATGAAGACTATTTCAGATGCGGTTGGTCAAAAAGGGTATTCTTTAATGGTATTTCAATCAGATAATTCTTATATAAAGGAGCTTAATATTATTAATAATTGTAATCAACTTTGTGTAGATGGTATTTTACTTTCAATCAGTTCTGGGTTCCAAGAAAGCAATGAATTATTGGAGTTAAATAGAGACGGGGCTCCTATTGTGTTGTTGGATAGGACATGGGTTAATGAAGAAATGAGTTCGGTAGGTATTGACGGTGCAGGAGTAGCTTATGAGGCTGTTCAATACCTTTTCAAGAAGGGACATAAAAAAATAGGAGGCCTTTTTGCTTCCTATAATCACAGAATGTCAGAAAGAAGGCAGTCTGGGTTTGAAAAAGCTTGTAAGGAAAACGAAATGCAAATTAATGCTCTCAATATTGATTCTCCAAATGACTTTGATAAGCAACTTAGTGACTTCTTGGAGAGTCATAAGTCCATCACCGCACTATTTACGATGACGGATGAGCTTATGATCAAATGCCATAGTGGTCTTCAAAGATTAGGATTTAGAATACCTGAAGACATGTCTTTGATTTCTATTAGCGACGGTGTATTGGTTGACATTCTCACGCCTAAAATCACTCATTTATTTCATTCTCCTATAGAAATAGGCAAAAAGTCGGTGGAATTACTATTTGAAAGAATTGAAGACAAAATGAGTGAAACAAAGTCATTGAAAGTTGATTGTAAACTCGTGGAATATGAATCCGTCAAAGATTTAAATTAATCTACTTTATTTTCATCGAATCCTTTTTGAAAATTTAGGGTGTAGTTTTTTAACAATACATTTGCTTTTCGAAATCTAAAGGACTCTATATACATGAACTTCAGCCGAATCGCCAGTAAATTCAAAGGCCAATTTTTAGACGATAACATCACAAAAACATTGTATGCCACGGACGCCTCTGCCTACAGAGAGATGCCTTTGGCTGTGGCTTTTCCGTCAGATTCGAGTGATATCAAAATGCTCATTGAATTTGCGAATAAGAAAAAAGTGACGCTCATCCCAAGAACTGCTGGCACTTCTTTGGCTGGCCAAGTGGTAGGTAAGGGAATTGTGGTAGATGTTTCAAGGACCTTTACTAAAATTCTTGAAGTCAATAAAGAGGAATCATGGGTCAGGCTACAGCCAGGTGTTGTGAGGGATGAGTTAAATCATTTTTTGAAGGATTATGAATTGTTTTTTGGCCCAGAAACGAGCACGGCTAATAGAGCTATGATCGGCGGTATGGTTGGGAATAATTCTTGTGGCACCAACTCCGTGATTTATGGGAGTACCAGAGACCACTTACTTTCCGTCAAAGGCTTTTTAAGCGACGGTTCTTTTGTGGAATTCAAACAAATGAGCGTCGAAGATTTTGAAGAGGTAATTGAAAAGAAAAGAGTAATTCCTACCGCGAAGCAAACACTAGAAGACAAAATCTATCTTCAGGTTTTTGAGATGCTGTCCAATGGGAAAACCGCTCAACAAATAAGGGATGAGTTTCCTAAAAGAAGTATACCAAGAAGAAATACGGGTTATGCCATTGACGAGCTTTTAGAAACCAATGTTTTCACGCCAGCCTCTCCAAATGAGTTCAATTTCTGTAAACTGATTGCAGGTTCTGAAGGAACCCTAATGTTTATCACAGAAATAAAAATTCATGTCAATAGCCTTCCTCCAAAACACAAAGGTGTGGTGGCGGCTCATTTTAATACCATAGATGATTCCTTAAGGGCAAATTTGATAGCCCTGAAATATAACCCATCTGCCGTAGAGCTTATGGACCATTATATTTTAGAATGTACTAAAGCGAATAAGGAGCAAATGGCCAATCGCTTTTTTGTGGAAGGCGATCCTGCTGCATTATTATGCATTGAGTTATTCGGACAAACACCTGAAATAGTCATAGAAAAAGCTGCTCAGATGGAGGCAGACATGAGGGCGGCAGGTTATGGTTATCACTTTCCTGTATTATTTGGTGAGGACATTAAGAAGGTATGGACACTTAGAAAGGCAGGTTTAGGCCTTCTGTCAAATTTGCCTGGAGACGAAAAAGCCGTTCCTGTGATAGAAGACACGGCAGTAGATGTAAATGACTTACCCGAATTTATTAGAGAGTTTAATGTAACCATGGCAAAGAGAGGCCTCAGCTGTGTGCATTATGCTCATGCTGGTTCTGGCGAGCTACACCTTAGACCTATCATAAACTTAAAGACAAAAAAAGGTAACCAGCAGTTTAGAGATGTGGCACAGGACATCTCTAGTTTGGTGAAAAAATATAAAGGTTCTCTCTCTGGAGAGCATGGAGATGGTAGGCTTAGAGCTGAATTTATTCCTCAGCAGATAGGAGAAAAAAATTATCAGTTGCTTCGCAAACTCAAATATACCTGGGACCCAAAAGGCATTTTTAATGCTAATAAAATTGTGGATTCTCCTGCAATGAACGAGATGCTGAGGTACGAGCCAGGTCAAATGACACCCAAATTTGAAACTATTTTTAGATTTAAAGATCAAGATATTCTGCAACACGCAGAGCAGTGCAACGGCTCAGGGGATTGCCGAAAAACAGAAATAAGCGGAGGTACGATGTGCCCGAGTTACATGGCCACTAAAAACGAAAAGGATACCACTAGAGCTAGAGCCAATATGCTTCGCGAAGCATTTACGAGAGAAGACGGCAAGGTTTCCTTGGAAAGTATTGCCGGAAACGGAGAAGAACGATTCGACAGTAAAGAAGTTAAAGAGGTACTAGACTTATGTTTGCTCTGCAAGGGCTGTAAATCTGAATGCCCGAGCAATGTGGATATGGCAAAACTCAAAATGGAGTTTATGTACCATTATCAAAAGAAGAATGGGGTGCCTCTTAGGTCAAAGATGATTGCCAATTTTGCTAAAATGAGCAAGCTCGGAGCTATTATGCCGAGGGCCTATAATTTCCTTTTCAAAACGGAAAGCTTGAGAAGGATTGGAAACAAGATGGTTGGTTTTCACCCCGACAGAACTATGCCGCTGCTTCATAGTACAACGTTAAAAAAGTGGTACGACAAGAACGCT
The DNA here is from genome assembly GCA_047623945.1 of Arcticibacterium sp. GTDB lineage: Bacteria > Bacteroidota > Bacteroidia > Cytophagales > Spirosomataceae > Arcticibacterium. Next base: position 641 of record JBLHOT010000096.1, on the reverse strand, counting down.
TCGCAATTTCAAAGCGGTGAAAAAGGCAAATTGTACTTCTTCTGTGATGAATTTTCAAACTACAATGATGTAACCATAGGTCAAACAGCTATAAAGTTGTTGTCAAAACTGGGTTATGCTGTCATCATTCCAGACCATGTAGATTCTGGAAGACCATACCTGTCAAAAGGAATGCTAGACGAGGGAAAAGAAAGAGCAAACCTTAACGTACAGATGCTGCATGACATCATTTCTGAGGAAACGCCTTTAATAGGTATAGAACCATCTTGTATTTTAGCCTTTAGAGATGATTACCCAGAACTGGTGAACATAGAACTGGCTGAAAAAGCGGAGAAGTTAGCTAAGAATGCTCTGATGATAGACGAGTTTATTGCCAGAGAAATAGACAAGAAGAATCTAGATAAATCAATTTTTACTGAGGAAGAAAGACTGATTAAACTACACGGCCACTGCCAGCAAAAAGCGGTAAGCTCTATGGTGCCAACAAAGAAAATGCTTTCGCTTCCAACAAATTATACGGTTCAATTAATACCAAGTGGCTGCTGTGGCATGTCAGGCTCTTTCGGCTACGAAAAGGAGCATTACGACATTTCCATGAAAATAGGAGAGTTGGTACTTTTTCCTGCCGTGCGTGAGCAACC
>JBLHOT010000095.1:0-13973 GCA_047623945.1 Arcticibacterium sp. | reverse complement strand
GAGAGCCTCCTCAAAAAAGAATAAAAAACCAGCAGGGGGTTTTGTTTTGAATTCTTCTCAGAATTAACGCTGATTTGAACTGACAACCCTTAAAATTAAATTCTCGAATCGTTTAGGACACTATTGGTCAGAAAACGTCAATTCCAACAAGCTGGAAGTGTTTATGGCCACTTTATAATCGTCGGAAACTCTATGACCAACTAGCCAGACCACCTCACCGGCAGAGCATAGCACCAGTGTTTTATTCTTTACAGGTAAGGGCACTTTTTGGTCAATAAGGAAGTCTGAAATCAATTTACTATGCTTCATACCAAATGGCCTGAATCTATCACCATTTTGCCAATTCCTCAGCCTCAATGGGAACTTTAGTTTGTCTAAATCCAAGTAAGCTTTGTGTGGGGATTTTAAAGAATCATCCATAGGGAAATCCTCAATTTCTTCTAATTTTAAAACCCCAACTTTAGTCTCCACCACAGATTGGCTCAAAGAAATGGTGGTGTCTACCTGGCTAGTAGAAGGAGAAGAGCTAACTAAAATCACCTCACGATCAAAAGTTAATTGATGTGAAGCACTCCTAAATTGCTTTCCAGAAAGCCTCGAGCCTTCTTTAAAAACAGCTTTGACTGTGTCATAATTAAAACCCAATTCATCCAACCAAAACTCTACTAGCAATCTATTTCCTGGTTCAAAGAAGTCTTTTTGAAAAATGGTGTGAAAACCATTTTCAAAGCGGACATCCTGCTTTTTGAAATTTTCTGTCTTAGCATTAATGAAGTCAAGAGCCTTTGCTACTCGCTCACTTGTTTGAAGAAAACCAGCTCTTAAATTAGGATTTATTTCTTCTAAAAGTGGGACTACCTTATGTCTAATAAAATTTCGATGGTATTTAACAGAAACATTGGATCTATCTTCTCTAAAAGGTACTTGCTCTTTTTCTACAAACGCTATTATCTCATTCTTTTGGGCAAATAGTAGGGGTCTTAAAACGCCGTGCTGTAAAGGTAAAATACCCTTAAGTCCGTTTATGCCAGTGCCTCTGGTAAGGTTTAAAAGAGCAGTTTCCAGAGAATCACCTGAGTGATGGGCGGTAGCCACAAAATCTATTTGGTGCTTTAACTTTAATGTTGCAAACCAATCATACCTCAGGCTCCTTGCTATCATTTGCGTTGAAACGCCTGACTTTTTAGCTTCTTGGAGGGTGTCAAATCTGATACTCACAAATGCAACGTCTTTGGCTTTGCAATACTGCCTTATCATAGCTTCGTCTTCATTAGAGGCCTCTGCTCTCAATGAAAAGTTACAATGAGCCACAAGAAGCTCATGCCCCGTTTTTTGAAAAAGATGGAGCATGCACATAGAATCTACGCCACCACTTACGGCTAAAAGAATACGAGATTTGTTAGGAATACCAATGGACTCCTTAAGGTATGTTAAAAAGGCTTTTTCCAGAATTATAAAGTGTCAATTTGCCACAAAAATAAGCTAAATTTGCCTCGAAATATACAATTCATGCTGCCGAGCAAGATCTCCTTTTATTTATTTTTCTGTGTTCTATTGTCTAGCATAAAGTCATTGGCACAAAAACCGCTTAATCCAATGGTAGACAGGGGTCCAAAATCAAAAATAGAACTTATCAGAGGAGACTCAATGCTGGTTCAAAACCAGGTTAGGACTTTTTATGGAGATGTTCGTTTTTTACACAGGGGGGTTTATCTTTTTTGCCGTAAAGCCATTCATAATTCTGGAAGTAACAATCTGGTAGCTTACGGCAATATCAAAATAAACCAAGGAGATACCCTGACCATAACTGGAGACACACTTTATTATGATGGTAACACACGTATCGCGAAAATTCAAGGTCGGAAAGTAGTTTTGACCGATGACGGTCTGACCTTGATATCCACTCGAATGAATTATGATGTCAATAATGATTTAGCTACTTATAATACGCCCGGAGTTATCAATCAAGACTCCATTCAGCTAAGTAGCAAAACCGGTCTGTACAATACCAAGAGTAAAATCTTCAATTATTATGGAGACGTAGAAATTCTACATCCAGATTTTGTGCTCTGTACAGATACACTATTGTACAACAGCAATTCCAAAAGAGCAGATTTCCATTCCTTCACCACCATTAATTCTCCAGAAGGCCTTCTTTCGGCATCTGAGGGTTACTATTTTACAGATACAAAAAAGTCCAAGTTTTTTGGGCGTTCTCTGGTAGAAAACGAGGAATACACCTTAGAGGCAGATACCCTAGACTTTAATTTAGAAACAGAAGAAGGTTATGGCGTGGGCCAAGTGGCTTTTTTCAATAAAAGAGATAGCGTCTTCATCAATGGTGATTTCGGAGAAAAGGTAGCAGCCAAAGGCTATACCAAAATAACAGGAAATACATTGATGAGATCCGTCACAAAAGGAGATACACTCTTCCTAAGGGCAAATTATATTTATGCTTATGACCACCTCAAAGATGCCCTCAGCAAAGACAGTATTATAGTCATAGATTCCTTAGCTACTCCTCCAGATGTCCTCAGAGATAGTTTAGCTACAGCAGCCAATACGGTCTCCTCTTCGGATAGTCTTTCTAAGAAAGAAGTGCCCCCTATCCTTCATTCCAGTTCCGACTCATTGGATACTCTTGATTCTTTACAGTTTTCTGAAAACATAGACTCCTTAGACATAGCTGCTAAAGATTCTTTAATGCTCAAGAAGAAAAAGAATAAAATGGAATTTATCATTGCTTATGGCGATGTCAAGATTTACCGAGACGACTTTCAGGCCAAGTGCGACTCCTTAACCTATAACTTGGTAGATTCTATAATTACCTTCATGATAAACCCTGTTATTTGGAGTATAGACAATCAGTTGGAGGGAAATACCATCACGACAAACCTTGTCAACAATAAACTCAAAACCATGTTTTTGGACGAAAGGAGTTTCGTTATTTCTCAAGATACCACAGGTAATTTTAATCAAATAAAGGGTCGTGAGATAAAAGCTTTTTTTGATAACGATACTCAGATAAAGCTAGTTGAAGTAGAAGGTAATGGAGAAAGTATTTATTACGCTACGGATGACTTAAACAAACTCATAGGACTAAATAGAGTGGCGTGTAGTAAAATGAGACTTTCCTTTGAGAATCGAAAAGTAAAACGAATTGCTTTCTTCGGCAACCCGGAATCTAAACTTATTCCGCCCAGAGAAATAAAGAGTTCTGAAGGGAAATTAAGTGACTTTTCATGGAACCTTGGGCTTAAACCTACTAAGAAAGAAGTGATTGGAATGGAAATTGCGGTAGACAAAGCAGAATAAAAAAGGAACTTAACTCACTTTTTTCTGATATATTGTTAAAAAAGTAAAAATAATTGCCTTTCCAGTCAACCTTTAGTCTCTTTTCTACGTCTATAGAGAAAGAATAGAATTTTTATTCTATATTTTTGTAAAAACAAATAAATACTGAATGATTTAAGATTTACCAAGGAAATGCAAAAAGCTAAAAACATATTGTTTTCCTTTCTGGCCTTTGTGCTTACTACTTCGGTAGCTCTAGCTCAGGTGCAGGGTAGTCAGTCAAGACTGGATATCGGTAAAGTAGCAAAACCAGCTAAAATCTCTACAAATCCTTTGAGTTCGTACGTCATAAGAAATAAAGTACCTACAGAGGTTACAGTAAATAGTAACTCAGCCATAACAGAGTTCTACAAAGACCTTCTTCTTAAGTCTTCTAATAAGGTGATTGCCAAAGTCAAGACAGACTATGAGCCTGAAATGTCAACCAAAGATTATTTATATACCACTGAGGAATTAAGTATTTCTAATATTTATCCTAACCCGGCAAATGACTTTGCAACTTTAGATTATTCGCTTAGTTCTAACAAAGCGGCGAAAGTAGCTTTCTATAATATTTTAGGAGGAAGGGTTGCCTCCTTCAAATTAGATTCATTTGATAGGCAATTAAGGGTTGAAACCAGAAATTGGGATAATGGCATTTACCTATATCAATTAATACTTGATGGCAAAAAGATGGCCACCAAAAAGCTTCTAGTTAGGCATAACTAATTTTGTTAATTCTCCTTAAAATCCAATTTTCATTCAATTATAAGTTGCTCTTTACGTTATAGTCCTGTAGCATTTATTTACCTTTGCCGAATGAATTTTAAACACATCCTGAAACCACTTTTTTTAGTAGGAGCGATACTATCTTTAGCAGCTTGTAATAAGGAGTTTGCAAGACTTCAAAAGTCAGGTACAACAGAAAGTAAATATAAAGCCGCCATTAAGTATTACAACGAAGCAGACTATTTTCATGCAGGTCTGCTGTTTGAAGAAATTGTTCCCCTTTTAAAAGGAGACTCCACCGCGGAAAAAACACAGTTCTATAACGCCTACTGTAATTATTACTTGGGTCAGTATCAGTTAAGTTCATACCTATTTAAAAACTTCTATGCTACTTATGCAAACAGCCCCTACGCAGAAGAGTCTTTTTACATGTATGCCTTCTCCCTTTTTAAACAATCTCCCAAGTATAACTTAGACCAGGAAAGTACTTTAACAGCCATAGATGCTCTACAAACGTTTATTAATACGTTTCCCTCCAGCCAATACGCAGATAACTGCACTCAGAATCTGATAGATTTAAGAGAACGGTTAGAACTTAAAGCTTACGAAAAGGCAGTTCTTTACTATAAAACGAGTGGCGTAACCATTGCCAATTTTAAGGCGGCTGTTATTACAATAAATAACTTTAAAGCTGAATTTCCTGATTCGCACTTTAACGAAGAGCTAGCCTACATTCAAGTGAAGTCAGAGTTTGAATTAGCTGAGAACTCTTTTTTCAGAAAACAACACGAACGTTATGAAAATACGCTCCAGTTTCATGAAAAATTTATTGACAAGTATCCAAACAGCACATTTAACAAGGAACTAGCCTCTGTCTATAAAGAAGCCCAAAAGCAGCTAGCTGAAGTTGTTAAACAAGAGGAAATCATAGAAAAGGTAAAAAGTGAATATGCTGAAGCTCGAGCTAAAGCTAGAGAAGATGCCTTACTAATAGAAAATTAATTCTAATTCAAATATTTTGTTGCAAGAAAAGCTTAACTTTGCAGTTCATTTCATATATAAAGCATAAAACATGGCAGTTAATCCTTCTATAATTACAAGAGATACCGACAAATTAGCGGCCAAAACTGGTAATATTTATAAGTCTGTATTCATTAGTTCCAAGAGAGCTAGACAGATTGCCGTAAAAATCAAAGATGAGTTGACCGGAAAATTGGCAGAATTTGCTTCTACCGTTGATAATCTTGAGGAAATATTCGAAAACAGAGAGCAGATAGAAATCTCAAAATTCTATGAGCGTCAGCCAAAGGCTACTAGTATGGCACTGGAAGAGTTTATGGAAGATGAAATCCTTTACAGAGACAGAACAGAAGATCAGTCTTCGGCCTCTTAAAAGGTTACTCTTACGTACCTAAAGGAAAAGCCTCTTGAAAATTTCAAGAGGCTTTTTGTATGTTTACTATAGTAGAGAATTATTTCTTATTTGCCTTAGGAGCTATAATAATAGTCAATCTTTTTCCCTCTAGCTTTGGAGGAGCTTCTGCTTTTCCAAACTCCTCTACCTGTTCCAAGAATCTCCCTATTAGCTCATAACCACGGTCTTTAAAGACGATCTGCCTTCCTACGAAATGCACAAAAGCCTTTACTTTAGAACCCTCTGCTAAGAAAGTTTGAGCGTGCTTCAGTTTAAAGTTAAAATCGTGATCATCCGTATTAGGACCAAATCTAATTTCTTTAATAACTGTTTTCTGCTGTTTGGCCTTTAATTCCTTTTCCTTTTTCTTTTGCTCGTATTTGAACTTAGAATAATCTACAATTCTACAAACAGGAGGCTTAGAGTTTGGAACAATTTCAATTAAATCTAAACTAAGTTCTTTAGCCATTTCTCTGGCCTTTTCTATCGGATAAACACCTTGCTCTATGTTCTCTCCTACTATTCTTACCTCCGGAACCCTGATACGATCATTAATTCTATGCTTGTCTTCTGTTCTTACAGGTCTGTTATAATTCCTTCTAAAGTGTTTTGCCATCCAGCAGTATATATAATTAAGATTTAATTTTTAAATAAGGATTCCCTTATTTTTCTTTTTTTTATTGCCAATAAAAGTCAAAAGTAGGATAAGCATTACTTTGCACCAAACTTCGGAATATTTTTATTTATTTCTTGATTCGCATAAGTGGTGAATTCTTCCAAAGTCATTTGCCCTAAATCACCCTCACCTTTCCTACGAACTGATACTTTTCTCTCTTCTTGCTCCTTCTCTCCTACAATTAGCATCAAGGGAATTTTATTCACCTCTGCATCTCTAATCTTTCTACCTATTTTCTCATCTCTGTGGTCCACATAACCTCTTATATCACTTTCTTGTAATTCAAGGAAAAGCTCATTGGCATAATCCTCATACTTTTCTGAGATAGGTAAGATGGCGATTTGCTCTGGCGATAGCCATAATGGGAAATTCCCAGCGGTATTTTCTATTAAGATAGCAATGAAACGCTCAAGTGACCCAAATGGTGCTCGGTGAATCATCACTGGTCTATGTTTTTGATTATCGGCTCCCACATATTCCAACTCGAATCGATTAGGCAACTGATAATCTACCTGTATGGTTCCAAGTTGCCACTTTCTACCAAGGGCATCTTTGACCATAAAGTCTAGTTTTGGTCCGTAAAAAGCAGCTTCTCCGTATGCTATCACAGTATCTAGCTCCTTTTCTCCAGCGGCTTTGATAATAGCTTGCTCGGCTCTATCCCAGTCCTCGTCTTTTCCAATGTACTTGCTTCTATCCTCCTTACTTCTTAGTGAAATCTGAGCCGAAAACTCATCATATCCCAAAGATTTGAAGACATATAGTACCAAATCAATTACTTTTTTGAATTCATCCTCTACCTGATCATTCGCACAGAAGATATGGGCATCATCCTGAGTAAAGCCTCTGACACGGGTAAGACCATGTAATTCGCCTGATTGTTCGTAACGATACACGGTACCAAACTCAGCCAACCTCAGAGGTAAGTCCTTATAACTTCTAGGGCGGGTTTTGAATATTTCGCAATGGTGTGGGCAGTTCATGGGCTTAAGCATAAACTCCTCGCCTTCTTCTGGCGTTAATATCGGTTGAAAAGAATCTTCTCCATATTTCTCCCAGTGTCCAGAAGTCTCATATAGTTTTTTACTACCAATGTGCGGCGTTATCACAGGTAAATATCCTGCTTTAAGCTGTGCTTTTTTTAAAAAGTTCTCTAAACGCTCGCGTAGCATAGCCCCTTTAGGCAGCCAAAGAGGTAAGCCCTTTCCTACTTTATCAGAAAAAGCAAAGAGATCCAATTCTTGTCCTAACTTCCTGTGATCACGTTTTTTGGCTTCTTCTACCATGGCCAAATACTCTTTCAGCTCGCCTTGTTTTGGAAATGTAATTCCATAAACGCGAGTCAGCTGCTTCTGAGACTGATCACCCTTAAAGAAAGCACCCGCCACATTCATAATTTTGGCCGCCTTTATAAACCCAGTGTGAGGAATATGGGGGCCGCGGCATAGGTCTGTAAAGTTTCCTTGCTTATAAAGCGTGATATTTCCATCCTCCAAACCTTCTAAGAGGTCCAGCTTGTAATTATCGTCCTTTTCTTTGAAATAGCTAATAGCATCAGCCTTAGAGATGGGCATTCGCTCAAAAGGATTCTTCCCTCTTGCTAGCTCTATCATTTTATCTTCTATCTTCTTAAAGTCGTTTGAAGAAATAGCGTGTTCACCCGTATCTACGTCGTAGTAAAAACCATTTTCTACAGGAGGGCCTACCCAAAACTTAATGCCAGGATAGAGAGCCTCTAAAGCTTCTGCCATGAGGTGAGCAGAAGAGTGCCAAAAAGTAGATTTGCCATCTGTATCTTTCCAGGTGAGTAATTGTAAATCCGCATCTGCTTCTATGGGTCTGTTAGCGTCCCATATTTCTCCATTTACTTTGGCCGACAGCACATTTCTGGCTAGGCCTTCAGAAATTGACAAAGCTACGTCCATGGAGGTTGTCCCTTTTTCTACTTCTCTTACACTCCCATCTGGTAGGGAAATCTTAATCATCATTCTATTTTATATAGTTAGTAGACCGATACTCACGCTCTACAAGGTTTGTCATCTTATCTAAAGCTGAAGAAATAGCCTCATCATCAGTAAATCTCGTTTTAGCCTTCAAGTAAAATTCTTGGGCCTCTTTAAACCTCGACAGACGCTCTAAACAATACCCTGCACGAAGGTAAATACTTTTTTGGTTCGGAGATTTATTTATGGCCTTTTCAAAGGAAGAAAATGCTCTTCTATAATAGCCTTTTATAATGTCCATTTCAGCAATAGCAATATGTGGTTCTGCCGAACTGGGAGAAATGGCGATTAAACGATTATAATAGGCCATAGCACTATCAGACTTCCCAAACCTCTCCCAGAGTTTTGCCTTATTATACAAAAGACCTTCATGCTTAAATCCTATTAGACTAATTCCTCTTTCATTACTTCTAAAAGCCGAGTCTAGTTTTCCTTGTCTCAAATATGCTTTAGTTATTAAATCAAAGACATCCGGATTTCCGTCATCTAGTTCAATAGCTTTATCTAATATCAAAAGAGCCTTTTCAGGATTTTCAGATTTAATTTCAATTGTTGCTTTCACTAGAAAAGCTTCATTTAGGTTAGGCACCATATTGAGTGCTGCATCTGCGTACTCTTGTGCTAATTGAAGGCTGTCAGAGTCTAGATATAGTTTTGAAAAAAACACGTAAAATAGAGGTGAATCTAAACCAATGTCGGCGGCATCGGCAGCCTCATTAATGGCTTCCTCATACCAATTTAATTTTTCGAGTATTCTTGACTTAAGGAAAAAGTAATTTGCCTGATTAGGTTCTAAGATCATGGCCTGATTAATATCTGCCAAAGCCTGTATCGTCTCACTTTCCATGGTCATTGAAGCCCTTTTATAATAGGCTTCGGCCGAAGTGGGGTTCTTGTCTATGAGGACATTCAAAGCTTCGATGCTCTTAGGTAACGCTTCTGAAAGATCTCTAGAACCAATGCTAGCCATAGTCTCCCCACCTCGCTGATTTTCATCACAGGAGATTAATACCAGACTTACGAGGACAAAAAATAAGGGCTTATTCATACCGTTTTAAGAAGCCCTAAAGGTCTGAAAATTTTGGAATTGAAGGAAGTTAAATCTCAAAAGGTTTGACTAGCCTCCGCTTGCAATTTTTGTGAGGTAAATAGTTTTCCTAATTTGAGAGAAACTGGCAGGCGTTTTTTTCTTTTTACGTCCAAAAATCCCCCTCCTTTCTGTCTTTCCTCCTTCTGAGGCGTTGTCGTTGACAGATATCGCCTCCATCTTAGTTTTACTACCTTCGGCTATAAAGTAATTACCATACCAAAATTTGACTTCATCATAAGCTGGAATAAAGGCCAAATTTCTAACCAATAGCGGATCTTTATTTTCCTCAGAAAGCTTATATAGGAGTGGTTTGGTACCAATATTGAAATTATTCGCTGCTAAATCACCTTTTAAACAATAGGAAACAGCTCCTTTTTGATTATAAGCCAGGGCCTGCTGTACCTCACTAGTTAAATTATTGATGTCAATCCTATTCACCAGAATAAGTTCTCCATCTGGACTTAGCTCCATCACAAAGCCGGTAGGATAATGATAGCCTCTAAACACTTGTCTGGAGGTAGAATTTCTTCTTTGATTACCGTAACTGCTGAATCTATTGTATCGGCTTCTGCCATAGCCTGAATTATAGAGATTGCTTCTATCTTGTTCTGTGACAGTTTGAAACTGTGGCTTCACAAACACACCACCAAAAATGATAGATTTGTCTCCTTCCAAAGGTTGATTTGCCAAAAATGTATAGTTGCCTATGATTTCCTGAAGGTCTTTTACAGACAAAGCATTCCTACCGCTGAGCAGACTAGAAAAGCTATAGGTTTCCATTTTGGCATTAGCCCTTTGCGGATATACATAAATGCCCTTGTCGCCCAGATTAGACTTATAGCTACCCATTATCACTTTACCACCGTCGGAAAGTCTCACCAGTTTAGCATCTAAAGGAAACTTGCCTCCGGATTGTTTTATCTCTGTTTTAGAAATTATAGCTCCCGCAGTATCTAAAACGGCATAGACAATAAACGCATCTTTAATAAACTCGCCTTTCTTTTTAGATTCATTTGCATATCCTTTTGTCTTGACAGACCAAAGGCTTTCAATCGTATTGCTACTGGGTAAATACTCAAAAAGATTCACTACTACCTGACCAGCAATGGACTCATTTTCTATAAGCCGTCCTTCATCTTGCTCAAAACTATGCTGAAAAAATGCAGCTCCCTTGGCATTAGAACCCGCCATGAGTACTTTATCCCCTAGAAAAACATAGTCTTGGTCCATAAAAAACTCTCTGAGTTCAAAACCATCTTGATCTATAGCCCCCGTAACCAAGTCAAACTTAAAAACCTGGTAATACATGCCGCTGGTCTCTGAAAACATGAGGCTGATGTGATTATCTGCTAAAGTGTAAGCCTTAGGAGCTTTCTCGGCATCTAGGTAGACTTCCTTTTCCCACAGTTTTTCTAAGTCCTTATTAAACCTAAAAACAGTGGCCTTGGTTAGATCGGTTTTTACTAGAAGGATAAGGCCATTTTCTTCGAGTGGAATAAGCATCTGCCAACTAGGCCTACCTAGCACTTCTAATTGTATATTTTTTTCTAATTGTGCAGAAACAGTATTTATCCCAAAATAAAGGCAAAGGACCAAATATTTAAAAAACGATTTACTCATGAAAGGGAGCCTCAAAGGCTTTATTGCTCAGATTTCTCCAAAATTATATCAAAGGCTTCTTTCGGCATAGGCTGGACGGATAATCGCATTAACCTTACCAATGGAATATCTTTTAAACGCTCATCATCTTTAATTTCTTGTAGAGTTACCCCTCTTTTCAATTTCCTTACAGGCACTAAATCCACCACAACCCAGCGGTCGTCATCGGTGGTAGGATCTGGATAATACTCTTTGACCACTTTGGCTATACCCACAACATCCTTTCCAGCATTAGAATGATAAAAGAAGACTTCATCGCCCACTTTCATTTCTTTCATATGTTTTCTAGCGGCATAGTTTCTTACCCCATCCCAATGGTCTCTACCCAATGCCACGAAATCGTCCCAGGAATAAGCATCCGGCTCAGATTTTACTAACCAATAATTCATAAGGCTCGTTTTAGTGTTTAAAAATAGCTAAAATTTTAGTCTTATATCACTTGAAGCTTATCGCCTTTTTTAATTTCGCCATCCTCCAAAACTCGGGCTGTAATACCTCCATGACTTCTCATGGCATTATAACCGCCAATTCCAAGGTTCTTTTCCATGCGGCTGCATGGATGACATAAACCCGTCATTTCTAAAACCACTGTTCCTATTTTAAACCGCTTATCTTTTAAGGCCAATAAGTTCAGGCCTGAGATTACAAGATTTCTTCTCAATAATTGTGGATTTATTTCCTCTCCACCCATCATGGCAGAAACTGCAGCGATATGCTCTTTTTGTATAAGTGTGATTTGCCTTTTCCTATTCGTCCCATGATAGTGATCTCCTTCAAGGCCCTTTTCAATCGAAACGTTTATTTGGTCTACTTCTTCCAAGCGTTCTCCACTTTCTTTTCTAACGCCAATCCATTCCACCGTCCCGGGTTTGCAGTAATTGTTCATTAAGGACTTCAAGCTTTTTCCTTGGAACATGATGCTTTTTTTTAATTGATACTTGGTAGCTGACTATCCACGGCCTTTATACCCAATTTTTGGATTCGAGGATATGATTTGCAAAGCTCCGTGATACCACATTCGGCACATTTAGGGCTTCTGGCCAAACAGGTGTATCTACCATGCAAAATAAGCCAATGGTGAGCCTTTGGTATTACTTCGTCGGAGAATGCCTTAACTAATTCTTTCTCCACTGTGAGCGGAGTTTTTGATTTAGGAGAAACCAAGCCCAACCTATGAGACACTCTAAAAACATGGGTGTCTACGGCCATGGTGGGCAAATTATGAATGACAGAAGCAATTACATTTGCTGTTTTTCTCCCTACCCCGGGCAGTTTTACCAGCTCGTCAATGGTACCAGGAACCTCTCCCTCAAATTCATCCATGAGCATTCTGCCCAAGCCCACCAGATGTTTCGCCTTATTATTAGGGTAAGAAATACTTCTGATTAATTGAAACACTTCTTCCTGAGTACCTGCGGCCAAAGATGCCGCATTCGGAAAGGCATCAAAAAGGAAAGGCGTGACTATATTAACTCTCTTATCTGTGCATTGTGCAGAAAGTACTACGGCCACTATAAGTTCATAGGAACCTGTGTATTGCAGTTCAGTTTCAGGGTTTGGCTGAAATTCTGTAAAATAATCTACTATGCCGTCGTAGCGTTCTTTTTTTGTCATTTACTCAAAATCATCTCACGTTCTTCCTTCTATTCTTCTCAAAATCCTCCAAGACAAAACCACCTAAACCATCTAAATTGGAGTAATAAGCTCTGCCGTTATTAACCTTCGTAAAATCTCTTACAAATTGCTTTAAGTAGGGATCCGAAGCAATCATAAAAGTGGTAATCGGAATAGACAGTCTCCTGGCCTGTGCTGCAATGGTCAAAGTCTTGTTGACAATCTTTCTGTCCAGACCAAAAGCATTCTTATAATAATTTATGCCTTCTTTTAAACAAGTCGGTTTACCATCTGTAATCATAAAAATCTGCTTGTTCTTCGTTTTCCTACGACGGAGTAAGTCCATTGCGAGTTCTAGGCCGGCCACCGTATTCGTATGATAAGGTCCTACTTCTAAATAAGGAATGTCTTTTAATTTGATAGTCCAAGCGTCATTTCCAAAAACTAGAATATCAAGGTTGTCTTTTGGGTAACGTGTTCTGATGAGTTCTGCCATGGCAAGAGCCACTTTTTTGGCTGGAGTAATCCTATCTTCTCCATAGAGAATCATGGAGTGGCTTATGTCAATCATAAGCACCGTGGATGTATTAAGATTGGTTTCTGTGTCTATGACCTCTAAGTCTCTTTCTGTAAGCATAAAGTCATCCCCTAGGCCGCTATTAACCTGGGCGTTTTTGAGGCTCTCTGTCATGCTTATCTGATCTAGACTATCCCCAAATTGAAAAGGCCTTATATCACTGCTCTTTTCTCCTCCCTGCCCAGGGAATTTAGATTTGTGATTCCCTCCGCCCTTGGTTCTTTTTAGCTTACCGAAAATTTCGTTCAGACTTCGTTTTCTGATACTCTTCTCACTTTTAGGTGTCATAACCATTACGCCACCACCCTCTTGTTGTTCTTCTTCTTTGATATAACCTTTATCCTTTAAGTCTTGAATAAAGTCTGCCATGGCGTACTTATCTGTAGTGATATTATGCTGTCTGTCTAGCTCACTCATATAATTAAGCGACTCACCCACATCTCCAGCAAAAATCAACAGCAGCTGCTGAAATATATCTAAAAGCTTTTCGAAATCTGCTCCTCCCTTTATTTCAGGTACGTAATTCGTAAATCTAAATCCTTTCATAATTTATATATATAAGATGCTTATCATAAATAGCCTTTCCTTCGAAAAACAATTCAAAGGTAAAAATGGTTTTACTAAAACAGTTATTCGGCACCTTTGACTCAAAAGACCATTAATTGATACTTCAAAACAAACTCGTTCGTACTTAGAAAATCTAATTTAAGACCTCGAATAACCGTATAAGTCCTAAATTATACGTTTTTATATTTCATTTAACCTCAAATATCATCCGTTTATCGAAATCACTCGACCACTCGTCGAAAATGGACTTTGGCATCCCCTGCCTTCACATATCTTTGAATTACTAAAGCGAGAAACAAACACCGCTTTAG
>JBLHOT010000094.1:0-14125 GCA_047623945.1 Arcticibacterium sp. | reverse complement strand
TAGTTCGGTTTTAGCCAAAAAGGAAGATCAACATGCTTTGTCAGGCGAAATGAAAAAAGTTGGTATCATAGGCCTTGATACCTCACACAGCGTGGCTTTTACCAAAGCTCTAAATGGTGTGAATCCTCCTGAAGCATATAAAGGTTATAAGGTGGTTTCGGCCTATAAGTTTGGGAGCAATGACATTGTTTCTAGCTATGAAAGAATACCGGCATACACCGAAGAAGTTAAAAAATATGGAGTAGAAATCGTTGACTCCATTGCTGAACTACTTGAAAAAGTGGACTTTGTACTGCTAGAAACGAATGATGGCAGGCTGCATCTAGAGCAAGCTTTGCAAGTTTTAGAAGCTCGGAAGCCTATGTTTATTGACAAACCGATGGCGGCTTCACTGAAAGATGTTATGGCTATTTTTGAGGCTGCCGATAAGTATCAAGTACCCTTATTTTCGGCTTCTTCTTTGAGGTATTTACCAAGTGTTCAGGATGTCGTTTCCGGTAAGATTGGGAAAGTTTTAGGAGCAGATGCCTTCAGTCCTTTGAAAATTGAAAAGACTCATCCCGACCTTTTTTGGTATGGGATTCATGGTGTGGAAACGCTATTGACAGTGATGGGTACAGGTTGCCAGCAAGTAACAAGATATATTTCAGATGATAATGAGACCGTGGTTGGTGTTTGGGATGATGGAAGAATAGGCAGTTTTAGAGGTATAAAAAATGGGAAGACAGAATATGGAGGTACCGTTTTCGGTTCTGAGGACGTTCTGAACTTGGGTTCACATGTTGGCTACCATGATTTACTTATCAAAATCATTGATTTTTTTGAAAGCGGAATACCACCAGTTTCCAAAGAGGAAACCTTAGAGATTTTTGCTTTTATGGAAGCTGCCGACGTCAGCAAAGAAAAGGATGGTGCTACAGTACACCTTAAAAGTGTATATTAAATAAAAGCAGGTCTTTCACTGTTCGTTTTGATAAATAATTCGCCCGTTTACCATTGTGAGTTGTATATCAATGTTTTCATTGAAAATCAACAAATCTGCATCTTTACCTATTGCCAAAGAACCCTTTTGGTTTTGAATATTCATGATTCGAGCGGGTATTTCAGAAATCATCCGAATGGTTTCTATTAATGGAACTCCGGCCAACTGGATCATGGTTCGAACCAATCTGTCGGCGGTGGCTACGCTTCCTGCAAAAGCGGTTCTATCCGTTAGTTTAGCCACGCCATCTTCCACCAGCACTCGTAATCCATGTTCTTTATGACCTAAAATGGACTCTCCCTCTGGCATTCCTGCCGCACGCATGGCATCGGTTATGAGGGCGGTATGCTCAGTACCCTTTATTTTGTAAATTAGTTTTAATAATGGGGCCGGCAAATGCACTCCGTCAGCTATAATTTCAACATCCATTTCATCTAATAAATAGGCGGATTCTACCACACCAGCAAAACGATAAGCGTTTCTACGGGTAACACCAGACATGCCGGAATAGAAATGGGTAGCCAGCGTATAACCATTATCGAAGGCTTCTATCACATCGTCATAAACGGCATCGGTATGTGCAATAGCTGCCAAAACACCCTTTGATGTGACATATTTCCCAAATGCAATGGCTCCAGGAAGTTCGGGTGCGGCCGACCAACGCTTGATGAAGTTATGGTTTTCTAAAATTTCTTTGTACTCCAATGGGTCGGGATTTCGAATATATTTTGGATCTTGAGCTCCGCGTTGATTCATCGCAAAATAAGGCCCTTCTAAATGCATTCCGATAAAAGAAGCCCCATTTACATTTATCTTATTAGCAGCTTGATAAGCCTCTAGTGTTAGCAGTAAACCTTCCTTTTCGCTTGTTAGTGTTGTGGGTAATAGAGCAGTAGTTCCATATTTAGCGTGGGTTTCAGCAACAGCCAAAAAAGCCTCAACTGTGCCATCCATAAAATCATGTCCACCGCCGCCATGTACATGGATATCAATAAATCCAGGTGAAATATATTGACCTTTTGCATCTATTGATAGAGCATCCGCAGATTCGATTTCTCCTTCTTTAATCGCCTCGATCTTTCCATTTGATATCAGAACCGACGTGTTGGAAATTATTCTATCCGATAGAATTGCTTTACCATTGTATATTTTTATTCTAGTGGGGTTCTTCATCTTTTTAAATTATGGAGGCTAAATTTAATGACTCTCCACTTAATAATTCAGCCGAGTTGACATCGAGGTAAATGGAGCACTCTGGATGGCTTTGTAAAATGCTGGCCGGAAACTTATTCGAAATAGGGGATTCCAAACTGTTTTCGACAGCCTCAGCTTTTCTACTGTCTGGCACCGAACATATTATTTTATTGGACTTCAATATTTGTTGAATGGACATACTTATGGCTTCCGTAGGTACATCATTCAAAGTTTTAAACCACCCCTCCCCAAATTGTTGTTGGCGGCAAGCTTCATCTAACTTTACAATGATAAAGGGCGTATGCGTGTCGAAATCTGCAGGTGGATCATTGAAAGCGAGGTGACCGTTTTCTCCAATTCCAACCAAAGCCACATCGATTGTTTTTTGAGATATTAATTCATTTAACCGTTTGCATTCAATTTTAGGATTTTGCTCCGCATTAATTAGATTGACGGATTTCAAATCAGGCACTAAATCTATAAAGCGTTCTTTTAAATATTTCCTAAAACTAGCTTTGGAGGAGATAGGAAGCCCAATGTATTCGTCCAAATGAAATAATTCTACTTTTTGCCAATCGATTCGGGGTTCCGAGATCAGCTGATTGAGTGTTTCAAATTGACTGGTACCAGTGGCCAAAATAATAGCAGCCTTGCCTTTCTCTGCTATCGCTTTTCTTATTAAAATAGCTGCCGCAGTCCCTGCAGCTTGGCCTAAATATTCGGGTGTTTTGGATATGTATATATTCACAGATTAGACTTTAAGGAAGAGTTTTTTATGATAAAGAAATTTAAGAAAGATCCATTTTATGGCGATGAGACAAATGGCAAAACACAATAAAGGATAGGGTTCACCAACAAGATCTAGAAGCCATTGAAATAGAGTTTTTGTGGTATAAGACCAATTTATAAATTTACCGGACACATAAATCAAAATGGAATTCATTCCAATGACTTTGAAAAAGAGGGCCCAATTTTTAAAACCTTTTACATCAATGACGTAATAAAAGAAAGTCAAAAGTAAAAGACTCAATCCGGTGGTTTGCATGACAAAAGAACTCGACCATAAATTTTTATTAATCGGAAAATCAAAGTTCCAAACCTGTGCAATTACCAAAGACAAGACACCAAAAATGGCCATCCAAATAACTTTTTTAATTGGTTTGATGCCTTTCTTTTTCAAATAAGATCCTGTCAGAATACCCGCCAAAGCCGTACTTATGGCTGGAATATTATTAAAAAAACCGACCGTATCATGAATTCCTTTTGACAGTTTTCCGGGCAAAATAACTCGATCGATATAAGAAGCGAAATTCCCTTCCATGGTCAAATCACCCATTGGGTAACCAGGAGCCGAGGTGAATTTAAGTAAGAGCCAGTAGCCAACAAGAAAACCCGAAAACCAAACAATTTGGATTCGCTCTTTCGAATAGATATAAATGAGATTGGCTAGCATATACGCTATTCCTATGCGTCCTAAAACACTGGAGAATCGGATATCGGAAATTGGCTTTATTTCCAAGCCATTATTATAAAAGATACCCAAAAGGACTAATATCAAACCTCGTTTTATAACACGAAGCAACACCTGTTCCTTACTTTTTCCGTTTTCCAAAGCTTTGCCAATTGATAGTGGTGTTGAAACTCCTGCGAGAAAAAGGAAAAGAGGAAAAATGAGGTCATACATATGGAAACCGTTCCACTCTGGGTGAGTGAACTGGTTTGAGGCTGATTGCCAAAAAGGTGCTTGAGTAATTTCAGCAAGAGCATGAAAAATTTCCTCGCCGCCTATTATCCAAAACATATCAAACCCCCTTAATGCATCTAAGGAATAGAGTCTTTGGTGAACAAGGGCTTCTTCTTCTTTTGTCTGAAAAAATATACGGCCAAGCTGATTCATAAAACCTACAGTTTGGGTTCCCAGCCTGTTTCATACGTTCTTTTCCAATAGGTCATGGCCTCTTGATCATGTAGTATATGTCCGTTTTCAGAATCAATTTTTAAGCTTCGGCCTACGCGTTGAGAAATGTTTCCCAATTGCACCAACAAAGTGCTTTGGTGACCGCCTACAATATCTGAATTGACAGGAATTCCTTTCTTGATTCCTTCAAAAAAATTCTGGATATGGAATGCATCCAAGACTTGTGAAGGATCTGTGAGATTTCTTGGATCCACGACAATGTCATTGTTGACCTCCTTAATTAACTTGCTGTTGAGGTCGAAAATCTTATAGGAATTTCCGCTTTCAATTAACATGGATCCATTTTCCGCATAAAAAAGAACACCCACGCCGTTGGCCTCTATCGATTTTCCATTACAGCTTCTTCCTTCCCATGTGATGAGCGACTTGTTTTTAAATTCTAGGTTAATCATTTGCGTATCTGGTGTCTCCCAATCATCTTGATAACGATATCTCCCCCCTGAAGAACTGACCTTCGAAGGGTAATCTACACCAAGGCCCCATCTGGCTATATCAACCATGTGAGTGCCATTGTTTAAAGCCTCTCCGGTTCCCCAATGCCAAAACCAATGCCAGTTATAATGTATCAGATTGTCTTTATACGGTTTTCTGGGTGCTGGTCCTTGCCAAAGATCGTAGTTTAACCAGGCAGGAACCTGGGTCTCTTTTCCATGGCCAATAGACGCACGATTATTAGTGTACCATGTTTTAGCGTAGTATGGGCGGCCAATAACTCCCGCATGGAGCTCGGCGATAGCGGCACTAACATTCGGCCAAGAACGCCGCTGATTACCCATCTGAAGCACTCGCTTATATTTTTTTGCTGCCTGAATAAGGATTTCACCCTCATTCGGATTGTGAGAACACGGTTTTTCTAAGTAGACATGCTTGCCCGCGGAACATGCTAAAATCGCTGCCGGGGCATGCCAGTGATCAGGAGCTGTTACAATGAGTACGTCAACATCCTTATCTTCCAAAGCTTTACGGAAATCGGGAGTGGCTTTGGGCTTTACTTCCTGAATTTTATCTATTGCTTTAATACAAACCTCGGCGGCTCTTGAGTCAACATCACAAACGTGTAAAACCTCAGAGTTTTTTTGTGAGGCGAAATTTTTACTAACGGCCAACCCGCGGCTGTTAACACCCATGCAGGCTACATTGATCTTATCATTAGCTCCGATAATTCTTTTATAACTTTTGGTAGAAAAAGCTGGCAAAACACCACCTAAGGAGTAAAAGGCAGCACCCGTAGACACTTTTTGAATAAAGGATCTTCTGGAGTTTTTCATTTTTTAGCTTGGTTAAATAAAAGTATATTCGCTTATGCAATTGCAGACTTTGAACTAAAGATAAACGGATTTATTCAAATATATTCCGAATCCCAAAGCTTAAAACGCACATTACATTTTAAAACCAATAATTTAAACATTCAAACTTTAACTCCAAAGCGGATTATTTGAAGCTTTTCGTTCCATTCTGGCATAGGGACGAAATAGCCTTTGGCTTTTATACTTAAGGGTTATCGTCGTTCAGTTTACCTAAGCTAGGAGCAGATGGCAAACTGACAAATACTTTTAGGCAAAGGTTAGAACCTATCCTGTATACGTTCTGCAGCCCCTACTGCTCATTTATTTGGAGAAACCATCCGTTTTGGCTTCGGTTTAAGACTATCACATAATCTCCTTCCAACACTTTTCTGCTAAGGCCTTTGTCTTTAGAATTCCTTCTTTAGAAGGAAGATTGCTCCCTTCATACTCAATTCCAAGATAACCATCATAGCCTGCATCTTTCATGATTTGGAAGAATCTAGGGAAATCTAAGTCAGGTTCGTTACCTAAAGAATCAAACTTAAATGCCTTGACACTCACTCCTTCGGCTGTGCCTATCAACTCTTCGAATCCTTGGTAGTAATCATATTCTTTTGAACATGGTCCCCAAATGGCCCCGCTTTTTGTTTCATAACACCAATTATGGAAATCATCTAAACTTCCGACATTTTTATCAGAAAGTTGAGCTACTAGATCTGCTAGCCAAGCTCCATGGCTAGACATACCACCATGGTTTTCTATAATGAGTTTTACACCCACTTCATTCGCATAATCTGCTAATCTACCTATTCCATCTATGGCTTGGGTCATCATTTCCTTTGGCGTTCCATCACCATGAGCATTTACTCTCATGCTAGTGCAGCCTAAATATTTGCTAGCATCTAACCATTTTTTACCGAGTTCTACGGCGACGTTTCTTTCTTCCTCATTAGAAGCACATAAATGACCAATTTCGTCCACCTGAATCATCAAACTCAAAATACCAGCTTTCTCAGCGGCGTTTTTTAGACTGTCTAAGTACGTAAAGTCTGTTACCTTATCCTGAAAAAACTGAGAGACGTATTCTACCCCTTCAAAATCCATTTCAGCAGCGGCATTGATAAAATCTACTGTATTCATTTCTCCTGCCTTTAAATCTCTATTAAAAGACCATTGGGCAAGGGAATATTTAGGCTTGACTGTTTTTATTTCAGTTTCTTTGGATTCTTGAGAGCAAGAGAGGAGAAGCAGAAGAGGAATAATAAGACTGGGAATAAGACTTTTTAAAGTTTTCATAAAATAGGATTGGTTGAATATGAAGGACAATTTAAGTTCTTTTAAGACAACTCTCCTAGAATATGATTTTAGTACCAGTTTTAGCAAAAAAAAGCGAGTCCCAGGAAAATCCTGAAACTCGCTTTAGAATATTACAAAGTTAAACTTACTTAGCCTCTGCGTCTGATTCTGTTACTTCCTCAAAGTTTACGTCTGTTACGCCTTCATCTTCAGAAGGAGCACCTGCATCAGGTCCTGGAGCACCGCCCGTTGGGTCGCCACCGCCAGCTGCCTGCTCTGCAGCATAAATTTCTTGAGAAGCAGCTTGCCATGCAGCGTTAATTTTCTCCATAGCTCCATCAATAGCTGTTAAGTCTGCCGTAGCGTGAGCCGCTTTAAGCTCTGTCAAAGCACCTTCAATAGCGGTTTTGTTTGGCTCAGAAAGCTTATCTCCGTACTCTTTCAACTGCTTCTCTGTAGAGAATACCATCGCGTCGGCTGCATTGATTTTCTCAATCTTCTCTTTTGCCGCCTTATCCGACTCTTCGTTGGCTTTGGCCTCATCACGCATTTTTTGGATTTCTTCATCAGAAAGTCCAGAAGAAGCCTCAATACGGATTTTTTGCTCTTTGCCAGTTCCTTTGTCCTTAGCAGTAACATTTAAGATACCGTTGGCATCTACGTCAAAAGTTACTTCAACCTGAGGAATACCTCTGCCTGCTGGTGGAATACCGTCTAGGTGAAATCTTCCCAAAGACTTGTTTTGATTCGCTAAAGGACGCTCACCTTGTAAAACGTGTAATTCTACAGAAGGCTGGTTATCGGCGGCAGTAGAGAATACCTCTACTTTGTTAGTTGGTATCGTGGTATTCGCCTCAATCATCTTCGTGAATACACTTCCCATAGTTTCGATTCCTAAAGAAAGAGGAATTACATCTAAAAGAAGGATGTCTTTTACTTCACCCGTTAAAACACCACCTTGAATAGCAGCTCCTACAGCCACAGCCTCATCAGGGTTTACACCTTTTGACGGCTTTTTGCCCCAGAATTTTTCTACTTCTTCCTGCACCTTAGGCATACGAGTAGAACCACCCACTAAGATAATCTCATCTATTTGACTGTTTGAGGTACCTGCATTTTTCATGGCTCTCTTACATGGCTCCATCATTCTTGTGAACAATGTATCCGCGAGTTGCTCAAACTTCGCTCTTGATAATGACCTTACTAAGTGCTTAGGTACACCATCCACAGGGAAGATATATGGCAAATTGATTTCTGCTTGAGAAGAACTAGAAAGCTCCATCTTTGCTTTTTCAGCGGCTTCCTTTAAACGCTGAAGAGCCATAGCATCATGACGTAAATCAACACCTTCGTCTTTCTTAAACTCGTCAGCCAGCCATTCTATAATTACTTGGTCAAAGTCGTCTCCACCTAAATGAGTATCACCATCCGTAGCTTTTACTTCAAAGACACCGTCTCCTAATTCCAAAATAGATACGTCAAAAGTTCCTCCACCAAGGTCAAAAACGGCTATGGTAGAATCTTTGCCTTGCTTATCCAGGCCATAAGCCAATGCGGCTGCAGTAGGCTCGTTAATAATTCTCTTTACATCTAAGCCCGCAATAGTACCGGCTTCTTTAGTGGCTTGCCTTTCAGAATCATTAAAATAAGCAGGTACTGTAATGACAGCCTCCGTTACTTCTGTTCCTAAATAGTCCTCAGCAGTTTGCTTCATTTTTTGTAGAATGAAAGCAGAAATCTCCTGTGGCGTGTATTGTCTATCACCTATTCTTACTCTAGGAGTATCATTACTGCCTTTTTCTACATCGTATGCTATGGTTTTAAGCTCTGAACTTACTTCAGAATACTTTTTACCCATGAAACGCTTTACAGAAGCAATCGTATTTTTTGGATTAGTAATGGCTTGACGTTTTGCAGGAGCACCTACTTTTTTGTCGCCATTTTCTAGAAAAGCTACAATTGAAGGTGTAGTCCTTGCTCCCTCGCTGTTGGCAATGACAACAGGCTCGCTTCCTTCCATCACTGCCACGCAGGAGTTAGTCGTTCCTAAGTCAATTCCTATAATTTTCCCCATGTTATATTTTTTAGTTTTATTAATTCAAAATCATGTTATGCTACTTGATGAACAATCAATATGCCAAGGCGAGACCGGGAATATTTTTGTGACAGTTTGTCAGGAATAGGTTTTTTTTGGCAGAAAAAAATCAGGGACAGCCCCCAATTGTTGCCGAAAAGACAGAGCCCGCCTTTATTTCAAAGCCAGGATTAAGGGTGATTTTTTGACCAGCTTTAAATATGGCTCCGGAGGGATTAAAGATTTTATGACTTGCTTTAATGCTTGTAGAGGCAAAGAAATTAAATGACGAGCTACCGTAATTGATATCATCTAGGGAAGAAACTAGCGTAAAGCTGTTTGGGCAATCTGGAATCACGTTAACTTTGATGGTATTTGAGGTGCCACTGTAACAGTTAGAATTTTTACAGAAAGCAAAATAGGAGCTCGTATCCGTTGGAGAAGCCATTAAAGTAGATGCGGTACTCGCGTTTTGCCATTCTAAGACATACGGACTTACACAGGCAGTAGAACTAAAAGAAATACTTTGGCCTTTATTAATAAGTATATTGGTAGATGTGCTAATATTTGGAGGGCTAGGCTTCTCAATCGCCCCTACATAAAAGGAAGCACTGTCTTTACAGGCTGAACCGTCTTCCCATACATATCTCAAGAGAACAAAACCGTCTGTGGACAAATTGAGCTCACCTGTAGTTTGGTTTAGGGTCATTGCTACCGAATCTGGTTTATTGACTATCCTAAAAACACCACCAGAAGGAGCTAAAGCAGGAGTTACATTATCACCAATACAGATTTGATTATTGGCATTATAAGTTATTGATGGGGTTAAAGTAGATACGGTAGTATCAATTTTTGTGGTTTCAAAACCATTTGCATCAACAGCTTTCACACTTAAAGTATATGAAATATTTCTGCTGAGACTGTCAAATTTATAGGTTAAAATACCTGTTGGAATGGTGGCTTGTAAGGTATCGTTTTTGTACAATTTATAAGAAACTATGCCATTCAAATCGTTAGCGGCCGTCCAACTTAGTTCCAAGCACTTAGTGGATAAAAGAGAAAGAGTTAAATCTTTAGGCTTATCATAAATAATTCTTGCATTTGCCCAATTAGCTTGGTTGGCTGCCGCAGTTCCACCGCTATTTTCCACCACCAGTTTTATACTCGAATATCCAGCAATATTTATATCAATATTAACGGCATTAGAAACATGTGTTAAAATAGCACTAGTATAAAGCAGTGTGTTTTCGCCGTAAACCTTAAACTTTACACTTGCTCCAGAAAAAGAATCATCATCAATGCCTATAGAGGCTTTAAATCTAGAGGAAAAACCGGTGGGCATTTTGTATACCGTTTCCGAACCGGAATGAGTTCCAATTCCTTTCGTATATGAAATGCCATTTATTTCCATTAAAGAGCCATCGCCGTCTCCAGACGAGCCAACGCTTTGATTAAAAGATACTGGCCCGAGCCCATTTACCATACTGTAAGGAGTATAAATGGAGAGGTATAAACTATCTACAAAAGTGGTAGATATAGTTTGTTGAGCGAGGATGTTATCGGCGTTAATGGATTGGCTTATCGTTATGTTGCCATTTCCATCTGTCATGTAACATCTATATGTTCCACTGGATGTTACGAAAGTGTTAGTTGTACCGAGAGAAGGCGAGGTGAAATTGTTTCCTGAAACCCATTTATAGCTGCTATACCCACTAGGGACGGATAAGGTTATAACCCCATTTGTGATATTCAGATTAGTTTGGGGCACTACTTTTGAGGAAATCGGGGTAGAAGAACTTAAAAAGCTCCCTGCCGTAATTGCATTATACAATTTATTTGCAAACTTTATTAAGCCACTTGTACCAAAATGAACTTCATCATATCTATCGCCTGATAAAGTATCTTCATCGGTCACAGGCCCAGGGAATACTTGACTAACGCTACCAATGACATTATTCTGCCCTATAATGACATTAGCACTAGTCTTGTGATTGTAGTAACTGCTTCTGGCTACCATCCAGGGAATAGTAGCTCCAAAATCAGTCCTTGTTTTAGAAATAAAAGAGGTCAGTCTTGATTGATAATTTGCAGAAGAAGTATTCAGATGTGTATCTGATTCACCCTGCTGCCAAATTAAAGCCCTTACACCAAAAAGGGAAGGATAATAATTAAGAACCTTATTGAAAATATTGTAGGGAGAGCCAATCGCATTAGCATTACCGATACAAAATTGCTGACCTGTAAAAGAATGCACTGTCGGTGAGCCATTTGAACTACTCAACCAGTTTTCAATGCTTGCTCCACTCGTTGCCCCATTAAAAAAAGCTACTGGGATATTCAAATTATCTGAAAGTAGTTTACCTAGTTTTCCATATGTCCAAGAGCTTTCTCCAGTGACAGACAATTTATGGGTATTAGTAATGGCTGAAAGTGACGGAAAACTAGGAATAGTAGCCCCGCAGCCTTGATATGCATTTTGAGTTATATTTTTTTCGGTAAAATCGTTTGGAACCGGAACTCCAGCCCAACCTGCTGCATTGGACTGCCCAGAAATTAAATAAACATCTCCAACACCTATTCGCGAAATGGATGTACTACTCAAAACAGACCCAGTATTAACGGATCTTATTTCTAAAATGTACCAACCTGCAGGAACACTGTTCAATTGTCCAAAATATTTACCTTTTGTAGGATTGGCTTCAATTATAGTCCAATCGAAACCAGAAACTGGAGAACTGGTACCTGGGGTGACCAATCTGCTCTGAATGGAAGTAACAATGGAGCTTTGATAAGCTCCGCCAATGTAAATCGTTGCCAGATTACTGCTATTTCTTTGAAAAACAGAATTGTTGACAGGCAGATCTACACTTACCTGTGCCCCAACACTTAAAATGGAGTTAATAAAAATCAAAAAAATGCTAGAGACTCTAATCTTCAAAATGGCAGTTGTATATCGAATAGTATGGCTTGTACGCTAAAAATCGTACACAATATTACCAAATATTGAGTTGACGACATGCCAATAGTCAGTTACTTTATTAACCGGTAGTGCCAGATACAAAAAAAGACCTCCAAAATGAAGGTCTTTTTCAAAGATACTTATGTGATATCTCCTATTTAACTTTTTCTACTACGGCCTTAAAAGTATCAGGGTGATTCATTGCTAAATCAGCCAATACTTTACGGTTTAAATCAATACCAGCTAAAGATACCTTATTCATAAAAACTGAATAAGACATTCCGTGCTGTCTTGCACCGGCGTTAATACGAACTATCCACAATTTGCGGAAATTTCTTTTCTTTTGCTTACGACCTATATAGGCGTAACACAATGCTTTTTCAACAGCGTTTTTCGCTACTGTCCAAACATTTTTTCTTCTACCAAAGTATCCTTTGGCAAGTTTAAGCACTTTTTTTCGTCTTGCTCTCGACGCTACATGATTGACACTACGTGGCATAATCTTTACGTTTTTTGACTGGAGGCGTCACAATTTCTTGTAATCTTTTTAGCCTTTTGTCGGGTGAAACAATTGAACCAATAAATTGAAAATTAAAGAGCCAAAAGGCTTTTAATACGATTTTCGTCTGACTTAGAAACAAGCGTACTACTAGCTAGGATAGACTTACGTTTTTTAGACTTCTTAGTCAAAATGTGACTATGAAATGCATGCTTACGCATAATCTTACCGGTTCCAGTAATTTTGAAACGCTTCTTCGAACCAGAATTTGTTTTTTGCTTTGGCATCGATTTAAAACAGTTTTAGTACAAAAAAGTTAATTGGGCTGCAAAAGTACTCAATTACAGAATAATTTCAAAGCTAAAGTTTTTTTCTTCCTTCGCACCAAATGGAGTAAGAATTCGCCTAATTTTGTAAGACACATTAGTGAATCTTAAATTTACCTAAACCCTCCTTGAATTGTTGTTTTAATTGTTTGTAGACTAATTGATTAGCTTGAATAGATTAGCCTAGTTTAAATCATAAAGTTCACCCATTTTCCATGCAGTTTTCTCACCTTCATAACCACACCCAGTTTTCTTTACTAGACGGAGCTTCTAGCGTTAAAAAGATTTTTGAGAAAGCCAAGGCAGATAATATGCCCGCTGTGGCTATTACAGACCATGGTAATATGTTTGGGGTATTTGATTTTGTAGCCAATGCCTCCAAGTTTGGAATTAAACCTATTGTTGGGTGTGAGCTTTATGTGGTGGAGGATCATCACATCAAAACTTTTACGAAAGAGAAGAGGGATAAAAGATATCATCAATTACTCTTAGCAAAATCTCCTCAGGGCTATAAAAACCTGATTAAATTATGCTCGCTGGGGTACATGGAGGGTCTTTATAGTAAGTATCCAAGGGTAACAAAGTCTTTAATAGAGAAGTATAAGGAAGGGCTTATTGCCACCACATGTTGTCTTGGAGCCCGCGTGCCTCAAGAAATCCTACGGCATGGAGAAGAGGCGGGAAAGGAAGAG
The DNA here is from genome assembly GCA_047623945.1 of Arcticibacterium sp. Taxonomy (GTDB): domain Bacteria; phylum Bacteroidota; class Bacteroidia; order Cytophagales; family Spirosomataceae; genus Arcticibacterium. The sequence goes on along the minus strand of JBLHOT010000094.1, from coordinate 839 downwards.
TTTAAGTGGTGGCTTGATAGATTTGGCGAAGACTATTATATAGAAATCCAGCGTCATGATATTCCTGATCAAAATAAGGTTAATAAAGTTCTGACTAAGTGGGCAAAGGAGTTTGGTGTAAAGGTTATTGCGTCCAATGATTCCCACTATGTAGACCAAGAAGACTGGGTGGCACATGATATTTTATTGTGTGTAAATACCAATGAAAAGATGTCTACGCCCAAAATGAAAGACTATGATGACGAGTCTGATGGAGCAAATAGGAAGGGTCGTTTTGCTTTTTATAATGACCAGTTTTACTTCAAGACTACGGCAGAAATGTCTCAGACATTCATGGATATGCCTGAAGCTCTAGACAATACCAATGAGATAGTAGGAAAGGTAGAGACCCTGGAATTAAAGCAGGATATTATGCTGCCTAATTTTCCAATACCAGATGAGTTTAAGAAACACGCAGATGATAAGTTAAATCAATGGGAGTATTTACAGCACCTTACCTATGAAGGTGCTAAAAACCGTTATGGGGAAATAAGAGAAGAGGTCAAAGAAAGGATAGACTTTGAACTTTTCACTATTAAAACCATGGGCTTTGCGGGTTATTTCCTAATAGTGATGGATTTCATAGAGGCAGGTAGAAATTTAGATGTTATGATAGGCCCAGGAAGAGGATCCGCCGCCGGATCTGTGGTAGCCTACTGCATTAAGATTACCAATATAGACCCTATAAAGTACAATCTGCTGTTTGAGCGTTTTCTGAATCCAGACAGAAAGTCAATGCCCGATATTGATACTGACTTTGATGATGAAGGTCGTCAAAAAGTAATAGATTATGTGGTAAA
>JBLHOT010000093.1:0-14406 GCA_047623945.1 Arcticibacterium sp. | reverse complement strand
GGGTTACGTTTAGTGACTACAGCATTATTTGCCAAAATTGGAACGGAACCCATAGTAATCCCACCGGCGGTGAGTCCCATTTTCTTTATTAGATTTCTTCTTGTGATATTCTTATTCATACGTTTAATTCTTAATGGCCATATTAAGCAAGATAGCTATTATGCATTCGAAGTCAAATTTGTAAGATTAATTTGAATGATAGCTTGCGGATGTTTTTAGAAGCAGAAAAGAAAAATCTACTAATATCTATCGCGGCTAAAGAGATGCTTCAACACCACAAATTCAGCACTTTAATTCATTCTTATAAACCCATTTATTTTACGGTCATTTTTGGGTATTGAGATACTTCCAGAAAGCCTTAATTAAGCCCATTTATAAAGCACGAAGAGGTCGCTGTGAGGTGGCCTCTTCTTTTCCTTTCATAAAAAAACATTGCCCCCTACATTAATACTTCAATTATTTCTAGCTTCGGTACCTCATAGTCAAGAAAAATGGGGATATTAAACCTTTGGCAATTCCCAGCGTCAAAAACAAAAAAAAATCTTTTGAGAATATCTAAATTACTTTCGGTTTTAGCAATTGCCAGCATTTTTATTGCCTTTAAGGCAATCAGCATTTCAGACTATCTAGACCTACCCGAAACACCATTCGATTACAGCGTTAGCCTTCCTTCCTATTTCTTAGCAAATGCTGGAGGTGGCTTACCGACTTCGGTCAATGGTATTAATAATACGCCAATCACCAACCCAAATACCGATCATGGTGCCACACTTGGCCGTGTTCTCTTCTATGATAAAAACCTAAGTATTAATCGTACCATTGCTTGTGCGTCTTGTCATAAACAAGAACAAGGTTTTAGCGATTCAAGAATCTTAAGTGTTGGTTTTGAAGGTGGTACCACTCGTCGCCACAGTATGACACTAATCAATGCCCGATATTACCAAAGAGGGCGTTTCTTTTGGGACGAACGAGCTTCCACGCTAGAAGAACAAGTATTACAACCGTTTCAGGATCCTACCGAGATGGGACTTACTGCCGCTCAGATTTCCGAAAGAGTGGCGGAACAGTCTTATTACGGCGAGCTTTTTAGCAATGCTTTTGGCGATGGAAACATTACAAATGAGCGGGTTTCAATGGCTCTAGCCCAATTTGTCAGAAGTATTGTAAGTTTTCAAAGTAAATATGATACTGGCAGGGCACAAGTGAATGGCCCTGGAGCCAACTTCCCCAATTTTACGGCTTTAGAAAACCAAGGTAAGCAGTTGTTTCTTCGCCCTTTAAATAATGGCGGTGCTGGATGTTTTGGATGCCATACCACCGAGGCATTTGTTAGTGCCAACCCAGGCCCACAAAACAATGGTTTGGATGAAACTTCCACCGTAGATTTAGGAGCAGGCGAAACTTTTCCCCAGAATGCATTATTCGCAGGAAGGTTCAAAACTTCAACTTTACGAAATATAGCCTTAACAGCTCCATACATGCACGATGGAAGATTTGCAACGCTAGAAGAAGTTGTGGAGCATTATAATAGTGGCATTCAAAACCATCCTACTCTATCCGCTGCATTGGCAAATCCAGATGGAAGTCCTGTTAGACTCAATTTGGATGCTACCCAAAAAAGTGCTCTTGTAGCATTTATGGAAGCACTTACAGATAACAGCATTTCCACGGAGGCTAAATGGAGTAACCCGTTTTGTGAAACAAATTTATGCCTTGAAGGGACCGTTGATTCGGGAGTTTTCGAAACGAGTAACAGCATTACCAACATAGCCAATGCCGCTATAAGAAATGGAAATTACGTTAACCTAATATCGGGGAAGTCCATTATCCTTAGTCCCAATTTTGAAATAGAGGCGGGTAGTGTTTTCAAGGCTGAAATTGGAGGGTGTAATTGACCAACAAGGTTTATTCTCTTTCCTCACTGAATTCATTCAAGCCAGAATTGCTTGTGAAAAAGAAGCTGCTGAAGGTGTTAAAAGTGTAGATGCTAGTCTCAAAATATGCAATATGAACCGATTAAACTCTCGGGCAGCATACATTGAAGTTACTATAAAGGAAGGTTACTCATTTCTGCAATTTAAAAGTAGTAGGGATGATGAACAATGATATAGTTCAAAAGCTAAAGGAAAATGGCATTACCATTAATTATTTTCGTAAGGAAAAAGTGGGTCAATTACATACACTTTTTGATGCTGGAGTCGATTTTGTATTGACTGATAATCTAGAAGAGATGAATCACGCTTTTTCAAAGCTAAATATTCGTTAATCCTAATTTTGCTTTTTTCGTAGCTAGCTAATAGCCAGAAAAGTACCATTTCTAAGCCTGTTTATTGTATTAGCCGTAATTGCAAAATTTTGATAAACAAATACATCTAATTTTTTTGTTCAAAAAAAATACCCCTTTGCGTATTTTTCTTATACATGTTCTTAGGAATAATCTCTCTTTTCCCTGTTGAATGATTATGGTTATTATTATTTGGGTTTAGAATACAATCGATTTGATACTCAATCATTTTTTCAAAAGGAATTAGAAAACCCTTCGTCTCGCATTGTTCAAGGTCTGCCTCCTTAAGTAAATTTAAAACCGTATAGACTGACTCAATAGTACTAAGGCAAAGAGAATTTGGCTGCTGCTTGATAAGGAATTTTGATTTTATTTTATTATCAAAACTCACTCTTTTTAGATTTTGCAAGTTCTTACTCAGTTTAAGCATTTTACGGGCACAGGGCCATGTACCATCTAAAAGAAAAATGTGGGGATTAGTACCCATGAATGATATTGTTTCTGAACTTTTCCTTATCGATAAGTTGAAATTATCTTTCCCTGGATAAAGTAAAAAAGAATCACTTTTTTCATTAGCTAGTATTTCATTTACGCGTTCATTATTGGTAAAATCGATACCAACTATAATCTCTGAATTTTCAAGTTGAAGCTTTGTCATATGTCCCGTTCCGTTTTTTTCTTTTTTGTACTCCTTCGGGTGCATAAGGATAACAAAGCGAGTTTTAGTCTGGAAAGGATTAATGTGTTCACAAATACATGAGCCTGAAGGCTTCATGCATTTGTAACATTTGATTCTTGGATTTTTTAATTCTACTTGCAAATTGTGTATATCTTCCTTTTCTAATTGGCTAGAACGATTAGTATAGACCCACCGGTTGTGTTTATTTCGCTTATATCGGCAGTGCTTATTTCTTATACGTTTTTGTAAACGTTTGTTGGCAAATAACCTCCGCTTTAATACCAGAAATTCATCATTTTAATTGAATCTTCCAAACCCATTTATTATAAGGTCTTTTTTTAGGTGTCGTTTATTTCTTGTTACCGTCTTTCTTCTTAAACTTCTTCTGTCTTTTATCGTATTCCAGTTCAATGGCTAAAAAGGAGCTTTCAATAATTGTCCAATTATCATGGCCGACATCTATTTCGTTTAAAGGGAGGTAATCGCAAACTTTTAGTGTGGCTATTAAATCTGTGCCTCTTTGTGGTAGTTTGTAAACTATACTATAAACCTGAGAGAGAACATCATCAACTGAAGCATTTGGGTCCGAATAGGTTTCTTGATATTTCGGTAAATATTTACTTAAAATATGGAAGACATTGCTGTCTGTCACAAATTCTCTAATATTTAAAGCAGGGAGTATATCATCTTTTAAAATAGCATGAATACTATCCTTAGATATAGCTATGTCATAAAAATTAGTCTCGGTATGAAAGCATACAAAATCCCACTGAGTTGTTGTAATCCCAAGGGTTTTAGTACCGTCATTATTATGGAATATGGAGGCTTGTCGGGTAATTGTCTTATTACCGTCATCATAAGCTAAAAACTCTTCATAGTAGCCATTCTTTAGGTCAATAAGGGTATCGGTAGCCCTAGTTTCTCCTTCCATGTATGCTCCAAAAGACGCCTCTTGTAACTGTATTGCTTCCAGTATGTTTTGAGAAAAACCTGAGAAGCTTGTTAAAAGTAATGTGGTAAAAAGGGCTAGGAATTTCATGTTTAATTATTGCTCTAAACCTCAGTATACACTTAAGCCTTAATAAGTACAAATTATTCACTTTATACTCCCTAAACCAATTATTATACGGTCAATTTAGGTGTCACATACTTCATGAAAGAGTAATATATAACATTTCATAAAGCACTAAGAGGCCGCTATGAGCGGCCTCTTCTTTTTGTTAAAAACGAATTGAGCTTTCTAGTTTTCAAGCCATTCACCTCTCATATCATCTGCAGAATCCAATCTGAAATAAAGTTTCCTCTATCGAGATAAAGTAGAGTAATACCAATGCTATCCGTAATTCCATGTACCAGCACCAGCAGGAATAGGTTATTTCTATTCTTGTTGAATATAAAAGAGACAAAGAGTGACCATATAGTGACAGAAATCACTCCTGATAAGCCCTGATAAGCGTGCGATACACCAAAGTAAACCGAGATCATAACAGCGGAAAGTATCCAAGCTCTATTACCATTACCCAGTAATTCTGCTAGGCCTTTCATATAATATCCTCGAAAAAGTAATTCTTCTCCGAAGGCCGCAAAAATCCACATAATAATCATAAGCACGACATAGCCCATAAGATTCCCTTTAATGTCTTCCAAAGAAGATAGATCAAAGGGACCAAAATATTTCTCAAGAATGGGGTCAAGCATAGAAAACACAATGAAACATAGTAGACTTATCAATAATGCCTTTAAAACAGTTTTTGCACTAAATCCTTCTGCCAAGCCAAACTTGGACCAATCGTACTTACTTCTTTTCAGGAGCAAGAAAACCACTCCCAAGCCAGCGAAGAAAACGAAGTTTCTGTCTATAAATCCTAAAAGGGGTGTTAAAAGCATTACCCAAACCACAGCGTAAGGTTTCTCTAAAAGCTTGTATATTTTTTCCATCATTATTATAGTTTTTCTTTATTTCCATTTGCCAACACTCGGTAGTAATTGTCTTCTTCTATCAGGAGCCCTTCTGAGCTTTTATTTGGCCAGTTTTTATTATAATCTTTTGGGTGTTTTACATCTATAGCAAATACTTTCCCCTCATAAAGTTTCTTGACATTCCTTGTTATAGTGTGTCCTACCACTACGGCTTTTCCATTAAATTTATCTATGCCTTTTTCTACTTCCGCTTGCGATAATTCATCTTTGAAATAACCTCTATACCAGCAGATTCCCTTTTTATTAGAAACAATTATTTGCTCCAGCGTTTCTTCCGGTTTTGGGAAATAGGAGTTGTAATAGTATGCTCTATTAATAGCATTGACCTCGGCTATAGTGATGTCATAATTAGCCATATCTGGATGAATACCGCCATGGGTAAATAGGTTTCCGTTAACCAACTCTATTGTATTTTTGGAAGCCATCCATTTACCAATAAAAGAATTCTGATTGTATAAATCATGATGCTGTTTTCCGAGAATTGATGCCACACCATAATATTTATAAGAAGCCGATTTGAACTTGCCTTGCATGTTATACAGCTCATGGTTTCCAATAATAAAATGCACGGTACCGCCATGCTTAACAGCTTCTTGTTCCAATTTATAAATAAACCAAAGTACCTGTGTGGTAGAAAAGCCCCTATCCACAAAATCACCAACTAAGACCAAATGCCCTTTGCCAAATGTCCAATTCAGTTTGCTGTTAATGACATCATTATGAATAAGAAAATCTCTAAAAGTACTATAAGCACTCTCTATGTCCGAAATGGCAAGAACCGGCTGCCCGTCATCATAGCTGGACATTGGTATTTCAAACCTCGAATTTAAGTTAAAGTCAAAACTGGTTGAATCTAATGGAAAAAAGCAATTGGCGGGAATGTTTTCATTGCTCTGAAAGGTGGCTGTGTCTAAATAAAAACCATCAGTTTTATTACCTCGGATATAATTCACATGCCACAAACTGTCGTTTTCATAAAAGACATATGGCCCTTCTTTTTCTAGGTTTATGTTTTGAGAATTCTCTCCATATTCTAGACTCCCATTAAGGGATACTAAGACAATGAGGCCTATGCCGAGTAAGACAGCGATGGTGCCAAAAATGTGTACTAAATAGCGGTAAAATTTTTTCTTCATTTTGCTTTTCATTATGTTGAAGCCAAAAGTATGGTCTGAGTTCTTTCTTAATAAACAATAGTGACAGTCGTACTTTATTTCATGGCATAAAACCAATAGGAGGCTATGAAGTCATTTTGACAAGCTTTAGCATGTTTATAAACCTAAAACTGGACTGTTTATCACTTTTATTTAAGGTCATGCTTACTATCACCTACTTTTGAGATATGACTTCAATTTTTCGCAGAAATCACTGGTTTTTAAGCAAACTCTTGGTGCTAATAAGTATTTCAATTCCATTGGGAATCATGGCATATGAGTCCATCATACTTGGGCAAGATTCTGTTGTTTTCTTAGCAGACTATCCAGATGCTGTTGGGATAGTTATTGTCATTTATTATGCTTTGCTCCTAGTCGCAGGAATTGTCTGGATTATTATCCGATTAAAGTCACTGTTGGTATTAAGAAATGAAAAAATCAAAAGCGAAATGCTGCATTTACAGAGCCAGGTAAACCCTCATTTCTTCTTTAATATGCTAAACAACCTTTATGGCATGGTGGGTAAGGATGTTGAAAAATCTAAGGCACTTATTTTAAAACTGTCAGATTTAATGCGATACAGCATTTATGAAGGTGAAAAAAATGAGGTATCCCTAGAAGAAGAAGTGGCGTATTTGAAAAATTATATTGAATTGAATCAAATGCGTTATCACAAAAAGATAGACGTCAAGTTTACTGTTAATATGGAAGCTGATACTTTTAAAGTATTGCCCCTCCTATTTATTATCTTACTTGAAAACGCATTTAAACATGGGGTCGAAAACATGAGAGAAGATGCTTATATTCACATAAGCCTAAATGCTAACAAGAACGCTATTGATTTTGAAATAGAAAATAATTTTGACGGCAGTCAAATTCCAGAGCGTAAAGGAATTGGATTGAAAAATTTGAAACGTAGGTTAGCATTAAGGTATCCTAAAAAGCATACCCTAGAAATCACGAATAGCTCTTCATTTTTTAAGGCCAAATTGCAGCTTCAAAAATGACAAAATACCTCATCATAGACGACGAGCCCATTGCCCATGATATCATAAAAGATTATTGTGATATGTTACCAAATATGAAGTTAATGAAGCATTGTTACGATGCCTTAGAAGCTTTAGACTATATAAGAGGTGCTTCTGTTGACCTAATTTTCTTGGATATTAATATGCCTAAACTTAAGGGCTTTGATTTCCTTAAAACCCTACGTAATCCACCTAGCGTCATAGTGACCACCGCATACCAAGAATACGCTTTGGAAGGTTACGAATTAGAAATCACAGATTACCTTTTAAAGCCATTCAGCTTTGAACGCTTTTTAAAAGCGATAAATAAAGCCGTTCAGGTACAAAAAAACACTTCCACAGAACATTCAGGCAGCCCTGCTGGCCATATTTTCTTTTATAGTGACAAGAAATACGTACAGTTAAAGTTAGACGACATTCATTATGTGGAAGCGGCTGGAAACTATGCTAAAGTGGTTTTAAATGATAACACGATATTAGTTAGAGACAAAATCTCTGATGTACTAGAAAAGCTTCCTTCCGAGAGCTTCATACAAATACACAAATCTTTTGTAGTAGCCAAACAACACATTTCTAGCATAGATGGCAATAGGATATTTATAGCAGATAATATTATCCCGATAGGCAAGCTCTATAAGATGAATGTTAGAGGTTTATTAAAAAGCTAAAATCTGTACTCCCCTTCATTGTTTTAAAGTGGTGCCAGAGCATAGAAACCTTAAACTGGCAATTGGGGCCCTTATTCACGATTAATCAAGCAGGTGATTTCGAGAAGAAATTTGTAAAAAAAGCACTATTTACGGCTGCCGCTGCCGGATAGCTTTCGTGATAAAGAGGCTGCCTTTTGGTGGCTCCTTTTTTGATTAAATCATTGAACCCACTTCGTCTATAGACCTTAAGTGCCTCATTTTTATGAGTTTATAAATGACCACTCAATAAAAAAAAGCCCTTCTAAGGCCTCATCCATTTTGAAAGCCTTACCTTGAATCATGGTTTACAGCATTTGTAAATCTTAAAATCAATTAAACCCTTTTGACAATGAAAACTTACAAGAAATTTTTTGGAATTATTGTGTGCCTTCTATTTGGCTCTGCTCTACAGACATTTGCTCAGGATACTCCCTGGATTATTGAAGTTACAACGCTTCATTGGAATATGGAAAAAGAAGATTTCAGTATGCCAGAATGGAAAGCCATAGAATCCGAATATCACCAAAAGGTAACCATGAAAAACGAGCTTGTAAAAGGAGCCGAAACGCTATTACATACTTATAGCCCAGACAATTCGGAACTAATCTTCATAAGAGCTTATGAAAACTGGGGAGATGTTTATAAAAGTGCCGACAGAGACTGGGAACTTACAAAAGAAGCTTGGCCAGATTCTGCTGACAGAGTGCAAAGGGGAATGAATGCGGCTTCCTATTACAGCAATCTTCACTCAGATGAAATATACAGCACCTTATCTCATGCAAAGTTTAAGACAGACTGGAATGACTCTACTTCTGTAGTTTTTTATATGAAAAAAACGCATAGTGTACCACCTAGTGCAGTGAAAGATGGCTCTGGAAAAGAAAGAAATGCTGTATTCAAAGAATACATAGAAAACGTCTATCATAAGGATGATGATATTCAGGCTTACTATCCTATGCGTCATCTTTATGGTGCAGATGGTAGAGAAGTGGTAGAGTTTTTTGTGTATGAGTCTTTAGAAAAGATGGTAGGAGACGTAAGTAGCAATAATTCTGATTTAGTGAAAGCTCACTGGCCAGACGAAGACAAAAGAAAAGCATTCTTTAAGAAGTTTATTAAGTACAATTCTCCATGGCACGGAGACTGGGTGTACACTAACGTGCCCGAGCTTCACAAGTAAGAAGACCACCTATAATCTCTAATAAAAGAGGCTACCTTAAGGTAGCCTCTTTTATTTAAAATAAGGCTACAAAAAACCTCCATTCTAGATAATTTCTCTACCCAGAAATGCCTTAGCCTCTGTTATTTCTGGCCTATCACTTTCTGCGTTTTCTGTTTGTTTTAACAAGGCATCGAAATAGAATTTTGCCTTTTCAATATTGCCTGATTGTCTGGCGGCCTCGGCTGCACCATAAATACCATTAAATCTATTGGGCCTTCTTTTTAAGTTTAATTCATAGACTTCTAAAGCTTCTTCAGGTTTATCAATAGCTAAAAGCATATCTCCCAAAAGTTCGTCTGCTGGTAATATTTCACCAGGCGTAACGGGATGTTTAGAGGTCTTACTTTCCATTTCTGAAGCCATTCTCATTAGAGACACGGCTTCACTATTATTTCCCTTTTTTAGTTCTATCCAAGCCTCTATCGTTTTGATTTGAATGGCAACTTGATTGGCCTTATAGGCGTCATTTAAAGAAATCAAACTTTTTTCGAAAGAACGTAGTTCATCTAAACCCTTTAAGGCCGCTTCAGCATTATTAGAATGAATATCCCCCAAAGCCCTAGCGAAAAATAGCAGGGATTTTTGCCATGGAAACGCCTTCCATTCTAAGTCCGTTATTTCAGGCAATTGTAAACTAGCGGCATCTTCCCAATTCTTATTTTCAACGGCAATACGAGACGGAATCGCGGCGGCTGTGTAGGCTATTTTGAAATTCGCTGGAAATATCTTCTCAAAGGATTCTAAATAGGCTAATTGTTCTTTAGCCAATTTATTATTTCCTGTCTGCAAATAAGCATAAACTAAATAACCCATGGCATGCACTTCCTCATCCCAATGTGCCCCTGGAGCCAATCTGGCGGCGTAACAAACAGCCGAAAAGGCGGAATTTAAATTAGTTTTAATAGACTCGTCCCAAAGCCCTAAACGGGTAAATATATGAGATGGCATATGCTGTGCATGGGCGGAGTTTGGAGCAATATCAGCATATCTTCTGGCTGTATTTAAAGCTAAGTCGGCAAGTTCAGGATAATCATAAGAATGAATAATATAATGGGCTATACCAGGATGATTTGGCTCCTTTTTAAACAGCTCATCTAAAATCCTTCCTGCCTCTCGCTGTTTTGAATAGGTCTGGTCTGTAGGTACTGCTGAGGCACGAAGAGCCAATGCATAGAAAACGGCTACTTCAGTATCTGCCTTATTTTCCGAATACAATTCCTTCATTTTTTCAGCATAGGCCAGCTTTCTAGTTTGGTTGTCCACATTTTTCCAATCCTTATAAAAAGCACCTATAGCGGCTAAATATTGCTCTGCTTTTTTAGATTTTGGAAGCTTCTGAGCCACCGCCAATATTTTGACTCCTTTTTCTAACACAGATTCTTCAGGAGGTGCCCAGAGACCATGATAAATACTCATGGCTACTCCCCAATAAGCCATGGCACATGCAGGATCTTTATCTATTACTTGAACGAATGCTTTCTCCGCCTCTTGATATTCAAAGGAGTGAAGCAAAGAAATGGCCAGATTGAACGTTTCTCTTGTTTCTTCGCTGCAAGATTCTGAAAAACTCACATCGCCAAACTGTCCGTCACCACAAAGCTGAATTTCCCCTCTCAGAAGGTCCAAGTCCACGAGGTTCGTTTTGGGTTTGTTATTGCAGCTAATAAGTAAAGTTAGCGAGACAAAAATGCTTGCGATTTTAGAAAGATTCATGGCCTTGATTTCAATGTTTAAGCTAAAGTCTTGAAACAGTTGGTATCAGAATTAGCTAAAATGTAAACGCATCTTATTTTAAGATGCTCATAGCAAGCTAACTATTATATTTCACATGTTATTTGAACCCTACGAATTGGACGAAGGCCTGAAAACTAATTATTCGTTTTCAAATCTTGAAAGAGCCGAATAATTACCGAATAGGGCCTGCCACATTGAAATTTCAATTCTGCTTCTCTTTCTTTCTCCAAAGAATAAAAAGCCAAATCAAACCACCAAGAAAAAAAAGTAATATGGGCCAAGACATAAATTAAGAATTATATATTTCTGATAAAGCTGCTTCTAAGTTATCGAATTCAAATGTAAATCCGGTATCTAATATTTTTTCGGAAGAAACCTTGTTCCCGCCTAAAACCAATTGAGCCCTACTTCCTAACATAGCTTTCAAGACAAAACCAGGTACTTTTGGGGCCCAAATAGGCCTTTTCAATACCTTCCCGAGCGTATTCACCATGCTTTGGTTTCTGGCTGGACTAGGGCCCACAGCATTAAAAGCACCTTCCATGACCTCATTCTCAGAGGCAGCTAAAAACATGCTAGTTAAGTCATTCACATGTATCCAAGATAACCATTGCTGGCCGTCACCTATGGCAGAACCTACTCCTAACTTTACAGGTAAAGCCATTGAAGGCAAAGCTCCTCCGTCTGCATCCAGCACGATACCAATGCGTAATTTGACAGAACGGCAACCAGTCTGCTTAGCAAAATCATCAACTGCTTTTTCCCATTTTATAACCACTTCAGAGATGTAATCTTTGCCCTTTTGAGAATCTTCGTTTAATTCTGTTTCTCCAGTATCAAAACCGTAAATCCCAATAGCTGAAGCTGAAACCATAGCCTTAGGAAACGTGCCAACCGCCTTGAATCCTTTGGCCAAAAGCAAAAGTGGTTTCACCCTAGATTCAATAATTTCATTTTTCCTTTCATCCGTCCATTTTTCATCAGCAATTCCTGCCCCTGCCAAATGTATGACGCAATCCACCCCTTCTAGAGCTTCAGGATCTACATAATCATTTTTAACATCCCACTTGAAATAGCTCACTTCTGTGTCGCGTCTTTCACTTCTACTTAAAATAGAAACGGTATGATTATTTGCAAGGAGTAATTTGGTGAGTTTCTGGCCTACTAAGCCTGTTCCGCCTGTAATGAGGTATTTCATATGCTAATAACATCAAACCTCGTGCAATTAATTCACGTCTTGTGCAACGTCTCTTGAAAACTCGGCGTATGAATCTCAACCATAAACTATAATTCAAATGAAAAAAATCCAAGTATTTGCAGGCTTAGCCTGTGCCCTTTTTGCATTCAGTTCTTTGAAGAAAAAGTGGATGAGGGAATCACGCCTTCTATCAGTTTCGCTCAAGTAAAACCAATATTATCAGCTAATTGTACGCCTTGTCATGCCGTTGGAGGAGGAGCAGCTTTTGAATCTAGAGCCAAATTTGTAGACAGTTTTAGCATTGCCAAAAACGTTTCCAGCGGTATGCTGAGCAGAATTAGTAGAGACGAGGGTTCTGGAGGCTTTATGCCAAGAGGTGGAAGTAAACTGTCTGCTTCCAATATCAAAACGATCTCAGACTGGATTTCTGGCGGATTGAATGAAAATTAATATTTGAATTAATAATGGCATTTTACCGTTATGTTTTTCATAATAGGAATGCTAATTTTGCCTAAAGTCTTAAGAGCTCCTCCAATAGCTTAAAATAAAAACCGTAAAAATGTTAGTTAACGTCTTTAAATCTAAGATTCACAGAGTAAAAGTTACCCAAGCCGAGCTTAATTATGTAGGCAGTATCACTATTGATGAGGACATGTTAGAGGCCGCCGGAATTAAAGAGAACGAGAAGGTTCAAGTAGTTAACAATCACAACGGTGAGCGTCTGGAAACCTATGCTATAAAAGGCAAAAGAGGCTCTGGTATCATTTGTTTAAATGGTGCCGCAGCCAGAAAAGCCCAGCCCGGTGATATTGTTATCATTATTTCTTATGCCTGGATGACTCCTGAAGAAGCAGCAGCCCATAAGCCAATCGTAGTTTTCCCAGATGAAAACAACCGCGTAATCAAATAAAAAGAAGGTCTCTTTTAGAAAGGTCAAATTCACTTACATTTGCATTGAAATTGACCTTTCCTAGTTTAACATGACCATCAAAAATATACTCAAATATCTTATCCCCTTCGGCGTAGCAGGTTTCTTGTTATGGTTTGTCTTGAAAAACATAGACCTACAAGTGCTCTGGGAAACCATCAAAACGGCCAATTACTACTGGGTGGCTCTTTCTGCGGTCATGGCTTTAATAGCTCACTGGAGCAGAGCATATAGGTGGAAACTCATGCTGCAGCCTTTGGGTTACAATCCTTCAGCACTTAAAACCACCGTCTCCGTATTAATAGGTTATGCGGCCAATTTACTTATTCCTAGAGGTGGTGAATTGGCACGCTCTGCTAGTCTGAAAAACCTCGCCGAAGTGCCTTTCGAAAAATCTTTCGGAGCTGTAGTCGCCGAGCGGGTGATTGATGTGTTCGTTCTACTGATTCTTATTTGTATAAATCTGGTTTTAGAATTTGATAGATTAAAGGGCTTCTTCGCCGATTTCTTTGGAGAAAAACTAGGAAACCCAGTGGCTATCTTAGGCGTATTAACAGTTCTTGCCCTTATAGCCTTCTTGGCCTTAAAATGGATTCAAAAGAATGATGAAAAGCTGTCTTCCAATAAATTTTATGCGAAGATTAAGGGTATTGTTTTAGGGCTTTGGTCTGGCTTCACCAGTGTAAGAAACTTGAAAAACCCGATGGCATTTATAGGCCATACTTTTCTAATCTGGACCATGTACTATTTCATGACTTGGTTTCTTTGCTTTGCCATCCCTCAAACGGCAGATATTAGCCCGATCGCAGGATTAACTATTCTAGTGATGGGTACCATTGGTATGGCAGCACCCACCATAGGCGGCATTGGTTCGTACCATTTCTTAGTAGGTAAAATTGTCGGTCTTTATGGTTTAAACCCTCAGGATGGCATCACATTGGCCACTTTTCTGCATACTATGCAGGGCATCATTTTCGTGATTATATTTGGATTGACTGCTCTAGCAATTTCATTCTTCATCCGAAGAAAAGACCAATCGTCCTGATTTTAGACCAGCCGACCAAAATTAATCTGGCAAAGGGAATTTAGGGAAATAATTTAGCGTTTATAATCTATATAGAGAAAGCCCTTTTATGGTCTTATATAAAAAAATGTGGTATTAAAGTATAAACTCAAAAAAGCGAATGAACGGTATTATAGTATTAAGTATAGTGTTTATGGGCATCAGCTGGTTGGTGTCTAGAAGACTGAAAAATAAATTCAAAAAATACGCTAAGGTAGGTTTAAGCAATGGCTTAAGCGGAGCAGAAATAGCTCAAAAGATGCTAAACGACAATGGCATTTATGATGTAAAAATCACACAGGTGGATGGTCAATTAACGGACCATTATAACCCTCAAAACAAAACCGTCAATCTAAGCTCAGATGTCTATAATGGTAGAAGTACAGCTTCTGCTGCTGTGGCTGCTCACGAGGTAGGTCACGCGGTGCAACATGCTACAGCCTACGC
>JBLHOT010000092.1:0-14421 GCA_047623945.1 Arcticibacterium sp. | reverse complement strand
ATTTTGAAGGAGTTTAAAGGTCTCATTACTAAAAGTAGAGAATGTACTAAAGCCTCCACAAAAGCCTATTGCTAACATCGGTTTCCAAATGTTTTCAGATTGAAAAGTTTTGGCAGTGAGATAGCCTAGCAGTAAGCTGGCCAATATATTGGCTAAAAGAGTACCGTACGGTAGTCCATTGCCGAAGACCCCAGCACTAAACTTAGAAACTAGATACCTGGCGATGCTGCCAAAGCCGCCGCCCAAAAAGATATAAAGGAGTGTTTTAGACAATGTTTTATACGATATTTGCCTTAAAGATACACCATTCCAAATTTTGATAAATAAAGGCCCCAAACAAAACGAGCTTCTTAAAATCCTAGGTGTGGGATTTGGCATTGCAGTCACCATTGGCGGGACTATAGGAACCGGTATTCTAAGAACCCCAGGAACCATAGCCGCTGAACTTGGAAATCCAGTTTTAATCATGTCGGTCTGGGTGGCTGTGGGTATTTATGCCTTTTTGGGGGTTTTGTGTGCCATTGAGTTGGGCCTTTCTGTTCCTAAGGCTGGTTCCTGGTATGTTTATTCACAAAGAGCATTTGGTGATTATGTTGGTTTTTTAACGGGAACCACCACATGGTTAGGCACGGTGGCCTCTTTAGGATTTGGAGCATATACCATAAGTGAGTACGTCGTCATTTTGATTCCAGGACTTGCTGGTTTCGTGCCTTTTATGGCGATAGCTATATTAATTACCTTAACTGCGTTTCATCTCATTGGAACGAAAGCTGGAGGAAACTCACAAGAAATTTTAGCATTTATTAAGGCCATAGGACTTCTTGTTTTCGTAATGATATGTTTTGTGTACGGAAAAGAAACCAGTGAAGTAGCGGTAAGCGAGCAAGTACATTCACTTGCTAAGGGCTCTATCTGGATTGGTCTTATTGCTGCATTGCAGGGTGTTTTCTACACATTTGATGGCTGGCATACGGCAGCCTATTTTACAGAAGAAAACACGAATGCTCAGAAGGATATGCCCAGGGCTATGATTACAGGCGTATTGAGCATCATCGTTATTTATCTGTTAGTAAATCTGGCTATTTTGTATGTATTGCCTATAGAAGAGCTTCAAGGGTCTAAATTGGCAGCGGCAGATGCTATGGCATATATTTTTGGAGAGAAATCAGGTAAGATAATCACTATTTTTCTGCTGGTATCTATTTTGGGAATAATGAATGTGCAGGTGATGATGACCCCCCGAACGCTGTTCTCTATGTCTAGAGATGGTTTGTTTTTTAAGCAAGCAAGCAGGGTAAATAGTGGAGGTTCACCAAGTTTTGCCCTGATCATTACTTGTTTCTTATCTGTTTCGTTGATTTTTATAGGCAAGGAAACTTCAAGTAGATTATTGGACGTAGCCACATTCTATTTTGTGTTTGCATACTCTTTGGGTTTTGCCTCCTTATTAATGCTTCGCAAAAAGGAACCAGAATTGGTCAGACCCTTCAAGGTGCCTTTTTATCCATATTTACCTTGGTTAATGCTCATTTTGTCCGTTTGTTTTCTGATTGGGTCGGTAGTTAGTGATTCTCAGAATAGTATTTATGCTCTTGTGGTATTGGTCCTCACTTATCCTGTTTACAGATTAATAAAATTTAAGTCATAATGCTTCCACAATTTTTAAAGCACATAGAATCTGAAATAGCTACTTTGTCTTATGGTGAAAACCCCAAAGAGCTTTACGAACCTATTACTTATTTGATGAGTCTTGGGGGAAAAAGGCTTAGACCTGCTCTTACACTAATGTCGTATAACTTATTCAGAGACGACTGGGAAGTAGCCTCAAAACCGGCACTTGCCATTGAAGTTTTTCACAACTTCACACTTATGCATGATGATATCATGGACGAGGCTCCACTAAGAAGAGGGAAACCTACCGTGCATGAAAAGTGGAACAGAGATGTGGCTATACTTTCTGGTGATGTGATGCTGGTGGCAGCCTATGAACTCATGGTGGAAGTACCCGTAGAGCAACTGAAAACCGTTCTTAAGCGATTTAACAGAACGGCAGCGGAGGTATGCGAAGGGCAGCAATTTGATATGAACTTCGCATCCAGAAATGATGTAAGCGAGGAGGAATACATAGAAATGATTCGTCTCAAGACCTCTGTTCTTTTAGGTTTTGCCTTAGAGTTGGGTGGCCTAGCGGCCAATCAAGAGCAAAACCTTACCAAACAACTGTTTGAGATAGGTGTCAATTTGGGCATTGGCTTTCAGCTTAAAGACGATATGCTAGATGTGTACGGTGACCCAGAGAAGTTTGGAAAGCAAGTAGGCGGCGATATCATAGAGAATAAAAAGACATGGCTTATGCTGAAAGCCATAGAGAAAGGCTCTGGTATAGCAGAAGGGAAAGAGCTAAATAAATGGATAAATCAAAAAATCTTTAAGCCTGAAGAAAAGGTTAAGGCGGTTAGAGATATTTATGATAGTCTAGGCATCCACGAGCTAGCCGAAGCAGAAATGAATGCCTATTTCAAAAAAGGTTTTGATGGCATAGATGCTTTCCCTGTCGCTGAAGAAAGAAAGGCAACACTCAGAGCTTTTGGAGAATATCTTTTAGGGCGGGATAGGTAGTCTTTGACAGCCTAGTTCTCCAAGATCCCGAGAATACTTAAATCCACGCCCATTTTGGTCGTGCTAAACTTATAATGTAGTTTCAGATTTGAAATCATCTAAAATCAGTCTTATTAAATAGACGGTGAGGTGGTTTTGGAAGACTTAGTCAAAAGATTAATACCCCATTTAAACCACAAAAAAGGTCAAAGTTGACGGCCTTGAGTCCCTACTGAAATATGGAAAAAGAAACTAGTTACCCACAGTTTGAGAAACTGAACGATGAACAATTACCGGTCCCAAAGCGTAAATTACATGATTGGACGCACTTCGCAGGGCTTTATGCTGCAGAGCATGTGGCCGCTACGGAGTTTGTGATAGGAGCCACTTTTGTGGCCTTAGGTGCCAAAACGATGGACATTTTAATTGGCCTTTTAATTGGTAATATTCTAGCTGTGCTAAGCTGGACGTTTATTACTTCCCCTATTGCCGTTGATACTCGATTAAGCTTATATACCTATCTCAATAAAATTGCTGGTGATTCTATGACCAAGCTTTATAATTGGGCCAATGTTATTATATTTTCTGTTATTTCTGCAGCCATGATTACTGTTTCAGCCACGGCCGTGCGGTTTGCTTTTGACATACCAGCACAGTTAAATTGGTACCCTACCAATACTTGGTTTGTTTTGATTGTAGTATTGGTTGGCTTGGTGGTAGTGGCAATTGCTTTATATGGTTTCGATGCCGTTTCCGAATTTTCTGGTATATGTGCTCCTTGGTTGTTTGTGATGTTTTCAAGTGGAGCAATGGTTCTTTTACCTGCCTTATCTCTTGATGTCCTTGGCATAACACTACCGAATGGTTGGCAAGATTTTGTTTCCTTAGGAGATAATTCAATTTGGACTGGTATTAATAGTGATGGTGAGCCAGGAATTGGTTTAATAGAAGTTATTGGGTTTGCATGGGCAGCGAATACCATTACCCATTTTGGACTCATTGATATGGCACTATTACGTTTTGCAAAAAAGAAATCCTATGGTTTAGCCACAAGTACTGGAATGATGTTTGGTCACTATGTGGCTTGGATTGCTGCCGGAATTATGGGAGCGGGTGCTGCTGTGATAATAGGTAAATCTGTGGTAGAGCTAGACCCTGGAGATGTTGCTTATTATGCATTGGGTTGGTCGGGTTTTGTGATTGTAATTGTAGCCGGTTGGACCACCGCCGTTACGAATCTCTATAGAGCGGGATTGGCGGCACAGGCGGTTTTTACTAAATATTCGAGAAGAAGCACTACTATAGCAGTGGGTTTAGTTACAATCGTAATTGCTTGTTTTCCTTTTGTTTTTTCACAGATTCTACCATTACTTACCTATGCCGGACTTTTAGTTGTTCCGGTTGGGGCCATTGTTTTTGCTGAGCACCAGATATTCCCCCGTATTGGTTATACACGTTACTGGTCTTATTATAAGGAATTGACCTTTAGTACGCCTGCCGTAGCTTCATGGGGTTTGGGTCTAATTTTTGGCTTTGGCCTGAACGCCTTAAATGTGATGTCATTTTTTTACCTTTTTGTTCCTACTTGGGTATTCACCATTCTAGTTTATACATTTTTAGCTGGTCGTTTTGGTGCTAAGGATGCTTATCCTGAAGAGGAGATGCAGGAAAAAATCAACAATGAAAACATAGTTAAATTTCAGGAGCAAATTGGTCAGAAGGAGATTAAAACAGAGAAGGATAATTCAATATTCTCAAAGGCTCTAAAAGGAGTTTCCATAGTTGTACTAATCATCACGCTTATATTAGCGAGTATCGTATTATTTGGGAGTTCAGATGAAAGAGCCTATTTGGTAAATCGAGATAACTTTTACACCTATGCGTTTATTTGTACGCTGGTCTATTTTGTGACAGCATATTGGGCAGTAAAACGGGGTAAAAATAAGATAAGCTAGGGTTATGAAAGATACTATTCAACTTAATCAAAGAAACTTACCCTTAATTTCTAAGCAGGTTTCCAGTTTGACTTATGACCGAAAGAGATTAAAGAAAGGAATTGTTCACATAGGTGTAGGCGGTTTTCATAGAGCACATCAAGCTTTTTATACACATGAACTGATGGCAAAGTTCAAGGTGACTGATTGGGGAATTGTTGGTGTTGGCATACGAGAAGGGGACAGAAAAATTCATGACGTCCTTAAGAAACAAGATGGCCTTTATACGCTCATTGTAAAACATCCGGATGGCAAAGTAAAGCCCCAAATCATTGGCTCTATCGTCGATTTTGTGTTGGGAACAGAAAACCCAAATCAAGTTATTGACCTGATGGCATCTCCTGAAACCAAAATAGTTTCTCTGACTATCACAGAAGGCGGTTATAACTTTAATCCTTCCACAGGCGAATTTGACTTTGATAATCCTGATATCATTAGCGAATTAGAACAACCAGATAAGCCTAAAACGGTTTATGGATTTTTGGCGTCTTCTTTAAGAACAAGGCGTGATGCGGGCTTGCCGGCATTTACCATAATGTCATGCGATAATATCCAGCACAATGGCGATATGGCTCGTCAAATGGTACTCGCTTTTGTAAGAAGACTAGATGCTTCATTGGCCCGATGGGTAGAAGATGAGGTTTGTTTTCCAAACAGCATGGTAGATAGGATAACACCGGTAACAAGTCAGGCGGATATTGATTCTTTGACCCAAACCTATGGCGTTCAAGATGAATGGCCCGTTACCTGTGAGCCGTTTATTCAGTGGGTTATTGAGGATAATTTTTCAAATGGACGTCCCGAATTAGAAAAGGTAGGTGTACAATTTGTTCCCGATGTAAAGCCTTATGAAAAAATGAAACTTCGCCTACTCAATGCTGGACATTCTGTTTTGGGCATTTTAGGGGCCATTCATGGGCATAAAACCATAAATGCCTGTATGGATGATGACGTTTTTGTCTCCTTTCTCAGGGCGTTTCTGGATAAGGAGGCGAGTCCAGTTTTGGATAAAGTAGAGGGAATAGATTTGGAGAAATATAAAGATAGCCTTCAGGAAAGGTTTGCAAACCCTAATATCAAAGATACCGTTGGTCGAATTTGCTCAGAGAGTTCTGCCAAACTTCCTAAATTTCTTATTTCTACGCTCCATGAAAACCTTGCTACCGGAGGAAGTATTCAATATGCTACCTTCCTAATAGCAGCCTGGAGTTTCTATAGCGATAAGGGTATAGATAAAAATGGCAACAAAATTGAAATCATAGATGCCATGGCAGATGAACTACATTTGGCGGCAAGCCAAAAAGGACAAGACCCGCTATCCTTCATAAAGCAAAAGAACATTTTTGGCGAACTAGCCCCAAACAAAAGGTTTACAGAACTGTATCTGGAGATGCTTGATAGAATTTATCAAGATGCGGATGTCATGAAAGAAATGGTAAAGATGGTTTAAGCGACCGGAACTTTTGATTTTTATGGATTGAACGGAGGAAAGCTTTGGTCAAAACAAAAAAAGCCCCACCAAAGGCGGAGCTTCAAAATTCTAAAATAAGACGATAGACTAGCTATAAAGCTCTGCCCTTTGAGTCTTAACAGTTTGGTCAGTAAGATAGTCGTCAAACGTCATCAGCTTATCTAGGCAGCCTTTTGGCGTTAATTCTATCACTCGGCTGGCCACGGTGTTAGTCAATTGGTGGTCATGGCACGTGAAAAGGATATTGCTATCATATTCTTCCATGCCTTTGTTTAGAGCCTGAATAGATTCTAGGTCCAAGTGATTGGTAGGCTCGTCAAATAGAAGCACATTGGAGTTAGAAAGCATCATTTTAGAGAACATACAACGCTGCTTTTCTCCTCCAGAAAGTACCTTACTTTGCTTCAAAGCCTCTTCTCCCGCAAATAGCATTCTTCCCAAAAAGCTTCGGATAAAGGTCTCGTCTTTGTCTTCTGAGTATTGACGGAGCCAATCTACTAGGCTTAAGTCGTCATTCGAAAAATACGCTGTATTATCGTTTGGTAAGTAGTCCTTAGTGATAGTTACTCCCCACTTAAATTCTCCAGAGGTTGCCTTTTTCTTGCCAGAAATAATATCAAAAAAGGCAGAGACAGCTAGACCATCTTTGCTCAAGAAGGCTACTTTGTCTTTCTTCATTACTTGAAAAGTCAAGTCTTTAAAGAGGTACAATCCTTCCTCGTTTTTGTAGCTAAGATTTTCCACCATCAAGATTTGGTCTCCTACTTCACGTTCTGGCTTAAAGCCAATGTACGGGTATCGTCTAGAGGAAGGTTGGATTGCGGAAATATCAAGCTTATCAATCATTTTTTGACGAGCAGTAGCCTGCTTAGACTTGGCCACGTTGGCAGAGAATCGGCGAATGAAATTCTCCAATTCCTTCTTCTTGTCTTCGGCTTTTTTATTCTGGTCAGCCTTTTGGCGAGCAGCCAACTGGCTAGATTCATACCAGAACGTATAGTTACCTCCGTAAAGGTTTATTTTCTTAAAATCTAAGTCGGCAATGTATGTACACACATTGTCTAAAAAGTGCCTATCGTGAGAAACCACGATAACCGTGTTCTTGAAATTCATCAAGAAATTTTCTAACCATAGAATGGACTCAATATCCAAGTTGTTAGTAGGCTCATCTAGTAATAACACATCAGGATTTCCGAAAAGAGCTTGTGCTAAAAGCACCTTCACTTTCTCAGAAAGGTTTAGATCTGCCATTAATGTTTGGTGGTATTGCTCTTTCACACCAAGACCAGAAAGTAGGGTGGCAGCATCAGATTCTGCTTCCCAACCGTTCATTTCTGCAAACTCGGCTTCTAAGTTCGCCGCCTTGTTGCCGTCTTCTTCGGTGAAGTCTTCCTTCATGTAAATGGCATCCTTCTCATGCATGACATCCATAAGACGCTCATTGCCACGCATAACCGCCTCAAGCACTGGGTATTTGTCAAAAGCATTTTGATTTTGACTCAATACAGACATCCTCTCTCCTGGATCCATTCCGAAAGAACCCGAAGTAGCATCTAACTCACCAGAAAGGATTTTTACAAAAGTGGATTTTCCGGCTCCGTTGGCCCCAATGAGGCCGTAAACGTTGCCGGGGACAAACTTTAGATTGACATTGTCGAAAAGAACCCTTTTGCCAAACTGGAGGGAAATATTAGAAACTGTTAACATACGGTATATTTATCTGCTCAAATTGGGTGCAAAGGTAGTTCTTTTTTGACGAGAAACGAAGCGGATTTTTTACAGAAAAAACAGGATTCTTTCCGGTTTTGGAGGCGTGTCAAGAATTGATAAACATCTTATTATTTGATGATAACAGTGATTAGGTCGTCCTTGTTTTCGAAGAATGAACCCGGCTTTTCTTTTTCAATAAAGGCGGCCAGTTCTGGGACAGTTGGATAGTCATCTTTCCCTATAAAATGTCTAGCATCATCAATGAGTAAAACATGGTTGTATGGAGAAGAGAAAATAGCATGTAGTTCGCCATAAATAGGACAGTCTTTTTCTCCCTGGGCCGTATCACCAGATGAAAAATGGCCATCGAGCCAGAAAAGGGCCGGTGACTTTAGTTTTTTAATAACTAGAGGCATAAGCTCGCCGCTATCTCCTAATAGCAGCTCCACATTTTTATCCTTCTTGAATTTGACTAAGGCTTTTTGATAATAAAGCGGGGATAATTCAATAGAAATTAGCCATGGGAAAAAGTTTTTTAAGGCGAATAGCATATCGCCTTTATAGGTACCTGTCTCTATAAAAGTATCGCAGGAATAGGTTTCTCGGAGCTCCTGAATCTTAAAGAGTTTAACAACCTGCGGAGGCGGAATAGACCGCCCCGACTTTTCCCAATTAAGGTATTGTCTCTTTCTAAAACTATGCTGAAAGCTATCGGGAAGAAGATGGAAAATGTTTTTTAGGATATCACGTAACATATATTAGGAGCATTTTAATGGCGAAATTACAAAAACTAAGCCATTATGGATTATTCATTTTTCACGAATCATGATAGTTTCGTTGTAACCAAAGTCAATCTCAGTTAGCGGAAATAATGTTTGGAGATTTTTTTGGTCATCATTGTTTAGTCTCGTGCCAAACAAATAAAGGTTTCTCAGCTTTTCTAAGGATGCTAATTTTTCAATACCTTCTCTCGTCACCTCTGTTTCGGTCAGATTTAATACTCGTAATTCCTTTAGCCTTGTTAGCAGAATTAAATGCTCATCCAAAACGTTCGTTTGACTAATATCCAAAGCCCTTAAATTTTGAAGTTTATTAAGTGATTGCCATTGTTCATCGGTGAGTTTAGAGCCTTTAGCCTTTAAAGAAACAATGTGCATATTGGCTTTTTCTAGTGCGGCCCAAACCGTATCTGGTATTGTTTTGCCCACCAAGTTAATAGCTAGATAATTAGAATTTTGAGCTACCGGTACCACAGCCACTCTATAATCCCTCAAAGTATTTAATGCCTTTTCCTCCATAACTTGGATGGGTTCTGACGGTAATTCTGAGGGAGTCTTTATTTCCACAAGTCGATTTAAGGCTGCTTTTATTTCGGAAGATTGATTTATTTCTTCTACTTTTTTGCTAAAGTCTGCTCCTTCGCTAATCCACCATTCAATATGTGCTATTTCATCGGAAGTCAATTGGGGTTTCCTAGAAGGTGGCATGTGGTCTTCATCCGCTTTCTCTAAAATTAGTCTGGCGAATAATTCACTTTCTTGACTTTGATGAGCTTTAATGATGTCTCCATTTTCACCGCCTTCGAGAATCCACTCTTTTCCATCTAGTCTTAGTTCTCCTTTTTGTTTTTTGGCCGAATGACAAGCCCAGCACTTTTCTGCCAAAATCGGCTCAATTACTTCTGTGTAGACCAACGCTTCTTGAATATTTTCAATCACTGGCTTTTCGTAAGGCCCACCATTCAGAGTGAGATAATTTTCTCCATGAGTCAGACTTCCGCCTAAATGCCCTGTTAAAAAGAGGGAAATGGCTGCGAGAAACCAGAGAGCCAGTTGAACATTTTTAAATAAGGCGTTTTTTTGAAGCCAATAAAGTAGGCCTGCAATCACGCTAAGTGCTATGGCCGCCCACATATGATTATCCAGAAGATCAATTTCATAAGCACCAGAAAGCGAGAGCAGGTAACCTGTCACTGAGGTGAAAAAGGAGGAGATAAATGTTGCCAACAAAAGAATTGGAAGTACTTGTGCATATTTGTTTTCTTGAGACTTAATAGAAAGCCCTTTAAAAAGAAATGCCAAAGTCCAAAACCCAATGGGTAAATGAACGAATAGAGGATGAAACTGACCAAAAAACCAATCCATTTAATTATGCTATGATAGGTTGAATGATTTTACCGGCCACATCTGTTAAACGGAATTGTCTTCCCTGAAATTGATAGGTAAGTTGCTCGTGATTAAAACCTAATTGATTCAAAATAGTAGCTTGAATATCATGCGGGTCTACTTTGCCACTTATTGGCGAATAGCCTATTTCGTCCGTTTCTCCATAAGTGACTCCTTTTTTTATACCACCCCCTGCCATCCACATTGTAAAGGCATCACCGTGGTGATCCCTTCCTTTATAAGCATTTTCTTTTCCTTCTCGGTTTTCTGCCATAGGCGTTCTGCCAAATTCGCCTCCCCAAACCACGAGGGTTTCTTCTAAAAGACCTCGCTGTTTTAAATCTTGCAAGAGTGCCGTAACGGCTTGGTCCGTTTGAGTACACTTCCTTTTTAGTCCAACATCTATAGAACCCGCCTCAGCCGTGCCATGTGTATCCCATCCCCAGTCATAAAGCTGCACAAACCGAACACCTTTCTCCACCAGTTTTCTAGCCAAGAGAGCATTATTGGCAAAAGCCGCTTCGCCTGGTTTAGTACCATACATCTCATGAATATAGGCCGGTTCATCATTGATGTTCATCACTTCAGGCACAGAGGTTTGCATCCTGAAAGCCATTTCGTACTGACTTATCCTGCTTAACGTTTCTGGGTCGCCGTACTCATCAAATTCTTGTTGATTTATCTTATTGATAGCATCGATGGAGGCTTTTCTCAAATCACTTGACATGCCTTCTGGGTTTTCTAAAAACAAAATAGGGTCACCCTCTGAGCGGCATTGTACTCCCTGATAAACAGAAGGTAAAAAACCACTTCCCCAAACACTTTTACCCGCATCTGGATTATTCCCGCCAGAGGTTAAAACCACAAAAGCAGGCAAATCAGAATTTTCTGTGCCTAGGCCATAAGTTACCCAAGAGCCCATACTTGGCCTACCTAGTCTAGCACTACCCGTTTGCATGAGCAGCTGTGCAGGTGCATGATTAAACTGGTCTGTACTTACGGCTTTTAAGAAACTTACCTCATCCACCATACTTTGGAAATGTGGGAGGTAATCGCTTACGTAAGCCCCACTTTCGCCATATTGTTGGAATTTGGCAGGTGAGCCAAGCATTTTAGGGATCCCCCGTATAAAGGCAAACTTTTTCCCGTCTAGAATAGATTGAGGGCATCTCTGCCCGTCTAATTTGTCAAGTTCTGGTTTATAATCAAAAAGCTCTAGCTGAGAAGGAGCCCCCGCCATATGTAAGTAAATAACGGATTTAGCTTTGGCGGCGAAATGAGGTGCCCTAGGCATCAATGGATTTGCGGGGTCAAAGAAATTGCTAGCAAAGTTCTGAGTATCAGAGCCACAAGAGGCCATCATTCCGCCGAAAGCCAGACCTCCTAAACCCATGAAGGATTCTTTTAGGAAGTTTCTACGAGTTTGGTTCAAAAGCTTCTTTTGAACGGCTTCTCTCAGGATATTTTCATTGTTTCTACTCATACTAACTTTTCATTAATACTTCATCTAGATTAAGGAGGGCGTTCATGACTATGGCCAAGGCTGCTTTGCTGTCTTGACTCTCCTTGAGTGCGTTGCCATACAGCTCCAGAAGTATTGCCTTTTTATTTTTGTCTATAGTATTTCCTGTAAGTGATACATAGGCTTCGCCAATGCTTTGGGCAGGAGTATGTTCTGCGAAACGCTCAGCCATTTGATTTGAAAGGTCAATGTAGACGACGTCATTGAGGGTAGTTAAAGCCTGCAAGGGTGTATTGGTTGTAATCCTTCTAGAAGAGCAAACTTCTCTGCCTGCGGCGTCAAAGTTCATCATGGACGGATAAGCACTTGTTCTTTTCCAAAACGTGTATATGGCACGCCGATACTGCTGCCCGTCTTTGCTTTTCACCCATTGGTCTCCGTTATAAGGAGAGTTCCAAATACCTTCTGGTTGGAATGGCATAACAGGCTGGCCAAACATTTCTGGGTTTAACTTTCCGCTGGCAGCGAGTGCTTGGTCACGAATTTGTTCTGCCGAAAGTCTTATTCTTGGGCCTCTCGCCATAAATCTATTATTAGGGTCTTTTTCTAGTTTTTCAGGGTCTAATTTAGAGCTCTGCCGATACGTAGAACTCATGAATATTTCTCTAAGAAGAGGTTTTAGCTGCCAATTATAGTCATTCATAAGTTTCCAGCTTAGATAATCTAGAAGAGCTTGATTAGATGGCTTTTCCCCTTGCGAACCTAAATCCTCTAGGGTTTCTACGATCCCGACCCCCCAAACTTGCTCCCATAGCCTGTTTACGATGGCTCTGGCAGTTAAAGGGTTTTGTTCACTAGTTATCCATTTGGCTAGACCCAGCCTGTTTTTCGGGTAATTTTCTGGGAATTTGTTTAGTGATGCGGGTACGTCGGTTTCTACTTGCTCTCCTTTATTAAGCCAACTACCACGTTCAAAAACATGGGTAGTCCTTCTCATTTCGGTGGTGTTCTCTACCATAATAGGCGTAGAGCTTGTTTTAGCAGCGAGAAGATTCCAGTAGTCGGCTTTAGTTTCGGCGTCTGGGTAGGGCGTATCAAAATGAAACCAATTAAACTTTACGCCGTTGGTTCTGTCATCTTTAATGTTGGGGTTTTGATAGGTCAGATAAATGGCCTCGGTAGTGTCTGATGGGTTTATGGAAACCTCTCTAGACTCCCAACCTTTTGTAGCCCTATCAATTTTGAAACGACCTAGCTCTGTCCCGTTTAAACTACCCTTTAGAACTTTTACTGTTCCGCCTGGTTGATTAGACGAATAGCTAAACACTAACGTAGACTTGCCATTTAAAGGAGCTTTTGGAATTCTGGCGGATGAATTATTACGCATAGCCAACCATTTAGTATCTGAAAGCTCAGCATTCACAAAGTTGTCTGACTCCAATGACGCTATGGAGGGCTGTAATGTTTTTATAAAATGAATAATTCTGGCCGCCTCTTTTTCTCCAGTTTTCTTATTTAGGCGATTGGCTAATTGATTCAGAGTTTCTTCTTGGATCGTGTCAAAATGCCTAAGAAGCGGATAGTCTTCATAAGTATCTACGTCTCTGGTATTATTGAAGAAGCCCATAAATTTGTAGTATTCCTCATGAGTAAAAGGGTCGTAAGGGTGGCTGTGACACTGAATACAAGCGAAAGTCGTTCCCATGGTAGCCTCCCAGGTAGTGTTTACCCTGTCCACCACAGCTGCTACGCGGTATTCTTCATTGCTTGTACCACCTTCGTCATTGGTCATGGTATTTCTGTGAAATGCGGTGGCAATAAGCTGGTCGTCGGTGGCCTTAGGCAGGAGGTCTCCAGCAATCTGTTCTGTTAAAAACTGGTTATAAGGCATGTCCTCATTAAATGCTTTTATAAGCCAATCTCTGTATCGCCAAATATCCCTATTACCATCTCTTTCATATCCTTTAGTATCTGCATAGCGAGCTAGATCTAGCCACATGGAGGTCCATTTCTCGCCATAATGTGAGGATTCCAACAGCTCGTTTACAAGAAGTTCGTAGTTTTCATCAGTCGGTTTTTCTATATAATTGGTTTTGACTTCTGAGTCTTGAGGAAATCCAATGATGTCTAGCTGAAGTCTTCTTGCCAATACACTTGGATCTGCTTTTTCTGATACAGTTAGCTTGTTTTCTTTCGCTTTTGAAAAAACGAAGGCGTCAATTTCATTTTTAGACCACTCTGAATTTACGTTTGGAATAGGCACTTTTTCAATTGCTTTGTAGGCCCAATGTACGCCCCATTTGGCACCTTCATTTACCCAACGGGTTAGCAATTCAATTTCTTCATCTGGTAAGGCATCATGCTCAAAAGGCATTCTTTCTTCGAGGTCTTGAAGAGAAAGACGTCTTATCATTTCGCTGCCTCTGGCATCTCCAGGCACTATGCCATAAGCACCAGATTTAAGTTTGGCCTTAGCCTCTTCCTCAAAAAGTAAGGAGAATCCACCTTGTTTTTTTACACCGCCATGACAGGCAATGCAATTTTTATTGATAATGGGTTTTACCTGTGTGCTATAATCCACAGGCTGCTGAGAGCGACAAGAAACCACCCAATACATAAGAAAAGGCACTATACCTCCACAGATCCAAAATAAGGATTTCTTCAGCATTTTATAGGTTGAATATTGATGCTCTGAAAGTAATGGATTTAGATGTAAAAGAAAAGGATAGGCCTTTTTGAAAGAGACTTTTTACTCTTTTAGAGACTATTTATTAAATTAGAGTACCTAAATCTATTCCATGCCCATTGTAACTACCACTCTTCTTACTGGTTTAACACTTTCTCATGTTGTAAAATGTATAGTGGATGAGGCTATTGCGACCTCTCCTTCTTCATTAGGACAAATTCCCCAACTTGCTAAAAGATTAAAGAAGAAATTTAGTGATACTAAACCCGAGGTAAACGGGCATTTGCAAAAGGCCATTCTCTCTGCCCATTGGATGGCCACTACAGTCTTTGTGG
>JBLHOT010000091.1:0-14652 GCA_047623945.1 Arcticibacterium sp. | reverse complement strand
ATCCCCTTATCTTTGCCCCATGACAAAAACACATAGAGCGGGATTCATAAGTATCATAGGTAAACCGAACGTCGGTAAATCCACTTTGATGAATCAGCTGGTAGGTGAAAAACTTTCCATCATTACTTCCAAAGCCCAAACTACCCGCCATCGTATTATGGGGATAGTAAACGGTGAAGTGGACGGCGATGAATTCCAGTTGGTCTATTCTGATACTCCTGGCATCATAAAACCTATGTATGAGCTTCATAACTCTATGATGGAGTATGTTCATGGCTCCCTCAAAGACGCCGATGTTGTTTTATTTGTCACCGACATTTATGAGAAATATGACGAAGAGGATGTCATAGAAAAGCTTGGAAGGTCTGATGCCCCACTTATTTTGATCATTAATAAGATAGATTTAGCCACTCAAGAGCAAGTAGAAGAAAAGATAGAGCATTGGAAAAAAGTACTCAATCCAAGAGAAATCCTAAGCATTTCTGCTTTAGAGGGCATAGGTATTGAAGGACTCTTTCAAAAGATTGTGAAGCTTCTCCCTGTACATCCCGCCTATTTTCCAAAAGATGCTCTTACAGACAAACCTGAACGTTTCTTTGCTGCAGAAATCGTGAGAGAGAAAATATTCACGAACTATAAAAAAGAGATTCCTTATAGCTGCGAAGTTGTCATTACAGAATTTAAAGAAGATGATGACATCATAAGGGTCTATGCCGAGATTTATGTAGAGAGAAGCTCTCAAAGAGCTATTCTGCTAGGTCATAAAGGTGAAAGAATTAAAAAAGTAGGTACAGAAGCCCGACTGGAAATGGAGACCTTTTTTGAAAAGAAAATTTTTCTTCAACAATACATAAAAGTAGAAGCCGACTGGCGATTGAAGAGAGACAAAATAAAAAGTTTTGGATATTAGGAACTATGGCCTACTTATTATTGAGCATCCTCTTCTCAGTCATTCTATTAGTCAATTTCAGAGTCTTTCCGAAATATGGCATTAGCACTTTGCAGGCCATTGCGTTTAATTATCCTGTTTGTTTTATCACTGGCTTAGTATTGATGCCCGAAGGGCAAAGCTTCTCTCTAAACCTAGCAGAAAACTGGACTTGGTTTTGTCTCGCTCTAGGTCTTGGGTTTATCATCACCTTTATTTTGTCAGGCCTTTCGACCCAAAAAGCTGGAATGACTGCCACTTCTTTGGCAAACAACCTGTCTTTGGTGATACCCGTTACTGCCAGTTTATTTCTTTATAACACTCAGGCTAAGGCTTTTGATTTATGGAATTATTTAGGTCTACTCTTGGCTTTAATTGCAGTTGGCTTAAGTACTTATAAAAAATCCGATAGTTCTAAAAGTAACAAAAGTGGTTGGTATTTACCCTTGGCCGTCTTTTTAATGTACGGAATAACCAATTCTGCCATTAACTATCTAAATCTCAAATTCATACCCAATCCAGAACTTACCGTACCTGTGACTTTGGTCATGGTTTTAGGTGCTGTAGTTTCTGGTTTGTTTTTATTGGCCTATCGCCTTATTAGGGGTCAAGAAAAATTGGCCTTCAAAAATGCATTAGCTGGGCTCACTCTCGGCGTACCAAATTTCCTTTCGTTTTATCTTTTAATACTGGCACTGACAGCCTTTGGGAACAGTGGTGCATTTGTTTACCCCATATTTAATATGGGAGTCATCATCGTTTCTGCCATTGTGGGCATTTCGTTTTTCAAAGAAAGGCTTTCAAATATTAATAAATGGGGATTGGCCTTAGGCCTTATGGCTATTCTTCTTATTTCGTATCAAGAGTTAAGTGTATTCTAAAATACCACCTTCCATGGTTAGTCCCGGGCCAAAGGCCGCGGTAAAAATTTGTCCCTTACCCTCTGATTTCATCTTTTGATTCAAAATATAGAAAATAGAAACGGAAGACATATTTCCGTAGTTTTTCAGGACCTCGTAAGATTCCGTCAAATCTGTTTCTTGTAAACCTAAAGCATCTCTACAAGCATCCAGTATCTTTTTACCACCGGGGTGAAAAGCAAATTCCGTGGCCTCTTCACCACCATTCTTTGACATAAAACCCTTAATCTGGTCACCTAAGATTCCGGGGACATAGGTAGACAATCGCATTTCAAACTGATGTCCTGTCAGTCGCCAAGCCATTTCACTTTCGGAGTTGGCAGCCGTTTCCTGAAAAAAAGAATTCATTTTCAAACCCTTGGCCTCATTAGAAACCAAAACAAAAGCAGCTCCGTCCGCAAAAAGACCATTTGCTAGTATCTCATCTAAGGTATAGCCCGTTTGAAAATGTAAAGAGCAAAGCTCAATATCTACAAGGAGGACTTTCGCATTTGGCTGAGCCTCACATATCACTTTCGCCAATTTCATCCCATGAAAAGCCGCATAGCAACCCATAAAATTCACACTTAAGCGAGTTACATCAGATGCCAAACCCAATATTTGTTGAACCTGAAAATCCAAGCCAGGTGCAGATATCCCCGTGCATGAAATAGTAATAACATGCGTAATCTCTTCTTTCTTTAGTCGGGCATTTTCAAAAAAATGGGCCTGGAGCTTATCAATAAGCTGCCCAGCCTGACTTTGAAAAACAGCCATTCTTTCTTGAACAGTTGGCGGATGAGATTTGTCCTTGTACAGCCACTTTTCTGTAGTTTCAGGGACAAAATCTGGTAAGATAATTCTACGTTGAGAAATTCCGGCATGAGTAAGAAGCCATTTATACTTTCTTTTTTCATCTCCCTTCATACCTTCTAAAACCCATTCCGACATCTCAGATTGAGAATAAGTAAAGGGTGCGTCAATGGTTTGTATAAGATTAAGATAAGGCATACAGTTATTTATTGGACAAAGGCACTTGAGTGCGATAAGATACCTACGAAGCCCACGAATAAAAATATTTATCTTTAAAATATATGTAGTTTTGGGAAAGACCTATTCACTATGCAGGCCATTAAAGATGCCATCTTATTATTACGCTTTCCTTTCTCTTTTTTCTTAATGCCTATTTTCCTTTTCGGCCTTTATATGGCAGAAGGCGAATTAAGTACTACTGCCTGGTTGGCCTTTGGTATCCTACATTTTTTAGTCTACCCCTCCAGCAATGGTTATAATTCTTACCAAGACAGAGACGAAGGGCCAATTGGCGGTATCGAGGCCCCGCCGCCGCCCAATACGCTCTTATTTGTACTAACTATCCTTATGGATTTGGCTGCTCTTATTTTGGCATATCAGATCCACCTAACTTTTACACTTTTGACATTGTCCTACATTCTCTTTTCAAGAGCCTATAGTTATAGAGGAATTAGGTTTAAAAAATATGGCGTCTTTAGCTATTTTATCATTGCTAGCTTCCAGGGAATTGTAGTTTATTTATTAGCCATTTCGGCCGTGGACGGAGGCATTTTAGCCAATGATAGCAAAGCCATCCTGCTGGGTTCTGCCTATGCTTTTTTACTGCTTGGCGGCAGCTACCCCATCACGCAAATTTACCAGCATAAGCAAGATGAGGAAGACGGCGTAATTTCTTTGAGTGCTAAACTCGGTATTCAAAAGACTTTTCTATTCAGTGAAATACATGTGGGCATCGCCACCATCCTTTTATATGTTTTACTGCAAAAAAATCAGTTTATCACCTACCTGCTATGTATGTTGCCGGTTTTGATATACATCAATTGGTGGAAGATTAAGACCAAGAAGAACCCCGAGACAGCCAATTTCAAGAATACGATGCGGCTTAACTTATTGGCCTCCGTTTGTCTGAATGCCTTCTTTTTCTACTTGGTCATGAGCAAATTATACTTTTAAGTATGCCAAACTTCAAACAGCGTTCCTATCAAAAAGAACTCATGGATTTAGGCGATTTCTCTGAAAAAGACTTTCGTCAAAACCTCTATGAACTAAAACTTACTAATATCTATCTAGGAGGCCATGGAGCTACTTTAAAAACGCTAAAAAAGCTAATCAAAAAGAAGCCTCAATCGAATTATACTTTAGCAGACGTGGCCTCTGGTGGAGGTGATAGCCTTTTAGCTATGGCTAAATGGTCGAAAAGCAAGGGTCATTCCATAGATTTTACGGGCGTAGATTTAAATGAGTTTTGCACTTCTTATGCTCGTCAACAAACCAATGAGTTCAAGAATATCACCTTTGTAACCAAACCCTATCAGGAGGAGATAAATACATACGACATTATTACCTGTGCCCTTTTTACGCATCACTTAAACGAGGAAGAGTTAGACCATTATTTACTTTGGGCAAAAGAGCATTCTCGTTTAGGGTTTATCATTAATGACCTTCAGAGACATCCTTTGGCCTATTTTAATATTAAATGGATAAGTTGGCTGTTTCCTTTCTCCTACTTATATAAAAATGACGCCCCCCTTTCTGTTTTGCGTAGCTTTAAGAGGAGCGACTGGGAGAAAAAAGCAAAGGCACTAGGACTAGAATTAAAAATTAAGTGGCACTGGGCATTTAGATATAGTGTATGCTATCTGAAGAAATAAAACATACTGAAATTTGTATCATTGGTGGCGGTCTTTCGGGGCTTTCTCTAAGTATTCTTTTGGCACAA
This sequence comes from Arcticibacterium sp., assembly GCA_047623945.1. Classification (GTDB taxonomy): domain Bacteria; phylum Bacteroidota; class Bacteroidia; order Cytophagales; family Spirosomataceae; genus Arcticibacterium. The sequence continues at coordinate 10,073 of JBLHOT010000091.1, read as the reverse complement.
AATGGTATTGACACCACCGTATTAGAAAAGAAAAGCTTTCCCCGCCATAAGGTCTGTGGTGAATACATTTCATTGGAATCATGGGATTTTCTAGAGCGATTAGGCATTCCTTTGTCTGCCATGAATCTTCCTATTATAAATGAATTGGAACTTACAGCCAACGGGAAATCTTCGCTTAAAACTAAACTGCCACTTGGTGGTTTCGGACTCAGTAGATATACTTTAGAAGATTTACTTTACAAAAAAGCTTTAGAGCTTGGCGTGACGATTCATTGTGAAACTTCTGCCACAGATGTAATAGACAACAAAGTAAGTACGAATAAGAAATTTTCTATAGAAAGTAAGCTAACTATTGCAGCCTACGGCAAAACCACCAATTTTAAAATAAAGGCTAAACCTAGCACGGGTCAATCTTATTTTGCCATGAAATGGCACGTTAAAAACCAACATCCTGACCATTTAATAGCTCTTCACTTTTTCAATAAGGGATATATCGGTAGCTCAAACATTGAGGAAGGCAAAACCACGCTTTGTTTGATGGCTGCCACAGAACTTCTTAAAAAGCATGAAAATTCTTTAGATAGTTTTGTGGAAAATGAATTGATGGCGAATCCCAAAATCGCTCCACTTTTTGAGCAATCAGAGTTCTTATTTGAGAAGCCTCTCTCTATTGCCAATATTACATTTTCTCACAGATATCCTTCTAGTACAAACTTGGGTTTTGCTGGAGACTCGGCAGGAATGATAGCTCCGCTTTCTGGAAATGGCATGAGTATGGCCTTTTACTCCGCTTTTCTGTGGCTGGAAATAATTTTAAAACACCGAGGAAAGCCTTATTCACAGATCCATCAGGATTTTGAAAAAGTTTGGAAAAAGGAGTTTAAAACTCGCCTATTAGTAGGAAATAGGTTACAGCAAAGCTCTCTACACCCTTTAGCCGTTCCGAGTATTATTGCCCTTGGCAAAACATTCCCAGGACTAATGAAACAACTGATAAAGCTTACCCACGGTAAACCCTTTTAATTCAATTAGTTAATTTAAAATCAGTATGCTGTTTTCAGGAAAGGAATTCGTATCTTTGCAGCCCTTTTCAGAAAAGGATTAAATTAAGTATAGTGTTATGGCAAATATAGTAGCAGTAGTAGGCAGACCGAATGTAGGGAAATCTACCTTATTCAATAGGTTGATAGAAGAGCGTGTGGCTATTACCGACAATATTTCTGGAGTAACCCGCGACCGTCACTATGGCGAATGCGTCTGGACAGAGAAATACTTTACAGTAATAGACACTGGAGGTTATGTGGTAGGTTCTGAGGACACCTTTGAAGGTGCCATTAGAGACCAAGTAGCTATGGCATTAGATGAAGCCACAGTCGTTCTTTTTATAGTAGATACCATGACAGGCCTAACTGACCTGGACAATGACTTTGCTAACATTTTACGCCGTACTAACAAGCCCGTAATAGTTGTGGCTAATAAGGCAGAGACTTTTGAGAGGCAATCTCTGATAGCTCCAGAATTTTATGCTTTAGGCATGGGAGCTGTTTTCCCTATTTCATCTACAGAGGGCTCAGGTACTGGGGATTTGTTGGACGAGGTAGTGAAGCATTTTGAAGATGATGGTATTGAAAACCCTGATGAAGGAATTCCAAGAATTTCTATTCTAGGACGACCAAATGCCGGGAAATCTTCCTTTTTGAATGCTCTTTTAGGTAAAGACAGAAGTATAGTAACTGATATCGCCGGAACTACAAGAGACTCTGTAGATACACACTATAAGCTTTTTGGCAATGATTTCATATTAACAGACACAGCTGGAATTAGAAAAAAAGCCAAGGTTCAAGAAAGTATAGAGTTCTATTCTGTTTTGCGTAGCCTCAAGGCTATGGAAAACTCTCAGGTTTGTATCATCTTATTGGATGCAGAAAGAGGTCTAGAAGCTCAGGACATGCATATTATTGCCCATGCTCATAATGCCAAAAAGGGTATTGTACTCATGGTAAATAAGTGGGACTTGGTAGAAAAGAGTTCCAAAACCGCTGACCAAATGAAAAAGGAAGTTTTGGAAAGACTGGCACCTATGAACTACATGCCGGTTATTTTTGCATCTGCTCTTAGCAAGCAAAGGATATTCCAAGTGATAGAAAAGGCGATGGAGGTTTATGACAACCGAAGCATGAAAGTGTCGACCTCTAAGATAAACGATACCATGCTTCCTATTATAAATAAGACACCTCCTCCAGCCCTAAAAGGAAAGCAAATCAAAATAAAGTATGTGATGCAGCTTCCAACACCGTCACCTACTTTTGTGTTTTTCTGTAATCTTCCTCAATATATCAAAGAGTCCTACGAGCGATTCTTGAAGAATAAGATTAGAGAACATTTTGGCTTTGAGGGTGTCGCTATCACTGTCTTTTTTAGAAAGAAATAAAGCCAACTCAAAGTATTAGCAAAGGCTATTGATTCTATTAATGAATCAGTAGCCTTTTTTTATGGCTTACTTCTGATGACTTAACCTCTAAAATATAGAGGCCAGCCGGTAGGTTTTCAATCGAATACTCTTCTGATTCTGGGCCTACTTTATAAGTCCTCCTCATTTTACCACCGGCATCAAAAAGTAATATTTCCTTTAGCTTCTCTAGACCAGTAATTCTAAATGATTTACTGGTTGGATTAGGATACAGAATCAATTCTGAAGACACCTCACTTCCCAAAACAAGAGTGCTCTCTTTTTCAGTAAAATTGACGAATATGTCATTCCCGCCAATAGCCTTTCCTTCTTTAGAGCCGTCTCCATTTCTGAAAACCATTCCTAATCTAGCCCAATTAGCATTAACAGGAACACCTGAATAGTATATTTTAGGTGTCAGTATTATTTGCCATTTATTTTCCGAACCTGGTACTTTGGTCATTTGGCCTAAGCCATTATCCATACCCCAGTTTCCTACTACGTACTCCCACGAAGATCCGTTTTCATCATTCAAAATAACCCCAGAGTGCATATAAACTTTATCTGCAGCTATCAATCCGGCTGTACCATTTCCATCTGCCTCTGTGGCATTAAATGTAATCGTTATCTCCGAGTCAGGTTGGAATACTACAGGCGATACAATAACAACTTGTCCCTGAACAATTAGAGTATCCCTAGCTTCAAAAAAAGTAATTAAGCTGTCTTCTACTTTCTCTTGTTTAACAGTGGTGTAAACGTGAAACTCTCCTGGGGCGAGCTCAAAGTCAAAAGAACCTGTAACTGAAATAGAGTCCTTTTGGAAATAGTCATACCAGACCCCCACTTTTGGAAAAGTAAAAGACTTGTTCGCACTTTTTATGTCAAAGTTGCCGATAATGGCGACATCCATATTTTCATGTTCAAAGAGCAAGGATTTAATAGCACCCGTCATCGACTTTGTCAATTTCCCTTCTTTGAATACTTCTTTATTTAGATTAACTAATTTGAGGATTGTTGCGTTTGTCTTGAGAAGTTTTTGTCTCTTAGGTGATTGGTAGTATCCTAAACCTTTCTCTCCCCAAGGCAGAGGTTTGTTTCCTGTCCTTCCATTAAGATTGATATCAATATCATAGCCAAGCTCTTGAAACTGCCACATCAATTTGGGGCCAGGCTGTGTAAAGAAAAAAGCCGACATCATTTTTAATCTATTTAAAGCTACTATTTCTTTTCTAGGGTCATACGTGCTTTTTAGTTTTACAGAGGCATTTTTGGCTAGATATATTTGACGCGGTTCGTCATGACTTTCCATATAAGAGACCCTACTGGCCTCGGTAATGGAGCTTAGGCTTTGACTCGTTTTACCAATCATTAAATCACCGAAGTCGTGATTATTATTCCCCCAGGTCATCATGCCATCAGCTCTTAAGATGTTCTCTTCAGATTGAGCCGCAAAGTGTTCTAAGATGATAAAAGCATCTGGGCTAACCTCTCTAATTTTTGATGCCATTCTTTTCAAAATTGCAATTCTAGAATCATCTTTTGCCGCAAGACTACCATCAGTGAATCCTTCTTTTTGTGTAAAGCCTTTTGTCAAATCAAAACGGAAGCCATCAAAATGAAACTCTTTAAGCCAATAGGAATTGACAGAATCTACAAATGCCTGTGTATAGCTACTTTCATGATTAAAGTCGTAACCTACATTATAAAGATGTTTAGCGTCAGGATTAAACCATAGGTTTTCTGTGGAGGGTTTGTTTTGGGCTTCGTCCCAATACATTCTTACCAATGGATTTTGCCCAAAAGCATGATTTAAAACCATGTCTAGAAGTACCACAAAACCTTGCTGATGTGCTGTTTGAATGAAATTCTTTAGGTCATCTTTCGTTCCGTAATATTTATCTGGAGCAAAAAACTGAGATACATTATATCCCCAACTTTCATTGCCTTCAAACTCCATAATCGGCATTAACTCGATGGTATTAATCCCAAGTTTTTTTAGATAAGACAGCGTGTCTGTCAAGTCTTTATAACTATGAGAACCTATGAAGTCTCTAATCAATAATTCATAAATAATGAGACTCTCCTTATCTGGCTTCTGCCATGAATTTTCGGATTCGTTCCATATGAATTCAGGTTGACCCGTTTGAAAAACTGAGGCAATTCCAAAATCAGTACGATTATATTCTGGTAGATTTGGATAAATACTGGCAGGAATTAAATCATCATTCCAGGGGTCAGCAATTTTCTCGGCATAAGGATCTGGAATTTTGATAGTCCCGTCTACCCAGTATTGAAAAACATATTCTTTTTTTGGGCTTAGATTAGAGATTTCTAGCCAAAATAATTCCCCATCAGCCGTTTGATTCATCAAAAACTCATCTTTGATTTCCCAGTCTGAGAAATCCCCTACTACGTACACAAAATCCTTAAGTGGAGCCTCTAATACAAAACTAACCTTGGTTTGATCCTCAGAATAATTAATACCTTTACTAAGCCCTTTAGGTAATTCTGAAGAAGAGATAGCCCTTCTAAATACAAATTGAATTTCTTTAGAAACTGACTGGGTGTCTGTTCCAAAAATGGCTTCTGCCTTAATATTTGCGAATCCAGTTTTACTAGGTTTAATTTCCGTTTTCAATGTTTTTGAATCAAGTACTTCCTGCACCAATTCAAAGCCCTTTCCTTCGTCCAGAAATACAGAAATTTTATTTGCGACGCCCGATGACTCCACATCAATTGTTTGTTTAAGACCTTGTTCTAAAAATATAATGCTACTCTTTGGCTGAAGAATCTGAACATAGTTGGTCACATTCAAATCGACAAAAATATCACTATTGCTTGCTACAAAACCGCCATTAAAATTGCCTGAATTACCTTTTCCCTCCTTTGTGCCATCCTCGTTTCTAAAAACCATGGCTAACCTGAAAATTGGTACTCCAAAATTTACGCCGTAATAAGATTTAGCCGTAGGGCTCAATTTAATGGACCAAACATCGGTTTCTCCATCCACTTTGATCATTTTACCAATCCCATCGTCTTTCCCCCAATTACCCACGACACTTTCCCAGGCTGTTCCGTCTGGGCGATCAATTACAACTCCAGAATGCATATAAACAGAAGTGGCACCAACTAGGCCCTTGGTGCCTTGTTTAGCATCATAAATGAGTTCTAACTCTTGATTAGCTGATGCGTCAAGTGGCAGTATCTTAACTATTTGTGCAGACAATGAGACAACAGAAAAGAGAACAAGGATAATAGTTTTTAAATAGGTCATTATTATAGATTCATTAAGCCAAAGGTAGGAAGGAACCGCTTACCCGTTGTTCCACTTTATGAGAATTCAAAAAGAGCAGAAAATTACTTAAATACTTGATTATATAATTCTTATAGACCTTTAGACATCCACATTCGAAAAAGGGTACTAATTCATGAAGTTATTTTTATTTATCCTGAGCTAAGTTTTTAAGGATGGTGTAGAAAAATGGGAATGTATTTTAGAATTATAAAATATGACTATATTTGTCATGTAAGTATTTGTCTTTTTATGAGCCTCGGTGTATTTATATCAAATTGGCGTACGAAAAACAGCAAAACCATGCTGGAACTGTCTACCCTTAGCGGGATAGACCAAGCCCTTATTTCTAAGTACGAAAGTGAGAAAAGAACCCCGTCTGAGAAGCATTTACTTATGCTATCCGCCGGAATGGATGTGCCATTGCACAGCCTTAGAAAAGAATTCCTTGCAGATAAGATAGCTCAGTGGCTAGCCTATGAAGAGAATCCGAAAGATATTTTACAGGCTGCAGAAACCCGAATAGCATATTTCAGCACAAAGCAGTCACTGCAAATACAGCCGCTAAATGATGACGTCAAGTATAAATTGCTAGCACTAGACGAGCTTCAAAAAGAGTGGAAAAGCCAAAAACCACTCAATGCTCTACAATTAGAGAAGCTTCTAGATCACTTTAGCCTAAATTATACCTATGATAGTAACAGAATAGAGGGGAATAGACTCACACTTCAAGAGACCCATCTTGTTGTCAACGAAGGCATTACTATTTCAGGTAAAAGTATGCGAGAGCATCTGGAGGCCATAAACCATTATGAAGCAATAGACTTCATCAGAACCATGGTTACCGGTGCAGAAGATTTAACTAAGAGAAACCTTTTGGATATTCATAGGTTAGTTTTAAAGTCAATTGACAGTGAAAATGCAGGCGTATATAGAAAGTCAAATGTTAGAATTTCTGGAAGCCAGCACATTCCGCCAGATGCTTTGGATGTCTCTCAAAAAATGGAGGATTACTTTGAATTTCACATTAAAAATAAAAAGCTCATGCACCCCGTCATTCTAGCGGCCGAAATGCATGAGCGTTTAGTGACAATTCATCCTTTTATAGATGGGAATGGCCGTACGGCTCGTTTAGTCATGAATTTTATTTTACTCAAACACGGTTATTCCCTGGCCATTCTTAAAGGAGATTTAAATGCACGTCTTGATTACTATAAAAGTTTAGAGCTGGTTCAGATAGAGAATGACACCACTCCTTTTTATAATCTAATCATGGATAAGGCTGTGGAGTCTCTAAAAGAGCATTTAAAACTGGTTTAAGTTACTTACTTAAAACAAGACTAGGATTAAAAGGATAACGCCCGAAGTCTTTACCGTAAACGGCCAAACCTCCTCCGTTTTTCACAGATAATCTAACGGCCAATTTATTCGCCCTTTTTAAAGTTTTTATTTGATTTTTAGATAAAGGAACTTTTACTAGATAGCCATAACTACCCGCCTCGTGTAATAGTAAATCTTTTTTCTGACTATGCCAGCTCAATATACCACGATGGTCGGCAGGGTCATCTTCCAAAACCACATTCCTAACTACGTTACCATTAATTGAAATTTGCACATCAGACCCAAACTTAGTATCATCAGTCATTGGATAGGAATTCTTGTTCTGGCTTGGCTCGGCTATAGCCCCTAACATGTAATCCATATCTGTTAGATCTACACCTTCTCTATCTTTGACAAATAATTGTTTGGCCCCAAGCTCCATCAATAAATAACCCGATATTACTGTTGAAGCATCTCCTTTAAATTCATATTCGAAAAAGCCATTACCCGTCCCATTCATTTTTAAGCCATCCATTACCTCCCAACTTTTGACAGACCATTGAGATTTTGTAATTTCCTTTGGCAATGCTTCGATAATTAAACGTTCCTCAGGAAGCTTTCCCCCGCCTACTTTAAAACTCATGAAATTATGGTGTAGAACTCTTCCACTCATGTCTTTCATGACCAATTTCAAAGTATACAAGCCATTTGTTTCTGGCATTTGAACACTTAAGGCTTTCTCTCGTTTCTGCATCCATGGTTCATAATTGAAGGCCTTTGATGAAACTTCAAAGTCGCCTTTATTTCCCAACTCATCTATTCCCGTTAACTGATATTCCAACATGATTTTAGACTGTGGAAGAGGCTCACCCGTGTGACATGAAATAAAAATGGGAACGTTTACACTACTTCCTGCAACCGCCGTTTTTGTTATATCTTGACCAGTAGAGACATAAAAGAGAGAATGAAAATCCCTATCCTCCATTCCATTGACTATCTCATTAAGACCAGTATACTTCATACTTCTATCAAAACGCCAATAGCCATTCCACTCATTGATAACATCATGATGCTCTGTATAAAGCCAACCCGCCATTTTAGGATGTTGTCTAAAGACATTCATCATTCTATGATAATCATAGCTCCAATCTATATCACCAGTACTTCCTTCATAGCCCCAAACATTCCCACATTCAGAATTAATCATAGGCTGGTTTCCTTGAGTGAAACCTTTTTCAAAATCCGAAGTGCTACCTGGGTAAGTATTCTTATCCAGATTAGTCATAAATTCTTCCCATTTATAACCAGGGAGATACGCGTGCCATGAATTTATATCTGTCTCTGTATGTCCTGCCCCGCAACAAATAGAATTATCCTCTACTAAACGAGTCTCATCTAAGGACTTGGTCAAATAGTACATGGATGCTACCCAATTTTGGGTTTTAGGTAGATAAGCATTACTCTTTTTACCAGTTTCTTTATTCTCTACTTTGCTTTTCAGGCCCCAGCTCTCATTAAATGTAATCCAAGAAAAAATGGCTGGGTGATTGAAATCGCGTTTAATCATTTCACGAAGCGTGTATTCAGATTCTTTTTGAGCCGCAGCATCAGGCTCGCCCCATGAGTTGGGTAAATCAGCCATGACTAGTAGACCTAGTTTATCTGCCCAGTACAGCTTTCTTGGTATATCGACTTTAATATGCGTTCTAAGTCCATTTAGGCCGATGTCTTTACATAGCTGAATCTCTTGCCTCATGAATTCATCCGAAGGAAAGGTATAGAAACCTTCAGGATGGTAAGACTGGTCTAAGGTAAGCTGTAGATATATTGGCTTATTATTTAAAGCTATATATGGAATATCTGTACCTGGCAAATTGACCACCGAAATCTTCCTCATTCCAAAATAGGACTTGACCAAATCATCTGCTAGGGCCAAGGAGACTTCATACAGATGCGGATCTTCCAAGGTCCATAATCTTTGATTAGTTATTGGGATTTCTATTTCAAAATCCTTTTGGCCTGCTTCCAGCTTTTCATTTACCACGAACTCATTAAAACTAAGCTTAAGAACTTCTTCCTTAAATAAAGGTTTATCAAGGCCTAACCGTAATACCGCTTTCCCCTCATCAATATTGGGAACAAAATGTGCTGTTTCTATAAAGTTTTGTCCTCTGGACTCCAAGTACGCTGTTTGCCACATACCTCGAGCATTCCCATACCCTTGCTTCCCATACAGGGTGAATTGACGCCTTGCGTCATCTACTCTCACAACCAATTGCTGTGATTCATCATACTTAAGCAAGGAAGTTAATTCAAAAGAAAAAGGCGTATAACCACCCTCATGAGTTCCCAGAAGTACTCCATCAAGCCAGACGCTGGTTTGCCAGTCAGAAGCTCCAATGGTGAAAAACGTTCTTTTGCCCTGCCAGTCCGCATTTACTGTAATGCTTTTTCTATACCAGCCGATATCTGCTTCATCGGCTATCTCTGATAGCTTAGAGCCCCACGGAAAAGGCACATTAATTCTTTTAGAAAAGTCCTTGTTGCTGGAAGCCCAGTTTTCTTTTAGTCCTCTATTTAAACTATCAAACTCAAATTCCCAATAACCGTTTAGATTTTGCCATGCTAGCCTTTCAAAATCTGGTCTTGGGTGCTCTGGAAGCGGAATTCCTTGTGCATTTGTAAAGTTAAATCCGAGCAAAAGGATTAAAATAGTCAATTTGTATTTCATCAATCAGGGTTAAATTTTCTCAAAAAAATAAATTCTTAATCACTTGTAATTTTACTTCCCCACCAGTCGGGGTTCGGTTGATATTCTTCAGAAAGCATTCTTTTTCTTTCCGCTTCTAATCTGGGCCAGAGGGCCTCCACGTTTCTGTCAAGTACCTGTTCTTTCTTTACTAGAGTATAATCTGGATCTATTTCTGGAATCTTGGCTTTTACCTCGGCCAACCAATTCTCCAAATTAGCAAAAAGTTCATCTCTTATCCTCCCTTTTTTCTGCGAACGATC
>JBLHOT010000090.1:0-14932 GCA_047623945.1 Arcticibacterium sp. | reverse complement strand
TTGCCTAAAAGGCAAACAAAAGTTAAAACGGAAATGAGAGTAAATGACACAGATTTTTCAAAAGGTCGCTTGGGCAATATTCAAAACATAGACTTGGAAGATCTAGTCAAATTTCATGGGCACCTCTTTGATGGTCTGGTGATGGGGCAGTTGGCAATACAACAGGCAATGGAAGTATTATTTCCAGATGGCCTAATCGACCGAACGAACACAAGAATTGTTAGTAAATCTTCTCCTTGCCTTACAGATGCTGCTATTTATACCACAGGTGGCAAATACCAATTCAATACGTATTATATCTCTGATGATATTGAAGGATTGTTTACCGTTCAACGCATTGATAATAAGAAAACAGTAACAGTAAAATTGAATAAAGGAATAAAACCAGGTGAAATAGATAAACTAGGAGCACTGGCCGAGAAAGGAGAATTATCCGCTTGCGACCTTGACAAATTAAAAAGAATCGAAGATGATTTCACTCGAAAACTACTATCTAACAACCCAAAAGAAAACTTTACCGTTACCCAATTAACAGATTTTAAATGGAAGCCTGTATTGACAAGTGATTATACCAAAACAGATATTCTCAATAAAAATAAACCAAGGTGTAGTCAGTAATTACACTATCATTTTGCTCTGACAGAAGGCCTAGAAGTAAATCAAAAGTTTCTAAACTACCAACCGCCAGAGTGCTTTGGCAACCAAACAATGGATAGAAGCTGGAGGGGCACATCACACCGTTTACGGCCAAAACCTTTCGCTGGAATATATGGAAGACTTTGCAAGGATGCTTGATTTGGAGTTGGTGTTATTGGATAGGCATTAAGCTTACTATATTTGAATTCAGTTTAATAAAAGGAGCATATATATACTCACGTTAAACATTAAACTACTTCAAAATTTAGCATCATACCATCGTCTTCATGTTCCAGGTTATGACAATGAAAGACAAACTTTCCTCTTTGTTCAAATTTCATTATCAACTGTACTTTTTCACCTGGTCCAACTAGTACTGTATCTTTCCAACCTGTTTCGTGAGGCATTATGATTCCACGACCTCCTTTACGAGAAATTACCTGAAATTGTACTGCATGTATATGCATTGGATGAGGCTCGTCTCCAGAAGAGTTATCAAATTCCCAGATTTCAGTAGCTCCAAAAGTGACCGTTTCGTCTATGCGATTTATTTCAAAAACCCGGTTATTGATACGGTGCATGCCTCCTTTCATACTTAGCATTTTCATTTTCAACTCAAAGTTTCGGGTCTTCGTACTCCCAGATATTTTAGTCATAGGAATGAGCGTATTGGGTAATTTAAAAGAGTCTTTTCCCTCAGAAGTAATACTAAATTTGAGAATATTAAATGCATTATTACCTTGGGTTTTACCCATACTGTTGAAGGTTTTACTCATCAAAAACAACTCCTCTCCAACAGGATACATTGAAAAGTCAATGAGTAAATCTACCCTTTCGCCTGAACTTAAAACAAGACTATTCACTTGTAGCGGCCGGGGAAGTATACCATTATCCGACCCAATTACATAAAAATCGGAACCATCGCTTAAAGCCAGATTGTAGACCCTGGCTGATGAACCATTAAGAACTCGGAAACGATAAAAACGAGTTACAACATTGATATAAGGTTTAAGTGTACCGTTAACCATAATATGGTCACCTAAATACCCGTCCATAGTATCTTGCATTTTTGGCGAGTATACTATTGCACCATCACTCCTAAACCGTTTATCTTGAATCACTATTGGAATTTCAAAATTTTCGCTAGGCAGGGACAATGCTTTTTCTGCGTCACTTTCAATGATAAACATTCCGGATAATCCTTTGGTTACCTGCCTTCCCGTTGATTCATGAAGATGCGGATGGTACCAATTCATTCCGGCTTGTTGATTGACCTTGAATTTAAAATTAAACTCGTTATTAGGTTTTATCATATGTGTAGGATGACCATCCATTTCAGATGGAATAACCAAACCATGCCAATGGATATTTGTGTTTTCGTTCAATTCATTTCTAAATGAGATATTAACGTCTTCTCCCTGCTTTGTACGAATCGTTGGGCCTAACAAGCCACCATCATATCCCATTACAGACACCTTTTGAACTGATCCAAAACCATCTTGCCCATTCATTGCTTTCAATTGGCCAACAGAAGACAATGTTGTAGGAATTCGTAAAGGATTTCCAATATCATCAGGAGTGAAACCTAATGGAACAATGCCTCTATCGTTACAAGACGTCAACGCAACATTACCAACATACAATGTGATAGCAGTCAAACCCAAACTTTTTAAAAAGTCCTCTCGACTCAAGGTATTATTTTTCATTAGACAATAGAAAAACGAATTATTCAGAACGAAAGTTGATTTGCCATTTAGTTATTTCAAAACTTTGGAATGAGTTGCAAGCTTGTCTATAATGACATAATACTTCTATTCAGAATCATTTTGAAAGAAGTATTTCAAAGAGTATTATCGATTTCTATTGTAAAACCTTCCTATCTATATTGCTGAAAGTCGACTGCTTTCAGTATTCTAAAATTCATCCTTTTATTACTACTACATCCCACTATGATCGTGTCCTGCCATTGCTTTACCACCTTCTGGATTCATCATGCTTGGTTTGCCAGCTAATTGGGCTGCTGCATCTATGCTGAAAGTACCATAAACCACAATTTCTTCACCGTCCTTTAAGCCGTCTATAATGATATATGAATCTCCTAAGGAGGGTCCCAGAGTGACTTTACGCATGGCAAAATGTGTTCCCTGTGTATTCAACGATTTCACATAAACCACCGAACGCTCTCCCGTCCACATTACTGCAGATTTTGGAACCACCATGTCTGATTGGCTTCCTTTTACTTGGCTTAATAGCGTGCCAGTAACGAACATTTCCGGTTTAAGTTTATTCCCACCGTTTGCCGTTACCACTCTTGCCTTAGCCACTCTGGTAGCTGGGTTAATAAGAGGGTCAATAAAGCTTATTTTTCCTTTGAATTTTTCTCCCGGAAATGCCTGAATGGTGTATTCTATAAGGTCTCCAGTTTTTATCCATGTCAAATCACTCTCGTATATATCAAAAAGTACCCATACTTGCGATAAATTAGCTACTTCAAACAAAGAAGAACCCCTGTTGATGTAGTCTCCCAATTGGATTTTTTTATTTATGACAATACCATTTATATCAGATAGAATGGGGAATGTTTCTTGTGGCTTACCTGCTAGCAAAATACTTTCTATCTGACTAGTGCTCAGCTTCCAATTCTTTAATCTTTCTTTTGAGGCTGCGAATAATTGAGGCTGCGTCTCCTTCATTTTTTGGGCCTCAAATAATTCTTCTTGGGCTGTCACCAATTCTGGCGAATAGATTTCTGCAATAATTTTTCCTTTTGGTACGTATTCGCCGGTGGTATTGATATACAATTTCTCCACCCTTCCCGAAATGTGTGCCGTTTGTGTAGAAACAGACCTCTCGTCTACCTGAATTTTGCCCGTCAAACGTAACTCTTTGGTTGCTTTCCCTTTTTGAATGATGGCCGTTTGCACATTGGCCAATTGCATAGCTGTAGGCGACATCTTCACTTCCATTGGGTTTTCATCATCCGCCCCCCCCATATCTACAGGTATTAAATCCATGCCACAGAGAGGACAAGGACCAGGTTCGCTTTGTCTAATTTGCGGATGCATGGAACATGTCCAAACTTCCGAGCCGCCAGCCATCGAGTGATCGTGTTCTTTTGGATTTGTTTCAGTTCCACCAAAAAACAACCAACCGAAGAACAAGCCCACAATTAATGTTGAAAGGGCAATTAGGAGCGTTTTGTTAGACGTGCTTTTCTTTTTCATATTTTTATTCTTTTTAATCTGAGTGCATTTGCAATGACCGATACCGAGCTAAAACTCATAGCAGCAGCAGCTATCATTGGAGAGAGTAACAGTCCAAAAAATGGATATAAGACCCCCGCAGCAATCGGAATTCCCAAAACATTGTAGCCAAAAGCAAAAAACAAGTTTTGTTTAATGTTTCGCATCACTTTATGGCTTAAGGTTTTTGCTTTAACTATCCCCTGTAAATCGCCTTTTAATAAGGTGATTTTTGCACTTTCTATAGCCACATCTGTTCCTGTACCCATGGCTATTCCAATATCTGCTTGAGCAAGTGCTGGGGCGTCATTTATGCCATCGCCCGCCATGGCTACCACTTTTCCTTGAGCCTGTAGTTTTTTTATTTCTTCCAGTTTATCTTGTGGTAAACACTCGGCTTTGAAGTTGCTAAGGTTTAATTCTTTGGCCACTGCGGCCGCTGTATTGTGATTATCTCCTGTGAGCATAATTACTTCTATACCTTCATCCATCAATTTTTGAATCGCGTCTTTGCTACTTACTTTTATGGCATCAGAAATAACTAAAAAGCCTTCTAATTTGCCATCGATAGCGAAATAGGACACGGTTTTCCCTTTTTTCTGTTCCGTTACGATTCGCTCTTTTTGATTCCCAGAAAAGGCTATTTTATTATCTAGCAAGAGTTTATCGTTCCCAATAACAATGCTTTTATTATCTACCATTCCAATAACGCCTTTTCCTGAAACGGCTTCAAACTCCGAAATAGATTTAGTAGCCATTCCTTCATTTATTGCTTTGTTTACAATGGCTTCAGCCAATGGGTGTTCGCTTTGTGAGTTGATAGAAGCCGCTAATAGCAAGAGTTCGTTTTCAGCGTAATTATTGAAAGAATGAATTCTTTCTAAAGATGGTTTTCCCTCCGTAATTGTGCCTGTTTTATCTGTAATGAGCACATCTACTTTGTCCATTTTTTCTAAAGCCTCTGCATTTTTTATCAGTACACCACTTTGAGCACCCTTACCCACACCCACCATCACACTCATAGGAGTAGCTAAACCTAAAGCACATGGACAAGCTATGATTAGCACTGCCAAAGCATTGACAAAAGCATAAACATAAGAAGGTTCTGGTCCGAAGAATTTCCAAACTAAAAAGGTTATCACAGAAACGAGGATAACCGTGGGAACGAAATATTTAGAAATGGTGTCGGCCAATTTTTGAATGGGTGCTTTGCTTCGGCTGGCATCGTTCACCATTTTAATAATTTGAGCAAGAAAGGTTTCATCTCCTACCTTTTCGGCTTTCATTACAAATGATTTATTGCCGTTGATAGTCGCTGAACTCACCTTATCATCCACTTTTTTTTCAACAGGAATTGGCTCCCCCGTTATCATACTTTCATCTACATTGCTACTGCCTTCGGTAATGATTCCATCAACAGGGATTTTATCGCCAGGTTTTACTCGCAACAAATCACCAACTTTAATAGCATGAATAGAAATTGTTCTTTCAATTCCATTTTCCACCAAAACAGCTTCTGTAGGTGCTAATTTCAACAATTCTTTTATAGCTCCACTGGTTTGGCTATGTGCCCTTGCTTCTAATAATTGCCCCAACAAAACCAAGGTGAGTATTACTGTTACCGCTTCAAAGTATAGAAACACACTACCATCGGCGTTTTTGAATTGGTCAGGAAATATGGAGGGTAAGAGTAAGGCAACAATGCTAAAAATAAATGCAGCCCCTGCTCCGACACCTATCAAACTGAACATATTCAAATTCCACGTTTTAAAGGAAACCCAAGCCCTTGTAAAGAACATCCAACAGGCATAAAAAACGACTGGAAGGGAAAGGACAAGTTGAATCCAGTTTTTAAAATCAACGTTTAGGTATTTTGTGATTGGGTTATTGGGAATCATTTCACCCATTACTAAAATTAGAATGGGTAACGTAAAAGCTAGCGAAATTTTGAATTTTTTAAGTAGTTTTTGATACGTTTTATTTTCTTCATCATCAGGTATTAAAGGCACTAAATCCATTCCGCAGATCGGACAATTACCAGGAGCATCTTCTATAATTTCAGGATGCATAGGACAGGTGTATTGTGAGCTGTTCACAACACTTGCTTGTTGCACCAAGTCCATTCCACAAACAGGGCAATCACCAGATTTATCATAGGTTTTATCACCTTCGCAGTGCATGGGACAATAAAATACGCCATTCCCATTTTCCTGTGATTCGGGTTTCGCTTTAGCTTCTGAATGGTGATTATGTTCTCCAGGCCTATGTATACTATATTTTCCACCATCCTTTTTTAACGCTTCCTGAAAAGTCTCTATTGGAATGTGATGTTTCATTTCAATTGTTGCTTCTCCCTTTTCTAAATTTACAGTTGCTTTTGAAACACCATCCATTTTTGAAAGTGTTTCTTCAACGTGACTTCGACAACCATTACAGGTCATTCCGTGTATATGATATGTATGTTTCATTTTTAAAACTTTTATTTTAGTTTGGTGATTTTATCCCTTTTTCTGGTCACCCTTATTTCTCTTTAAAAACCATTTCTCACCAGCAAAAATCAATACCATCATAACTACCGCTACAATCACAACCAACACGTCTTGTGAGCCTTTTACCCATATAAATGCCCCCAATACAATTGCATCAAGAATAATAGCTGTGATAATTATGGATGCCTTAGCCTTAATTTCTTTTCTTAAATGTTTTAGTACACCCCAATGGATCATCATATCCATTACCAAATAGAGTATTGCACCCAAAGAAGCAATTCTACTTAAGTCAAAAAACACGGTAAGTACAATGGCAATTACTGCTGTATAAACCAGCATGTGTTTTTGAATATTTCCTGACATTCCGAAGTGGCTATGAGGAATCAAATCCATTTTAGTGAGCATTGTTGTCATCCGGGACACCGCAAAAATACTGGCAACAATTCCTGAAAAAGTGGCTACAATGGCTATGCCCACTGTAAACCAAAGTCCGTATTTCCCAAAAGCGGGCTTGGCGGCTTCTGCTAGAGAATAATCCTTCGCATTAATTATTTCTGCAATGGATAAATTGGTGGATACGGCGAATGCCACTAGTAAATAAACTAGAGTACAAATTATCAATGAGATAATAATGGCCCGCCCAACATTTTTATGAGGATTAACTACTTCATCGCCACTGTTGGTAATCGTAGTAAATCCTTTATAAGCAAGAATGGATAATGCCAGAGCACCCAGATAACTTGCAATAGATTTCTCGGGTATTGAAGACGGTAATGCTTCTTCAAAAGAAAAATCGGCCGCCCATAAGCCAGCAATGGCGAAAATCGAGATCCCTCCAATTTTAATAATTGCCATGATCAGCGATGATTTTTCAATAAAATTATTCCCTGAGATATTTATGAGGAAAGCAGCTATAATTAGCAAAACACCCAGCATTGGAATTAAATAGGTATTGTCCCCAATATCAAATAATTGAAGGGTATAAGCACCAAAAGTTCGAGCAACAAGGCTTTCGTTTATTACCATTGAAAAAGCCATTATAAGAGCTGCTGATGCGGTTAAAGCCCCTTTCCCATAGGCCTCTTTTAGATACATAGCTACACCTCCCGCTGACGGATAAGCATTAGATAGTTTGATGTAGGTATAGGCACTAAAAGCGGAAATGATTGCTCCAGCAAGAAAGGCAAAAGGGAATAATTCCCCTGCAAGTTCAGCCACTTGCCCTAGGAGTGCAAAAATACCTGCTCCAATCATTACGCCAGTTCCTAATGAAACGGCTCCTGTTAAACTCAAACTATTTTTCTTGTAATTGCTCATTTGTTATGTTTTCTATCTACTCCATTTATTCACTATTTCTTTCCTGAAGGTTTGTAATTTTGGATGTGATGATGTAGTAATTCTTTCAAACTGTCAAGCCAATCAGAAAATGTTTTAGTATTTAACACTGGATGTTCGCAACAGGGGATTGTTGCCGGATTTTCATCTAAGAATTGATATAGTTCGGGATATTCCTGCTCTATTTTTAGTGTCAGTTCATTAATCTCTTTGCTGAGTTCTTGTATTCGTTTCATTTGTTATAAAAGTTTCATTTTAAAAAATAAGGGTACAACATTCATTATACCCTTATAATTACTAATCAATCATTTTTCATACTATTATCTGTTGCCTTCAAATCCATTTTACAAATAGAACACTTGTCTCCTTCGGCACCTGTTATTTCAGGGTGCATAGGGCAAGCATACGTGGCTTCTGCCATTTCCATTCCTTCATGATCTATGTCATCATGATTCATGTCGCTATGTTCTTCGCCTTCCATATGTTCGTGAGTTTCTTCTTTGTTTTCCGTACTTCCACAAGAGGTAAGGATAAACGCTGAGGAGAATAAGAAACCAGCTGACAACGTGATAGTTAAAATTGTTTTTTTCATTTTTGAATTTGATTTGTTATTTAATTAAAAGAGTTTTTTTGCTGTTATAAAATCAACTTTGGCCAATCCCAAATGATACTTTTTGGTGGCTGTGGCCTTAGCCATTTCGTATTTTAGTGTTTCTTGTTGCACCCTGAGCACCTCTTCAAAATCTCTTCCTGAATTGGCATAAGCCGTGTAAAGCAGGTTCAAGATCTGATTATTTTTATCTATTTGATTTTGATAATGCTGATAAAGTTCTTTAGCCTTATCCACCTCAAAAGAGGCTGTAGCATAGATACTCCAAAGTTTATTTTCCATACCCTGTTTCTTTTCAGAGAGTGCTAATTGAATAAGCTGTGATTCTTTCACAAAAGCTTCATTCTTCTTTTTGAAAATCGGTAGACTTAGCGTAACCATAGGCATTAAAGCGTCTTTGCCATTCTGAGCCATTTCAATACCCTTTCTTTTGGAAATCATGGCGTAATCCAGACCCACACCGAAATTTGGTTTGGATTTTAGTTTGGCTAATTTCTCATTAGCTAACTCTGCTTCTATTTTGGTATCAATTAGTTGAAGGGAGGGATTGGTCTTTATGAAACCTTCTGTTTCATCTTTAGAATCCTCCTTTATTTGGAGAAGCAAGGGATTTTCAATAATAACCATTAAGGTGTCATTTCTATTTAAGAGCCTGTTGAATGAAATGTAAAACGGGTGAAGACTTTCATTAAGTATTTTAATATCTGTTTTCAAGTTTTCCACCATAATATCTACCCTTAGAATATTGGTAAGAGGTACCTTTCCATTGGCATATTTTATGGTGCTCAGCTGCTTATAAGTATCGAGTATATTTAGATTTTCATTGTTGATTCTGATGTGTTCTCTGATTTCATAGATCGGGAAATAGGCCTGTTTTACATTTAGAAATAATTCATTCTTTGCCACAGCTATTTCCTTAAACTTCGCCTGAGCCATTAGGCTAGCGGCGTCTTCTCTCGCTGGTAAAGTGCCAAACCAAGGAAACATTTGGCTAAGAGAAACTTTAGCCCTTTGGGCACCCACTCTAGTTTCAATAGGACTCACAAAGACACCAAAAGACACCGTTGGGTCTGGTAGGGTATTTACTTGTGGTATTTTTTGAAGTGCCGCATTAAATTCGTTGTAACCTGCTTTAATGTCCGGATTATTCTCCGCAGCCTGTTTAAGATAGGCCTCCAAGGCCTGACCTTGGCTGCATATGGATACAGAAACGAAGAATAGAATATGGATGATAGACTTCATCATGCGTTTAGTTTTTTTAGTTTTCTTTCCTCTCTAATAGAGAAAAGCACAGGTAGTATGAAATAAGAAGTGATGTCGATTATCATTCCACCAAATGCCGGAATAGCCATCGGTAACATAATATCGGCTCCTTTGCCTGTGGAAGTGAAAATTGGAAGCAGGGCTATGATGGTGGTTGTGGTGGTCATGGTACAGGCTTTTATTCTTCTGTGTCCACCTATTACCACCGCCTGACGAAGTTCTTTTAAATTGCTATACTTATTTTCTTTAAAACTCTGCGTAAGATAGGTTCCCATAAGTACGGCGTCATCCGTAGCAATCCCAAATAGGGCAATAAAACCGACCCAAACGGCCACACTTAGGTTTACCGTATGCATTTGAAATAGGTCGTGCATATTGGTCCCAAAAAAACCGAAATTCATAAACCAGCTTTGGCCCCAAAGCCAGAGCATAATAAAACCACCACTAAAGGCTACAGAAATACCCGTAAAAACCATTAAAGAGGTAGAAACCGAATTAAACTGAAAGTATAATATCAGAAAAACGATTCCCAATACTAAAGGAACAATGATGGCGAGCCTTTTTTCGGCACGAATTTGATTCTCGTAACTCCCTGAGAACTTGTAACTGATACCCGATGGAACCACCAGTTCTCCATTCTCAATTTTGCTCTGAATATGTGCCTGAGCGGCTTCTACTACATCTACTTCGGCAAAACCTTCCTTCTTATCAAGTAGTACATAACCCACCAAAAATGTATTTTCACTTTTTATCATTTGAGCTCCTTTTACATATTCGATATCAACCAAATCTCCTAAAGGTACTTGAACTCCCGTAGGTGTAGGGATATAGATTTTTTTAAGGCTGCTTGGGTCGTCTCTGAGTTCTCTTGGATAGCGAATCCGAACAGGAAATCGTTCTCTTCCTTCTACGGTAGAAGTGATTTGCATGCCACCAATGGCTGTTTCTATGGTTTTTTGTACGTCTTCCACAGTCAAGCCATATCTGGCAATGGCATCTCTGTTTATATTCAGATGTATGTAGGGTTTACCGACAATACGATCGGCAAAAACGGCTTCTTGTTTTACAGAAGGCACTTCTTTGAGGAGGACTTCCAATTCCATCCCGAAGTCCTCAATAGTTTTCAAATCGGGTCCATATACCTTAATTCCCATCGGTGCTCTCATACCCGTCTGAAGCATAACTAGACGAGTCTCAATAGGCTGTAATTTAGGTGCCGAAGTAACTCCTGGGATTTTTGTTACCCTTACAATCTCATTCCATATATCGTCACTATCCTTAATTTCTTTACGCCAGTTTCTGAAGTATTCTCCATCCGAATCTGTAATTAAGTCTGCTGCACTAATACCATTAAGAATTGCGTCTTGATTAGATATGGTATCACTGCCTACAGTAATAAAATAATTATTGTCATCCACCATGAATCGTTGCCTATGCCCTTTAATATTTACTGCATATTCCGGCTTATAATTGATGATGTTCTCATACATAGAAATGGGTGCAGGGTCTAATGCCGTCTCTGCTCTACCCATTTTCCCAACCGCCAGAGCCACTTCTGGAATATTGGCCAACAGCATGTCTAATTGCTGAACCACTTGCTTGTTTTGTTCTACACCGGCATGAGGCATTGAGGTAGGCATGAGCAGAAAGCTTCCCTCATTTAGTGAGGGCATAAATTCTTTTCCCATACCAGGAAAGGTATCTGACATGCCCGACCAAAGGGCAGTACTTCGAATATTGACATCTACTTTGTCAAAACCTATCGCTACAAATCCAAAAATAGAATTGAAGCCCAGCCAAATGTTTGCCGCAAGGACTATTAGAAATGAGGGAATCAAAAGAAAGCTGGCTTTATGCTCTAGACACCAACTCAAAATCCGGGTATAATAATGCTCTAAAAGAAGGAAAACGCCAATTATGACACCAACGATGATAGCAACAAAAATAAAATTAGTGAACAGAGGTGTGGAAGCACCGAGGGGTAACCAATATTTAGCTAAAAGCCATACCACCGCTATAAGGGAGACAATAAGCTCTCCGTGCTTTAAAATGAAGGCAGGGATATTAGGAAGAGTCTTTGTATTAGAATCAAGGTAAATTTTTAAGGAACCAATGAGACCGAACAGAAACAAAATGCTACCTGGTAAAAGATAGCCCATAGTGAGCGTGACTAAGCCAATAAGAATTAAAGCAAAGCTTCCATATTTTTTTACTCTCTCATTTTTGATTTTGAAACCAAAAAACCAATGTGCAAAGCTTGGTAAAAGCAATAAGGCTACTATTAATGCCGCTATTAAAGCAAAGGTTTTAGTGAATGCCAGCGGTGCGAAAAGTTTACCCTCTGCTGCCTGTAAAGTAAATACTGGGATGAAACTTACAACAGTGGTGGCTACGGCCGTAAGAATGGCAGAACTTACCTCCGCAGCTCCTATATAAACCGTTTCTATTAACGATTGAGATGGAGGGGCCTCTTCTATCTTTTTTAGCACATTTTCTGACAGCACTATACCCAGATCCACCATCGTACCAATGGCAATGGCAATACCTGAAAGAGCCACAATGTTAGCGTCAACATGGAAATATCGCATAGCAATGAAAACCATCAAAATTGCTATAGGAAGTAAACTAGAAATTAAAATAGATGCTCTCAGGTTTAAGACCATTACGATAACCACCAATAGGCTGATTAGAATTTCTAGAGAAAGAGCTTCTTCTAAAGTACCTAGAGTCTCCTGAATGAGCTGCGACCTATCATAAAAAGGAACCAAGGTCAGTTGGCTTTCTACGCCATTTGCCAGGGTTTTCTTTGGCAAACCACTGGAAATCTCTTTGATTTTATCTTTTACTGAATTTATTACTTCCAGCGGATTGGAGCCGTATTTGGCTACCACCACACCGCCCACCACTTCGGCTCCATCTTTGTCTAATAGCCCTCTTCGGGTGGCAGGCCCTAAGGTTACCACACCAATGTCTTTAACTCGAATAGGAACATTTTGATTGACCCCAACCACAGCCTTTTCTAAATCCTCTACAGACCGTATGTAGCCCAAGCCTCTTACTAAATATTCGGCCTTATTTATTTCTATGGTTTTAGCTCCTACATCTCGGTTAGACTCTTTAACAGCTAGCATCACCTTATGTAAGGGAATGCCATAAGCCCTCATGGCATCAGGGTTTACATCAATCTGGTATTCTTGTATGTATCCTCCAATAGAGGCCACTTCAGATACTCCTGAAACGGCATTCAGTCCATATTTAACATAGAAATCTTGAACGGAGCGAATTTCGTGCAAATCCCAGCCTCCGGTAGGGTTGCCCGCTTTGTTACGGCCTTCTATTGTATACCAATATACTTGACCTAATGCCGTAGCGTCAGGGCCAAGAGCAGGCTGTACTCCTTCAGGTAAAAGGTTTGTAGGTAAAGAATTAAGCTTCTCTAAAATTCTTGAACGAGACCAATAAAATTCAATGTCCTCATTGAAAATAATATAGATACTAGATACGCCGAAAATTGATGAACTTCTAATGGACTTAACTCCTGAAATCCCTAATAATGAAGTGGTAAGTGGGTAGGTAATTTGGTCTTCAATATCTTGAGGAGAACGACCCATCCATTGGGTGAAAACAATCTGCTGGTTTTCGCCAATATCGGGTATGGCATCTACTGGCACAGGGTCAGAAGGAAGAAAGCCCGTTTGCCAACCGAAAGGTGCCGTTATAATTCCCCAGCCTACTATAAGAGCTAGAAATAAAAGGGTAACCAGTTTATTGTAAAGAAAGTATCGGATTATTTTATTTAACATATCAATAGAAAAACAGGAACATTAAGAAATTAATGATCTAAGACATCGCTATGCCTTACAGTCTGATATAAATGAGATTACAGACCTATTCTATGATAGTGTATTAAATAAGGAAAGACTGAAACAAGATCTGAACATCTTGTTTTATTAGAGGAGGAGGGGTATAATTGGTGTAACGTTTATGTCTTTCTAAAAATGGGAAATAATTAGAAAAGAAAGCGTAAACAAACGCAATGCTAAAATCAGGATTTAGAGTGACTCGTTCTACGTTCGACTGATAGTCGTCCTGTATATCAAGCTGATAAACCAGGTTATCACAACAATCTTCAGTAAAGAATTCTTGACCATCATTGGAGACCAAGGTTTCTTGCCCATCCATTGTTGGCATTCCACAGTCTAAATGATGTACTCCAAAACTTACTTCAGACTTCACCGCATGACCACCACAATAGTGGGTGGCAATGGTAAAACCCATATTGCTGAACAAAATCAGCGAGGCAAGTGCTATGGAGATTGTCTTTTTCACTAGTACAAATATATAATAATAATAATTGGCATTATTTGCATAATTAACTCTATCTCTTACATAATTCTTTTACCGTCTTTTTTGTCAGACAAACTTTATGGCCTCAATAAAAGTAGAATTATCAATGATGAATAATTTTCGAATTCTCATGCTTATTGGTGAACTTGCATAGCAAATTGTATCGCCTTAAAGTTCCTTTATGAATGCTGTATCGAAAAAGTTAGTCCCCATCATTGCCTCTTTAATAGTTGCTTTTTTATTTTATGCTTGCCAGCCAAACCTTTATCGAGTAACTAACAAATCTTATAAAAAACAAGCTAAAGCCTACGGGAAGATCATTTCACAAAAGACTATTAAAGATACCCTTGACTGGGCAACACCACCAAAATGGGTTGGCACTACTAATTTCAGTTTACGAAGACCAAACATGGTCATTATTCATCATACGGCTCAAAACAATTGTGCCCAAACATTACAAACCTTTACGAAGCCCAGTAAAAGCGTAAGTGCTCATTATGTAATTTGTGAAGACGGAACGGTGCATCACATGCTGCATGATTACCTCAGAGCATGGCATGCGGGCACAGGAAAATGGGGAAACAATTCTGACATCAATTCGTCAAGCATCGGTATAGAAATTGACAATAACGGGACAGAAACATTCACAGAAGACCAGATGCTTTCTTTAGAAAAACTTTTGACACACTTAAAGACTGCTTACAGAATTCCTCAAGAAAACTTTATCGGCCATGCTGACATAGCCCCTACTAGAAAAAACGATCCGAATGTAACGTTCGACTGGCAACGTCTTTCTAATCTAGGTTTTGGAATGTGGTATTCAGATACAACTGATCTGCAAATGCCTGTGGACTTCAAACCACTATTTGCCTTAAAAATGATAGGCTACGACATCAAAGATACGACGGCTGTTGTCAGAACTTTCAAACGGAAATTTCTAAAAAGCGAAGATGGCATGCCATTAACTTCAAGCGACAAAAAAGTTTTGTACACCCTTTGGACGGAGGCCA
>JBLHOT010000089.1:0-14958 GCA_047623945.1 Arcticibacterium sp. | reverse complement strand
GCAATGAGGACATGCGTACCCTGTGCTACCCTGGCGGCTAAAAGTTCTAAAAGCTTAGATTGGGAACCCTTATCTATAGTAGTTAAAGGCTCGTCTAAAGCTAGGATCTTTGGATTTCCGATAAAGGTCGAAATAAGACTTATCTTCTTAAGCATTCCTGATGAATAAGTGGAAATAGCCGTTTTATAGTAAGTATCTGTCTCAAAAAGGGCTACTAATTTATCTATTTCTTCAAAAGGTGTTTTGTATATTTTCTGGTAATAATCTATTATATTTTTACCCGTTAAATATTCAGGATATCTGGGTTCTGCAAAACTATAGTTTATGATTTTTCTGAATTGGACTGCGTCTTTTTTTAAGTCTAAAGCATCATTGTAAGAAACATTTCCTTTAAACGGAATTATTCCAGAAATAGCCTTAAAGAAAGTAGACTTCCCAGAACCATTAACCCCTTGAAACCAAGAAACACCTGTTGGAATATGTAATTCAGGGATGTCTAGAATGAGGTGACCAGAATAGTCTTTTTTGAAGTTGTTAATTTGAAGCATGTACTAAATTAGGACACTAATCATTAAAGAAAATCTCTATTTACATTAAAGGCAGATTTGATTTAGGAGCGGTAGGTTCATTTCGCATTGATTCTCCATAAATGTTAAAATTTAGTTATTAATGTTTGTTTAATTTTAGATGAAATGATTACGAATAAGTTGAGATGAGATGATCATTGCTATGCATCACAACTCAAAAAGTGTTGTTTCCCGCCAACGTATAAGTGCAGTGGTTCAGCCTCTATTAAGATACTGAAAAAAATCACTTTCCCTAAAGAAGGTTGACTATCAATAGCTTACAGCTAGAAAAATAAAGTTTAACCGCTACTTTTGAAAAGTATTTATATCGCCAGAAATTAAGTCAGACCTCAACCTTGGTTTTTTTATCAACGGTGGATCTTAATTTTTAAAGGGCAAACTTCTGGGCTACAAGGCTGCTAAAGCTAGGCAACTATTTGCAAGTCGTGTTCTTATCAAACCTTACTCTTATTTTATGAATTTGGAGGTAAGTGTATTCACAAATAATATATTTCCAATGCCATCATAACCCTCAAATAACTCGGTTCCGGTACTTGACTTCAGCATGCTTTCATGGAAACCAATCAAGGTCAAATCTGCTCCACTGGAGTACTCATTAATAAGGGCTTTCCTGTCTAGCCCGTCTTGTATAGGTAAAACGCGAATATTATTGGCTGAAATCGGTAATCTACCACTTGAGGTTAATTCTATTAAGTTTTCTTCTTCTTGTTTTAAATCAGCTTCAGGGAAGGTTGCAAAGATTTTAATCTGCCCACGTTTCCAATCCGAATGTCCTAAAATGATATAAGAAAGTAGAATCATAAGATTCGCATTCTCATAATCTTGTTTTCTAATCCAGATATGGATATCCTTTTTATATCCAAAGCCCTTATCACTGCTGCCTAGAATACATAAATCATATTTGGCCGTTTTTAAAACGCTATAATTATCAATGATGTCTGAAAGCCATTCTGTCTCCCCTTTTTTATATTCGAAAAGCATCATATTGTTTGCCTTTCCTGAGATGCCTGGCTGCTGAATTGCCTGAACAATCGCTGCCGTATTCGACGGAGATATCAGGGTCTCCAAGAAAACATTGGAGTTACTTGTAGAGGCCAGCTCAATTAACTTTTGAAGCTTCTTCTCCGCTATTGCTTTAGATTCCGTAGAAAAGTAGGCCTTTTCAAAGTGAATATATGTTCCAAAACCATAACTATGAGAGATCCATTTCATGGTCTCTAGAGCCCCATACCTCTGAAAACTATCTTTTGACAAACATAAGATGGCTGGTCTCCAATCTTCCTCCGTTGTGTCCTTTTCTGATTTTTGAAGAAAGACATGAAGCGTTCTGCTGAATTGATGAATTACTCCCTGGAAAATGCTAGCCATGCCTTTGGCATTATCGCTTTTTATGCTGATGTACATATAAATAGACACCATCAAAAGGATAGAAGCGATGGCATAGGGCGTATTTATCTTAAACATGAGATAGACACACATGATAGCTCCTAGAAGAGATAAATACCATTTTGATTTGAAAGAGGGTCTGTACGCAGGATCTGCCGCAAAATGTTGAAGAAAGGATATAAGGCAAAGAGAGCCATACGTTACCATAAAAAACATGGAGATAACTTCGGCCACAGCATTCACGTCTCCCATCAAAACAAAAATAAGAGCTATGCCACTCGTGAGTATAGTCGCGTTTCTTGGCTCATTTTTTTCAGGAGTTCCTTGTGACACCCATTTGTTAATAAACTTGTTTGGGAAAACATTGTCCAGACCTATAGCCTGCAATGTTCTTGGGGCCACCATAAATGAACCAAGGGCAGACGAAATGGTAGCCGCCGCAAGTCCTATAGGAATAATAGGCCCCCAAAGAGCTATTTTACTCATGACTAACTGGTCTCCCACTAAATCTCCTGGGCTCGCCGAACTGACAAGCTTGTAAGCAATGAAAACATAAATAACCATCCCTATTAATGTAGCTGATAGCGTACCCATAGGAATAGACTTTTTAGGGTCTTTTAAGTCCCCTGAAAGTCCAACACCGGCAGTAATTCCCGTAAATGCTGGAAATATGATGGCAAATACATAGAAGAATCCTTTATCAGAGTTTATACCTTTAAAGAGTTGGGAGGCGTCAAAAACTTCATTATACTGGGTAGAACCAAAGAAGAACAACACTAGAGATATGGCTAAAATAACCACAACCACGTAAAGTGCTTTCATTCCTAAATCTGCTCCTTTAGTTACCATTAGCCAGATTAATAGTACTAAGGCAGGAACACTAAATAGCCTGTTGTCATACAAAACATAACCAAACTCTGAAGCCACCCATGGCTTAATGGCTTCAAAAGCCTCTGCAAAGGCGATGACATAAAATGCTACACTAATGGCTTGAGAAAGATACAAGGCTATACCAATACTGGCTCCTATATTAATTCCAAAAGACCTAGATATGATAAAGTATTCTCCCCCACCTTCTACTTTTTGATTGGTTGCTATCTCCGCAAGAGCCATGGCCGTCGGAATAGTCACTAAATGTCCAATCAAAATAATAAGAAGGGTACCTGTAAAGCCTACCGAGCCTACTGCAAATCCAAAACGAAGAAACATAACAGCTCCCAAAATGGTAGAGATGGCTGTCAAAAAAACAGGAAGCGTACCAAAGTTGGCTTTTGCTGCGATTAGTGCTTTATTCATTTTATCGGGTAGTCATATCTTACTAAGAGTAACATATGACAATTGGTCACATTAATTCTTTTCAAGCTGGTTAGTGTCAATTTGTAAGGACGAAATAACTTATATTAATTGATATTTGATGCTTTGATTGACCTAATTAATACATGTTTACGAAATATTTGTGATTACAGGCTAAAGTGACGTGAAGAAAGAAGCCAATCATCTGAGTTGAACAACAGAGAATTTAGGATATTTATAGTCTATTACGGTCCTAAGGTTTAAAGTCTTCTAAACAGCGGCAAAAAAAAGGTCTGAGAATTCAATCTCAGACCTTTTAGCAAATATTATTTTGGTGTAATTAACCTACCTAACCTTCAAAGTACCCTGCATGAGTGTATAATGCCCTGGGAATGTGCAGACAAAGGTATAATCTCCTTTCTCCTTTGGTGCAGTAAAGTAGATAGCTTCTGTGCTTTCTGGCTGCATAAGGCCTGTATGGTACATCACTTCTGGTAAATCTGGAATGTAGCCTAGTTCTGCTCCATCTAGACCCATATTTTGAGCACTCTGCCCTACCTTATCTACCGAGTTCGGTTTTACGATAACCAAATTATGCAGCATGTCATCATTATTATTAAAGACCAACTTCACCTTAGAACCGGCCTTAACTTGAAGGTTTGATTGGTCAAACTTTAAGCCTGGTTTGGTACCTAGTGTAATGGTCACATCGGCTTCCCCATTCCAGTTCGCTGGCATTTTGTTTACCCTTTTGGCCGAAATGATATCTGGAACATCGGTCATTTCGTGCTGAGAATGGTCCATCTCTTTTTTGCTGACCAAAAACTTATTCAGATCGAGCGACTTTATTCCTGAATTAAGGCTATTTAACGTAAAATAACCTACATTGTGAAGCAATTCTTCCTTTTGAAGGTCTGTAATACCCGCCGTTGTAATACCAAAAATATACCCAAGTCGCATAGAGTCAACTGCCAAATGCACCGATTTCCCGTCTTCGGATAAAGAGATACCCTCAATTTTTACATCCCTTTGATTAATGATTGGGCTACCATAATTATGATGGTATTTGTAATTGAAACTTTTGATATCATAGGAAGCTGGATTTAAAGCGGTTGACTGCATTACTGGCTTTGTGAAGCTCACTAAAAAACCATCAGATGCAGATTTAATAGAAGCTATTTCAAAAGGCATTTCTCCAGACCATATTAAACGCTGTAATCCAAATTTACTTTTCCCGGTACTCGACCATCCTCTGCTGGTCATGCCAACAAACATCGAATTATCTAGGCCCCATCTCATTCTAAGGATTCCAGACTTAAAGCCTTCTCTGAAAGGAAAGCAGGCACCCTGATAGACACCATTGACTTTTTCCATGGCTACTCGCATGATGGTAGAATGTCCTTGGTCGCCCACAAAATATTGACCTTCAAAGGGACCAAACTTACCTTTGGACATGTCTTGAACAATATCAGAAGTAGAAATTCCCATTAATGTATGTGGAAACCAAACTGCTGGTGGCTTAATACCAGCCACATTCTGAGCTTCATCAAAAAGTGGCTCTCCTGTATCTGGAATATCGTCTACAGTCAATTTAACAGGCGAATTTGGATCTCCAGACCATATTAAACTCTCTGGATTACCTGCAAAGTCACCTTTGGCTAAATGTGTCATTCTTCCAGAACCTACCCAGTCGCCTTGATTCTCAGTGTAAAAAATATCACCTACATCATTTACCATGTATCCTGCAGGTGATCTTAGTCCTGCGGCCCAGGGTTCCATATTACCTTCGTCATCCACGGCCAGCATCCATCCCCGCCATTTAGATCCCGAAGAACCATGCCCAATCCAATCTAGGTTAAGCGTAAATAGCTTTCTACCATCTTTCATTAAGACTGGACCATAAGAGTATTGATGGTAGTTTCCTGAGAGTGGCCATTTGTAAAACGATTGAAATACATCGGCTTCTTCGTCATTGTCTTGATCTTCTAGAATAGTGACTTCTCCTCTTTGGGTAACCCAAAGTTTATTGTCGATAAAATTCAAACCTAAAGGCTCATGTAAGCCTTCGGCGAATTTTTTAAAGGTAGGCTGAGTATTTCCTAACATATAAGGATTACCAATGAGCCAAACATCTCCTCTTCTGGTAGTGGTGGCCAATCTGCCATCTGGCAAAACGGCCATTCCTCCTATTTCCATTTCAATGCCGTCTGGAATGGGAACTGTTTCTATTCTATAATAGTCTTCCTCTGTTTTGATGCCTTGGGC
This sequence comes from Arcticibacterium sp., assembly GCA_047623945.1. Lineage (GTDB taxonomy): Bacteria > Bacteroidota > Bacteroidia > Cytophagales > Spirosomataceae > Arcticibacterium. Next base: position 9,427 of record JBLHOT010000089.1, on the reverse strand, counting down.
AGATGCCGCGAAAACGATAAAAAACAGAACAAAAAGTGTCGTTAATTTTTGAGTCGTAAATTTCATGTGATATGGTCTTTTACCAGATTAATTGGTATGATTCAATAGCATTTGCCTTTCCTGATAGCGTCATTAAGTCGCCATCTTTCTTAATTTCCAAAGGCGTATCTTGAGAGAGTAAAATATAGTGGTCATCTATCCTGTAAAGCTTATCCACTACTTTTTTGACCTGATTTCCTGTTCCTAATAAATAACTGATGTTATCATTTTCTGCACTAAGTATGACGTCAAACCCGTTTTCTATGGGTTCTAGTTTTTGGCTAACAGCTAAACCATTTAAGCCGTGCAAATAGGTAGGAAGTCCCATTTTGTCTAAAAAGTACTCTTCAAAGACGTACTTATCATCAGTTCCTTGAAAGAAAGAAGGCTTTCCAGAGAGTTTAATCACTTGACCGAGTGGTTTAAGTAATTGAGGCTCTCCTCTGTTATGCCACATGTCTGTAACATCGGCAAAATCACCCTGCCAAACATAAAGCAGGGTTCCTTTGTCTAAGTCAAGAGAATAATTTTTCTTTTCAGAGGTACCCACAGAAATAACAGTCGTTCTTTTCTCATCCCCAAAGTTCATAAAAGACCTGATAATTCTGGCCTTCGCTCCTACAGGATTTTCATGAATAACACCTGGGTATTCTGGAAGCGGTAGATTCTTATACGGATGCAACGGATAGGCTCTAAAATCAGCACCTGATACATATAATCCAAAGGCTGGCTTTTGCCAAACCCGTCTATAAAAGTATTCAAAGGAATGTTTCCCGGCGGAAAGCTCCACCAATTCAGTTACAGGTTCTCTATTCAATGCATTCTCTGAACCTCCAACTCGCTTTCCATCAATTTTAAGATTTGCCACACCTGCATACTCCATCGTGAAAGCATACTTATCTGCCTTTTCAACTTCCAAATCACCTGAATAAGTAATAGAAAACCATCTGTAATCATTAGGTACATCTAGCGTCATTGTGGACGCCTTTCCCATTTTGGCAGGAGTGTCGTTAGCTTCCCAATTCTTGTCATTGCCTTCGGTCTCTTGAAGCTTATACCGCAGATTGGAAATGCTAACTGGCTTTTTATATGCCAAAACAGTAAACTCGGCATTTCTTAGAGCTAACAAACCCTTACTATTTTCAAAACTTATAGACGATGCAGCCAAACTTGGGTTTTGAAGCGTGAAATTGGTAAGTAGCGTGACATCATTGATGACCACCTTTTCTAAAATAGCTAAACCACCATTGAAAGGAGAAGAATAGGTCAAGTTCACTTTTTGCCATAAGCCTGCCATCTTAGCTACTTGTTGACTTGGACGTTGAACCATACCATCGGGCTTTATAAGGCTTCCAAACTTACTCTTATCCGAACTCAAATCTAATGCCAGACCGTTTCCCAGATGAAAAATAGCCTCATTCTCCTTATCCTGAAGTATTTCAAACGACAATTTATAATCCGTAAATAGCTTTTTGGACTTCAACATGGATTTGCCATTCGCGTAAAGAATGCCTTGCCCCTTAGTGATCTCTATGTTGTCCTCAAAGGGATGAACTGAGATATCAGCTACCTCATTCCATTTGGCACCTGAGGACGACCAATCTGAACTATTAAAGTGAGTTGCGGGAAAATCTTGAGCCAAGAGACTCAAAGAAGGAAAAAGCATAAAGAGCAATTTCCAGTGTAGTAATTTCATTCGGTTGAGTTTTTATTCATTCCAAATTTATAGAAGTCTTGGAGAGATTTCTATTTTTGCCCCACAATTTACCATAGAAAGAAGATGAACAAACCAACTTTACTGATTTTAGCAGCTGGCATGGGCAGCAGATACGGAGGAATTAAGCAATTAGACCAGTTTGGACCAAACGGCGAAACTATCATTGACTATTCCCTTTATGATGCCATTAGAGCGGGTTTCGGTAAAGTGGTCTTTATCATTAGAGAAGAACTTAGGGAAGACTTTGAAAAGACATTTGGTCCTAAATTGGCCGGAAAAATAGACTATGACTATGGTATTCAAGGCTTTCAGTCTTATGTGCCAGAATCTCTGGGAGATATAGAAAGAGCAAAGCCGTGGGGAACAGGACATGCCATGCTTTGTGGCTGGGAACAGACCAAAACCCCTTTTGCTGTTATAAACGCAGATGATTTTTACGGAGCTGAAGCTTATAAAACGATGGCTGACTTCTTATCAAACAATACCGATGAGTCTGTACATGCCATGGTGGGTTATCAGGTGAAGAATACCTTATCTGAAAATGGTACCGTTTCTAGAGGTGTTTGTGAAAAAGATGATCAAGGATTTCTGACCTCTGTAGTAGAGAGAACTAAGATATTAAGAAACGAAAAAGGTCAAATAGAGTTTTTAGACACTGGTGAACCGATAGCTTTGGGAGAAAACACACCTGTTTCTATGAATTTTTGGGGTTTTATGCCAAGTGCTTTCGGAAAAACACAAGAGTACTTTGAAGCATACGCAAAAGAAAACTACGATTCTCCAAAAGCCGAGTTTTATATCCCAACCATCATGAGCCAAATGATGAAAGACGGCGTGGGCAAATGCAAAGTTTATGATACGTCCTCAGATTGGTTTGGTGTAACCTACCCGGACGATAAGCCAGATGTTCAGGCTTCTATTCAGAAATTAGTGGATGATGGGGTTTATCCTGAGTGGCTTTGGGGGTAGGGTAACAAGATTATTTAAATCTATCTTTTATGAAAATTGTTTCAAACAGAATCAACTTAACAATAAGGCTTAAGGAACTTTACCATAACATTTAGCTTTGTTTTGGGATATTCAGAAATGCGATGGCAGAGTAATTTCATTTAGTGAATGTATGTGGCTAGTTTGAAGTTGTAAGGGTTTGAGCTAGGGATTATTTCTATTACCGCCTTTCTTTAACTGCCCAACAATTCATCTATTAAACATAATAAACATTAATGTCGCAAGAAGGGGGTGTACGTCACGATCATCCTTTGGATTGTTCTCTTAAAGAGGTAAATTCACCATTTAAGGCACATAAATAATAAATGTAAAAGCGATTTAGCTTCTTACCCAAACCGTTTTTTATTTTGCTAGTTATATTGATAACCGAAAAGTTGTTACAAATTAATTCACTATGGTCCTTGTATTAAACCTAAACAAATAGAATAAAACAAAAATCAGTGATGAAAAGGATTGAAGTTGTTGCAGGAATTATATTTTTTCAAAATCGTATTCTATGTGTTCAAAGACCCAAAAACAATCTCCTTTATATTTCTCACAAATTTGAATTCCCCGGAGGGAAAATTGAAAATGGTGAAACAAAAAAAGAAGCTCTAAAAAGAGAATTGATAGAAGAATTAAATATTGAACCAAATATTAATGATTTATACCTAACTGTAATTCATCAATACCCCGATTTTGAATTAACAATGCATAGTTTTATTTGTGAAGTTGAAACCAAAGAACTCACTCTTCATGAGCATATAAATCAAGTATGGCTAACACGTCAGGAACTCAATAAACTTGATTGGGCAGCAGCGGATATTCCAATAGTTGAGAAATTAGTATTGAATGGATAAAATAACAGAAATCTTCAATACAAGTTTACAAACTGGTTATGTAGATAAAAGCATTTTATCTAATATTGATTATCAACCTGAGTTGCTTGTCAATCAAAAAAAACCTCCAAAAAAAGTACTTACAGCAATACTTCAAGAGCTTGAAAATTGTAGCCAGTTTTTTATTTCTGTAGCCTTTGTAACTAAAAGTGGAGTTGCCACGATAATTAACAAGCTTAAAGAACTCGAAAATCGTGAAATAAAAGGTAAAGTTTTAGTCTCTCAATATCTAAACTTTACTCAACCAGAAGCTTTAAAAACATTAAGCCAATTCAAAAATATAGACCTAAGAATTGCAACAACAGGCAATGCACATGCTAAAGGCTATATCTTTAAAAACAAAGAGCATTATAATCTAATTATTGGTAGTAGTAATTTAACAGCTCAGGCCTTATCTATTAACAAAGAATGGAATATTAAAATCTCTGCTTTAGATGAAAGTGGTTTGGTTGAAAAAGTACTCATTGAATTTCATTCTGATTTTGAAAAAGGAACGCCCGTAACTGCAAAATATATTTTATCCTATGAAGAAATCTATAAGGAGCAATTTCTTCTAAATAAGAAAAACAACCTTGAAAGCTTAATTGAAACTCAAACTCCTATAACTCCAAATTCAATGCAAATTGAAGCATTGGAAAACCTAAAAATATTACGTAAGTATAATAAGAAGAAAGCTTTAATAATTTCTGCAACTGGAACAGGTAAAACCTACTTATCGGCATTCGATGCAAAGGCTTTTAATCCGGAAAAGTTATTGTTCGTTGTTCATAGATTAACGATTGCAAAAGATTCTTTAGATACATTTCGAAATGTTTTTGGGAAGAATAAAACCATGGGTTTATATTCTGGAGAAAAAAGAGAATTAGATTGTGATTTCGTATTTTCCACTATTCAAACTATTTCAAAATCCTCGCACCTTGAAAACTTCTCAAAGAATCATTTCGACTATATAATTATTGATGAAACTCATAGATCAGGGGCAGATTCATATTTACGTTTAATTGATTACTTTGAACCTAAGTTTCTTTTAGGAATGACAGCAACTCCAGAAAGACCAGATGGGAATGACATATTTAATTTATTTGACCATAACATAGCCTATGAGATTAGATTAAATAGAGCAATGGAAGAAGAAATGCTCAGTTCTTTCCATTATTATGGTGTAACTGATCTGTATATTGAAAACAATGAAATTGATAATAAAACGGATTTTAACTTATTAATTTCTAATGAAAGAGTTGAAAGAATTACTGAGCAAGCAAATTTTTACGGGAGTGATAACGGTATTACAAGAGGCCTAATTTTTTGTTCCAGGAAGAAAGAAGCCATTGAACTATCCGCTTTATTTAATTTGAAAGGACATAGAACTGTTGCTTTAACAGGCGATAGTTCTGAAAAAGAAAGAGCAAAATCGATAGAAAAATTAGAATCGGATAATTTAAGTGAAAAACTAGATTACATTTTTACTGTTGATATTTTCAATGAAGGTATTGATATTCCAAAAATCAATCAGATTATCATGCTTCGACCTACAGAATCAGCCATTATTTTCATACAGCAATTAGGAAGAGGCTTAAGGAAAGTTGAAGGGAAAGGCTATTTAACGGTTATTGATTTCATTGGAAACTACGAAAACAATTATCTAATTCCCATAGCATTATATGGTGATACATCGTACAACAAAGATTCTTTGAGAAAATTAATAACCGAAGGAAGCAGGATGATCCCTGGGGCTTCGACTATTAATTTTGACGAAATAACTAAAGAGAAAATATTTCAATCCATCGATTCTGCGAATATGCAGTTGTTCTCTGACTTGAAAAAAGATTACTTTTTATTAAAATTCAAATTAGGTAGAATTCCCATGATGATGGATTTCATAGAACATGGTTCTAGAGACCCTTATTTGTATGTGAATTATTCAGGCTCGTATTATAATTTCATCGTTAAAGTTGAAAAAGAAAGCATCCAAGAATTATCAAAAAAACAGGTTAAACTTTTAGAGCTATTTGCCAAAGAAATAAATAATGCTAAAAGAGTTGAGGAAAGTTTAATAATCAAACTTTTAATTGAATCTGATGAGCTATCAATAAAGCAGTTAAAAGAAAATGTTTTTGAAAAATATCATTACGCCATCTCGGACGAAACCATTAAATCTTGTGTCTCTAATTTAAATTTTGAATTTATTAGAGAAAAAGATGGAGGTAAATTGCTTCCTGTAAAAGAGATTTATGATTTAGACATTCTAGAAATTGAAGATGAAAATTTTGTCTTTTCAAGCACTTTTCTTTCATGCTTAAACCAAGATACTTTTCAAAGGTTTCTACTTGACACTAGTTATTATTCCATCTATGAATTCGACAAATTATTTGAGCCTGAAAATTGGCAGAATGGATTTGTTCTTTACAGAAAATACTCTCGTAAGGATGTGTTTAGAATATTAAATGTATCGGAGAACCCTGTAGCTCAAAACGTGGGTGGATATCTAGTAAGCTCCGATAGTGCTCACTGTCCAATTTTTGTCAACTATCATAAAGAAGAAGACATTTCCGAGTCAACGAAATATGAAGATGAATTTGTAAATAATAAGGAATTTGATTGGATGTCAAAATCTAATAGAAAAATAGAAAGTAATGATGTTCAATCTATATTAGGCAAAAAGGGAGATATTAGACTTCCACTATTTATTAAAAAAAACAATGATGAGGGAGTTGACTTCTATTATATGGGGGAAGTAAGCCCTGAATTGAACAAAGTTGAACAAACCACTATGAAAAATGATAGTGGTAAAGATGTTTCGGTTGTAAAAATTCGTTTTAATTTAATAAATCCTGTTACTCCTGCGATATATAAGTATTTACAAGAAAAGATATCAAGTAAAGTCTCTAAGCCTGTAAAGAAACAAATTATTGTTCCAGCAAAAGAAATAATAAACTTTGGTCAAAAATTAAGAAACCCTATCCCACTTTATAACTTTTATGCAGCAGCAGGATCGTTTAGTGAAATGCAATTTGAAAAAGATTTTACTTTAATTGAAGGTCCTGAGAACATTAAACTTGACAGCGATTATTTTGCTTGTAGAATAATAGGTGAATCAATGAATAGAGTTATTCCAAATGGTTCAGTTTGTTTGTTTAAACCTGATTCTGGGGGTAGTCGCAATGGAAAAATCGTATTGGTAGAAAATATGGATATTCAAGATCAAGATTTCAATTCCTCATTTACCATTAAGACATATTCCAGTGAAAAAACAATATCCGAAGGAGGTTGGAGACACACTTCTATTACTTTAAGACCTAATTCGTATGATAATTCTTATGAAAACATTGTCATAAATGAATATAATGGTGCTGAGATGAGGATTGTTGGGGAGTTTGTTAAAATCTTGAAATAAACATTTTAGTCACTTTTCTTAACTTCCTCAATAACTCTAATCTGCTCGGCTATCTCTTCTGGTTTAATGATGGCTTCTGCCCCATTTAAGATAACGTCTGCTAGGTTGTCGTAAAGAAACATCCAGTTGCCGGGGAAGGTGTCTATTTCGCCTCTTAGTTCCATACCAGCTAGGTTTGTGGTTAGCTGGCCATTATTTTCAGGGTTTTCGTAGCCAAATTCAGCATTGATGCCAGGAAGCATGCCTGCCTTAAGATGATCTTCTTGTGGATCTAAACCATGCTTTATAAATGAGCCTTTTGTTCCATGAACCACATATCTAGGCTCAAATTCTTTGACCAGTAAGCTAGAGCTCAGTTTCACTTTGGTTTTGCCATAATCCAAGGCCACATCAAAGGCATCATCTATGTTACTGCCCTCTCTTTGCGTGTAAACCTCACCCCGTACGCCTTTTGGATTCCCAAAAAGATAGATAGCTTGGTCTATTAAATGTGCTCCTAAATCATAAATGGCTCCATTGCCCGGAGAAACGGCCTCTTTCCACGGTTTAGGATTTAAAATAGGGCTGTATCTATGCCAGCGAGCTTCATAAGAAAGGATATCGCCCAAAACACCTGATTGAATGACACGCTGCACCGTCATGAAATCTCCATCAAAACGTCTGTTCTGATAAATCATCAAGGTTTTATTTACCTTCTTAGCTAGGTCTATAAGTTCCAACGCTTCTTTATAGGTGGCGGTCATTGGTTTTTCTACCAAGACATGTTTCCCAGCGTTCAGAGCCCTTTTTGTGTATTCAAAATGTGTACTAGACGGTGAACAAATAGAAATAAGGTCTATCTCTGGATCTTCTAATAGCTGAGTTAAGTCCTTGGCTTTTTGAGTGCCATTAAATAGGTCTTCACCAATCTCTTGAGAGGTGACAATATATTTTAGCTGAAAATTGGGATTTAATACAAAATATGGTGCTTGAAGCCATTTTCCAGATAATCCGAAACCGACGAGTCCTACTTTTATCATTTTTCTAGGTTGTAGCAATGGGCGTGGAGCCTTTAGCTTGTTTTGGTTGTATTTTATTTCATAAATATAGCTGTTCCTCCTAAAAGAAAAAGCCAGTTTCGTTTATAAACTGGCCTTTTCTCTTAGGAAGTAAATACTTATAAATCCACCTCTATCTGATGCTTTAAGATATCTTCCATGGTCTCTCTTTCTCTAATGAGATGCGTCTTCTCATTATAAACCAACACTTCTGCCGGTCTCACTCTAGAGTTATAGTTGGACGCCATGCTAAAGCAATATGCCCCAGCATTTTTCATAGCAATGATGTCTCCCGGGTTTACGATTGGCAGGAGTCTATCACTGCCCATTGTATCTGTTTCGCAGATATAGCCTACTATATCGTACTTCTCTGTGTTAGAATTATCTGTGTTAGAGACATTTACTATTTCTTGGTAGGCATCATACATCATAGGTCTTATGAGGTGATTTAAACCAGAATTAACGTGTACAAAGTTCCTGTTTGGATTGTGCTTCACCACATTACAAGTCATCAAGAAAGTGCCGCTTTCGCTCACCAAATACTTGCCTGGCTCAAACCAAAGCTGCACATCTTTTCCATATCGGGTAACAAAAGCTTTAAATTCCTTCACCACTTCGGCTCCAATGCTTTTCATCTCGGTAATGACGTCCTCTTTATGATAAGCCACCTTAAAACCAGAACCCATATCTATAAATTCTAGGTCAGGAAAATGCTTCTCAGCCACTTCAAATGACTTTTTCATGGCAGCCACTATCACAGAACCATCTTTGAAATCGGAGCCGTTATGCTGGTGAAGGCCTATTATTCGTAGTTTATACTGCTTCACCAATGCGATAACTTGCTCCATGTATTCTATTGGAATACCGAACTTGGAATCTGCATGACCTGTAGAGATTTTCAAGTTTCCGCCTGCCATAATAGAAGGATTAAGTCTAATGGCAATGGCGTGCTTATCACCATACTTCTTTCCAAACTCCTCTAGAAGGTTTAAGCTATCAATGTTCAGTCTTATTCCTAAACCTAAGGCTTCTTCTATTTCCGAAAAAGCCACACCACTAGGCGTATATTGAATTTGAGCCGGTTTATACCCTGCCATCAAGGCTAGTTTTATCTCTTCAATGGAAACAACATCTATATCTACACCATTTTTCAGCATCAGTTTCATGATATTGATATTGGTCAGAGCTTTACAAGCATATTTTAGTTTAACTGTAATGCCAGCAAATGCATCCCTCATTTTTTGGATTTGTTCTTCTATCTTATTTCCATCATAAACATACAAGGGTGAGCCATATTCATGGACTAAATCTGATGGTTGACGGTTTTGGATTTTGTTTTCTACGTTTAACAAGG
>JBLHOT010000088.1:0-14959 GCA_047623945.1 Arcticibacterium sp. | reverse complement strand
TTCAAGTGGAATTACTGATTAAAAAGAATAAACATTAGAATGAGTAAAAGGGATCTTGAGTCTATTCAAAGAAGAGCAATAGAAGAAGGAATTCCTTCCCAAATTTTGATTTCTAGTCTTTTTCATAATACTTTTCAAGCGGACTTATAGAGGCTTAATCTGAAACATTGTGTAAAACTTAATTCAAATCGTAACTTCGTGACAGTAAGAAAAAAGCGGCATTTGAAAATGAAGAAACTTGCTAAAAATGTACAGGTCTGTAAACGATATTCTATTGGGAATACCCTATAGACCCGTGCGTAGAGATTGATAAAAATATTTATTTAACCCTTATCCAGCACATCGCTGGATTTTTTGTGTCAGGACTATGATAAAAGGAATCGCTTTGCTTTACATAGAATCTTTTAAAGGGCTCTCAAAAGAGGTTTGGTGGCTTTCCTTGGTCACTTTTATTAATCTGGCAGGTACAATGGTTCTCCCATTTTTCGCCAAGTACCTAAAAGAAGATTTGGGCTTCTCGTACGAAGAAGTGGGATGGATTATGGTCTTCTTTGGTCTTGAAGCCTTTACTGGGGCCTGGTTAGGCGGGAAACTCACTGATCGTATCGGCTTTTATAAAGTCATGATTTACAGCCTATTTTTATCTGGGCTTTTGTTTATTCTTCTCCAATACCAGAATACTCTTTGGTCCTTGTGCATTGGTATTTTTTTAGTGATGACTGTCGCAGATATGTTCCGTCCTGCCATGTTCGTGTCTTTGAATACCTACAGCAAACCAGAGAATAGAACTCGCTCGCTAATACTCATACGCTTAGCTATTAATCTGGGCTTTGTATTTGGCCCAACCGTAGCCGGGCTAGTAATTATTTCTAGTGGATATGGATCCCTATTTTGGATTGATGGATTGACCTGTATAACGGCAGGCACGCTCTTTCTTGTCTTGATAAAGGAACGTAAGGGCGTAAAGAAGAAAGCGGAAAAGGCTGGTCTCTTTAAACTAGATGCAGCAGTTTATAAAGATAAAGTCTACTGGCTGTTTTTATTAGTGACATTTCTAATTGCGGTCGTCTTTTTCCAAATATTTACTACACTGCCTCTGTATCACAAAGAGCATTATGGTCTTTCTGAGTTTGAAACAGGTATGATATTCTTTATTAATGGTTTTGTGATTGTACTTTTTGAAATGCCTATGGTACACTGGATTGAAAAAAGAAAAATTCGGGATACTAAACTTATTACTTTGAGCACGATACTTATAGCCATAAGTTTCTTTGTTCTTTTAATAGATAATTGGGCCGGTATTTTGGCCATTAGTATGGTACTAATAACCCTTGGAGAAATGGTAGGCTTCCCCTACACGAACGCATTTGCCATGAAAAGAGCAAAAATAGGTAATGAAGGAAGGTATATGGCTTTATATTCTATGGCTTTTGCGGCGGCTCATATTTTAAGTCCAAAAATAGGAATGGACATCGTCGCTAGATATGGATATAATGTTAATTTTTTGCTCCTCGGTAGCTGCGGCCTACTAGCTGTTCTTTTATCATTGGCTCTTAAAAGAGAAATCAACAAAGAATCAAGGGCACTTTAAAGCCTGCTTTTTTGAACGCAGGTCCCTCAATAATTCACCTCGTTTAAATGCCATACATGCCTTAGTGAGATCTCCTTGCTTCTGATAAAGATTTCCGAGGTAATAATAGATGAATTCCACTTCAGGGTTTTTGGCCTCAACTTTTTCTAATTCTTTTACAGCTTCCTGATATTTTTCACTTTTCATTTTTAATACCCCTGAATTCCGTAATGCGTATGGGTTATGTGGGTCCAATTTCAAGGCTTTGATCGAAAACTTAAGGGCATCGATGAAGCGATTATTCTCTATCAAATTAAGGGTATGCGTATTAATGAAAAGAACTTCATTGGGCACCTCCTCTATTGCTTTTTGAGAGTATTCAAGTGCTTTTTCCCAATAACCCAACTGAGCATATGTGGCACTTAAATTATTCAAAGCGAATGCAAAAGAGGGTTTACTGGATAGTGCTTTTAAAAACTGCTTTTCTGCCTTTTCAAAATCCTTCTGTTGATAATAGGCAAAGCCCAAATTTGTTTCGGACTGCGTATTATTGGGAAGAAGTTTTAAAGACCTCTTAAAATCAGAGGCCGCGGCCTCGGGTTCGTAGCTTTGAAGATAATATTTACCTCTAAGGTCATAGAATGTTGAAGAGTCGGCGTAAGAGGGAGCTAATCGATTTAATAATTCTTCACTGCTTTTAAGTTCACCCATTTGAATATAGGCAGCAGCTAAATTTAGTTTAGCGGCATCAAAACTATCATCAAGTTCCATAGCTTTTCTGTAGTCGGAGCTTGCCTTCTCCATATTGCCCAACTTCTCATAGCACAGGCCTCTATTGTTATAAGCGTCTGCAAAGTCCTCTACTTTTTCAATAGCTTCCGTAAATAGCTCCAAGGCTCTTTCTGTTTCATTTTTCTTAAAATGATAATTCCCTCGTTCAAAAAACTCTGCTGCTTCTGTCTTACTTTTGTCTCCGCAAGCCAAAAGCAAAGCAGTACCAAATAACAAAAGGCCTAATTTCAAGCCATTTTTCATCAATTCCTTATTTATGAGATTCGTCAAAGACATAACAAACACTTTTTGTAAAACTTCCCTATATGTGTTTAACAACAAATATATTATAAAGTTTGAAGCGGGGCTCTTAGAGCAGTCTTATAAAGTTTCTGAGTTTGATGTAAGTGGCGATCAAGAAGTAGAACAAATGCTCACAGATGCCTTTTATGCAGGTGTTATTGAACGTTTTAAGGCTATGGCTAAGGATTTTAACGCTCTATTAGATTAAGTCTAAATGAAAGAGAATTCATATAGCAAAAGTAGGCTCTGAAAATTGCATGTTTATAAATCTTCACAGAAGAGCGTACAATCCAAATAATAAGGGACTGTCTCTCTATTTTAAGACAGCCCCTTCATAAAATCTCAAAACAGCTTTTGTTTATGCATTTATGAATTTAGCATATGCCACTTTTTGGTTTTTCTTTAGTTTATCTAACTTCTTAAATGAATATGACTTTCTTGGATCCTTTTTTAGTTCAAAACTAAAATCAAACTTGACGCCGTTTCTATAAGCAACGCCTGAAACTTTATCACCCACATCTTTCCCGTAAAGGGCAGAAGCAAATGACTCTCCCAATTTGCCATCTATACTAACAATCTCATCACCAACACTTAAACCCGAATGATAGGCACTTCCGTTAGAGCTTATTCTATAAACATAACCTGAACGCTCCGAGATTCCAATATAGGGCTCATTCTTTACCTCGTTGGCATCTACTAATTCTAGTCCAACACCCTTGAAGATTTTATTGTAATCTGGTGTTTCTGTTCCGCTTACAAAACGTTCAAAGAAATAATCTAGAGAACCACCATAAACTGTTTCACAGGCTAATTGAAATTCTGCGTCCGTATATCCGCGGTTAAGTCCCTTATAGTATTTCTGATAAAGTAGTCTCATAACGTCTTGCAAAGACCTTTCACCCTCTGTATTCGCTATGATTTTTGCTTCCAATAAAGAAGCGAGTACTCCTCCTTTGCCATAATAAGACACTGTTGTATTTTTAGAGTTTTCATGAGGCCTATAGTACTTTACCCAAGCATCCCATGAAGCTTCGGTTACAGACTGAACTCTATTTCCAGCTGCGTTCTCCGCATTGTTTATTGCCGAAGCATGATTACTTAAAACATCCTCATCAGTATAAATTCCTGCTCTTTTTAAAATAACTTCTTCAAAATAATTGGTGAAACCTTCTGCCACCCAAAGCATATGTGTATAGTTTTCTTTTTCATAATCAAATGGTCCGAGTGCTACTGGTCGTATTCTCTTAACATTCCATAAATGAAAATATTCATGAGCTAGTAAAGCAAAAAATCCCTTATAGGCACTTTCTGTACTATAAGCACCTGTAGATGTCTGGCAGGTAGTAGAGAATTTATGCTCTAAGCCCCCGCCTATACCAGGTTGGTGATGAACAATGAACAAATAATGATTTAGCGGAGACTCACCAACAACGGAAGTAGTTGCTTCCACCAGTTTTATGTAATCAGATAAGAGTTTCTCTTTATCATAATTCAACTTAGTAGCACTGTACATTGCTATTTTGTGCGGAATCCCCAAAGCTTCAAATTCTAAGACCTCATGATTTCCGATTTCGATAGGGCTATCGACCAAGGTGTCAAAGTCCTTAACCGTAAAAACGTTCTTGGAAGTCTCTGGAAGAGCCGTTGAAACCACTGACCATTTTTCATATGGCGTCACTTTTAATTCTGAAGGCTTCTCCATAAGTTCAGGCACAAACATAAAAATGCTTGCACCAACTAAGTAACCATGGTTGGCATCAATAAAGGAAGTTCTTACGGTAAGCGTATTAGCATAAACCTTATAATCGATAAGTACATCTTCAGCATTTTCAATGTCAATCTGCCAAGTATTCTTATTAATTTTTCGGCTATTGAGACTTCTACCTTGCTCATCATGAGCTATGAAGCCATCTACATTGCCGGGATATTCTCTCACTAAATAAGAGCCAGGTGTCCAAACTGGCATTTTAACTATCAAATGCTGTTTATCTTGCAAATACGGATTGCTAAGTACCTTAGGAACTTCCATGTGTACTTCAAAAAAGTGCGTTTCTGGTTCTGACATGCCCAGCCCATATTTAATGTCATGATCAGATTGGGCCATAGCCTGAAAACCAAAAAATAGGCTCAGATTTAAAAGCAGGAGGCTAAAAGTTTTTTTACGAATCATAAAATTTAGAATGTTGATTTTTAGTTAGGAAATATCCTTGTTACAATTTTAAGCAAAAGCTTACGTTAAAAGCTTATTATCCCAAAGAAACTTAAAACCAATAATTGCTGCATATTGATAGACATCTTTCCTAAATTTGGTTTTTACACTATCACAGAATTCGCTTTTCAATGAAAAAAATCTTTTTGATTATTTTTTCGTCTGTCATAATTCCCTCCTTATCTTTCTCTCAAAACACGCTCAGCTATACGGAAATAGAATCCCATTATAATAGTGGGGTAGAGTTATTTGAGAAAAAGGCATATTCGGCAGCTCGAAAAGAATTTAAGAATTACGTGGATGAATCCACCGCCTCTTTTAACCCAAATAAATTCAATATTGCTAATGCAGAGTACTATTCTGCCGTTTCGGCTTTGTATACAAATTCCAAAGATGCTGATATTGAAGTTCATCGGTTTGTACTAAATCATAGCGAACACCCAAAAGCTAAATTGATATTTAGTGATCTAGGTGAAAGCTTTTATGACCAAGGGGACTATGAAAAAGCTGTGGAATATTTAAGTAAAGCCATTGATTTTAGGCAAGATAACCTCGAGGTATACGAACTGAGGTTCAAACTGGCGGTGGCTTATTACCAATTAAAACAATACCCTCAAGCATTAAAAGAATTCAATTACGTTAAAAAAACAGCGGCAGAAAACGCTATTCATGCTGCGTATTACGCAGCTGTTATAAACTTTGAAAACGAAAATTTTGACTTAGCTCTGGTGGATCTACGTCGAGTAGAAAGTGTGAATCCTTATAAAGTTGAAGTCCCAAATTGGATTGCCCAGATTCTCTATCGTCAAGAAAAATATAACGAATTATTAACTTATGCTGAGCCAATAATATCCGCTCCTAACGGCAGGAAAACAGATGAAATATGTATGCTGGCTGCTGAGGTGTTGTTTTTTAGAGATAATTTTGAGAAGGCAGCCACCTATTATGATAGATTCAAAGTACTAAGACGAGGCTCAGTGGATCCTCAAGTTACTTTTAGACATGGTTATAGTCTATATAAAACGGAACAGCACAAAGAAGCGATTGCTGTTTTTAAAATAATAGCGGCAAGAGAAGATGCACTTGGGCAACAGGCGGCCTATTATTTAGGCATATCTGCTCTTAAAGAGGAGGATTTTGCCGCAGCTATGGCGGCATTTGATTTTGCTAGAAAAACCGACTTCGATGTTGAAATAAAAGAAGAAGCCAGCTATAATTATGTAAAAGTACAGGTGGAGCAGGGGAATAGTGAATCTGCTATAGGCTCACTACAGAACTATGTGACGGACTACCCAAATGGTAAATACATAGATGAGGCTAATGAACTCATGAGTGAAATACTTTTTGAAAGTAATGATTACGAAAAAGCCATTAAATACATTGAAAGCCTTGCCAGAACCACCTCTAAAATTGATGAAGCTTATCAAAAGCTATGTTATGCACAGGCTGTTATAGATTACAACGTTGAAAAGTTTGATTCTGCCATCGGTTACTTTGATAAAAGCATTTCGGCGGGAATCAATAACTCCATGATACAAGATGCTAAATTTTGGAAAGCAGAATCTGCCTTTGCTTCTGAAAAAGCAGGTGTAGAGAACTTATATAAAGGTATTCTTAGCTCAGGAACCAGTATACAGAAAAATAAAAGCCTTTATAGTTTAGGATATATCTATTTCAATCAGGAGCAATATCCTCAAGCTCAACGCTATTTTAAAGACTTTTTGTCCTCGTCTATGGACTCTGAATCCCAGCAGAGCAGAGAAGATGCTCAGTTAAGATTGGCGGACTGTTACCTAATCCAAAAGAATTTTAGTAGTGCTCTCAGCAGTTATAATACCGCCCTAACAAATAATCGTGCGGATAAAGATTATGCCCTATTTCAGAAAGGTATAACCTTGGACTTTATGGGAAGAAAGCAGGAAGCTCTAGAAGCGTTTGATCAGTTTGAAAGACTTTACGAAAACTCTCGACTTTACGATGATGTACTTTTTGAAAAAGGATCTATTGAAATGGAGAAACGCGACTACCAATCGGCTATTTCTACGTTTACAAACATGCTAAGACAAAGGCCGAGATCTATTCTTGTACCTTTTGCTTTACTCAAAAGAGCCTTGTCCTATGGTAATGTTGAAAACTTTGACAGGGCTATTTCAGACTATAAAATACTAATTAACCGCTTTGGAAGTCATGAGACTTCTACTGAAGCCCTGATAGGTCTCAGAGACATCATGAATTTAACGGGAAGAAGTGAAGATTTCGCTGATATTGCAGATGAATATCAAAAAAATAATCCGGGAAGTAATTCTGCTATTGCCATGCAGTATGATGCGGCTAAAAATCTATTTTACACAGAAAAGTATGAGTTGGCAATTACAACCCTTCAACGTTTTATTAGAAATAACCCTAGTAATACCAATGTAATTGAAGCCAAACACCTCATAGCTGAATCCTTCTACTTTACTGACAGACCTTCCAGTGCCTTACCTTTTTATAAGGAAGTCATAAAGGATAGTCAGTCTCAATGGGCTGCTAAGGCTGCTATTAGAGCTTCGGATATAGAGTTTGCGGCTGGAAACTATAGGGATGCTGTGAGCGACTTCCAAAATGTACTAAGCTCTAGTGACAGTAAGCGTGATCAAGTGACTGCTTGGGAAGGTTTATTTCAATCTTATTATTATCTAGGAGATTATGAAAATAGTATCAAATACTGCAAAGATGCCATATCTGATGGTGGCGGAGTGGTAATAGGTATTAGAAATAAGGCTGAGCTGTACATCGGAAAGTGCCATAAGAAAAGACGTGATTTTACACAAGCACAGGCTCAGTTTAATAAAGTTATTGCCTTAGATAAAGATGTAAATGGGGCAGAGGCCAAGTATCTGCTCGGAGAAATGCTTTTTGAAAGTGGTAAGTACGAAGAGACCATCGAAGAAATGCAAGATCTGGCCAAAGACTTTGGTGATTTCATAACATGGTACGAAAAAGCCTTTCTGCTAATTGCTGACTCTTATGTAGGTCAGGAAGATTACTTCATGGCAAAGGCCACACTTAACTCCATAGTGGAAAATTCAGGTAATACAGAAACGGTTCTACTGGCAAAGGCTAAGTTGAAGAATATTCCTAAATAATTTAGAATCTAAATTAAAGATGAAATTAAATTCAGATAAAATCATTGTTTTGCTGTGTCTAAGTCTTACTTCTATAGGCCAGGGGATTGGGGATGAAGAAATAACCATCACCAAGGAAAGAAGTGTTAAACTCCAAAAGGCCAATAGAGTCTTTGAGAAAATCCCTATGGAGGAAAAGGTAACAGAAAAAAGGAAAATGGCTTACACATTCTTTGAAAAGAAACCAACGGGTGTGGAAGAAATCACGTTTACTCCGAACATTGTTTCTCCGGTAGAGGATGAAAAAAGAAGAGGAAGTCAAAGTTCAGGATATCCAAACTATTTCAAAGTAGGTGCAGGGAATTTTGGTAGATTTTACGCGGAAACATTCATTAATTCAGATCAAAGCCAAAATCTAGTATTTGGAATTTATGGTCTTCATAATGCCGCCAAGAGAGGGCCCATTCAGGGTGAGAACTCCGGGATTAATTTAGATGAAATTAGGCTGGACGGCAAGTATCAGAGTTCTGGCTTTGAGCTCAAGGGAAATTTGGGTTATGAATTAAGGAATTATAAGTTTTTTGGCTACGACACTTTAACCTATGAGTATAACAAAGACCAATTAAAGCAGAAGCTGAGCATTTTTAATTTTGGAGTTGCTTTTCAGAATACTAACCCTCAAGCGACTTTAGACTATTCCCTTAAGACCAATTTACGTACTTTAAATGATAATTTTGATGCAGAAGAAATAGACTGGTCCTCTGAATTTAAGACTACTTTCCCTATAATTGAAGACAGAGTAACTGCCATAATAGCCGCAGAGGCCTATCTGACTCAACGAACAGATAATTATTTAGAAGATCCTGTTAGAAAAAGAAATCTCTTCAGAGTAGAACCGTCATTCAATGTTGACTTCAATAGTTTTAACGCTAAACTCGGTTTTAAGGCGGTAAATGAGTTTGATCAAATCACTGGATTAAACATAACAAAAGGGTTCCCTACCGCTACTTTGACCTACAAAACACCTAGTTTATATTACTTTTTTGCAGGGTACGATGGTGATATTATTAGAAACACATTAGGATCTATGCTGGATGAAAACCCATGGCTTATGCAACAGGTTAATCTTCAAAACACAACCAAAGACCAAGAAATTTTCATAGGTAGTAGGGGAGATTTAATGACTGGCTTAAATTATAATTTCAAAGCATCTTATGGCCAATTTACTGGTCTATACTTTTTCAACCTTCAAGATGGGTTTGACAGAGATGGAACATACCTAAACAAATTTTTTATAGAATACGAACAGAATAAAACAGATTTTGTAAACGTTTCCGCTGAATTTAATTACCAAGCAGCTGAATTCTGGAGAACAAACCTTACAGCAGATTATTGGTATTATGAAACGATAGATTTCAATAAACCCTATCATAAACCTTCTTTTCAAGGAAGACTTGGAAATACTTTTTTGGTTTCAGATAAAATTGTTTCAAATATTGACTTCTATTTTATAGGAAGTACTTATGCTAGAGATCCCTTTAGATTTGAAGACGTTAAACTGCCTGCTATTACGGACTTAAATGCAGAATTTACT
Source organism: Arcticibacterium sp. (assembly GCA_047623945.1). GTDB lineage: Bacteria > Bacteroidota > Bacteroidia > Cytophagales > Spirosomataceae > Arcticibacterium. The sequence goes on along the minus strand of JBLHOT010000088.1, from coordinate 5,405 downwards.
TACTTATTTAGCGAGCAGTTTTCCGCTTTTGTAAAATTGAACAATATCCTTGGGAAAAATTATCAGAGATATTTTAATTACCCTCAACAGGGCTTAAACTTCCTAATTGGCTTAAATGTGTCCCTTTAAATGGTTGGAGTACTAAATCCTCTCTTTCGAATTCATCCGGCTTTAGTAAAAAACAGCTATTTTTACGCATATTTAACGACAGAAAAAGAGCTTTCTAAATGATAGACTTCGACAAGCATCTCAAGGAACTATTATACGAAGAGGATTTTTTAATTATTCCTGGAATTGGTGCTTTTATTGCGGTTTTTACGTCAGCTAGCCTGTCGGAATCAGGTGATTTAATTTCACCTCATAAAACCTTTGAGTTTAATGGCCTTTTAACTTCAGATGACTCGCATAAATTCCTCAATTACCTTTTTAAGAAAGAGAATTTAGAAAAAGAAGTAGTTGAAAAACTATTGAAGGAATATTTGTATAAATTCAAAAGTCAAGTTAACCCTAATAATCCTGCAATTTTAGGGAACATCTTATCAGCCAAAAAAACAGGAGCAGGGCATCTAGAGGGCAAATTCACTTCTACAGAGGATTTCTATACGAAACCTGAATTTCAGAATACTTTTACTTCAGCAGTTTCAAATACAGTACCTACCTATGAAACTTTGCAACAAAATGTAGAAGAAATCGGACCTGAAGCCAAATCAGAGGCTTACAATGAATATACGGCTGAATTAGAGAATGAAGATTATGAGGACCAAGAAGATAAGCCTTGGATAAGGTACATGCTATACCTACTTCCTCTATTTTTTATTTTTGGAGCATTGTACTATGTGATGCTTTATAAACCCTTTCAAAAAGAAGCTGTGGTAACTCAGGTTGAGGAAACAGTAGGCAATAACGACTTATTTATTGAAACAGACACGCTTACAGAGGATAGTACCTATGTAGATGCAGAAGTCGTCGATAAAAATGCCGTAATTCAAGAGATAAAAAAGGATCTCAAAAAAGGTAAGTATCAAGTGTCTGCAGGTTTATTTAAAAATAGATCCAACGCAGAAAAATTAGTATCTAGAATGAAGGCTTCTGGTTTTGAAGCAGAAATAAAGGTGGTTAGTGGCATGAGAAGAGTGATAGTTGCCGTTAATTCGATAGACGAGGCTGAAGCAATGTCTAATAGGATAGAACAATTTACTGGAGATAAATCCGTTTATTTTGACGAGTATGGAGTTAGTAATAAATAATACAGAACATAGAAAAAAAGCTTTTTGGATTAGCTTAGGGCTATATGGAACCTTTTTGGCTGCTTTGTTCTTTTTTGAAATATTTTATGAACCAGCCGAGGAGCCACTTGCGATGGGAGTGGATCTCAATTACGGATTGGATCTAACGGGTTATGGAGATATTCAAACCACAAATAAAGCGAATGCCTCAAAAAATAATTACGATGTTAAACCAGCAGATGACGCTAGCACAGAAGAGGCCGTAAGTCAGCCAGAACCGGCAGTAGCCACTCCGAGCCCGCAACCAGTTACTCCTAAAGCCACTCCTCAAAAAACAACTCCAGTTATTACTTCACAGGCCGAGAAGACTCCTGTGGTCATGAAAAAAACATCAACTAAAAGGACGCCAACGCGTTCTGTAACACCAACACCTGCTCCTCCAGTACAAACTCCACCAAAACCATCTAGAAGCGTAGATAGAGGGTCTGTAATGAAAAAGTCAGGTACAGGAGGTGAGTCCAATGGCACTACAGGAAGTAGAGATGGTATTGGCGGAAACAGTAATGGAGATGGTGCTCCAGGTAACGTAGGTGACCAAGGAGACCCTAGAGGTACACCGGATGGAAAGAGCCTATACGGAAATCCTGGAAAAGGAGGGGCCGGAAGTTCAATTTCGGGATTAAGTGGCTGGAATAAAAAAGCTTTAAATCCTCCTAAAGATTCGTCATCTGAAACGGGTAGAATTGTATTCAATGTTACTGTAGACAACAGAGGAGATGTTATAGCCATTCAGGTCAAAAGTTCTACGGTCAGCCCAAGTGTTACTAACTATTACAAGTCCTATATCCAACGAAGTCTAAGTCGCTCGTTAACTCCTCAAGGAACTCCGCCACCAAGGTCTACAGGATCTATTACGATTAATATTACCAATTGATTATTTTTGCGAACATTTTGTTTGCTTAATGACTTATCAGGAAACCGTTTCATACTTGTATGCTCAATTACCCGCTTTTCAAAAGATTGGGAAAAAGGCAATCACCCCATCCTTAGATAACATTAAAGCCTTTTGTAGGTATTTAGGTGAACCGCAAAATAAATTTAAGTCTATTCATGTAGCAGGCACAAATGGAAAAGGAAGTTCTTGCCATATGTTGGCCTCCATATTACAGGAGTCTGGTTACAAAGTTGGACTGTATACTTCCCCTCATTTAAAAGATTTTAGAGAGAGATTCCGGGTCAACGGAAAGCTGGTAGAAGAACAGCTCATTGTGTCCTTCGTAGAGAAACATAAGGAATTTATAAAGAACCTTAACCCGTCTTTTTTTGAAGTCACGGTGGCTTTGGCGTTTGATGTTTTTGCCAAAGAAGAAGTAGATTTCGCCGTTATTGAAACTGGTTTAGGAGGAAGATTAGACTCTACCAATGTCATTAATCCTATCGTTTCGCTAATTACTAACGTTGGTTTTGACCATATGGATGTTTTAGGAAATACACTTCCAGAAATTGCTAGAGAGAAAGGCGGAATTATTAAACCTTGTATTCCTGTGGTCATTTCGGAAAGAGATAATGAAACGGATCAAGTGTTTATTGAATTGGCCAAAGAAAGATCTAGTCCTATAACTTTTGCCCAGGATGTATATATGATAACGGGAGCAATTCCTGACACTAAGTCAACTAAGTACCTAGTTGATAATAAAGGTACTGCCGGGGAGTCGTTCTATGAATTAGACTTACAAGGGACTTATCAATCGAATAATCTTTTAGGGGTGTTGAGTGTGGCTAGAATATTAAGAAATCACAATGCTATTAATATTAACACCGTTAATATATTTAACGGTTTAAAGAAGACTATTACTAATACTGACCTTAAGGGCCGGTGGCAAACGCTGGGTTTTTCACCACTTATTATAGCCGATACAGGACATAACGAACATGCCTTTAAGCTACTTGATAGTCATATATCTAAGTATAGTGACTCAAATTGTCACCTCATTCTGGGTTTCGCTTCTGATAAGAAATTAGACGGCATACTTGGCCTATTGCCTAGTGGAGGTAAGTATTATTTTAGTACATTCGATTCACCCAGGTCTAAAACAAAAGAAGAACTAAAAACAATTGCTACTAATTTTAACATTTCTGATGTTGCGTTCTTTAGGAATGTTAATGTAGCATTGGCCTTTGCTAAACAACAGGCCACGAAAGATGATTTAATATTTATTGGGGGAAGTACCTATTTAGTAGCTGAATTAGATAATTTATAATAACGTGTCAAGAAGAAAATTACACCGATTTCAACACAATCAAGAAGCCTTTAACGTCATTGAACGAGACAAGCCCCTTTATACTACTATTAAAGGTAAATGGAATGAGATCCAATTTAAGAATAGCAGTCCGCTGGTTCTGGAACTGGCTTGTGGTAAAGGTGAGTATACCGTAGGACTTGCGGAGCATCTTCCTTCTCAGAACATTATAGGTATCGATATTAAAGGAGATAGAATAGCCAGGGGAAGCAAAAGGGCCAAGGAAAAAGGATTAACAAATGCTGCTTTCTTAAGAACTGGGATTCAATATTTAGATGAGTTCTTTCAAGAAAAGGAAATAGCAGAGATATGGCTAATACACCCAGATCCACAACCTGGTGATAAGCAAGAAAAGAAAAGGCTAACAAATCAGCATTTCTTAGATCTCTATAAAAAATACCTCATGAAAGATGGATTGTTTAAGTTGAAGACAGATAGTCCGGAATTATACGCGTATAGCCTTGAAAAACTCCAGCAGGACCCAGATTTTGAAGTACTAGGCTATACTAAGGATCTATACAATTCCGGGCTCTTAGAGGAGCATTTTGGCATTCAAACCCATTATGAAAAGCTTTGGGTAGAAAAAGGCTTTACCATTAATTACATTAAGGCCCGACTCAAGGTTTAGTATGGCAGAAAGGAAAGCCCAAGGAGAAATGCAAAAGCCCCGTTATCAATTGATAACGGGGCTTTTATTATACTTTTTTATTACGCCAAGGAGTATTACTTAATTAATCCTGCGAAATAAGAAACAGTTCTTACCAATTGAGAAACATAAGACATCTCATTGTCATACCAACTAACTGTCTTAACCATTTGAGCATCGCCAACAGTTTGAACTTTAGTCTGAGTAGCATCGAATAATGAACCGAAGTTAATACCAATAACATCAGAACTTACTATTGGATCTTCGGTATATCCGAAAGATGCATCAGCTGCGGCCTTCATTGCGGCATTCACCTCATCTGCTGTAACTTTCTTATCCAAGATTGTCATCAATTCCGTTAATGAACCAGTGATAGTAGGTACACGCTGAGCTGCACCGTCTAAAACTCCGTTCAATTCTGGAAGTACTTTACCGATTGCTTTTGCAGCTCCAGTTGTATTAGGAACTATATTTTCCGCAGCGGCTCTTGCTCTCCTTAAGTCTTTAGGATGAGGCCCATCATGTGTGTTTTGATCGTTAGTGTATGCATGTATTGTGGTCATAAGACCAGTTTTGATGCCAAACGAATCATTAAGCACTTTAGCCATCGGTGCTAAACAGTTGGTAGTACATGATGCTCCAGAAATTATTTTCTCAGTTCCGTCTAGTGTTTCATGGTTAACACCAAACACAATCATTTTAACATCACCAGTGGCTGGAGCAGAAATCACTACTCTTTTAGCACCTGCTTTTAGGTGAGCAGAAGCCTTCTCGTCACTTGCAAAGAAACCTGTACACTCCAATACTACATCAACATCATGATTTGCCCAAGGAATCTGAGATGGGTCACGCTGAGAGTAAACGTTTACTTCGTCTCCGTTTACAATAATACTGTTATCTGTGGCTGAAACCTCTTGACCGAAACGGCCTTGAGCTGTATCATATTTTAAAAGGTGAGCCAATGTAGCTGGGCTCGTCAAATCGTTAATGGCAACTATGTCAATGCCTTTCATATCATATATCTGGCGATAAACCAGTCTTCCTATCCTTCCAAAACCGTTAATGGCAACTTTAATGTCGTTCATTTCTTATTTGTTTTTATGGTAAATGATATACAAAAATAGCACTTTAAAAGAAACGACCTCCAATTCACCAAAAGTCGCAAAAACTTAAAGAAATAGTGCAATTCTTTAAGTGTCGCAAGAGACCTGAGTTATAGGATTAGTTATGTTA
>JBLHOT010000087.1:0-14977 GCA_047623945.1 Arcticibacterium sp. | reverse complement strand
GGGAAATGTAGAGCATGCCTAGTAAAAGTGGCCCAGGGTTCGGAAAAAGACAAAAGACCGATGCCTAAATTAGTGGCATCTTGTATCACTCCTGCCCAAGATGGTATGGTGGTAGAAAACTTCACAAATCAAGAGGTAGTGGATACCAGAAAAGGTATTGTAGAATTTCTACTTATAAATCATCCTCTAGACTGTCCTGTTTGTGACCAAGCTGGAGAATGTCATCTTCAAGATTTTTCTTTTAAGCACGGAGCAGTTACTCAGCGTTTTGAAGAAGAAAGACGCACTTTTGAAAGAGAAGATATAGGACCAAATATCCAGCTGCACATGAATAGATGTATTCTGTGCTATCGCTGTGTACACACTGCAGACCAAATCACTGAAGGAAGATGCCATGGTGTAATGAATCGTGGTGATCATGCCGAGATTAGCACATATATTGGCCAGGCTATTGATAATGACTTCTCAGGAAACATGATTGATGTTTGTCCGGTAGGAGCTTTAACAGATAAAACTTACCGTTTCAAAAACAGAGTTTGGTTTTCCAAACCCATGGATGCACACAGAGATTGTGATAAGTGCTCTGGAGTAGCCCATGTTTGGTACAAAGGAGAAGAAGTAATTAGAGTAACAGGCAGAAAAAATGAGTGGGGTGAAGTGGATGAATTCATCTGTAATACCTGCCGTTTTGAGAAAAAAGAAACGAAGGATTGGGTATTAGAAGGTCCGTCACAAATGGACCGTCATTCAGTCATGTCTACTAATAAATATAGAAAAGATTTTATTGATAACCCTGGTTTTACGCTGGACTACGCTCAACATCATTACAAGAATATTAATGACGAGAGACCCTTTGATAAAAACTTAGATGAAGTGAAAAAGTCTGACGACTATAAAGCTTTGATGCAGCAGAATAAAGATTTCAAACTTTTGGAAGAATAAGTTTATGGATGCAGTAATTGTAATAAAAGGGCTTATCATTTTCGGCATTTTTGCTATTTCGCTAGGTATAGCCACTTATGAGACATACTTCGAAAGAGTCATAGCCGCCTTTATCCAGGATAGAGTAGGCCCAGATAGAGCTGGACCGTTCGGCATTCTCCAGCCAATAGCTGATGCCGGCAAGCTTTTCTTTAAAGAAGATTTCATCCCTACACTGGCAGATAAATGGCTCTTTATTTTGGGCCCTGCTTTGGCCATGCTCACCGCCATGATGACCAGTGCGGTCATTCCTTTTGGCGACAGCATTATCTATGAAGGAACTGAAATTCTTGTTCAAGCCATAGAGGTAAACGTAGGAATTCTTTGGGTATTTGGTGTAGTGTCTTTGGGTGTATACGGCATATTAATTGGAGGCTGGGCCTCAAACAATAAGTACTCCCTTTACGGAGCTATTAGAGCTGCATCACAAAATATTTCATACGAGCTAGCCATGGGGCTATCGCTGATTGCCGTCATCATGATGTCTAGTTCCCTTTCTTTAAGAAGTATTGTGGAAAGCCAGCACGGAGGCAATTGGAATGTGTTTTATCAGCCATTGGGCTTCCTGATATTCTTAGTTTGCTCTTTTGCAGAGTGTAACAGAACGCCCTTTGACTTACCAGAATCTGAGAACGAGTTGGTGGCGGGTTACCACACGGAGTATGGTTCCATGAAACTGGGCCTTTACCTATTTTCTGAATATGTAAATATGTTTATCTCAGCGGCTATTATTGCCACGCTATTCTTCGGAGGATTTAATTATCCTGGAATGGACTTCGTATCTGGCACTCTAATGGGTCAATTTGGAGAAACAATAGGTCATAACTTAGCCACTCTCATTGGTACTTTGACGTTCTTTTTAAAAATCGCTTTCTTCATATTCTTTTACATGTGGGTAAGATGGACCTTGCCAAGATTTAGATACGACCAACTCATGGATTTGGGATGGAAAGGCCTCATTCCATTAGCTATAGTCAATATCATCATAACAGCTGGTGCAGAATTGTCTGGACACGCCTTATTGGTAAACTGGTTGGGATTGGCCGTATTTATAGCTCTAGTTTATGCCTATTCCTTTTTGTTCACAACAAAAAAGCAAACCATCTGATATGCAACTGACTAAACGTTCTAAAAAAACAGATAAAACCCCCTTAACACTAGCAGAGAAAAGCTACTTGCCAGGCATTGCCAAAGGAATGGGAATTACATTAAAGCATTTTTTTTCAAAGAAAGCTACTATTCGTTACCCTGAACAAAAAAGATATTTAGGCCCCATCTTTAGAGGTCATCATATCCTTAAAAGGGATGATGAAGGCAGAGAAAGATGTACTGCTTGTGGGCTTTGTGCAGTAGCTTGCCCAGCTGAAGCTATTTCTATGGTGGCTGCTGAAAGAGCTAAAGGAGAGGAAGGACTTTATAGAGAAGAGAAATATGCTGCGGCCTACGAGGTAAATATGCTTCGCTGCATTTTTTGTGGACTTTGTGAGGAGGCATGTCCCAAAGAAGCTGTTTATTTAAGACATGATAAATTTGTTCCTGTATTCACCAATCGAAACCAAGTGATTTTTGGTAAGGATAAGCTTGTAGAGGATATGAATAATAGATATGAGCGTGATGCATGGACTAAAGAAGAAATGCAAAAGCTTTGGGAACAACAAAAACCTGTAAATTATTAATACATGGATTTTTTGAACAATATTCAACAGATGACATCGACTCAATGGGGGTTTTATGTGGTTTCTGTGATTACGCTTTTTGGAGCTCTAGGCACTATCATGTCAAAGAACCCCATTCACAGCATCATCTACCTCATCCTTACCTTTTTCTCTTTATCTGCACACTATGTTTTACTTAATGCCCAGTTTCTAGCGGTGGTAAACATCATTGTTTACGCTGGTGCTATCATGGTGCTATTCCTATTTGTAGTTATGTTTTTAAACATAAAAGAAGATGGCACTTCAGAACTTAATAATGACAAAGTAATGATTGCTGCCACAATAGTGGCTAGTACCATTGGCGTTATTTTGGTAGCGGCAGTTAGAATGGTAGACATTCCTAGAACCAACCCAGCTAACTTTCAGATAAAAACTGGTTTTATAGAAACCTTAGGCACCCTTCTTTACAGCAAATACCTTCTACCCTTTGAATTAATTTCTGTGCTATTCTTAGTGGCTATGGTTGGTGCTGTCCTTTTAGGTAAAAGAGAAAAGGGAGAGCGTAACTTCTAATGTTAGTTTCTGAGCGGTTATTATACAGCCAGCTAAGTCTCGAAGATGAGCACATATCCATAGAGATGGCTAGAAATGCTCAGGTCATGTTATATATAACTGGCAAAGCTCTTACTCCTGAGGAGGCCAAAGAAAGATTCAAGAATCAACTGGCTACAAATACCAAATACCCAGACTTAGGCTTTATCAAGGGAGTGTCAAAAGAGGCTGGAGGCTTCATTGGTTACGTAAAAATGACGCCTTTAGAACTTGGCATTTTAGAAATAGGCTACGGAATCTCTCCTGAGCATTGGGGTAAAGGCTATGCGACAGAAATGCTATTCGCTATGCTTGATACCGTATCCAAATTAAAACAATTTAAACAAATAGTAGGTATTGCAGACCCTGAGAATATCCCATCTATTCGGATTTTAGAGAAAGGTGGGTTTCAGTTTGATAGAGAGAAAGAATTAGACGGCTCCAAAGCTGTATATTACATTAAAAACAATCTTTAAAATGGCTACAATATTACCTGTTAAGGGCATAAGTCCAACTATAACTGACTCATGCTGGCTGGCTCCAAACGCAACAGTAGTGGGAGATGTGAAAATGGGAGAAGACTGTACTGTTTGGTTCAATGCCGTCCTAAGAGGAGACGTCAATGCCATCAGAATGGGTGACAAAGTAAACATCCAAGACGGGGCAGTAATTCACTGTACCTACGAAAAAACCGAAACTATTATCGGAAACAATGTAAGTATTGGTCACAATGCCATACTACATGGCTGCCAAGTAGAAGATGAAGTTTTAATAGGTATGGGAGCCATAGTAATGGACGGTGCGGTGATAGGAAAAAATGCCATTATTGGTGCAGGAGCCATTGTTACCTCAAACACGCGAGTACCATCTGGGACTATTTGGGTTGGCAATCCGGCAAAATTCTTAAAGGCTGTTTCTCCAGAAGCTGGAGAGGTATTTATGCGTACTGCTGACAATTACTTGACCTACGCTGAATGGTTTGGTAAAGAATAGCCTATTTATAGTCCAAAACGGGAGTAATATTTCAGCCATAACAGCACCATTTAGATCAATTACTACTTCTCATAATGGCGTCTCTTGAGCCCTCAGTCTTAGGAATGTAATCTCCCTTCTTCCAAGCCTTATTTGTAAATGTACCATTCTTTATAGACTTAATAAAGCTAGCCCAGGCAAATGGGCTGGTAAGCGGATTAGTGGTGATAGTACTCCTACTTTGAATATTCATCAGCTGCTGATTCATGGCATATCTATAATTGGCATCAGAACTCATACCTTGCATAGCAATGGCCCTATCCAAGTTCTCACGGCTAAGATTTTCATCCATATTACTCCTTTCTCTAGCATCTGGAAGTTCCATTTCTAGCAGTGCAAGTTTAAACTCTTCCTCTGTGCTGAAAGGATAAACTTTAACTTCTTTTAACGCAGTGGCTTCTGTACTCAGCTCAATAACGGCCGAATATGCTAACCCAACCTCTGAAGGAATTATATGAAATTGTCTCTTAAATCCGAGGTATGAAAAGATGATACTATCGCCCGGGAAAACGTTCATCAAAAAGTATCCCTTACCATTGGTAATAGTCCCTCTCCCAGCCCGTTCATTAATCATATATGCCCCTGGGAGCGGCTCATCAGTAGATCCATCTATTACGAAGCCGCTAAATGTGATAAACTTTTGATCTCCCTGACCATACGTTTTCATTGCCCCGATAAGGCTAAAAAAAGACAATAGTAAGAGAACTTTCGTGTGACGCATTAAGCGATTATTTTGAGAAAAGTAAGTATAAATGGCATAGAAAGCAATAGACCGTCAAACCTGTCTAAGAACCCGCCATGGCCAGGAATTACAGAACCCGAATCCTTTATAGAAATACTTCTTTTAAATAAAGATTCTACCAAATCTCCAAGAGTCCCTGTGATGACAATAATTCCTGCAATCACCAACCATTTCCAAGACTCAATGGGCGTATAAAACCTAGAATACACTAACGCTGCGGAGAAAGAGCATATTGCTCCTCCAAAAAAACCTTCCCAGCTTTTTTTGGGCGATATACGTTCAAATAACTTACGCTTTCCAAGTAAGGTTCCTACAAAATAGGCCCCGCTATCATTTACCCATAAAGTAATGAGAATACCGAGCATTAGAAGTGGCTTATAATGATGAGATTCTAAGACCATTTCATTTACCAAAGCAAATGGAACAGCCACGTAAATCATTCCCAAAAAAGTGTATCCTAAGTTCTCAAAGGGCTTTACATCTGTCCTTTTATATAGTTTTATAAAAAAAGTAGTAGCCAACAGTGGTACTAACCAATAGTAATATCTAAAAGGCCAGTCTCCTTTCTCTATAAAGAAAACAAGGACATTTAACACTGCTCCGCAAAAAGTACCATAAATGGTTAATGGGAGGTTTCCGTTAAGACCCACAAGCCTGTAAAACTCGTATTGGGTCATTACAGAAATAAAAAGAAAAACCAACCAAAAGGTATACTCAGAATAAAGCATACCACTAATGATTATCGTAACACCTATTAACGCAGCAATAATCCGCTGGGTAAGGTTTGAATATTTACTCAGTCTCTGCGTCATTCTTATTCATAAAAACGTCAATAATTATTTTAGCTACTGCGGCATCTGCTTTTCTAACATGCAGTAGATATAGCCCAAACATAGGGTACATAGTATCTTTCTTATTTAGTAGAATACAATCCATATCGTTATTCTCAATTTCATTTTTCACCAGCTCTGATTTCATGGCATCGCCAGATTTAAAGACTACTTCCCAATCTGCATTATCTGTTGAAAATATCATTTTTCCCAGGTCAAAGTTTCTAAAATATGCATACAATCATCCTTCAGGTAATTAATTAAAGGCCTTAAGGAGTCATTTAATGATGGCTCCATCAAATATACAGCCCCTCTGAGGTAATGCTGAGAGGTATCTGTTATGTAAAATTGAAAATGACTAGGCACTTCTCCTTCAATATCAATCAAAACAGCTCTTTTCCCAGATTTTAGCTGTACCACACGTTCTTCTTGAGAGGTTGCTTTCACATGATGTTTTGCAGCCAACTTATAAGCATCATCTATATGCCTCGTGAGCTTATCCAAATTTCCATTCAAAGGTTTATAAGTAAACTGAATCCTAGATTTCAATTCAGGATAATGAACAATAATCCAATGAGGCTCTGCCTGTCCAAATGTATCGGGCTCTATAACAGCATGTTCTGAATACTCAAAACTATACGGATGCGACTCCGTTAATTTTCGATACGCATGCTTAGGCAAATCCATTCGATTAAAGCCCCTAGGTTTTGGTGTATAAACCTCTTGTGAATCACACGCGACAAGGAAAATAGAGACCATTGAGAATATAATGAATCGAATACTTATTGGCATTAAATAGGTTTTACAAAGGACAAAGATAGGGAATCCAATTTCTTGTGCCCTATATCCTTTTCCTATTGTTTATTCTCAAATTCAATATATCAGGATATTTTTTATCCCTAGAATTAGGGATACCGCCGTAAGCATAACATAACAAATTTTGAATTATAATTAACGCTGGGGTTACAATTTGCGAACCTACTGGTATATAAACACATAGTTATTATTCACAGCTATAAAATTAGCAGAGTCAGATGAGAGTATTAGTTGAATCTGACTATAAAACCTTTAAGAAATCATATGAAAAATCTCATTATTTTAATTTTGATTTTAATTTCTAGTACTCAGTTGTCGGCTCAGTTTCAAAAAAAAGCGGACAAACAGAAAACTCTGCAGATGATTAAGTCTTCAACTGAGAAAAACTCTGTTTCTGAACATAGTACCGGTAATGGATACTCTTTAATACTTCAGGGCTCAATATTTCCACAGTCTCCAACCCAAAGTGGCGGAAGCACTACTAATCCTTGTATCAATGGTGGTGACCCAACTACTCCGAATGCAACATTTAGCCAGGTCATTTCTGTCTCAGATGGGGTAGTAGGAGATAAATTTTGAGAAAACATTTCAATCAACGGAAATAACGCAATAGTGTCTGCAACAGCAGCAAATGGCTACAAGGGCAAAGTATATTTCTTTGAAAAATCAAATTGCTCATGGACGGAGACAGAAAGCTTTATAGAAACAGAAGGTAGTTACCAGTTTTTTGGAGAATATATAAAAATACACGACGACATAGCAATGGCGGTAAGTACCAATTTCTCTAGTCTTAAAGTTCGTTTGTTTGAAAAAATCAATAATTCTTGGGCAGTTCAAGATTCAGCTAAATTTGATGACCCGACATTGACAGGTGCGGGATGCTCTACACCTTTTCAGTCTGTAGACACTGACATAAGTGATAGTTTAGCGATTTTGTCTGGTATTACCAATGCAACTGCACCTTACAAAAGTACACTCTTTTTCCAGAAAACACCTTCAGGATGGCAACACAGCTACCACGTAAAAGACCTAAATACAACGGCATTACAAAAAGCAAAAATCCTTAATAATCAAGCTATAGGCTATTTAGGGCAAAACCGTATAACTACTTTGAGCCACAATGGTGTCGCATAGTCGTCCGTATTAAATGCCACTACAAATACAGGAGGATTTAGTACCTCCCAAAGCCTAGGGGTTTCAGCAAATAACCTGGTAAAATTAATACCCCACGACAACAGCAATGCCCAAGCAGATATGATACATGTTTTACTTTCGACCACTTCTGCCTTGACCACATTTGACTCTATTCCCGGTCTTAATTATGCCGGCGGCTATGCAGAATATCCTGGTGCAAATAAATTCATTGCCTTTGACAATACATTAGATCACTTTTCTTTTTATCAGAAATCTGGCACCAACTGGATTCCATATAGCTATCAATCTTTTAGTTCTACTCAAAATATGGCAAACATTTCTGTAGACTCTGATGATTTCGTCTTCAGATTACCGGAAGATCCAGCTACAACTCAAGGACAAATCCAATTTGGCTTCTGGTAGGCTTGGAGCTATCCTAGAAGAAACTATGATTACTTCAACCCTCCTCCAATTACCTCAACTTTCTACAACAGAAATAGATGCCTTGACCAGTCTATCTCCGGGCAGTATGGTCTGGGATACAAACCTGAATTGCACCAAAGTCTATAACGGAACCGCCTGGAATTGTTTATAATGGGAATTTGAAGTTTTATGGAGTCCCTATTTATTTCCTCTAGTGCGTACTATCTTTAGGAAAAGAAATTTAAGCTCCATATGAACTACTCTCCAGGAATAAACAGTCTTCTCCCTCTTTTTTACATAGGGTGGGCAGACTCTGTACTTAGTCCTTCAGAAATGAAAATCATTCGTGACCATGTCAACGGGATGGTCTTTTTGACTTTTTCAGACAAAAAACAATTGCTAGAATGGACGGACCAGAAAACGCCACCTACTGCTAATACTTTTAAAAAGTGGCTAGAAGATATTCATGAGAATGCCACTCAGCTTGATCTAGAAAACAAACTCTCTCTGGTGCAGCTAGGTATTAATATGGCTAGCCAAGCCTCCAGTTCTGAAGATCAAAAAGTATGGGATTCTCCAAAAGTAAAATCGTCCATTAATGAACTAGAAAAAGCTTTGGGTGTAGATAATCAATTATCGCAGTTAGCTTTTTACCAAACTTTAGATCCAAGTACTATTGACGAAGTAAAAGCTGAGAAAGCTTTTGACATAGATGCTCTGCAAGCCATATTAGATGGCCCTTACGCTATTCATAAGCAAAGAGCCAAAAAACTCTTAATGGATCCGTTTTTTGATGTTCCGCATAATTTAAAAAACAAAGAGGCACTCAGAAATCTTATCTTAGAACAGTGCAAGGAAATTGCCGACCAAGGATTTGGAGCATCTGCCTATCCCAAGGAGTATGGTGGCGAGGATTCTGCGGGCATTAACACAGCTGTTTTCGAAACCATGGCACTAGGTAATGTGAGTCTGTTAGTGAAGTTTGGTGTTCAGTTTGGCCTATTTGGTGGAGCTGTTATGCAACTAGGTACAAAAAAACACCATGACAAATATTTAAAAGACACGGGAAGCCTTGAGCTAGCGGGTTGTTTTGCCATGACAGAATCAGGTCATGGCAGCAATGTGAGAGATCTAGAAACCACAGCCACCTATAATTATGAAAAAAAAACCATTGTAGTCCATTCACCGAGTCATTCGGCTGGAAAAGAATATATTGGTAACGCCATGCATGCCACAATGGCTGCTGTTTTTACTCAGCTAATAGTGGGTGACATAAATCATGGAATTCATGCCGTCCTTGTTCCTTTAAGAGATAAAAAGCATAAAGAACTCCCAGGAGTTACTGTCAAAGACAATGGCTATAAGCTAGGTCTTAATGGGGTAGACAACGGCCGTATCTGGTTTGACCAAGTAGAAGTACCTGTAGAGAACTTATTGGATAAGTACGGTGGGATTGATGCCGGAGGCAATTACAAAAGCCCCATAGCTAAAGAATCCAAACGGTTTTTTACCATGCTTGGAGCCTTGATAGGTGGACGAGTATCTGTGGCCTTAGCTTCAAATACAGCTTCTAAAAAAGCTTTGGATATTGCCATTAAATATTCCCTAAAAAGGAGGCAGTTCGATTCCTTAGCCCAAAACCAAGAAACACTCATCTTAGACTATCCAACTCATCAAAAAAGATTATTCCCGCTTATTTCCAAGAGCTATGCCCTATCCTTTGCTCTTGAAAAATTAAGAGAAAAGTTCATTAAATGTCTTGGCACAGACGATAAACGCGAGGTAGAATCATTGGCAGCTGGGCTTAAAAGCTATGCATCGTGGCATGCTAGTGATACCATTCAAGAATGCAGAGAAGCTTGTGGTGGTAAAGGTTATTTGGCAGAAAACGAGTTTGCGGATTTAAAGGCCGACACCGACATATTCTCCACTTTTGAGGGAGACAATCATGTCTTACTTCAATTAGTAGCCAAAAGTATGCTCACAGAATTCAAACAAGAATTTAATGATGGCGGATTTATGGCCGTGGCAAGACACGTCCTGAAAAGAGTGGGCACTCGAGTCAATGACCTGAACCCTATTACCGTAAGAAATACAAACTCACAGCATATTTTAAGTTACGATTTCATGGACTCCGCTTTTGAATACCGAGAGCAAAAGCTTTTGTTTAGTCTATCTGATAGAATGCGGAAATTTATCAAAAAGAAGCTTAATCCAAGTGATATATTCCTGAGGGTACAGACCCATATGATCACATTGGCAATGGCCCATATAGAGCACTTTATCTACAAAGAGTTTAAGGCTATGGTTATCAAAACTGATTCTTCTCAAGAGAAAGAGGCCCTAAAACTCATGCTAAAGACCTTTGCTTTAGATGCCATCTTAAGAGACAAGGGCTGGTTTCTGGAAAATGATTTCCTGAGTGGCGACAAATCAAAAGCCATCAGAAAAGTACTAAACAGTCTCTATAGAAAGATACGACCTTTTGCTGGAGACTATGTGGACGCTTTTGGTATACCTGCTGCCCTTAGGCGAGCAGAAATAGTCAAGGATTGTTGATGAAAACCCTAATATTAATCTTCTGCTTTAGGCTCTGAATATCTTGCTAAAAGTTTACCAGAAACTTTATAAGTCGCCGCATAAAAAAGTCCTGTTTGACGATGTGTCAGCGTCAAAAATGCTTTTTTATACCATGCTGGATTCGTGGCCTTCTTTTTAAACGCCTCATGCCCTGAAGTCTCAAATGGTTCACCGCTTAATCTAGCCTCCACAGTGTATAAACCTATGCCGAAATATTCTGAGCGTTCAAGAACGGTTTCGAAATCTGTCTCAGAAAAGTAATGTTTTGACTCTTCATCAAATCCATCATTTTGGTTTATTAAATCTACAAACACGTGTTTTTCTAAAAATTCGGACTGTTCCATATACTTTTTAAATTATTTTGCAAAGGTGCTTTTTCTTCTTAGGATATGACGTTATTAGGAAGAATTATTTTCTAAAAGCCTCTGACTCCAGTAATATTATGTTATGGTTATTCTACCCGTTTAGTTTTACGACATGGTTTTCGAAACTGATAAAAGAAAAAGTAAGTATTTCCGTACCTTCTCCCTATCCCAAACAGACCGCCCATATCTCCTTGTACTCCACGATATGTCCCATTAATAACAACATTAACTACTGGCAATGCCTTACCAGTGGCATCTGTAACTGTACATTTAAGCTCATATCCATTCGATATTAATGAGAGAAAGGGAAAAGGCTAGCAAGGCTAGTTGAAAAGATTTGTTTTAAAATAGTTATTCATCATGGTCCTATATTTTAGTTTGTTTCTTCCTTTTATGATGGTTAGCAGGATAGAGTTTCGCTGCGTCAAACACTAATTTGTTATTTTATAATACTTTTTGGGATTATGCCAGTCTATTTCATTGGAAGTAGTAAAGCCATAAGCTTAGACAATTCACTTATTGATCATCTTGATTTTTAGTCTTACTCATTAAAAATAATAAAACTCACCAAACATTCTTCTTTTAAATCTCTTAGAGAGGCTAGGATTCATTTTACCTAAGCTAAATTTGCGGCATGAATTATTTATCTGCAGATGGCGTAGGCCGTGACTTAGGCGAAAGGTGGCTTTTTAAAGACCTCACTTTTGGTATTCTCCAAGGAGAAAAAGTAGCCTTAATTGGCTCAAATGGCTCAGGAAAGACCACTTTGATGGATATGATAACCGGTATAACCGAGACTGACGGCGGTGAAATAAATATCAATAAAAACATCCGAGTAGGCTACTTAGACCAAGATCCAGATTTTGATGGACACTTAACTGTGATGGAGACCATTTTCTATGCTGAAAATGAAATTACCACAGCCATCAAGAACTACGAAATAGCCACCAGTACAAATGACATTGACCTGATGTCCTCTGCTATTGAAACCTTAGACGCCCTTCAAGCTTGGGACTATGAAGCCAAAGTAAAGCAGATTCTTGGTAAACTAGGTATTCATGATTTTGATAAATTAATTTCTGAATTATCCGGTGGTCAAAAAAAACGTGTTGCTCTAGCAAAAGTCCTCATAGATAATCCAGATTTTTTGATCTTAGATGAGCCCACTAACCATTTGGACTTAGAGACCATTGAGTGGCTTGAAGGTTTTTTATCTACCGCGAATACCACCTTGTTTTTGGTGACACACGACAGATACTTTTTGGATAAGGTCTCCAACAGAATTATGGAGCTGGCCAATAATGAGATTCATAAATTCACAGGAAACTATGCTTACTTTTTAGAGAAAAAGTCGGAGCGTGAACACAATGATGCCGTGGTTCAAGAGAAAAATCAACAACGTTTGAAAAAGGAGTTGGAATGGATGAGACGCCAGCCAAAAGCCAGAACTACAAAAGCTCAATACAGGATAGATGCCTTTCATGACCTAAAGGAGAAAACATCTGGCTTTAAGAAGGAAGAGAAAATGGAGCTGAATGTCCGCACTGAAAGGATGGGAAAGAAGATCCTAGAGATTCATGACGTGAGCAAAGCATATAATGACACCACCTTTATAGACCATTTTAATTATGTGTTTAAAAGGGGAGATAAAATAGGAATTGTTGGCAAAAACGGAATGGGAAAAACCACCCTGCTGGATATGATAATGGGTATTGCCACGCCCGACAGTGGAAGTATTATAAAAGGAGAAACCATTAAAGTAGGCTATTACTCACAGGGCGGATTAAGTTTCAGTGAAGACCAAAAAGTAATAGAAGCTATTAGAGAATATGCTGAATTTGTAAAACTGGGTGACGGAAGAGAACTGTCTATTTCTGCGTTCTTAACCATGTTCCTTTTTCCACCAAAAGTACAGTACACGGCCATTAGTAAACTATCTGGAGGAGAAAAAAGAAGACTTCAGCTCATGAAAATATTGGTTCAGAGCCCTAACTTTTTAATTCTGGATGAGCCTACTAATGATTTAGACATTGATACACTAAATGTTCTGGAGGAGTTTTTAGAGGGTTTTGCCGGCTGCGTTTTGGTGGTGTCTCACGACAGGTACTTTATGGATAAGATAGTGGATCACATTTTCGCTTTTGAAGGAGAAGGATACATTAAAGACTTCCCAGGAAACTATACGGAATATCGACTGTGGAAAGATGAGCAGGAAAAAGCTAAGTCTGGGCCAAAGAAAGAGATAAGTATAGAAGAAGTTCCTAAGCCGATTGTTCAAAACAGCCCGAACAAGCGAAAAATGAGCTTTAAGGAAAGGAAAGAATTTGAGGATATTGAAAAAAGTATGTCGAAATGTGAAAAGAGAAAGTCTGTAATTTCTGAGGCAATGAATGGCGGAGAAAAAGATTTTGAAATTTTAGCTGCTTTAGGAAAAGAACTCAAAGAGATGGAAGAGACCTTGGAAAATAATGAACTTAGATGGCTGGAACTATCAGAGATAGAAGCTTAGCATTATGTCATAAAAATTAATATTCCTGTTAAAGCGTTTTCATTTAGGATCAGATGCTTTATTTTTACGAAGCAAGCTAATCCTAATGGAACAACTCACTGACTTTTTTCAATACGTTACTAATTCCGAAGAAATAATTCAGACCGGGGGGCTGATAGCAATTGTCTTAATAGTCTATATAGAAAATGGACTTTTCTTCGGTTTTTTCCTTCCTGGCGACTATCTATTATTTCTCTCTGGAGTATTCTGTGGCTTGGGCTTTCTAAAGGTCAATATCTTTCTACTTCTTATTGCCATTTTTGTGGCAGCATTTTTAGGTTCCTATACAGGCTATGCCTCTGGGTATTATTTTGGGGAGGCTATACAAAACAAGCAAGAAAACTTATTCTTCAAGAAGAAGTATATCAATAGGACCAAGAAGTATTTTGACAAATTTGGCAGTCGTACCCTTATTATAGCACGATTTCTACCGATAATAAGGACTTTTGCTCCTATTATGGCTGGAGTGGTAAAAATGAAACCCATTCCATTTGCCCTATATAACTTTATTGGAGCCTTTCTTTGGGTAATTAGTTTAGTGGGAGGCGGATACTATTTCGGTGTTAACTTCCCTTGGATAACAGACTATGTTCATTATGTGGTTATCTTCTTCTTAACCGTTACTACTTTCACTCTTATTCAAGGATATCGCTCTACCAAAAGAGAAATCATTGATGAGGATTAAAGTCTAATAGGTAGAACTATGGGAGAGACAATGTCCTAACGCACATCAGTTCATTCTAAACGTTATTTTTTGCACGATTGACAGCTCTAAAAAAGCCTAGCCTAGAGTATTCAAGATTCATGAAAGATTAATTTTAAATCCTTCCCATCAAAGGAGGCATAAGAATCAAACCGAATCCAATCGCCTAAATTCACATATTTTGCCGTCTGATTAATATCGGTTTCTATGCCTATGTGTCTGTGCCCAAAGATATAAAAGTCGTGTAAGTCACCGCTATTCTCAATATCCAAGGCATACTGGAAAAGGAACTCCTTTTTCAAATCAATTTCTTCTTTGGTTTTATCCTCTGCCCTATTCCTTTTCCATGAACTAAGCGACCATAAATTACCAAGGGCCATGCCCAAGTTTGGGTGCATCACCCTCCCAAAAAGAAATGTGCAAATGGGATTGGTAAACAAGAACTTTTTAAGCCATTTATAGGCCTTATCTCCAGGACCTAGGCCATCTCCATGCCCAATATAAAAAGTTCGATTGGAAAAAGTAAATGTCTGGGGCTGATGATAAACTTTAGCTCCAAACTCTTTCTGAAAGTAAT
>JBLHOT010000086.1:0-15724 GCA_047623945.1 Arcticibacterium sp. | reverse complement strand
ATGGAGTCCATTAAAACACTAGGCGAATTACAGTGCCGCTGTTTTCAATAGAATTAATTTGAATCTGTCCTTTATGAAGAAACATAATTTGTTGACATAGGCTTAAACCTATTCCACTTCCATTCTTTTTGGTGCTAAAAAAAGGAATAAATATCTTATCCAATATTTCATGAGGTATTCCTATGCCATTATCAGAAATATGTATAATTGAAATTCCTTTACTATTTTTTTCGGCAGATATTTTGATCAAAGGGGTTTCTGTATTTTTACAAGCATCTACAGCATTTAGAATCAAATTAATTAAAACCTGCTCGATTAATGATGCGTCTATTTCAATTTGAAGTTCAGCGTTAGTAAGCTTAAATTGCAACTCTATATTCTTGTTTTTGAGAGATGGTTGCAATAAGTTTGAAATGCTCTCAAATAGTGTTTGAATTGAAGCTTTACTTAAATTTAAGTTAGAAATTTTGTTTAGACCCCTGTAAGTATTTGCAAACTTCATTAATCCTTCGCTTCGATTACGAATACTTTCAATACCGACATAAAGGTCATTAGTATCGACTTGATTCTTAGTAGGATCCTCTATAGACAATCGAATTTTAGTTTGCAAAGTTTCAGCTAAGGATGAAATGGGAGTTATAGAGTTCATAATTTCATGTGTCATTACCCTAAGCAATTTATTCCATGCTTCAGCTTGATTTTGGTTTAATGTATTCTCAATATTTTGAAGTACTATTAATTTAAACTCTGCATCATTTATCTTAAAAAATGAATTTGATATTAATATTTTGATTTTGTCATTTTCAGAATCAATGCTTATCGTATTTCCGTTTGTATGAGCTGTTTCAAAAACATCCGCAAACATTTTTGCATTTCTTTTTTTTACAAATTGAATGTTTTTAATAGTTGGAATATTTAAAACTTGATTAAACGAGTCATTGACCCATAGAACGTTTCCGGATTCAATATTATAAGCGATAATTCCAGCATCTACCAATTCCAATATTTTTTGGAGATATAAGTATTGAACTTCTTTTTCCTTATTAACTATTTTAATGGTTTCGTTAATACTATTAAATCCCCTATGAAGATCTCTAATATCTTTAGGTCCTGATTCTTCATTATACCATTGCGTGAAATCTCTGTATTTAATGGACTCAAAGAAACGATCCATTTCAGCATATCTTCGAATTGTAAAATTAAAAATGCTACGAATTGATAAAACAATAATTAATAGGAGTAGTGCAACTATAATAATAGATTTCAGCACATCCACACCGAAATTTAGTTTATAGATTGCTACTAAAAAGGCCGCTATTGAAATAAATAGAACGAAGATTCGAACAAAAAGCGACAGTTTATAATCTCTATAAGCCATATTTATGGAGTCTTCTGTACAGTGCAGTTCTTGTGATTCCGAGTTCCTTTGCTGACTGAGAAATATTGCCGTTGTTTTTTTCTATAACTTCTAGAATAGTATTTTTTTCTACCGTATCGAGTTTCAGGTCTTTTGGTTTCATTGTTTTCGCATATTTTTCAATCGGAGAAAACATTAAATCGCTGTCTTTTAAAACATTGTTGTCCAACATTATTATAGCTCTTTCAATCGAATATTGAAGTTCCCGCACATTGCCAGGAAAGTGATAGGCCTTCAATTTCTTCATAAAACTTTCATCCACAGAAACTGCAAGCTTTAGGTATTTTTCTGAATAAAATTCTATAAAATGGTTCGCTAATAAATCGATATCCTTCTCTCTTTCTCTTAAAGGTGGAATTATGATTTCCACTGTATTTATGCGATAAATTAAATCTTTTCTAAACTTGTCTTCATCGGCCAATGATTCAAGACTTAAATTCGTTGCACAAACCAACCGAATGTCAACATCAATTGGTTGATTGGAGCCTAAAGGGGTAATTTGTCTATTTTGAAGAACCGTTAACAATCTTGCTTGTTGCTGTAAGCTAATGTTTCCAATTTCATCTAAAAAGAGAGTACCACCTGCTGCGGATTCGAATCTACCCTGTCTATCTTCTTTAGCATCTGTAAAAGCCCCCTTCTTGTAACCGAATAATTCACTTTCAAACAATGTAGCGGTTAATGCTCCAACATCTACTTTTATGAAGGGCTTGTCTTTTCGTAAAGAGTTATCATGCATGGCTTTTGCAATAAGATCTTTTCCCGTTCCATTTTCTCCAAGAATCAATATATTGGCATCCGTTGGTGCAATTTTTTTGACTTTGAAAAACACGTCTTTCATTGCTTTACTCTCTCCCAACAATTTAATCCCATCTACTTGTGGGTTCCATTTTCTTGTTTGACTCTTTTTTTTATTCGTTAGAATCTCATTTATGGATTCCAATAATTTTTCATTTTTCCATGGTTTCACCAAAAAGTCAGAGGCTCCCTTTTTTAAAGATCGAATAGCCAATTCTAAATCTCCATAAGCAGTTATCAAAATAACAGGCACTTCTTTATTGATGTCCTTAATCTTATTAAGCCAGTAAATACCTTCATTACCAGTATGCACCACGCTTTTAAAATTCATATCAAGAATGATAAGATCGAAATTACGATCTTTTATTAAAGACGAAATATTTTCAGGATTTTTCTCAATAACGACTTCCTTAACTTGAGATTTTAATAAAATTCTTATGGCAATTAAGACGTCGTAATCATCGTCAATAACTAGTACTGATGCATTTTTCAATAACATAATTACAAAACTACACTATAATATTTTTTTAATAGAAATAAGTAGTTAAAACATATAACTCTTAAAAAGTGTCCTTAATACGTACAGTGATTGTATCAAAAGCGTACACCCTGATATAAATATAAAACCACAATTGTCTTATTTGTAGTTAGTTACATTTTTGGTATAGTTATTCCAATAGAAATAGAAAATAATAATAGAGAAAGCATGAATATACGCTTAGAGATAAGATTATTATTTCAAATTATGAAAATCAGGATGATAAAACTTAATCGATATCAAACAAATTGAACAGATGATAAAAATAAAAAACTTAGAAAAGTATTTCACAACAGAGGAGTATAAAACAATTGCATTAAATAAAATATCATTTGATGTTATGAAAGGAGAATTTGTGTCAATTATGGGCCCTTCCGGAAGTGGCAAATCTACCTTACTTAATATACTCGGGATGCTGGATGATGCCGATGGTGGCAGCTTCATTTTTAATGATACTGAAGTCATAAAATATAATGAACGCAAGAGAGCAAGTTTGCGTAAGCATAACATTGGTTTCGTATTTCAGAGCTTTAATTTAATTGATCAACTTACTGTTTTTGAAAATGTTGAATTGGCACTTATATATATAGGAATAAAAAAGAGTGAAAGAAAAGAAAGAGTAAATGAAGTTTTAGAAAGAATGCAAATAATGCATAGAAGAAATCATTTTCCACAACAACTTTCCGGAGGTCAACAACAAAGAGTTGCCATTGCCAGAGCTTTGATAAACAACCCAAAACTAATTCTGGCAGATGAGCCTACGGGTAATCTAGACAGTAAAACTGGCAATGAAGTCATGCAGCTTCTTACTGAATTAAATAATCAAGGTTCTACGATAGTTATGGTTACCCATAGTGAACATGATGCCAAATACAGTAATCGTATAATTCGAATGCTTGATGGAGAAAAAGTAACAGAGAACATAATAGCTAACCATTAAAAACAAAAAAATGATTGAAAATTATATCAAAGGAGCATGGAGAAATATTAAAGCTAATAAAGTTTTGTCCTTTCTCAACGTTCTAGGTTTAACCTCCGGGTTATTTTGCTTTTTATTAATCTATTTATGGATTTCAAATGAAAATAGCATTAATAAGTATCATGCAAACATTGACCAACTCTATTCTATTTATCTTACTTCATCTGATGGCTCGACAACAGGGTATGGTACTTCATCTCTTTTGTATAAAGAGTTGAAGGAAAAAGTGCCAGAGATTGAGAAGGTTACGGCTATGTCTAACTATAGCAAAAAAAGCACATTCTCTAATGGCAATAAAGTATTAAAACAAAATGGCAAGTTTGTAAGTGAAGACTATTTTGATATGTTTTCGCATCATATTTTAGAAGGAAATGTATCTAAGGTACTAAATGCTCCAAACCAAATTGCTATATCAAAGAAAATGGCGGAATTGTTCTTTGGGAACACAAAAAGTGCTATTGGACAAGCAATCACTTACGAAAACTCAAAAGAGCTAAAAATAGCTATGGTCTTTGAATCAAAGAATGAAAATTCGACTGAGACGAGTGATTATTATTTATCCTTTGAATCTCTTTTTGCTGATAATCCATGGATGTATGAATGGAAAAACCTTGGTACTTATACATATGTACAGCTAACCAAAGGAGCAGATGCTAACAGACTAGAACAAAAACTTAAATCGTTTTTAAAAGATTATGAATTAGGTTTAGAAATCCGATTTCAACCCTACGCAGATAGTTATCTTTATGCAGACATCGAAAAAGGAGAAGGAAAAATAATATATGTTAGATTGTTCGGAATAATAGCTTTTCTGATCATACTTATTGCAAGCATTAATTTCATGAATTTAGCCTCTGCTGGCTACATGAATAGAGCAAAAGAAATTGGAGTCAGAAAGGTTCTAGGGGCAGGAAAAGGTGCCTTAATAGCTCAGTTTTTAGGAGAATCAATACTTCTATCCCTTTTTAGTCTATTTTTTGCCTTAATATTTATTGTATTTGCATTACCTATCTTCAATCAAATAACAGATAAAAATATTGACCTATTAAATTTGCCAATATCCACTTGGATAATGGTTTTCGTAATTACAATTTTCACTGGAATACTATCTGGAAGTTATCCTGCTTTTTTACTCTCATCCTTTAGTGTCACCGATATTTTTAAGAAAAAAATTGAAACCAGCTCCAATACCAATTGGATTAGAAAAGCATTGGTTGTGTTTCAGTTTACTATTTCGGTTGTCTTCATAAGTAGTATGATTATTATTTCAAAACAAAATGATTTTATCCAAGGTAAAAACATTGGTTTTGATAGAGAAAACTTATTGGCAATCACTTTATCAAAAGACTTACAAAATAAATATGATGCTTTTAAAAGTGGTGCTTTACTAATCCCGGGAGTGACATCGGTCACAAAAACATCTCATATTCCTCTTGGAGACTATGGAACTTCACCAGAAGTTATTTGGAATAGTAAGACAGCTAATGATGATGCGTTATTTACGGGAATGGTAGCAAGTGCAGACTTTGTTAATACCTATGGTGTTGAGTTACTCATGGGAAGAGAACTTATTCATAACAATCCTGAGAACATTGAATATCTTATTAATGAGACGGCCATGAATAAAATGAAGATGAAAAATCCAATAGGCCAATCATTATCATTCTGGGGAAATCCTGGAACTATCGTTGGAGTGGTAAAAGATTTTCACTTTGGTTCTTTAAAGGAATCTATTTTCCCAATGATTATAAGAAGTGAGGGGTATTCCGAATTTAATATAGCTTTCGTTAAATATAATCAGGGCAATGAAAAACAAACATTAACAGCTTTAGAATCTCTTCATTCAAATTTAAATCCAGCATTTCCATTTGAGTATCAGTTTGTAGACCAGAAATATAATAAACTCTATAAAAGTGAATCTACATTTTACAAATTATCAACCTACTTTTCAATTTTGGCTATTCTTATTTCCTGCTTGGGCCTATTTGGTCTAGTCATATTCACTGCGGAGCAAAAAACCAAAGAAATTGGGATACGAAAGGTATTAGGAGCTTCTGTTTTTACCATTACCTCACTTATCACTCGAGACTTTCTGAAATTAATCTTGATTGGAATATTAATTGGAACCCCAATTTCTTGGTACTTCATGAAACAGTGGCTCGCAGACTATGAATATAGAATAAACATGCCATGGTGGGTGTTTTGTCAAACCGCAGTTATTATAATTGGTATATCCTTACTTACTGTGAGTTTCGAATCAGTAAAAGCAGCTATTGCAAATCCAATAAAAAGTTTAAGAAATGAATAGAACCCTGATATCAAAATATAGATTATAAGTGAATTATTTACCGTCAGTCATGATTTGAGGAGTAAAATAGTAGATGTTTTAGCATTAAATCTTCAGCGTCGTATTCATACCAAAAAAAATAAAATGAACAAACTCAGAAGTCTGGTTTTGGATTTACCATTATATATTGCAATTCAAATTGGAAAAAACCTAAAACAGCGAATGTAGATTTTGTCTACCAAGAAGATTCTGCCAAATTTATAGAGTCAGAAAAAGGCTTTAATCATAAAAATGATATTTAATTCGGAAAAGGAAGTTCTAAAATCTTTTGACAAAACTGTCAAAATTTACTAACAATTAGGTTCGAATGAAGCGATAAAGGTTTGGGCAATTCGATAAACTCAGCATGTATTCATTTGAGTCTGCGTTGAGCTCAAGCCTCCTGCTATTTACCTTACCACTAAAACATTATTGGGCATGGATTGAATAAATCCTTAATTCTAGGAATGATTAGTTGTAGTACGGTAGATATTCCAGATTCATCAAACCCTAATTTTTATCCTTCCAAAACCCAAAAAAAGAGGCCAGCCAAAGGCAGCCTCTTTTAAAATATAAAATCTAATCCTTACTCCGCCCCAGAAACCTTACCCGCGGGGGCAGCTTCTTCTACTGGTTTCTCAGCAAATTTCTTCTCGAAATCACCTGCTTTTACTAGCGTAAGTTTTGAAGGGTCTATATACTTTCTGAAAGCATTATTTACCTGCTCTAAAGTAGTAGCCTTAAGCTTCTCATCAAAAGCAGCATCGTAGCTCATTTTTCTATCTAAGTACAGATAGCCATTTAATTTACCCGCTAGCTCGGCATCTTTAGAGCGAGACAGTTGGTGGGCCTGTAATAAGCTTTCCTTGGCTTTTGTAAATTCCTCAGAAGTAAAACCTTCGTTTCTCACTTTGTTAATCTCTTCTTTTATGGCAGCTTCTGCTTTTCCAGCGTTTTCAGGAGCTAAAATGGCGTAGGCCATAAATGAACCCATTTCGTCTAGAGAAGAGGCTGAGAATTGGCTTCCAGCACCATAAGATATGCCATCTTTTTGACGTAGTCTCACAGCCAAGCGGCTATTTAACATGCCTCCACCCATAAGGTAATTGCCAATATACATGGCAGGATATTCTGGCGAACTGTCTTTCATCTTAAGATTAATACCCGTTAGCATGAGTGAGTTAGCCTTGTCGGGCGTTTCTATCTTAGTGCCTCCTGCAGGGTTTGGGAGGTAATCACTTGCTATTCTTACAAATGGGGTTGGATTTTTCCAAGTACCAAAACGCATCTCTAATTCTTTAGCAATTTGCTTTTGGTCAAAATCACCAACGATAGAAACGGTGGCATTAGACGTACCGTAAAGTTTACTATGTAAAGCCTTCATGCCTTCAATGGTAACATCATCCAGCATTTCTAACTGCTCAGGGATATCCGGTACATAGCGTACATCACCTTTAGGGTAAGGGCTCATGGTTTTTCTATAAATTAGTTGAGCCAGAGGCATAGGGTCGTTTTGCTGTGATTCTAAACCCGTTTTCATCTCAGTTTTAAGATTGCTGAATTCCGTTGCGTCAAAAGCTGGGTTTTTCAATACATCTTCTAAAATGGCCAAAACCTCAGATAAATGAGCCTTGGTGGTATTGATACCTACAGAAATTGTATTGGCACCACCACCAATACTTAAAGAACTCTCCATGCCATCCAGTTTGTCTTTGATGGCCTGGCGGTTAAGGTTTTTAGAACCCCTCATCAGCATAGATGCCGTAAGGTTATCTGTCATGCCTATTCCTGTTAGGCTCTCTTTGGTGCCTACCCTAATGGTCATGCTAGCAGTAACCACATTTCCTCTGGTACCTTTAGAAAGTAGAGCGTATTCCATGCCATTGTTTAATTTTCCAGTGGTATTTCTGCTATCTATATTGTCAGGAGTAGCCTCAAAAACCTCAGTTATTTCTTCCACCACTTTGCCCTTATAGTCTTTAACTAGTTCGGCTACGTTTGGTGCCTCAGGCACATTTACTCTGTCGGGTGCTTCGGTAGGAATAAATTGACCAACGGTTCTGTTGGAGCTTTTGAAATACTTTTTAGCTACGCTGTTTACATCCTCTAGGGTAACATTTTCTACAGCGTCTCTGAATAGGAAGAAAGTTCTCCAGTCTCCTTTTGCTATATACTCCGTTAGCATTTTAGCAAAGTCCTCAGAGTTTCTTGTTACTTGACCTAGATATTTAGCTGTTTGAGATTTAGCTCTATCCACATCTTCCTGGGTGAAACCTGTTTCTACGGCTTTGTCTATCGTTTCCAAAAACATTGTTTTGGCTTCTGCTATGTCGTTAGTCTTAGGTACTATCGCTCCAAAGTAACTATAACCCGGCTCTTTTAAATTTCTGGCATAACCAAAAACCTGAGACGCTATTTTGCTATCTACCATGGCTTTGTATAATGGGCCTGATGGTGCTGCGGCTAAAGCATCAGAAATTACGTCAATAGCTGCATAATCTTCGTGAGTACCTGGAGGCACATGGTACATGGCTCCCAAAAACTGAACATCGCCAGCTCTTTTAAGAGTAACGCTTCTTTCTGTATCCTGAGCGGGCTCTTTAGTATACGTATCAACGAGTTTTCTGCTAGGTCTAGGAATAGGTCCGAAATATTCATTAACCATTTTCAGAGTGGCCTCAGAGTCAATTTTCCCTGCTACAATAAGTATGGCATTATCTGGCTGATAATACTTTTTATAAAAATCCTTAAGTTTTACTACAGGCACACGCTCCAAGTCTTCACGAGAACCTATGGTTGTATTTCCGTAATTATGCCATTGAAATCCCGCAGAAACTATTTTCTCACTTAATATACGATTTGAGTTGTTTTCATTCATTTCAAATTCATTCCTAACCACCGTATATTCAGACTCCAAATCTTCTTTTTTGATGAAGGAATTCACCATTCTGTCAGATTCTAAATCTAAGGCCCACTTTAAATTCTCTTCGGTGGCATTAAAAGTTTCATAGTAGTTTGTTCTATCCACAGAGGTAGTGCCATTAGGTCTGGCTCCGTGCTCGTTTAATTCCTTAGGAATATCTGTGTGTTTTGTAGAGCCCTTAAAAACCATGTGCTCTAAGAGGTGAGCCATACCAGTTTCGCCATATCCTTCATGACGGCTACCTACCATATAGGTAATATTTACCGTAACGGTCTGCTGCGTTTGGTCTGGAAAGAGTAATACTTTCATGCCATTAGCCAAAGTGTACTCTGTTATCCCCTCTACAGAAGCACCTTTTACGGGCGGCAGCAAAGGCGGAGGTGGAGGAGGTGTCATTTCTTCCATTTTGGGCGTTTCCATGCCCATCATGGCCTGTTCTAGTTTGGCTTTTAACTTAGTCACTTTCTTCTCTTGTTTGCTCTGGGCCTGGGCCATAGAGACATTCAAGAAAAGCAGTGCCGCAAATGCCAGCGATAAAGCTTTCCAGTTAAATGGCGTTGATGTGTTATTCATTTACAAGTAGTTTACGGTTATTTAAATTTGTCAAAAGATATAAAGATTTTGTTAGATTTACTCAGGCTCCATAGTCGCAAATATTTTCCTGCCTATTGCAGAAAGCCGGACATTACTTACCTCATTAGGAGGACTCATAACTTCTTGCTTAAGAGAAGTCGGAGGATTTGGGTTAGGATAATTGACATGATCAGAGCTAGCTATTGCAGCACAAAAAAGTAATGAGAAAATAACAAGGGTTTTCATCATGCCTTTAAAATTAAGAGATTGTATCAAGATTCTGTTTTAAAAAGTGTTAAACGGGTAAAAAACGGTTTTGAGATGCCTTTTAAGGGACGAATTTTGACTATTAAGGTTGCTTTTTTTAAAAGAGAGCCAAAGCAAATGTGGGGAACAACACAAACCTTCTGTTTCCCGAAAATACGTTGGAGTAGTTAAAGGCTGTTCTCATACCAAAACCTATGTGGGTTCCCATCAGTGGAACTCTTAAGAGATTATTTAAGTAAAGCGTTGCCTCAAAATTGCCTGAGGAAAAATCATTCAAGTCCAAGTCAGAGATTTCGTTTTCAGGGCTCAATAAACTCCATGCAAATCGGTGGCCGATAGCAATATCTGGTTGCGACCACTTGGTTTTGAGTCTGAATAGGTTTTTACCAAAACGGTGAATCCAATTAAGGTTGACGTATTGGTTATAAGCAAACGAAGTATAATCTCCGGCTATGAAGCCGTCTGTTTGTTGGCCAAAAAGACGTGGGCCTCCACCTAAATTATTGTATAAATAACTGAATGGGATATCTCCGCTAGCATAACCTGCGGAAAGGGTGATGGCATCTGAGCCTATTTTTTTCCATCTTATTTGTTGATGAATACGGAAGTCGCTTCGCCAAAAACTACCGGACGAACTCCTATCAAATGATTTTTGGAAGTTGACATTGATGATAGGATAGTTTAAGTTTTGAACCACCTCGTATAAACCGTTTCTGTTAAAGGTTTCGCCTTTAGCAAATCGGAAATTTGCTCCATAATTCCGTAAGAAGGTATCATTTGAGAGCTCCTTATGACTGTAGTTTAGGGCTTGCCTTTTGTCGTTTTCGGCGTAGAGTAAAAACCAGGTCCATTTAATGGGTTTAAAATAGAGAGAAACTCCTTTTTTGTTGAATTTATCTACCAAGTAGCCGTTGGGATTAAAATACAAGAGTGGGGGATAGGGAATAGAGTAATTAGGTCCGATAGAAACAGTGCGGCCTGGAGCTCTGATGTCTTCTACGGTGTAAAGACTTAGTCTATTGTAACGGTCTTTAGTAATATGCCAGGAGGCGGAGGCCGTGTATTTCCATGCTTTATCCCATAGTCCGTAACCTACGGTGGCTCTTATACCAAATCTAGGATTGGTCAATCTATC
This sequence comes from Arcticibacterium sp., assembly GCA_047623945.1. Taxonomy (GTDB): domain Bacteria; phylum Bacteroidota; class Bacteroidia; order Cytophagales; family Spirosomataceae; genus Arcticibacterium. Next base: position 4,768 of record JBLHOT010000086.1, on the reverse strand, counting down.
ATTTTGAATACCTAAGCCAATGCGTAGCTTTTCGTGATTATTGACGATGTTTTGGTTAAACAATAACACAAATGGACCAATGGGGGCAGCAGCCTGCAAAATCACTTTGCTAGGAAAGGCCATTAAATCAAGGGCTTTTTTTAGCTGTGGTTTGTGCTTTAAGAGAGAACGTTCATAAGAGCGAAGTTCATCATTGGTCAGCGGCATGCCTCTAATCTTGGCAAAGCTTTCTAGAGATATGGTGTCTGCCTTGGATAATACCTCTTTGGTAGCTCCGTCAAAATAGACATCGCTGGGCAGAGTGTCTTTAATGCCAGAAAGGTAATGCTCGATGCTTATTTCCATCAGGGCATTATTGTTTTTGTATGCAAGCGGATAAGTGATTTTTAGGATACGCTCAGAAGGGTACCATTTTTTATGATACTTGGCGTAAGATTGACTCAGATTAAAACTGACAATTTGAAGACTATCAGCAGGTTCTGCCCTTATAAATTTAAGGGCGTAGCCATCAGAACTGATAGCCATTTCACCCATAAGGGCGTCTGCACTTTTACCAATATAAGGCTTAAATGTAATGATGAATATACTATCTGTTTCCTGAATGAGCGTGTCTATCAGGTCAAAGGCATAAATACCAAAAGTGCCTTTCTTGATGGGGTTGATATAGTTTCTTTCTACAAATTGGTCGCTGTCCAAACTTTTATCTATTCCAGGATTGAACCTAAAAAAGGGCTTATAAAACCCTAATGGATTGAGCTGATTTGAGAATAGAAGATTGGTAGGAAGCATTTTGGGAATGCTGGAAACAGTATACTGCGTTATTTCCTTTTGCTGTCCTCTTTTAAAGTAGAAATCTCCATAGTTTTCGGTAATCATAAAATTGATAGTGCCTTGGCTTCTGATACTGTCCATCAGACTCATTTTGGAAGAGTCCCTCAGGGTGGAGGTTCTATCTATAGCCGTAGCGGCTATTTTGGACTTGCTGTAAAATGTACCCTGAAAAACATCATACTTAGTAGGGTTATTAAAACGCTCCTTTTTTTGCACTCTTCTTATGATTTCCCAAGCTGGGTTTTCCTTTGGCTTTACTATGAACTCGTCCAAGGCCGTGGTGCTTAGCTCCATGAAAACGGTCAAGGTGTTTGTCAAGTTTTCGGTCTTAAAAATTCTAGATGTATAGCCAACTAAAGAGAACTTCAGTTTAGAGTAAAGGTGAGGTTTAAGGTTTATTGAGAACCGACCTAAGCTGTCAGTTTGTGTACCAATAGTACTTCCAGGTAGCGTAACATTGACGTACTCCAGCGGCTCATTACTCTTAAAGTCTCTCACCTCTCCAGAAAGAGTTTGTTGACCTATGGCATCATGACATAGGCAAATAAGTAAAAAGACTCCTGAAATATATCGCACGATTTATAAACAGACCATTTGAAGGATTTGTTGCAGATGAAGTAGAAATACCCTGTGATTCATAAATGACTCAAATTTGGTTTATAATATAAACTAGTTTACATTTGAATCATCAAATAGGATAATTATGGAAAAAACATTGACAAACGAGGGGAGTCTAAAGCTCATTGAAGAGATGATTCAAGCCTCTAAAAACAATTATAAGAAGCATCACGGTATTTACTTTCTTTTTTGGGGGTATCTCTCCGTCGCTATTGTGGGCTTATTTGCCATACTCAGAAGTACGGTCGGTATTCCTCAAGCTCATTATGTATGGTTTCTTTTTCTTTTAGGATTTGTCTTTAACATAGTCCAAGCTAAAAAAGGGCGAAATTCCCGTCCAGTAGTTACTAAAATTGACGCTATCGTGGGTAAAATTTGGCTTGGTGTTTCTTTTGGTATGGCCACTTTATTTGGGGCTGGGCCTGTTTTAGAACATTATATGTTTCCACTATCACTTGTGGTGATTGCCATAGCCACCTATGCTCACGGAGCTATTATTAATTTTAAGCCATTCATCATTGGAGCATTTATCTTGCTTGTGACGGCATCAATTTCATTTTATATGCCAAACATTGATGTAGTCTTGTGGCTTTATGTGGGAGGCATATTTGTTGGCTACATTATTCCTGGACACATGTTAAGAAACCAAAAAGAAGCAAGTGTTTAATCAATTAGACCCATTATTACATTCTCAGCTGCGTCTGTCGGTTATGTCACTTCTTATGAATGTGGAACAGGCAGATTTTGCATGGATTAAAGAAAAGACGAAGGCTACTGCTGGCAATTTAAGCGTCCAGATTGATAAACTATCCAAAGCGAAATACATCAAGGTAAAGAAAAGGTTTAAAGGCAAATATCCTCAAACCATTTGTTCGGTTACGGATATTGGGAAATTGGCTTTTGAAAAATACATTCAAGATTTAAAACAATACATAAATATTTAAGTATGAGATACTTAGCAATACTATTCTTGTTTTCGGCGGCACATGCCTATGCACAACCAAACTTAAAACCATCTGATGAGACCTCAGAAGCCATGAGCTATCTAAGCGTCTATGAAGGTAATTGGTCTGGCGATGGTTGGATTCAAATGGGGCCTCAACGATCTCTTTTTACAGTGAATGAATTTGCTCAGAGTAAAGTTGGTGGTGGCGTATTTGTTTTCGAGGGGCTCGGTAAAGACAAAGAAACCGAGAAGGTAATTCATCAGGCTTATGGCATTGTGACCTATGATGACGAGACTGATTCCTATTCCATGAGGGCTTTTAGAGCGGATGCTAAGTCTATGGATGCCCCTTTTAAGGTAGACGAAAATGGAGTCATTGAATGGGGATTGGAAGTACCTCAAGGGAAGATATCCTACCATATTGAGATTGTAGATGGTCAATGGATAGAAAAAGGGAATATAGATATGGGTGGAGGACGTTTATTTCAATTTTTAGAAATGGCTTTAGTTAAAAAGTAGGATAGAGAACTTAGTGGGAAGTACTGCAGGTCTTCTTCATCTCATTTCGGCTTGTTTGGCTCTCATTTCTGGCTCTTATATCTTATGGGCTAAGAAAGGAACTCAATTTCATAAGCGAGTAGGTTATTTTTATGTGGCCGCTTTGCTACTGGTGAATGGAACGGCCCTAAGCATCTACCATTTGTTTGGTACGGTTGGCATCTTTCACTTTTTAGCTTTCCTGAGTCTTACGAGTGTCTTTTTAGGCATGGTACCTATGCTGATGAAGTGGAAGAATGGGCTCAACTGGCACATTAATCAGATGTACTTCTCTGTGATAGGACTCTATGCTGCTTTCTTTGGAGAAACGGCTGTGAGGTTACCTTTTGTACAAACCATTTGGTGGTTTTGGATAGTTGTTGCTGGTGCGGCGATAGTTACTATGTTCGTCGGTACTTATGTCTTTCTGGTGAAGTATAAAAGCTGGAAGCCTGAACGAGTTGAAAGCAGATAGATTAAAAAAAAATGATGTCGAGAAAATTCTCGACATCATTCCTATAAACCTTAATTAACTGTTATGTCTTTTTCTTAAAAAGGCTCAAAGACAAAGGCCTTTTATGACTTAGAGAAATCAAAACCTTATTCGGTAGTTGGACCGTTTCGGGTTAGTTCTTTTTGAAAAGTGCCTGCAGCGTCAAAAAGTAAACCCTTATGTGTTTCGTCTGCTAAGGTAAGTTTTACTACAAAATTACTGTCATCGTCTGTCCCAGCCTTATCAATATTGGCTCCTGCGTAGTTGGTACTAATATAATCCGAAATAGTATTTGAAAGATCCTCAATGGCTACCTCAGCCAGTTGAGGTCTGTTGCCTTTGTCTCCGCCTTTTCTTCCTTCTAATTCTTTCTGAAAAATACCAGTGGCTTCAAAAAGAAGCCTCTTTTGTGTTTCATCAGAGAGGCTCAGACCTATGATAAAGTTGCCTTCCGCATCTGTTCCTGCTTTATCTATCGTGGCATCGGCGTAGTTAGTATTAATGTAGTCCGTAATGGTACTTGATAAATCTGCCACTGTCACTTCAGTCAGCTGAGGTCTATCGCCTTTGCCACCTTTTTTACCACCTTTTCTTCCTTCTAATTCGTTTTGGAATGTGCCTGCCGCATCAAAAAGCAAACCTTTATGTGATTCGTCTGCTTGTGTGATACCGACTATGAAATTGCCTTCGGCATCTGTGCCTGCTTTGTCAATACTTGAGCCTGCATAGTTAGTATTAATGTAGTCTGTAATGGTACTTGATAAATCTCCAATAGTCACTTCTGTCAATTGGGGTCTTTCGCCGTTTGTTCCGCCTCCGCCATTCGCAAAGTCTACGGCCTCTATGGCTTCTGAGGCTGGGTTCATGGCATTGTCGTTACAAGAAACTAAACTTACTGAAATCGCTACGAGTGCTGTTACTATGATCTTTTTCATGATACTGTTTTTTAGGTTTTAGGGGAATCAAATGAATCGCCCAATGAAATAAAATTGAAAAATGTAGTAAACCGGTTTTACTTGTAGAGTTATATCATTCAGTGTTTTTTGGTGTTATGTAGGATTAGATGCGAATGGTTTTAAAAACTTGCGGGGCCTACTTAATTATTGTAAGATTAAATCTTGATAGCCTTTAAATACAAATCCAATGAGATAGTTTTATTTCAATCTTCAGAATAAAAAGTAAGAGCAATTCCAAGAAGGTTTTTTGAGAGAGCTTTGTCACGACTTTTGAAGTGGAAGGTGGAAAATGACATTTTTCGCCTAGAATTGAATCAAGAAAACTCGCAATTTGCGAATTAGAAAATCAAAATACCTTTTGAGAAACCTCAGTCCCTTGAATGATTT
>JBLHOT010000085.1:0-16185 GCA_047623945.1 Arcticibacterium sp. | reverse complement strand
CTTTATTATTTGACTAAACAGCGTTAAATTTACCATTGGAGAGGACGTTTTTGTTGTGCAACTCAAAGGTAATTTGAGATACTTTAATTTCCTCTCCTTTTTTAATCGTTTAGGACGCTATTGATAATTAGCCATTAAGCTACCACATAAACGCTAATCGACATAGTGAATAGGAGCTTCGAATTATTCAAATAGCTATATTTACAGAAAAAATATCACAAAATGAACGCAAAAGAATTTTTACAATCAATACCCTCAAAAGTAGACCCAGAAGACAATAAAGGTTTAGACACCGCTTTGCATTTTGATTTTAATGACGAACAATATACCCTAGAAGTAAAAGATGGTGCTGTTTCATTTGCAGACGGCCTAGTGGGCGATCCTGAAATTACTTTAAAGGCTAAAGCCGAAGATTTTGCTAAAATTGCTTCTGGCGAAATGAATCCAATGACAGCCATGATGTTTGGCAAACTAAAGGTCTCTAATCCTGCCGCCATGATGAAATACGCCAAGATGCTTGGCCTCATGTAAAAAAACACTTCAAATACTTCAACAAATTAAACTTCATTAACACGCAATGGCTCAAAAATATTTTGACCGAAAAACAGCTAATTTCATCTTAGAAGATGTCCATAAAGCATCCTCTTTGACAGACTTGCCTTATTTCGCCGATCATGACAAAGAAACCTTTGACATGATCTTAGACGCCACCGAACATATCGGTGATACCGTCATGTTTCCTTATTTAGACGATGTAGACAAGCATCAGCCAGAATTAGTCAATGGCGAGGTAAAAGTTCATCCTCAAATAGGAAATTACCTTAAAGCCATAGGTGATGCAGGTATTATGGCAGCAGATTTTCCTTACGAAGATGGCGGGGCACAATTGCCCTTCACTGTATCTGGAATGATAGGCTTTACCCTAATATCAGCTAATAACGGCATGCTTTACAGTGGGCTTACTACGGGTGCTGCCAGACTCATTACTACTTTCGGCTCTGACGAACTGAAACAAAGGTATGTGCCACATATGCTAGACGGCACCTGGCAAGGCACTATGTGCCTCACAGAACCTCAAGCGGGCTCATCTCTCTCCGATATCACATCCTCGGCCACTAGAAATGATGATGGCACTTTTCACCTCTCTGGCCAAAAAATATTTATCTCTGCAGGTGACCATGATTATTGTGGTAACGTAGTCCATTTAGTTATCGCTAGAATTAAAGGATCCCCTGCCGGTTCAAAGGGTATTTCACTTTTCGTAGTTCCTAAAATTTTACCAAATGGAGAGCTTAATGACGTGACTAACGTTGGTATCTTTCATAAACTAGGTCAAAAAGGCGTTCCTGCCATGCATCTAGGTTTTGGAGATAAATCGGACTCTTGTGTGGCCTATTTAATTGGTCAAGAAAACAAAGGGCTTGGCTATATGTTCCAAATGATGAACGAGGCGAGAATAGGTGTGGGTATGACAGGTGCGGCAATAGCTTCTGCCGCCTACCAAGCTTCTCTAGAATACGCCAAAGAAAGGCCACAAAGTAGGAGATTGAATGAGAAAAACGCCAAGAACCTTCCACAGGTTTCTATTATTCAACATCCAGATGTTAGAAGAATGTTGTTCTTCCAAAAAGCAGTGGTAGAGGGCTCTGTGTCCCTACTTATAGAGGTTTCTAAATATGCGGACCTTTCTCACCATGCCAAAACAGATGAAGAAAAAACGAGAAACCATCTCCTTTTAGAACTACTTACTCCGGTAGCCAAAGCATATCCCACGGAGGCTGGAATGAAATCTATTTCAGAAGCTGTACAGATATTTGGAGGCTATGGATTTACAGAGGACTTTCCTGTAGAGCAGTACTACCGCGATATAAGAATAACATCTATTTATGAAGGAACTACAGGAATACAATCCCTAGACCTTTTGGGTAGGAAGGTGATGATGGACCAAGGAAGAGCCTTGCAATACCTCTCTGAAGAAATGATGAAAACCATCAAAAAGGCTTCAGAACATGAGGATTTAGCAGCGTATGGCAAAAAATTAAGTTTACAGCTTCAAAGTATCTCTGAAGTCACCACTCACCTTATGGAAGTAGCCAAAACTGGCGATTCTGAACTTTTCCTTTCTGATGCCACACTCTATATGGAAGCTTTCGGTTTAGTAACCATTGCCTGGCAGTGGCTTAAAATGGCAGAAGTAGCTAAATCTAGCTTAGCCAGTGGAAGTACATTAAGCGACGAGCAGATTGCCATCTTAAAAGGGAAAGTGAAGACCATGAAGTTTTTCTTCCATTATGAACTGCCAAAAACAGCTGGGCTTATCACTCGATTAAAAGACAGTGAGGTTATCACCATCATGCGAGGTGAAGAAGAAATGGCTTTTTAAATAGAGATCAGAAACTTACTAATCGGAATAGGGAAACCTGTTCCGATTTCTTTACGCCTTATTTCCGGCTAATGTTTCTGTTTTTATTTTATCCTGAAGTTTTAATAACCCTCCTATCAAAGCTTCTGGCCTTGGTGGGCATCCTGGCACATAAACATCTACCGGAATAATCCTATCTACACCTTTTACCACGTGATAGCCATGCTCCCAGTAGGGCCCGCCGCAGTTTGAGCAGCTGCCCATTGATATAACATACTTCGGATCGGCCATTTGCTCATAAAGCCTTTTGATTCTATCTGCCATTTTAAAGGTGACAGTTCCTGAAATTATAATGAGGTCCGACTGACGTGGTGAATTTCTAGGAAAAATCCCGAAACGCTCTAAGTCATAATTAGAAGCCATGGAAGCCATCATTTCTATGGCACAACAGGCCAATCCAAAACCTAGAGGCCAAAGTGAATTGGCTCTGGCCCAATTGGCCAACTCATCTAGATTAGTTAAAATGACTTCTCCCTGACCATCCTTTATTCTTTCGCTATTTTCTAATGAATCAAAATTCATTTGTATTTCTTATTTACAGATTCATAAACTTCCATAGGTATTTCGACTTTAAAGTCAGAAGGCTTCTGGCTTGATTTAGCCCAATCTAAATGCCCCTCTCGCCAAGCATATACCAGACCTAAGGTGAGTAGGAAAATGAAAACAAACATTTCACTTATGGCGTACCAAGCCCATTTCCCTCCAGTTTCACGAATTAAATCTGCATTCCCAAAAACAGTGCCCCATGGAAATAAGAGAACTAGCTCCACTTCAAAAAGCAAGAAAATAATGGCTATCACATAAAATCGGATATTGAAACTTACTAAAGCTAAACCCTCGGCTTCTTCACCAGATTCATAAGAAGCTAGTTTTTCTTGATTGGGTTTGTGAGGTCTGAGGAGCTTCGATATACCTAAAATCACCGTAAGCATTAAAAATGCTCCGAAAATAAATAAAAATATAAATCCGAAATTTTGGGCCATGAATATTACCTATACTGCAAACCTACCTATTAAATTTAAATTTGTGACAAAAGGTTTAGCTTCCATCTCATAATTGGATTAAACTTTGCTTCTTTTCTTTAAGAGAACACGTATTGATTTTAAGCCCTTATTCGTTATTTACTAGGATGACCAAAATGTTTCTTCAATTTTTTCTGATCGCAGCTTTTTATAATGCAGCAGGCCAACAGACCGCTGAACCCGCTCCTGTAATTTGTCATGCAGAATTAAGCGATGCCTTTACGCAGATCTTACAAAACCCAGACAGGCAATTAAGGAGATTACCTACCAGTAACATAGAGGTGAGCTATACCAATTTCCCAGATGTGGCAAAAATAGCCTTTGAGCAAGCAGTAAGCATTTGGGAAGAGATTCTTATCACAAAATTGCCTATCAAAATAAATGCCAAATGGGAGAGTATAGATGGTACAACATTGGCCTTTTCTGGAGCTAGTAGAATTTATAGAAATACAGATAACTTACCTTATAACGATGTTTGGTATGTAGCTTCCTTGGCCGAAGCCATTGGAGGTAGAGATCTTAATAATGGCGACTTTGACATCAATGTAACTCTCAATAGTAATATAAATTGGTCCTTTTCAACAAGTGGAGCTGCCTTTAGCGGGCGATTTGACCTCATCACCGTAGTACTTCATGAAATAGCACATGGTTTAGGCTTTTCTTCCTCCATGAAACTAATAAATGATGATACTGAAGGTCAATGGGGCCAATCTGGATTCCCTTTTATCTATGATGTATTTCTTCTAAACAACGACGAGAAAGGACTAACAAGCAGCCTTGATTTTGTAAACCCTTCTACAGAAATAAGAAACGAGCTTATAAGTGATAATTTATTCTTTACCGTTTCTAATATTAAATTTAGCGATAGTCCACCCAAGATTTTCTGTCCAAACCCTTTTAAATCTGGTGCGAGCATCTCCCACCTAGATGAATCGACTTACCCAAATGGCACTATTCATTCTCTGATGTCTCCCTCCATAAGAGCTGCAGAGGTAAATCACGTACCGGGAGAATTAATCTTAAGCATGCTGAACCAGATGGGATGGCCCGTAAATAATCTTGAAAATGCCCAAGTTTTGGCCACCGATAAAAGTGAATTAGAAGTCCTAGTTTACCCTAATCCTAGCCTCAGCCAAATTGCTGTTGCTGTTCCTATTGGTCTGAGATCTCAAAGTACCCATATCAAACTCCTAAGCACTACTGGTAAAGTAGTCTTGGACCAAAGCAAGGATACCATAGAAGAGGCTACATTCTACTTGCCATTGGACGAATTCCCGGCTGGTGTTTACATCCTTAGCTTTCAGTCAGACTTAAAGACGTTTACTCGGCGGATAGTGAAATACTAGGCTTTGATTTCTTAAAAAGATATAGGCCAATAATAGTCAATAATCCGTTTATCAGAAGGTTTTCAAAACCAAATCTATAAGCCGATTGATTTTCTATCAACTGCACCAAACCGTAGGTCAGAAAAGGAGCTGCTAGACAAATCCAAGGCACAAATTTATCTTTCACCTCCATCTTAGTATAGATACCATAGGCAAAAAGCCCCAGCAATGGCCCATAAGTATAACTCGCTATCTGAAATGTAGCCGATATCACATCTGTGCTATTCAAAGCATGGAAAATCATTATCACCACAAAAAATAGAAGTGAAAAGCCAATGTGCGTAATGTTCATTAATCGCCTTCTTTCCTTTTCGGGTCTTCCTTCAAAATTCAAGAAGTCTATACAGAAAGCAGTGGTAAGGGCCGTAAGAGCAGAATCTGAACTGGCATAAGTAGCTGCCGTAATACCTATCAAAAACATCACGGCCACAAGCATACCACCTACTCCAAAGTCAACTCCACCAAAATGCTGCAAAGCCATCATTGGATAAAGATCATCTGTTTTCATAGGTATTGAAATGCCTTTTTGCTGTGCATAAATATACATGAGTGCCCCGAGACCTAAAAACATCAGATTAACAAATACCAAAACTAGGGTAAACCAAAACATGTTCTTTTTTGCTTCGCCAATGTTTTTACAGACCAAATTCTTCTGCATTAAATCCTGATCAAGGCCTGTCATAACAATGGCGATAAGAGCACCTGAGAAAAACTGTTTAAAGAAGTTTTGAGGATCAGACCACCCTCCTTCAAAAAAGAAAATATCTGAATAAGAACTCTCAGAAACAGTGCTTATCATTCCACCAAAATCAAGGCCCATCTCCTTGGTGATTAAATAAATAGTCAAGGCTACTGCTGTTACCAAAAAGGTGGTTTGCAGGGTATCTGTAATCACGATGGTTTTTATTCCTCCCTTAAATGTATAAATCCAGATAAGAGCTATGGTGATTAAAACAGAAAGCCAAAATGGCACCCCTAGCGGATCGTAAATGACGATTTGCAGTACTTGAGCTGCTATATAAAGCCTTACTGCCGATCCTAAAGTTCTGCTGAGCAAGAAAAATGCCGAACCCGTTTTATAGGTCCAAAAACCAAAACGCTTATCTAAATAGGTATAAATAGAGATTAGATTCAGCCTATAATATATGGGCATGAGTACCGTGGCAATAAAAAGATAACCAAGCGTATAGCCCAGGACCATCTGGAAGTAAGAGAAGTCTTTAGTTCCGACAGCTCCTGGTACAGAGATAAAAGTGACACCAGAAAGCGAGGTGCCAATCATTCCAAAGGCCACTAAATACCAGGGTACTTCCTTATTGGCGTTAAAAAATGAATTAGTATCTGCTCCTTTAGAAGTTTTGAAAGATATGAAAACTAAAACAGCGAAATAGATAAGTAGAATGCCAATGGCTAATCCTGGAGTCATAGTTTAGGGTTTGAATGACAGAAAGGCCCAAAGATAAGCATAAGAAAACAGCTTTTTTTGATATTTTTGTACCGTAATAAATGGACACAAATGAATCCCAAAGAGAATCCTGAAATAGATGTTGTAGAGGAACTGGAAGAGGTGGTAGAGCATGTAAAGCTTTGGAGTCTCGTAGTTTTTAATGATGACATAAATACGTTCGACCACGTGATTGACACCCTCATTGATGTTTGTGGCCATGAGGGGACGCAAGCAGAGCAATGTGCCATGATCATTCACTTGAAAGGAAAATGTGCCGTAAACTCAGGAGAGTACGATGAATTAGTTTCGCAAAGGAACAAAATCTGTGAAAGAGGTATTTCTGCTGAAGTCATGGTTAAATAAACATACCTTAGTCTATCTGATAAACCTCTAAAAGAAAGTTTTCATTGAATTACCCTTCCAAACTTATTGAGAATGCCATCTTAGAGATTTCTAAATTGCCGGGAATAGGCAAGAAATCTGCATTGAGGCTCGCTTTACATTTGTTAAAAGCGGATGAATCTAAAACTTTAGGACTCTCTCAAGCATTGGTAGACTTGAGAACAAAAACTACCTATTGCAGACAATGTCATAATATCTCTGACGACCTGATTTGCCAAATTTGTAGCTCTATCAACAGAGACAACCAAATTATCTGTGTGGTTCAAGATACAAGAGATGTCTTGGCTATTGAAAACACGTCTCAATACCATGGCCTTTACCATGTTCTAGGAGGTATTATTTCTCCCATTGCAGGAATTGGCCCAAATGACCTGAACATAAATTCTCTTATTTCTAGAATCACTGAGAACCCTGAGACTAAAGAAATTATATTGGCACTTTCCCCAACCATGGAAGGAGACACTACGGCCTTTTACCTCCAAAAGCAGTTAACCCAATTTGACCTTAAAATAAGTACTATTGCTCGTGGAATACCTATTGGTGGAGATTTAGAGTATACCGACGAAATTACCCTTGGCAGAAGTATCGCGAGCCGAACCAAAACTGATTTTGGATAAATAAATCAAAGAAATTATTAAGGCCATCAAAGGAAAAGCGGAAACGGTCTTCTTGACCTCCAGAACATCAGTATCGGGTATTGTATAGCAGCATAAAGCGGCCAACACTTCCTTATTCAAATAGAAGATACTCTATCAAATGGAACTCATGCGAAACTTAAGTCAGCATTGCCAGATGTGAAAATCATATAGGTTCCTCATATTTTTAGGCGAATCAACTCTTCCAGAGGCTAAAGGTTTAGGGATTTCAGTAGATTATATTTTACTGGACTCTGGAAACCCAAGTGCCAAGACTAAAATACTCGGAGGAACAGGCAAAATCCACGATTGGAGCTTGAGCTCTAGCATAATAAAACTAGCTAAAGTGCCGGTATGTCTGGCAGGTAGTCTTTCTTCAAAAAATGCCGCTGCCGCAATAACATCTGCAAAACCTTTTGGTTTAGATCTTAATGCAGTAGTCCTAGAACAGAAGGAAGCCTTGATTCTAGAAAATTGAAGGCCTTTTTTGAGGTCGTGAAAAGATAGATTTCTAATAAGATAATTCATCCTTCAAAAATTCTCATAAGCCTTTTTTAAGCTGTATTTTTGATTGATCAATCTTAAATCATTATGGCCGATCAAGCACTTTTAAATAGTATCCCATCTGTAGATCTTGCAGAGTTTCTTTCTGAAGACCCTACCCTTAAATCAAAATTTGTAGCAGAACTAGGTGCTGCCTTTACCAATATTGGTTTTGTAGCACTTAAAAACCATGGCTTATCAGACCACTTAAGAGATCAGTTGTACAGCTCTGTTAAGGACTTCTTTTTCCAAGATGATGCCATTAAGCAGACATATGAATTCCCTGAATTAGCTGGGCAGCGAGGTTATATTGGGAAAAATAAAGAAACGGCAAAAGGCTTTAAAAAGCCGGATCTTAAAGAGTTTTATCATGTAGGTCAGCTCAATAAAAGAGAGGGGATGCCAGATAATATATTCCCGAAAGAGGTTCCGGCATTTGAAGAAAACACAAAAGAGACTTTCAAGATCTTTGAGGCTACCGGCAGAACGCTTCTTAAAGCTATAGCTCTCTACCTTAAGCTACCCGAAGAGTATTTTGAAGCCAAAGTGTATCAAGGAGACAGTATTTTGAGGGCTTTACATTATTTCCCAATAGACCGTCCAGAGCTTTTGAAGGAAGGTGCCGTTAGAGCAGCTGCTCATGGGGATATAAATTTAATAACCCTGCTTATGGGAGCATCTGCAGATGGCCTTCAAGTTTTAAGAACGGATGGCGAATGGATTTCTGTTACTGCTCTTCCAGACCAGATCGTTATAAACGTGGGAGACATGCTAGATAGGCTTACAAACCACAAGTTAAAATCTACTATTCATCGAGTGATAAATCCGCCAGTAGAGAAAATGAAGACTTCACGCTTTTCTATCCCTTTCTTTATGCATCCAAGGGCAGAAATGGATTTGACCTCGTTAGAAAGCTGTATTGATATTGACAATCCGAAAGTCTATGTTAACATGACCGCTGGTGAGTTTTTAGAAGAACGATTAAAAGAATTAGGACTTAAAAAATAACTAATAAACAAATGAAAAAAGTAGTATTGGGCCTTCTAATGGCCAGCATTTTTACAGCATGTAGCAGCTCTTCTAGCTCAGAAACAGAGGAAACAACTGAAGTTAGCGAAGCTTCAGCACATAATTTTGACATGGCCAAAACTTCATTGACCTGGACGGCTTTCAAAACGCCTGACAAGATTGGTGTCCCTGGCACTTTTGATGAAATCACGCTCACAGGAAATAGTTTTATTATAAACACTAAATCTGTAAACTCAAACAATGAAATAAGAGATTACAAATTAGTTAAGTTCTTTTTTGACAACCTAAGTGATTCGCTTATTACAGGATCTTATGGATCTGTAACCAACCGTGTAATGCCAGTTACTTTAAAAATGAATGGTATTGAGAAAACGGTAGACTTCGCAGTTTCTGAGTCAGATACGGCTACAATTGTATCTGGAACAATTGATATTCTTTCAGACTTTAGTGGAAATGCTGCTTTGGAAGGCATAGCAGAAGCCTGTAAAGAATTGCATTTAAATAAGACTTGGTCTGATGTAACTTTGAAAGTAGTAGAAATGAAATAGGCTTTTCACAAAGCCCTCTTCTTAGAAATTTAGATAAATCGGCCAAGGCCGATTTATTTTTTTGTTAGATTGTCTGTCAAATGCTCTTTTTTAAGAAAACACGTCAAATACGGTATTTCATCTTTCTAAAAGATGTGCTTACCATAGCTCTTACGGGCTTTGGTGGAGCCAATGTACATCTGACACTTTTTATTAAATACTTCGTGATTAAACGCAAGTATTTAACAGAGGCCGAACTCATGGAGCTCCAGGCTTTGTGCCAAATTTTGCCCGGCCCCACTTCTACACAAACACTCACCGCAATTGGTTTTAAACTAGGCGGCCCAGTATTAGCTTATCTCACACTTTTCGTCTGGATATTACCTGCCTCCACGCTTATGGCCCTGGCCGCCTTAGGTGTTGCTTATGTAGATAAAGACTTGCTTCTTAAAGTCACCTTCTTTATAAAGCCCATGGGAATTGCCTTTATATTCTACGCCGCCTATGTGATAGGTAGAAAAGTGATAGACTCTAAAATGAGCTGGGTACTCATGGTGGTGGGTGCTGGCTTAGCCTTTATGTATAGGTCTCCTTATATCACGCCTTTTGTTATACTATTTGGTGGCTTGGTAACCTCCTTGAAGTTTGAGCAACAAGAAAAACGAGACAAAAATCCTATTAAAATAGAATGGGGAAACTTTATTCTCTGGGCAGGAGTATTTGCCCTTGCTATCACGGTTGGCTCCATTACTAAAAACCTTTCTGTAAGACTCTTTGAAAACTTTTATAGAAACGGAAGTTTTGCTTTTGGTGGTGGGCATATTGTAAAACCACTTCTTTTTAATGAGTTTGTAGAGTTTAAAAACTATCTCACGGCAGATGAATTTCTATCGGGCATTGCGATTGGTGAGCTTATACCTGGCCCCACCTTTTCTATTGCGTCTTTTGTAGGTTCTCTTTCTATGAGAGAATGGGGAGTAAGTGGACAGATTTTAGGGGCTGGCATTGCGGCTTTAGGCATTTTTCTGCCTGGTATATTAATGATTTTCTTCGTGGTAAGGTTTTGGGATCAACTAAAGCAATATAGGGCAGTAAGAGCATCTTTGGAAGGCATTAATGCCGCAAGTACTGGGCTTACAATTGCGGCGGGAATCTCACTTTTTGAACCTATGGCAACCTCCACCCTTTCCATGTGGACCATTTTCGTGACGTTCATTTTATTGATTTCTACAAAAATTCCTTCTTATTTTATTATCATTGGAGGTCTAGTATTGGGAGTTATTCTAAATGTTTAAAAGACTTTTACAAATCCACTAAATCATTTTTTACGGCCAGTGCCACCAGCTGTGCTGTATTTTTCACTTTCAGTTTTTCCATCATCCTCATTCGGTGTCCGTCAATAGTTCTTGGACTCAGTATCACGGCATCTGCTATTTCGTGCGTGGTAAGGCCTTTACATATGAACTGTAAAACCTCTAGTTCTCTCTCTGAAAGATCTACTTTATAATTGTAAAACTTCCCAGCCGTTTGATATCGCTTATTCGTGGCCTTTTTAAGCATAACCCTGCTCACAAAGTCTGTAAAATAGATGCCCTCTCCATTAACCTTCCTAATCGCCAGCTCCACCTCTTCGGGCTCTGTATCTTTCAGTAAATAGCCATTCGCTCCTATTTCCAACAAATGAAGGATATAATGATCTTCATTATGCATGGAGAGTATAATTATTTTCGGGTCCAACCGGCCATCCTCTCTTAACTTTTCGGTCACTTCTAAACCATCCATTTCTGGCATTTGAATGTCCAAAAGAACAACATCTACTTCTTGAGTAGCCAGTTTTTCTAGAAAATCTTTCCCATTTCCGGCCTCCAACACAATTTCTAAATCGTCGCTAAGAGACAGTATTTGAGACATGCCATGCCTGAACAGCAGGTGGTCATCTACAATTGCAATTTTAAGTTTCGTATTCTTGGTCTCTTTCATATAAAACTAAGGCCGCTTTTGAAGAAAATATGCTTTATTCCCATTATTTGATCTTGAGTTAATTTAAATTATTGAGCTTTTAAGGGAATTGAAATGTCAAATTCAGCACCCTTTCCATCTTCAGAAGTAAATTTATAGACGCCATCTACCACATCTAGTCTTGAAAATATATTGCCAAGGCCTAAACCTGATGCCATATTTAGAGAAGCTTTTTCTAAATCAAATCCTTTCCCATCATCTTTGAAGATGATCTGCAGTACATCATTCACCCTTATAATTTCTATAACAATATTGCTCGACTCAGCATGCTTTAAGGCATTATTAGTTAATTCCTGAATTACTCTATATGCCGTAAGTTCTAAATTCGCGTCAAAACGTTTTTCTAAATTTTCTATGTCAAAGCTAAAGCTGACGGGAGTAGCCTCTTCCATCTTTTGGATAAACTCCTCTACTGCCGCTGCGATACCAAACCTCTCCAATGTTCTAGGGATTAAGTCTCTAGAAAGATTTCTTACCTGGGCTAGTGCTTCGGCAACTAAGCTTTTAGAGTGATCTATTTTGTCTTTGACACTGGCGTCCCCAAATTTAGATAAAAGGCTAATGCTCAGATTTGTAGCAGAAAGCAAACCACCAACTTCATCATGGAGATCATTTGATATTTTCCTACGTACCATCTCCTGAACAGCTAGTGAGTTTATTAGCATTTGTTTTTGATGTAGGATTCTAAGATCTTGTATTCCTCTCTGGATCCTAAGTTGTTTTCTTTGGTAGTAAATCATAAATCCAATGACAGCCAAGCCCATAAGTAGAAGAAAAAATGTACCTGCCAGAATAGAATGAAGAGGTGTAATATCCATTAGTTCGTAACCTTTGGTTTCGTATCAAAAAGAAATCCAACACTCATTAAGGCAAAAAAAAGGAACTTAAATATATATGTTAAATTATCTGATACTGTAAATGATAGAAAATCTGCCTCAAAATAAGAAGTATAATTAGTGAAATAATAAATAAGTATGGTCCCCAAAGAAGATAAAATTAAGCCTGAAAAAAACCAGAACTTTCCGTAGGTAAGTAAATTATCAATTTCCATTTTTTCCAATAACTCATAAAAGAAAACAAAACTGAGCACAATATAAATGATTCGGACATAGGTATACATAAGGCCCGAATAATCAAAAAAGTCAAAGCTTAATACAGAAATAGTGACCAAACCTATGAGTGCCAACCACAGTTGCTTTTTAGAAAACCTTTCAATCATTTTATACAAGACCAAAAACAGAAACGCTGAACTTAGGATTTCTTGTAAATTGGACCATCTCCTGTTATTCATGCCTTGTATGGCCGTAAGCCAAAGAGGAATATCTGTTAGAAACAATAAAATCGGATAAAAAAGCAACCACCGGAAATCAGAATTTAGTTTTGCTCTCCTAAAAAAACCAATATAAAAAGGAATAAAAACACAGAAACTTTCAAATCCTGTGTAGGGGTTTCTTCCAAGAAAGTCTTCAAATAAGTTGAGCATTGCTTTCTCCCTTATTATCAAATAACAGAGTATTGAATTATTTTAACGTATAACAGTACAAAGGTGTAAAAATGCCTTTAATCTTCTAGCATATGCGAAAATTAAATAGAAGTTTGAAAAGAGTGGTCGCAAATGAGGCCACTCTTTTCATAAGCTATGTAAATTCACGAGCTATAAAGAACTAACATCTCGGAGGACAAGAAGGGCCATTCCCGCCATTTCCAGCCCCATCATCTTTAAGCCCAGAATTATCTTTAGGTATTTCATTTCCATTCTCATCCAGAGGTATTAAAACGAGGGTCGACTTACCCTCATCTGAAAGTCCATTGGCAAAGCGTATACCTACAGCTTTAGTTCTTCCCATCATTTCCGTTAACATGTCCGTTCCATAAAATTGTGACCGGATGAGATCTTTGTCTCCAGCGTCATTTTGAGCTTTAATGTACGCTGCCTTTTGGCGATCCGCTTCAGAGGAATTGATATACTCGCCGTCAGTTTTTTTGAAGATGTCCTTATTTTCTTCCATTGTTAAGTTGGTTAGGGTTTCATTTACTGTAAATCTGAGTAATTATAAATAAAGTATCACATGATGGTCAAATCATCAGAAAACTCCTGTTACAGATATGATTGACATACAGGAATTTATGCCTAACATAAACGAAAATACACCTGCCAGATTAAGTGAATTTACGGTATCTCAGTACGGTTGAAAAAAAAGCTACGACCATTTTCTAAAGAATAACATATTGACATTTGCATCAAAAAAGCTACATTCGTATCCTACTCGCATCAACGAATCAAAAGATCCGCCATGGAAAAAATGAAATATGAAGTAGAAAGCAGGCTTTTCGGGGTTTGTTCTAGGATAGGTGAAAAACTAAATTTTTCTGCTAGTAGTATCCGCTTATATTTTATTTACGCTTCTTTCTTCACCTTCGGATCACCCATCATTATTTATATTTTTCTAGCATTCTGGATGGAGATAAGAAAACATCTTAGAAGGCATCAAAATCCAAGTGTTTGGGATTTATAGTTTAACGGTCTACTTCGCCCATAACCACATCTAGCGACCCAACTATAGCCACTAAATCGGCTATCATCATACCACGAGATAGCTCAGCCAACACAGATAAGTTATTAAAAGAACAGGCTCGAGCCTTTACTCGATCGGGTACATCAGTCTTGCCATTGGTTTTAAAGAAAAAACCCAGTTCACCTTTAGGGTTTTCTGCTCTGCAATAAAAGTCCATGGCTTTAGGCCTAATTTTTTTAGGCACCAGTGCCTGTGGGTCAAAGCTCCTATTTCTTTTATGCTCTTTAAGGAGAACTTGAGAACATTGCTCAATGATTTTCAAAGACTCAAAACATTCCTCTACACGTACATTGTTCCTATCCCAACAGTCGCCTACCGTGCCCATCTCTCCTTTGCCTATTGGCACGTCAAAATCTAACTCTGGATATACAGAATATGCATCTACTTTTCTTAGGTCATACTTTAATCCACTTCCCCTTAAAACAGGTCCAGTGCAGCCGTAATTCACCGCCATAGGTAATGGCAAGACTCCCACATTGGCCGTTCTATTAATGAAAATATGATTGTCAATAATAATTTGACGCAGCTCTGTCAGTTTAGGCCTAAGGTATTTTACAAATTCCATACATTTCTCTTCAAAGCCGTTTGGAATATCATAAAAAAGCCCACCCACCCATACATAATTATAAAGCATACGAGCCCCAGAAGTCCATTCCAACATACGCATGATGGTTTCACGATCTCTAAAAAGCCACAAAAATGGCGTGGCTGCTCCTATATCAAGCCCGTACGTGCCAATGGCAATAAAATGAGAGGCTATTCTATTCAACTCTGCCACCAAGACTCGGATATATTCCACCCGTTTAGGAATGTCATCACTTATGCCAAGCATCTGTTCTACTCCCATAGCCCAAGCGTGCTCTGAGTTCATGGCTGCCACATAATCCATGCGATCCACAAATGGGATGGATTGATTAAAAGGCAGAGATTGAGCATGCTTTTCGAAACAGCGATGTATGTAACCAACGTGAGAAACCACATCTACAATAGCTTCGCCATTTGTGACTACCTCCAGTCTAAGAACCCCATGTGTAGAAGGGTGTTGTGGCCCGATGTTGATGAGCATCTCCTCACTTGTTAGCTTGGAAGCGTCATATTTTACCGGTTCGGAGATTGTAAGGTTTTCAGGGCTATATTTATACTGAACTTGCTGCATTTCTATCTGCGAATTTAAGGAGGAAAAGTTAGGGTCGGGACTATTGAATTGGATTTATATCAATTGTCTTTTAAAATTTCGTATATTCTGATAGTGAATACTAAAAGCAAGATGTTAAATACACAGTTGAATGGTTTTAGAAATTTATCCTTTGTCTGGATTCTAATTATTTTTTCTTGTTCGAATGACAATGGTCAAATAGATCCTAATTTAAATGAGGATATGGACAATGACGCTATAGTTAGATAAGAATGATGATTGCCCCAATGAAGCAGGTTCTGCTTTATATAATAGGTGTCCATTTACCGGGGAGACTATTCGTTCACAATACATGTCTGAAGATTTTCCTATCGAAATTTATCTACCCGAGGCGTATAATTCTGGTAATAAAGAGTTGCCCGTCCTTTATTTAACGGACGGGCTACACTTATTGACCGAAATGAATCTGCTAAGAATCGATGCAATTGTCGTAGCCGTGGGCGACAAACTCGATGGGCCTAGATCAAAGGACTTTAAGGTTAACTGCAATGGTAATACTACGAATTATTACAAATTCATTAGTGACGAGCTTGTATCTCATGTGGATAGCCTATATGATAATAATAAATCTAGGTCATTAATTGGCTATTCTGCTGGAGGCACATTTGTACTCCATGCACTATTTCAGGAAAACCCATCTAATCTAATATTTAACAATTATATAATTGTTGATCCAGGTTTCAGTTGCAATTCAACAGAACTTGCTACATTATTTGAGGCATTTAATGAAAAAAGTAATTCATCAGATGTAGCAATAAAATTATTCCGAACAAGGTCTGGTGACAATTCGTCCATCTGGTTGAATGACCTTCTGATTGAAAGATCGGCTAAATATTCTTGGCTTAGCTTTTCACACAAAGTTTTTTTGGATGAAACTCATCAAACTGTTGTAGGACCATCATTTTACGATGGATTAAGTTACATTTTTGGTATAGTCTTTTAAATGATGCCCTTGGGTTTAGAAATTCTTTATTAACATTCTG
>JBLHOT010000084.1:0-16813 GCA_047623945.1 Arcticibacterium sp. | reverse complement strand
TTGATTTCGGTTTTTCGTCTTGGTAAACAAAAATCGAAAAAAAATAGCGGATGGCTTGCTGTCCGCTATTGTACTTTTCTAATAATTAGAAAAAAACTCCTCATTTTAGTCGGACGACAGTAATTTTTTTTCACAAGTTTGTCTCTTTTAAAGTGATTATTGACTTTATCAATTGGGAGTTAAATGAGCTTCAAAGGGATAGCTATATTTTGCTAATCCTGCTTATTTCACGTCTCAGCCCATTCAATTCTTGCTTAGTTTCTGAAGGCTTCGGCTTGTAAGTTAGACTTTAATAGGAGAGGGAAAGAAAAATCTTATTGAATGGCGGAGGAACGCTGGACTTAAATTAACAAGGCTAAGAGCCGCTTCCTGTGTATTATTAATAGGCCTTAATTTGACCTATAGTAAAAACGATACATTTAAGCAGAACAGTGTCTTGTTTTGCTAGGGATTTAAAAAACTTCTTACTACCGCCATCATAGTTTTCTACTCCGCACTGACGGATTGCGTCAAATAGCATTTAACAGGAGAAAGAACTAAAATCAGAAGTACTAACTTTTTCATAAAACCTTTTAAAAAAAAGGTTTTATGAGTCTTGATTATGATTGTCTCTACGCTTTTCTTTTCTTGTGGTAGCTTTTGACGTACTAAATTTTAAGGCATCATTCCTATGCAATCATCATAAGAAATAGCTGGCTACTTGAGCCTAAGCGTTATAGGTATTGTTAGTGTTATTATGATTTGTCCAGAGGCAAGGTGAATTTAAAATCACTTCCATTCCCTTCTTTGCTTTTAACCCAAATTTCACCCTTGTGTATTTTTACAAATTCTTTACAAAGCATCAATCCTAAACCAGAACCTTTTTCGTTTGCCGTGCCATGAGTAGTTGTGGCTGTATTAAATAGGTCTTTAAGTTTTTTTTCATTTATTCCGATTCCATTATCTGAAATAGTGATTTCAATTTGGCCTTGTTTTAAAATTGCAAAAACACAGATGTTTCCTTCATGTTTTGTGAATTTGATTGCATTGGAAACAAGGTTTCGCAACACTGTTTTTAGCATATTTTCATCTGCATAAACTTCAATTTCATCTGATGACGAGTAGTTTAAAGTGATGGATTTAGTCTTCGCTATTGATTTCTCAATTTTTAGTACTTCTTGAATAACATTTGAGAAAATCATTGTTTTAGGATGGAAAGAAATTTCTCCAGTCTGGCATTGTGCCCAGTTTAATAAGTTTTCAAGTAAAATGAGCGTATTATTAGCTGATGAATTTATAATGTTTAAATACTTTTCAGATTTTGAGGGATCTAAATTATTTGCTTTTTCAATTAACAATTTCGAAAACCCTAAAATGCTGTTAAACGGATTTCTTAAATCATGTGCAATGATGGAGAATAATGTATCTTTTGTAGTGTTTAGTAGTTTTAGTTGCGTTTCACTTTTTCTAAGCGTTTGCTCTGCTTTTTTTAGTTCGGTAATGTTGATGAATGTGCACACAATTTTCTCAACTTTATTATTAGTAATAACGTGTGGTATGGCATCAACTAACAACCATACATGGTCTTTAATAATCGGATGATAAACACCCATGATTACGCCATAAATAGGACGGCATTTGGCTATGGCTTCTGGTACTGGGTGTGTGTGTCCAGGAAATGGTGAGCCGTCTTCATGAATTACATTCCACTCTGGGTCAAAAGAGGTTTTGCCCAATAATTGGTCCTCACTAAGTCCTAACATTTCAAGTGCTGCCGAATTACTTATTAGTATTTCAGCCTTTGGTCCTTGCAATAAAACGCCAACACGCATACTAGCAATCATATGCCTAAATTCTCTGTCATTTTTTTCTTCCTTTTCGTGTTGATAGGAAGAATCCAGGCGTAGAATTTTATTTTTTTCCTTCAGTTCAACAATCTGATTTTCTAATTCTTGATATGTTGGTTTATTATTCACGTTCCTTTTTAAAGTCGAATATAATGTTTGGTATATGGGTTGTTTATGCAAATACTTTGGAAAGAAAACTTAATGTAGATAATTCCAGTGGAATATTCGTATTTAGGACTGTAATAGCAATTCATTTTATAGCGTGGTGAACTCAAACCGAGGCAGCTAAAGCAAAGACTAGGAGTATATTAAGTCAATCTCATAATCAAAATATAGAGCTATGAGTAAAACTAAAAAAAATATTGCTGGCTAAATACTAGACCTGAAAGTTCAATGACCGTAATAGTGCGAACTAAATGATAAGTTGCTGGCTTTGGAGAGCATTAATAAGATTAAGCATCAGGGCACTATCAAGAGTTGCGATCCGAGAGGTTCTCATTGTGAAAACGCTCTAACCGAATTTAGGTATCTCATTACTTTATCATAATTACCTCAAAAAAACAAAATTTGTGCATTCACAAACCTAACGGTAGTAGTTATATGCATGTCTTTGTTGCTTTATTAAAACTAGTCTGTTATATCACCCTGGGTTATGGATTTATTTGGGCTTAAAAACTGTAGAGTTCGCTAGCGATCTAAGGCCTTTACCATGTGCTTCTATATTATAGAGCCGCTGATAGACAAAGTACCGATATAATTAAATGCTCGGCTATTAAAACTTATAACCATACCCAATTCTAAAAACCTGCGTCTCATAATAGTCGTGGCTGGTGTAGCTAAAACCATTCCCTTGAATTTCTTTTTTTAAGGCCATGGTGCTCAGCATATCTGTGGCGTTGATAAACAATTCGCCTTTTCCATCATTGACCAACTTTTTCAGACCAAAATCAAGCGAGAATCTGGCGTAGATTTTACCTTGAGGGATGATGTCTGGAGCTAAGTAAACAGCAGATACCTGAGCATTAATGTCATTAGGAAAACGGAAAGTGTTATTCAACTTTAGACTTCCAGAAAAGACGTCTTGCTGCTCTGCAGAAAACGTATGAGGTACGGGGTATAAGTTTTGAACAGTAAATGCATTGATTTGATTTCGATAAGCATTTATCCCAAGATTTACAGCATAGCGTTCTGAGATATCGCGTTCTGCTATCAGCTCAATTCCCGTATTGTAGCTTTTGCCGGCATTTTGAAAAATGGCATAAATCAAATTACTACCTGGCACAATACTAGATATCCTTGTTTTGGTGGCGTCGGCAAATTTGTGGTACATAGCGGTATAAATACTGCCTTTCTCAAAAAGGGTTTTATAGCCTAATTCCAAAGAATTAGTAAACTGAGGCCTGAGAGATGGATTACCCACTTTTATGATTTCGGCATCATCATATTTTGGAAAAATACGTATGTCTACCTCATTAGGTCTGTCCACTCTTCGATTATAAAAAATGGAGAGTTTATGGAGGTCATTAATCTTATAGGCCAGCCGCATGTTTGGGAAAGGCTGTGTGTAATTATAGCCGTCGGAAGTATAAGTAGGATGGTTTGGACCTACTTCGTAGTCAATCCTAACATACTCCACACGCAAGCCAAGTTCGGCTTCCCACCTTTCATTTTCTATCACATAGTTTCCATAAGCCGCCGGAATCAACTCTTGATAAGTCGCCTCTCCGCCGGCTTCAACATCTAAAACGGAATTTACGCCAGGCAAAAACTGCATGTTGGTTGGGATAGAACGCTTGCGTAATTTTAGCCCTACTTCCATAAAACCATATTTCAGTGGCTTTGTATAATCTGCATTAAGGTCATAAACCTGTTCGTCAGACAATAATTTAAAGGCATCTGTACCGGTAGAGTTGGGCCGAATATTGTCATAAAAGTACTGTTCATCCTCTCTGTGGAATGTATAATTAAAACCGGCATTGAATAGGTGGCCTGGCTCTTTAAACTTATGTTGATAGCCAGCGGTGGCCATATAAGTTGTTTTTAGTTCGTCTTCCAGGAATTGCCAAAGCCTTAATCGTTGACTGAAGTCTTCATTGAAAAAAGGTTCGTCGCCCCTATCAATAATTTTTTCGCTACCAAAAAGCCCTGAAATAGTTAAGGTGTTTTGCTCATTTATTTCCCAATCTATGCCAGACTTTAAGGTGGTGAAATGCGTGTTTCTATTTCGTTTTAATTGCTGATTCACTAGGTTACCCTCGTCATACTGCCGAACCACAAACTCATTCTTATTCAATGTTTCTGTGTACAGATAGTCACCATTAAAAAAGGCGTTAAGCCCTTTATTTCTATAATTCAGAGCTAGGTTTGGCTTGAGCTTTGGAGTAAAAGTGTATTGAGGACGAATGTTAGGAAAGTTCTTTTGCCTTGCCCATAAAGAGCCCAAACCAGAGGTAAGTCCTACTTTTCCGTTAAATCCCTCCCTTTTGTCTTTCTTATAGATAATATTAATGATACCGGCATTTCCATTAGCATCGAATTTTGCGGAAGGATTATTTATCACTTCTATTTTCTCAATGGCCGAGGCTGGGATGTTATCCAATCCGCTTTGATTTCCAAAACCTGTAAGGGCCGTTTGTTTACCATCCATGAGCACCGTGATTTTGTCACTCCCACGAAGTAAAACCTTTCCGTCCTGGACGCTTAGTCCTGGCAGATTTTGCATGGCCTGAAGAATGGAACCACCACTTTGGCTAATATTATCTTCTATAGAAAAGATCTTCTTATCAAGTTTACTAACTATATCGGCACTTTTCCCTTTGACCCGTACCTCTTGTAGAGCGTTGATATCCTCTTGGAGTTTGATGGTTTTAATGCTTAAGAAAGGGGAGAGGCTTCCTACAAATAAGGGCAGGCTATTGGTCTTGTATCCCAGGTAAGATGCCACTAAAATATAGTTGCCCGGAGAGATGTTATTGAGACTAAAACTTCCATCATCGGCACTGGTAGTACCTACTACAAAAACGCTGTCTTTTGCGGTTTTAAGAATGATAGATGCGAAGGGAAGAGTCTCGCCAATATTATTTCCTTCAATTTTTCCAGAAATAGTCACAAGGTTTTGTGCCAATACACCGAAGGAGAGGAAGAAGCCTGCTAAGGGCAGGACAATGTTTTTTGTCATGAATGGATGATGTTCTTAAGAAGCGAGGTTTTCTATTCTTGTATTTGAAAGGAAATCGTAATGTAATCTTATTTAATTGTTTTTTAATTCAAAGCTCGTTGGCGGATGCAAGCACTTTAAAGACAACTATGTTTTGATAAATGCTGCCTTTATAACGTCGATTTAAAACAAAGAATTTTCGATAGTCAATCATTTGTTAAAAAAAAACATAAAACTTATCAATAATGAATGCCGTGTGATGTTGAGAAGGAAACGCGGGGGAGAAAGTGAAAATATCTTAATTTTGGGAATCTGGAAAAGAAAGTTTAGGTCTGATGACAAATGAAAGATTCAAGCAAATCAATGAAGAGAAAATGGCTAGCTATTTTTTGAAAATATTTTCTAATAATTAAAGAGTTAAGTTTGTCTTTTTCCATTTTCAGAAAGATAAAGATATGTTTAAAAGAAGCGTTTTATTAATCATTAGTGCCCTTGCATCATTTTTGTGTGGAGCTCAAGAGCTTTACATTCCACGCGATATAGAAGAGGCATATAAAAATAAAACTAGAGATATTTCAGGAAATCCTGGGGAGGCGTACTGGCAAAATAAAGGAGTATATAAAATTAAATTAAAGATAAATCCTCCAAGTAAAACTATTGAAGGATCCGAAGACATAGTTTATACCAATAATAGCAAGGAGACCTTAAATAGTCTGAACTTTAAACTCTACTTAAACAATCATAAACCTGGAGCCACAAGGGAACGAAAAGTAGGAAATGATCTTATGACCTCAGGTGTTCATATTGATAATTACCTTGAGAATGGCCTCTCGAAAACGTGGGATAGCGATGGTGATGGCGTTAATAAAACGATTAGGTTAAGCAATGCCTTAGCTCCAAATGAAAGTGTTAGCCTCCATTTGGATTGGCATTATGATTTAACCGACAGAAGTGGTAGGGAAGGAACTATAGATTCGACTACTTTTTTTCTAGCCTACTTTTATCCACGTATAGCAGTATATGATGATTATAGTGGATGGGATAAAATGGATTATGCTGGATTTCGGAATTACTACCATGATTTTAATGATTATTCTTTGGAGGTTACCGTGCCCAAAAATTATATAGTTTGGGCTACAGGTGATTTGATAGATCCGGAGGAGGTGTTGCAGCCTAAATATGCCAACCGTTTTAAAGAATCAATGCTTAGTGATTCGATAATTAAAATTGCTACTGCAAACGACTTAATTCAAGCACAAATCACTAAGCAAAACGAGACAAATACCTTTAAGTTTCAAGCAAACAATATTACTGATGTGGCTTTGGCATTGAGCAATCATTACAATTGGGACGCAAGTAGTGTGCTAGTAGATAGTATGGCTATGCGAAGAGTTAGTGTTCAGTCGGCTTATGATGATGTTTCAATCGATTTTCATAAAATGGTTGAGTTTGGTAGGCATGGTATTAATTGGTTTTCCAATAATTATCCGGGTATTCCGTATCCATTTTCAAAAATCACGATAGTAAGAGGTTTTGGAGATATGGAATACCCAATGATGGTAAATGATAATTCTAGATCCGATATTGATTTTTCAAGGTTTGTGGCGGAACATGAAATTGCCCACAGCTATTTTCCATTTTATATGGGAATTAACGAGACTCGTTTTGCATTCATGGATGAAGGCTGGGCTACTGCTTTAGAATACCTCATTGGCATATCTGATTTAGGAAAAGAGACAGCCACAGAGAATTTTAAAAAATTCAGAGTCAACAGATGGATTAATAGCAAAAGTATGGAGCAAGATATACCTATTATAACTCCGTCTAATATTGTAAAAGGTGCCGCATATGGCATTAATGCTTACGGGAAACCTGCATTGGGTTATTTAGCTTTAAAAGATTTATTAGGAGATCTGGTTTTTAAGACAACGCTCAAAAGTTACATGGAGACATGGAATAGCAAACATCCTATTCCTTGGGATTTCTTTTATTGTTTTAATAATTTTTCTGGGCAAAATCTAAACTGGTTTTGGAATAGGTGGTTTTTCAGTAATCACTATATCGATTTAAGAATAGATGACGTGAAAAATGAGAGGGGTCAAACAATTATAACGGTTAAAAATATTGGAGGAATGCCTGTCCCTTTTGATGTCATTCTAACTTCAAAATCTGGACTTAAAGAAACGATTCATCAAACTCCTGCCGTTTGGGAAAAGCATAAAGAATCAACTGAAATAATTATTGACAACTTTAAAGATTTAACTTCAATACGCATTGAAGGTGGCATTTTTATGGATGCAGACTTAAGTGATAATGCCTGGGATACCAATTGAAGATTTTAGGGTATTTCAAATACACACCAAACTTCGGAACGTGTTTGCCTAGTAGAGACTAAACCAGCGGCCGTATTGATTATTTTTAATTTTGTTTTGATTTTCCTAAACAACAGTCAAGAATTATATACAGTCAATATATTTTGTATTATGTTTATAATGAGTGTTATATGTGTCTTTTGATTCGACAACAAACGTTTACAAGTGTTTTTATACGAATACAAGCATTTAAAAACCGACTAAGCCTTGATGGATACTACACCTTTGTAACGTCGATTTGAAACACAGACTGTTCGACATTCAAACATGTATTAAGTAAACATAAAACGTATCAATTATGAACACGGTAACACTAGTAGGAAACGCAGGTAACAATGTAGAAATCTTTGAATTTGAGAAATCAAAAAAAGCAAGTTTTAGCTTAGCCACAAATGAAAGATTCAAACAAAATGATGAAGAGAAAACAATCACTAGCTGGCACAATGTAATAGCATGGGGGAAAGTAGCTGAGCAGTGTGAAGCTCTTATTTCTAAAGGAAAATTTGTAAAAGTAGAAGGGAAGCTAGTTTACAGAAATTACATGAATAAAGAGAATCAAAAAGTGTACGTTACAGAGATTCAAGCCTACAAAATTCAAGAAGTAGAAAAGAAAGCCTAAGCTTATCATTCCGCACATAATGCCCCAAAGTCAACCGTATGATTTTGGGGCTTTTTTTAAGGCAGTAAACAGTAAGGAATAGTCGGTAAGATCGGTTTGCAATATGAATTTGGCGTTCGGCTAAGGGGTTGTGCCTAAAGCTTAAAGCATCCTCACAGGATAAGAGCAAACAGCAACCCAAAAATCTTTATTTAATTCCTATGGCATCTTTTTTATTCCTTTGTACTTTTGTACACGAAATTTAAAAATCTCAGACGCATGTTTAATTATCAGTGGCCTACTTGGTTTCCTATCTTGTTTTTTGTTGTTCTTTTAGGGTCAGCTTTCTTAGTGGGAAAGTGGCTAGTAAAGAATGACAGAAACTATAAGGGTTTCAAAATGTTTAGAAAAGACAAGTAGGATTCAGTTCCTGTTTCTTTCAGATAGCGTTTCTAGTAAATGCCTCCTGTCAAGTGGAGGATTGTTTTTTCTGGAAGTTTTTTCTTGAAAACGCGTTGCATGATATGGCTTATGGTTCCATTGGAACAAGCTATTATCAATACATCAAACTGCCTTAACTTCTCCAGATTCTCATTTAATAAATGTGCTGGTATGTTAATGCCTCCAATATTGAAGTCATTAAACTCAATGACTTCTCGCACATCTACCAATGTAGCATTTTGACTTTCTAAAACTTCCGCCAGTTTGGTTTGGTTTATCTCACTCATATTAGGTTTCCATTTTGTCTTCATTAGAGAAGCTATAAAAGCCATTATTGGAGAATATGACATGGTCTGCCACCGTAATGTCCAGAAGCTTACCCGCTTTAACGAGCTTGTGTGTAAGACTAATGTCGGCAGAGCTAGGCACTAATTTACCAGAAGGATGATTATGTACTAGTATGATGGCCGATGCCAGATTTTCTATCGCTGCTTTAAAGATAATCTTTGGGTCTGCCAAAACTGCAGCCACACCTCCCTGGCCTACTTTCTCAGCTTTGAGTACTTTATTAGAATGCCCAAGCAGCAAAACCCAAAACTCCTCATGAGGTAAGTCAAGTAAAACGGGTTTAAAATATTGATATACACGTATTGGCCCATCTATGAAAATGGCTTTTGCCTCTTCTGTGTCTTTACGGCGTCTTCCTAATTCTAAAGCAGAGCAGATAGAAATGGCCTTAGCTTCACCAATTCCTTTAAAACTCATAAGTTCTTTAATGCTAGCTCGAGCCAGTTTGTTCAGGTCGTTTTGGTAAAAAGCCAGTATATCTCTAGCTAATTCCACTGCAGATTTCTCACGGCTGCCAGAACTTATTAAAATAGCAATGATTTCAGAATCTGTGAGTGCGGTACGCCCTTTCAGTAATAATTTCTCTCTCGGGCGGTCCTCTTCGGCCCAATGGGGTATGGAGGGTTTCGTTTCGTAAGGCATCCTGAAATATACTGCGATATATTTAAACAAAAAAAGTCATCCTCATAGGAGGATGACTTTCAATATCTTTACTACTCCTAAAACTAAGCAGCTAGTCCGTTAACCAATTTAGTCAATGAAGACTTAATATTGGCCGCTTTGTTTTTGTGAATAACGTTCTTACGAGCTAATTTATCAAGCATGGCAGAAACTGCCTTTAACTGCTCAGCTGCTTCTTTTGCATCTGTAGCTGCACGCAATTTTCTAACCGCTGTACGGGTAGTTTTGTGCTGGTATTTATTTCTCAAAGTCTTAGCTTCGTTAGACCTGATTCTTTTTAATGCTGACTTATGATTTGCCATTTATCTAAAATAATTTACGATTCCTCTTTCTTTCGGGCTGCAAATATAATGAGAAAGAAAATAATTTACTAATCTGAAAATAAAAAAGAATGGATTATGTAAAATATTTAGTCAACTGACTACTAAGCACTTTAAAATGATTAAAATCGGGAAATATTTCCAAGCAAACACTTGAAAAACAAACGAATTTACTTCATCACTATTCTTGCTTTTTTGTCTATAGGCCTCATGAGCTCTTTTGTTTGGGGATTTTATGCCCATCAACTCATTAATAGATTGGCGGTATACACCCTTCCAGATGAAATGATAGGCTTTTATAAGGCCAACATTGATTACGTAACAGAAAATGCAGTTAACCCAGATAGGCGAAGATATGCGGTGGAAGGAGAGGCCCCGCGGCATTATATTGATTTGGACTATTATACAGAGGAAGTACAAAAGGATTTGGCTAATCTAAGTTGGTCAAAAGCCGTTGCTAAATACACTGAAGACACTTTGAATGCCTATGGCGTAGTGCCATGGCACGTAGTGAGGATGAAGTTTCAGCTGACAGAAGCATTCGCAAAAAAAGATTTAAGGAATATTCTAAGGATTTCGGCGGATGTAGGTCATTATATAGCAGATGCTCATGTACCGCTACACACCACCGAAAACTATAACGGACAGCTTACAGACCAGCTAGGCATACACGGTTTTTGGGAGTCTAGGTTGCCCGAGTTGTATACCAAGGATTATTCCTTTTGGGTAGGAAAGGCAGATTATATCGAGAATATTCACACTAGAATTTGGGATGTGGTTTTGAGCTCTCATGCCTGCTTAGATTCTGTTTTCGGTTTTGAGAAGGAATTGACCTTGAAAATGGGGGAGGACAAAAAGTTTGCTGTAGGGGAGAGAAATGGGCGAACTGTTAGAGAATACTCCAAGGACTTCTCTAAACGCTTTCATAAGATGCTAGATGGCCAAGTAGAAAAACGAATGCGTTCTTCAGTTAAAACGGTTGGTGATTTCTGGTATACCTGCTGGGTAGACGCTGGCCAGCCAGATTTGGACGATTTAGGTACCTTTGATTTCGAAAAATCAGAAGAGGAAATAGAACTCAAAAAGGCCTGGTTAAGACAAATTCTTAAAGTTCGAAAGGAAGCTGATGATTCTTAACGTCATAGCTCTTTATCTCATTTTGGTTTCAAATTCAAAAACGGAATCAAATACGTTAATGTCCATATTTGGAGGGCCAAAAAAGAAAACATTTAGGTGGGGTTCGGCTCTGACATCTGCGGCTCGGATACAGTTGAAATTTAAAAATGCCTGAAGCTCGTTTTGCTCATTTAGTTTATGGCAATCATAAACTTGCATGTCCATCTCAATTTCACGAACAATAGAATTTTCTGGATAGTTGACATTGTATGCATCCACTTGATTTATTCCTGTAAAGGTATAGCAGAGGCGTTTAAGTACGTCTGTAGGGACAGAATTGTTTAACAGGCCCGTAACCTCAAATAGGGGCATAGGGCAGCCATCTCCGCCCACGACATGCTCAAATCCAAAGAATTTACTTATAGCATTTAGACTACTGATTGCTTTAAATTTGAAAACTTCCGCCGTTTGGTTTAAGGTATTTTGTATGCCGACGTTGATGTCAAAATTAATATCCTCGACCACTGTTTCTACTTCTAGTTCTACCACCCCTAAAGATATGTTTCCTTCACGAAATTCTATTTCTAATGTTTCACTTTCAGTAATCGCTTCGGTTGGCATCTTATTATGCAGGATTTGAACACTTTTGATTAATTGAAAAGGTATTGCTCCGTCGGGGCTGATGGAGATTGAACCTTCATCGGGAAATCTTTTTTTGTCTTTATCAAAAAACTGAATAGCTCCAGATTTGGCATCCATCCCAAATGTGATATTACGACTGGGTCCACCTAATTTACTGAGGTCATTGAATTCAATATCGGTCAGGATGTTATTGCTAGAAGGAATGCCAGTAAAAGCACCAATATTAATTGGTATAGGCTCTACGCTAATTCCTCTAGCTCTTCTAGCTTTTTGGCTAAATCCATTGTTTTTATATTCAAATGTATAAACGTCTTGTTGCTATTCATTAGGGTTGTCAAAATTGGGGTAGGTAAAAGTCAGTTTGAATTCATAGTGAGCCGTAGGGTCTTCTTCCATTGGAGGAGTACTATCTCCATCTTTTTTCTTACATGCGGTTAGAATTATGGAGAACACGAATAATAGGAATGTTAGCTTGCTTATAGTCTTCATATTTGGGTAATTCAGATGGCAATGTTAACTAAAACTACTAATAAATATCTATAAGTCAATGAGTTCACTTATACGGAAACGTAAAAAGCCCAATCATTTCTGATTGAGCTTCTCTGGTTTATTTATTGATGAAGTGTAATTTATCCTGCTTTTAAAGCGGCCGTTAATTTTGGAAGCACATCGAAAACGTCTCCTACAATACCGTAATCTGCGGCCTTGAAAAATGGAGCTTCTGGGTCGGTATTGATAACCACAATAACCTTAGAAGAGTTAACACCTGCCAGGTGCTGTATAGCTCCAGAAATACCACAAGCAATGTATAGGTTTGGAGAAACCTTTACGCCTGTTTGACCTACGTGCTCATGATGAGGTCTCCAGTCTAAATCAGATACTGGCTTAGAACATGCGGTAGTGGCTCCTAATGCTTCTGCCAAATCTAAAAGTGGCTGCCAATGCTCTGGGCCTTTCATACCTCTTCCTCCAGAAACTACTAAATCTGCCTCTGGTAAAGAAACGGTGCCTGTAGCTTTTAGTGTATCGGTGATTTTGGCACTAAATGCTGCATCATTTACGGTAGCTTCAAAGGCTTCTACAACAGCTGTATCTGACGATGTTACAGGAGTAATGGCATTCTTCTTTATGGCCAGTACTTTAATATCGGTGCTTATTTGAGTTTCTGCATAGGCTTTTCCTGTGAAAATACTTCGAGTCACAGAAAAACCATTCGAGACATTTGGTAACTCCGTTATATTGCCTACTACACCTGCTTTTAGAGCACCTGCCGTACGAGCAGTCACGGCATCCGCCAAAGATGATTTTGCTGTAATAATAACCTTGGCACCAGTAGATTTCGCTGCGGCGGTTAAAACCTCAGCATAAGCCATGATATTGGCCGACTCTAATTTGGCGTCAGCCGCATGCAAAACTTTGTTTGCACCGTAATTCCCCAAGGCAGCTAAATCTGCTTCGCTGGCATTTCCGATTGCTAAAACCGTGGTGCTTCCGCCAACTAATTCGGCCACCTTGGCTCCGTAATATATAGCCTCAAGCGATGTTTTCTTTACTGCCCCGTCTGCTAATTCTGCAAATACTAAAACTGACATTCTTTTATCTTTTAATGTTATAATGTAACTGTGTAATGTCTGATGTTCGGTGTTTCAGTCAATTGTTTTCTTGAAAGCGACCATCATGTTCATCAAATGGAAGGCTTCTGACTCCTGGCGAGCAAAGACCTCATCACTAATATATTTTCTTCTTTTTGCTTTGTGTAAGCAAGTCACAACTTCCGCTAATGACCTTATCGAGTAACCCAAAAATTTATGAAATTCTTTGCTTGATTGAAAAATAGAACCTTCTGCAATATTTAGAGCAATAGAATCGCCCGCTCTTAAAACCTGAGAAGAGAGATTGAAATTCTCAGATTTAGGCAAGGATATCGACAATTGATGAATCTCCTCACCTAAGTCCATTGCCTTCTGCCAAATATTTAATTTTTCAAATTTAAATTTCATTTCTATCTATAAAACTAACACCAGACAACAAGCATCCGACATCAGGCTTTTCAACTAAATCAAATAACCTTCGCCTCCGTTCTCAATAGCTCAATCAACTTTTCGGCTTCTTCTGCTGGAATCATCTTACAGGCTCCTTTAGCAGGAGGCAGAGTATATGAAGAAACGCTTGTCAAAACTTTTCCTACCGGAGGAACTACATTTAATGGTTTTTTTCTGGCCGTCATGATACCTCTCATGCTAGCGATTTTCCATTCGGCTATAGGCTCTTGACAGCCTAAAACTAAAGGTAACGTAGCTTCTATCTTTTCTTTTCCTCCTTCTATTTCTCTAGAGATAAGGGCTTTGTTTCCCTCAACTGTTAATTCCATTACGGGTGATAAAGAAGGGATTCCTAATAACTCTCCTACAATACCATGTACCACGCCTGAATTATAATCTGTGGTTTCGCGACCCATTAAAATAAGGTCATAATTAGCATCTTTAGCTACATGTGCTATCTGCTCAGCCACGAAATATGAATCTGTTGGGTCTGCGTCTACGCGGATGGCGTCGTCTGCTCCTATTGCCAATGCTTTTCTTATTTGTGGGTCAGAACTGGAGGTACCAACATTTAAAACGGTAAGACTACCTCCGCTTTGCTCTTTAAGCTCCACACCCCTAGCCAGGGCGTAGTCGTCGTATGGTCCAATGATATAGGTAATGCCGTTGCCATCAAAGGCCGTATTGTTGTCGGTGAAGCTAATTTTTGAAGTTGTATCTGGCACACTTGAAATACAAACTAGTATTTTCATATGATATTAAAATTTGTAAGAATGAAATATTGATATTTGAATCTGTGACACAAATAATGTTATGCATGCATAACATTACAAATGTAATAACCGACTTAGGAGTATGCAAGAGGAGCGAATGAAATTATTATTAGATTTTTTAGTACAGGAACCAGAGGACCCTTTCAACAGGTATGCTGTGGCTATGGAATTGATGAAGTCTGATAAACAAAGAGCTGTGGAGCATTTAGAAGTATTGCTTCGTGATCATGCTACATATCTTCCTACATACTACCAGCTGGCTCAGCTTTATTTTGATGCAGATGCACTGGAAGAGGCCGAAAAGGTTTACTTAAAAGGCATTGAACTGGCAGAAAGTCAGAAGAATCAGAAAATTGAGGCCGAGTTAAGAGGTGCCTACCGTATGCTCTTGGAGGATATGGAGGAGTACTAGGTTATTGGATGTAAAGCA
This sequence comes from Arcticibacterium sp., assembly GCA_047623945.1. GTDB lineage: Bacteria > Bacteroidota > Bacteroidia > Cytophagales > Spirosomataceae > Arcticibacterium. Next base: position 2,067 of record JBLHOT010000084.1, on the reverse strand, counting down.
ATTTTAGAGATGTATAAAGAATTTAAGGTTAAAACGACTAACCAAAAAGCCTCCTGTATTTTAATGATTTATACCGGCGGAACGCTAGGTATGGTCTACGACGGTGAAAAGAAAACATTGGTGCCTTTTCAGTTTGATGAAATCCTTAAAAACATCCCCGAATTAGGTCGTTTTGAGTCAGAACTGACTATCCTTCCAATAGATCCAGCCATTGACTCTTCCAACATGTCACCAGAGATTTGGATAGAATTGGCCAAAATAATTGGTGATAGATACGATGGCTATGACGGTTTCGTGATTTTGCATGGAACAGATACAATGGCCTATACAGCATCTGCTTTAAGTTTTTTGTTAGAAAACTTAGCGAAGCCAGTCATTATTACAGGAGCTCAACTGCCGATCGGAATGGCCAGAACAGATGCTCGAGAAAACATGATGACTGCTTTAGAACTAGCAGAACATAAAGTAAACGGAGAAAGTCTGTTGAATGAGGTCTGTATTTACTTCAATGGCCGATTGTTAAGAGGAAATAGAGCCAAGAAGCAGGAGAGTTCACAATTTGATGCATTTCAGTCCGAGAACTATCCAAATCTGGCAGAAGTAGGAGTTTATTGTCAATACAATGAACCATATATTCTTCCAAAACCTGAGGGCTTGTTTTTGGTTCATCAAAAAATGAATACAGATGTATTTATTTTGAAATTGTTCCCAGGTATTTCAAATGATTTTGTTAAAGTTCTTTTGGAACAAGAAAACCTTAAAGGAGTGGTGTTAGAAACATTTGGTTCAGGAAATGCATCTTCAGATAGCGTTTTTTTGAGTTTACTACAAAAAGCTGCTTCCAAGGGCATTCTATTGTATAATGTATCTCAGTGTAATGGGGGAGAGGTACGGCAAGGAGATTATGATACAGGAAAAGGTTTACAACATGCAGGTGTAATTTCTGGCAGGGACCTCACCACCGAGGCTGCTATTTGCAAACTCATGTATATTTTAGGTCTAAATAAGTCTCTTTCAAAGTCAAAAGAGCTACTTCAAAAAAATTTAAGAGGAGAAATGTCTGAAGGGGTTTTAAATTAGAGGTAAATGCCTTTTATTTGCAGCCCCGTAAAGAGAGGTGTCCGAGTGGCTTAAGGAGCACGCTTGGAAAGCGTGTGTACGTGCGAGCGTACCGCGGGTTCGAATCCCGCTCTCTCTACTTTTTTCCTCTGCGATTAACTGATAAAGTTTTTTGCAGAGGTTTTTTATTTTATATCTAGTCCATATTTAGTCCAGAAGTTCTTTTAAACTATTACAATAGGAGATTTAGTTAAAATTACTGAGGCATGAAAAAGGATGGCATTGTCTATTTAAATCGGTTTCCTTTCCACAAAAGTTTTGCAGGTATTTCCAGTTTTAATGGGCTTCCTGATTTCCGTATTGGTTGAGCGGTAACCGATAAGAAGCGGCTTGCTTTAATTTGCTTTTTTTGTAGATTCGATTTTTAATTATTTTCATGCTATGAAATCCAATGTTTTATCAAACGCCAATTTTAATAGCACTAATTATCAATGGCCCCTTGATAAATCCAGTTACTTATAGCTTGTACATCGGCTGGGTTTATGGTGACACCTGATGCGGGAGGAGGCATGGCTCCTGCGGAGGTCCTGGCTTGTATTCCCACTTGTGCAGCGGAAACTTGGTCAAAAGTTTCGAAACAGTAAGGGTTTCCGGAGCAGTGACAGGTAGGTACATTACAACTTGTTTTTAAAACGGGTGCTATATTTGCTCCATAACTGACAGATAGCTGTTCTTTAATGGCTACGGTTACCTCAGATGTACAGTCATTATTATCCTTAACTATAACGGTATGATTGCCTGCACTTAAATTGCTAAAGCTTGTTCCAGCACCCATGGCTCCACCATCAATACTAAGGGCGTAAGGTTGGCTACCACCGATAGCCTGTACCACCAGTTTTCCAATGGCTTCACCAGGAATAGCATCGAAGTTTTCAACGATCTCAATTCTCAGAGAACCGTTACATCCTACGACATCTGTATCTTCTTTAGTACAGGCCAAACTAAAAA
>JBLHOT010000083.1:0-16904 GCA_047623945.1 Arcticibacterium sp. | reverse complement strand
AGATGTAGACCTTGTGGTTAAAGATAGTTTGGAAATGGGTTTTGAGTTTATTTCCTATACAACTAGTCAAGGTTCTTTTGATAGTCTTACAGGTATTTGGTCTGGTATTTCAATAAGCCAAATAGATACAGCTATTCTTAATATAACGGCCAGAGTATTGACCAATAGAGGAGGTTTTGTTTGTAATAATGCGTGGGTATTAAGCCAAAGCAAAGACGATATTGACTCAGTGCCTGGAAATAAGGATCTTGCTGAAGATGATAGTGGAAAGTCATGTGTAAGTATTCCTACAACTATTTGTTCTGCCGCCAATGAGAGTGTACTTCTAACGGCACCCAGCGGTTTAACTAGTTATCAGTGGAGGAGAAACGGCGTTGATATTCCCTCTGCCAATAGTGATACGTATTTGGCTACTCAAGGTGGAACATATACAGTAGTCCTTTCTGACCCATCAGCGTGTAATTCTTTTGATTGCTGTCCAATTGTCGTTTCAGATATTTGTGAATGTTACACCGGAATTTGTACTCCTTTCATTATTACCAAAAACTAGTATTTGGTTTCCGTAGAATAAGTGTTTTCTCTTTTATGCAATTACCAATAGATAATCATGTTTATAGTATAAATACTAGCACGATTAAAAAACTATCGCTTTCTTTTCTGGTTTACTTTTTGCCCAATCTGGTTTGGTCATGTATTGACTGTGGACAAACACCAAAAAACTTCATTAACGGCGTTCAAAACCTAGAAGTAGTGTCTGTGAGTACTTTGGAAGAAACATTTCAAAATCGATATGGAGGCCCTATAGATTCTAATAATCCAGCAAGTTTATTTGCTCTTAAACTCAATGTTATAATGGCAGAAGATAGGCTTCAAGCTTCAAATCTTTCTGGCTATAGCTGTTATGCCTGTTCTCTGGCACCTCCATATATGGCCTCGGAAATAGAGTCTATTAAAATAACTTTTTCTGACTCCTTTAATGAGAGTCCGTCTGGAGAGGATCTAAGAGATTATTTTGTGATAGACCCATTAGAAGCATATACGGAACCTTTTCAGTATAAGTCCTTAAGTACATACGAAAGAACCAAGGGCAGAACTAGAACAGCAGATCGTATACTTTTTTTATACAACGACAGCCTAAAACAAAATATCGAAGGTATTTTTACAATTGATTTGGTGGCAGATGGTATTTCGTATAAAGCTGAATCAGAATCAGTAACTCTCAATAAGACAAACTAAAACCTTTTGGACACTCATTTTAAGGCCCCTTTTTGGCAATTCAACGGTCATATTCAAACCATATACCCAAGTTTTTTTAGAAGCATTGTGCTTCCATATGAAAGAGAACGCCTTACGCTTCCAGATGGAGATTTTGTGGATTTAGATTGGGTGAAGACTGGGAGCAGAAAATTGATCATCGTAACGCACGGCTTAGAAGGTGACTCCACACGGCATTATGTGACTGGAATGTTAAAGTCTTTTGTGGATAATAGATTTGATGGTTTAGGCTGGAACTGCCGTAGCTGTAGTGGAGAAATTAATAGAAATCCTAGATTTTACCACCATGGAGATGCCGGAGATTTAAAGTATGTCATCGATTATGCTATTGAAGAAAAAAAATACGAAGAAGTAGTTTTAGTTGGATTCAGTATGGGTGGTAGCCTCACTTTGAGAGTGTTAGGAGAGAATGCAGACCATCTATCCAGTAAGGTAAGCAAAGCGGTGGTTGCTTCTGTTCCTTTAGATTTGCATGAGTCTGTGGACGAATTACACAAGCCAGGGAAACGCTTTTACATGAAACGGTTTATTAGAAAATTAGGTGTAAAATTAGAACTAAAATCAAAACAGTTTCCAGATAACCCCTTGTTTGATGTGAGCGGATTTAAAGAAGAAGTAAAAGACTTTTATGATTTTGATAATAGATTTACTGCACCTATTCATGGCTATAAAAATGCGATAGACTTTTACAAACTAGCTTCTTCAAAACAGATGGTGAAACAAATCAGAGTACCCGTTAAGATAGTACAAGCTTTAAACGACCCTTTCTTATCACCAGAATGCTATAATTTGGGAGATGGCGTCACCAATAAAAATGCCGAACTGGTACTGTCTAAAGTAGGCGGGCATGTGGGTTTTATGCAAGCAGGAAAACCACTTAGTTTTATAGAGGAATATGCTTTAAATTTTTATAAGTCATAAAATAACAACTCCTGAATCTTGTCAGAGGCTGTTTTAATAATCTTTAACCTTTATACATTGTAAACAGTTTTATTCCTTCGCTTTGTACGGAATATAATTCTGCCATTTCCATGGTGTGTAAGTGTCGCCAATAGTTGTTTCCAAGAGTTCTTTGAATACGCTTTCTGTATTGTCACTGTTTGAAAGCATGACGATAGCGGTTCTTGTTTCAGGAAATACAATCGTATAATGTTGAAAACGATTGCCATGACCTTCTTTGAAAGCTCCAAATCCAAACGGTGTTTGCAACAAGCCCCAGCCCAATCCATAGTTTAATTGAATATGATCATTTTCATCTGACTCTTGAAGAGACCGCTGTCCAAATTGTGCCTTAGTCCGAATGCTGAAATTAGGCTCGAACAAGTGTTGAGTAACATTTGAATTCTCATTGTACAGTTTAATAATATGTTGGACGAATATTGAATAATCGATTAAATTGGTTTCCAAAGAATGAGCTGCAGCGGCTATTTCTCTTTTGTCCTTTTTCCGAACATATTGTTTTGGTGACTGCCCGTTACAGTATTTATTTTCAAATCGATCTTGCCATATATAACTTGTATTATTCATTTGAAGGGGTTTGGAAATTAATTCTTGTGCCAATTCTTCAAGTTTCTTCCCCGTTATATGCTCGATAACATATTGTAAAAGCATCATCCCCTCTCCAGAATAATAATACTGTGTACCAGGTTCGAAGTAAATTTTAAGTGTCTTTTTATTCTCAGGGTCATCTGGTCTGGGTATCGGTCTCCAATTTTGAAAGCCACTGGTATGTGAAAGGCACATGCGTGCTGTAATACTTTCGTATCGTTTGTCATTCTTCAAATCCTGAAACCCATGCCGTCTATTTGCTGAATTCAACTTATATAAAGGGAAATCTAAGTACGCTTGAAGTGGTTTATCCAAGTCGATGACTTCTTCACTAGCCAAAACCGAAATCAGGTATCCAAAAACCGCTTTGCTCAAGGAAGCACCATAGAATGAGTGATTTATCTGGAGTGTGGTCTCTCTGTCATAATTAGCATAACCGAAGGCATTTCTATAGATAATCTTATTCTCATTGAGTAGGGAGATTGCGAGGCCGGTTACTGTCGCTTCCTTCATGGCAGATTGAATTCTGGCTTCAAGGGTGACAACGCTAATTTCATTACCGTCGATCCTACGGATCATGGATCGTGTGGAGTCCTTAAGTACTGCAATGTCATGTACGAGTTTTTCTTTTATGAATCTTTCTGATTCCTCTTTTGATGTACATGACATTGCGAAAACACTGAGAATCAAAAAGCTTTTAGTGTAAAATTTTCTAATCACTATCTAATTGTTTACAACGGTATATAATTAAGTACTTAATTAGTTATTGTTTCCGCCAGCTCTCTGCTTTAAATCTTCGGTTGCCGTGCTTCTTCTTCTGCTTCCTTTCACATCTTGATTACCAAAATTGTAAGTGAAACTAAGAGAAGCTATACGGCTGGTCCATCTGCTGTTTACAGCCAAATCCACATTTTGATAATCAATATCACCGCTGAAGAAAGAAGTTAAGAAGATGTCACTCACATTTAGTTTTAGTTTTCCTTTTTTCTCTAAAATTGATTTCTGAATGCCTGCGTTTACGGCATACTGAGGTTTGGTTTGTCTTATTATTCCTAATACCTGAGGAGAATTAAACCACATGTTAGCCTCAGCAGACCATCCTTTTTTCAATGTAAAGGAGCTACTCGTATAGAAATTAAAAGCGGTTTGGCCTATATCTAACATTCCTCCACTTAAATCACTGTCTTGATATCTGGTATAATAAACATTGAAATTATTCTGCATCATCCACCATTTGGCCACTGATACAGGGAAAGAAAGATTGGCTGAGTAATTTTTAACTTTTTCTAAATTAGTTTGTGTTTGGAAAGTTACTCGGCTAGCGTCGTCTTGTTCAATGACCTGAAACATATTGTCTTTAGTATAGGCATAACCCAAAGTCAATGAAACGGAATTTTTATAAGTGTAACTCAACTCGGCGTTATCCGTAAATTGTGGTCTAAGAAACTCATTGCCTTTCTCGAAAGTGAATGGGTCTAAGAAGAACAAGAAAGGATTAAGCTGCTGATAATTAGGTCTTCCTATTCTTCTGCTATAAGAGTATTTCAAGCTGTTATCCTCATTTATTTTTTGAGTTAAAAAGGCAGTTGGAAAGACACTTAAATAGTCGTTTGGAATTACTTTGTTTACGGTAAGAGAATTTCCCTCAGACTGTGTGTATTCCGCTCTAAGCCCGCCTTGAATACCTATCTTACTCCATTGCTTGCCCACATTGAAGTAAGCCGCGTTTACAAATTCGGTATAAATAAAATGGTTTGTTTTGCCTTTGTCTATAGACCAGGTATTGTCATTATTGACTTCGAAAATGAAGTCGTTATCCGTTTTTACGTAACTACTCTTAGCACCAAACTCTATTTTTACTTTGTCTTCGGTAGGAATTGTAAAGTCCACTTTGGCAGCGAATATATCAATATTAGAAGGTGTTGTGTTTCTTTGAACTAGACTGTTTGTTGGCACATTTTGAGCATCAAAGAAACGGGTGTCAAAATCTTGGTAGGCGTAGTTTCTGAAACCGCTATAGTCTATATCTACAGAAACCTCTTTTCCATTATCATCAAAATTGTGTTTCATATTTAGGTTTCCGGTGTAATTCCAGTTGTCCATATCCCTGGCAGAACTAGGAATTAACGAACTCACTGTATTAATGCCGTCTCTCTGTTCTGTAATTTCAGTAAGACCCGTGGAGGTCATTTGCCCGTTCCAATTGTTAGCATCTACCATCACTCCAAATGTCGTTTTTTTAGAAGCAAAGAAGTCCACTCCAATTCTGGCGGAGCTATAAATACCATTCCCACCTCGTTGACCTATCTGGTCAAATTCACTCCTCAGTCCCTCAAAACTAGTACTACGCATTAAGGTGTTGTCGTTGTAAAAGGCGTTTCTGCTTAAGTTGCCAGTGCCATATATATTAACTTTTTCGTTCCTATGATTTAGAGTTAAATTAACAGAACCTCTGTACAAATCGGAGATGGTGGCGTCAGGGATAAAAGCATCTCCTGCCGTAAGTGAAAGTGTACCATTAGTACCAAAGGCCTTATTCTTCTTTAATTTAATATTGATAATGCCAGAGTTTCCAGAGGCATCGTATTTAGAAGAAGGGTTTGTGATAATTTCGATAGAAGTGATTTCATCAGAATTCATATTACTTAACATTTGCATCAGAGCTTCTTCTGATAAGTAACTTCTGCGACCGTCTATTTGAACCAAAACGCCGTTTTTGTTTTTTAATTTTAGAGCATTGTTTTGTCTGTCTACGACTACTCCGGGTGCTTTTTCTAAAATCTCCAAGGCTGAACTGCCACTGGCCACAATGCTATTTTCAACATTAACCACCGTGCGGTCTATCTGTTGTTCAATGAAAGGCTTTTTAGCTACGACCATAACTTCGTCAAGGGCATTAGCACCTTGAATCATTTTGATTGGTTGAAACTTAAAACTTGGTGTTTCATCTAAAAGTTGAAATTTGGGAGAATAAAAGTCATCGTAACCCACACTTGAGATTTTAACTAAATAGGCTCCAGTCTTAGTTTCTTCCAGCGAAAAAGATCCCTCTAAGTCCGTTGCGATGGCTTTGGCTAAGGAACTATCAGCAGCGGCAAGCAGCAGAACATTAGCAAAGGGTAGGGGCTCAGACTTTTCATCCAAAACATTCCCCGTGACAGAATGTGGCGTTTGTGCCCATGAGCTCAATGTCATTATGAGGGCGGTAATTGTAAGTAATAGCTTTTTCATTTTTTGTGTCACCTCAACTTTTAATCTCGGCGACGTTTGTGTTAGTAATTCTTGTAATAGCTTTAGAAAGACGCATGTGAGTTTTCATGAATTGGTTTATCCTTTCCTTAATTCATGCCCCAAAATTATAGGTATTATGTATAACAAGGTAACTGTTAATACACAAGTGGTAGCATGAATTGGATGAGTGGTTTTGAGCCATTTTGTAGCATTAAATGGCCCTTGGAAGAGTAAAGTTGCAGGAGAGAGTATAAAAAAAAGTCTAAAAGGACTTTCGGACTTTTTAGAATATAAAGATTGTGTGATTTATTATTCGTCTACCATGAAAAGGGCAGAGGTGATTTTATTCCGACAATGTTTGGAGAATCTATGATAGAATTAGAAGGCAAGTAAGTCCTAATATTATCAGTCTAGTTCTTTTATTTATTTCTCCAATTCCAACCCCCAACAATGAGTAATATTCAAAATAGCAAACCGTAAATAAATTTGCTTTGCGTAGAGTTCAGCAGTTTTGAAATAGAAAGGGATAGGCCCTTCCTCCAAAAGGGTATAATTCATAGTCTTTTTTAATTCCTACTATGTAGAATTCCGTAAGACCGATAGCTGAATAAATACCGTTTAAAAGAACCCCTATTCCGATAAGTTTTTTTTCGAATTAGGTTCTTTGGTGTTGATTTTAAGGGCTAAATTCTTATTGAAGTTTTTCCACCTCTTTTTCGGTGAGTTTTAATGTAGCAGCAGTCTTGTTTTTAGAAGGGAAGGCTATGGCCATGACTATCAAAACAGCAAGAGATATAAACAAGAATTGTTTTTCTCCGGTCATTAGGGCCGCTATGCATGCAAGGACACCCGGAACTAGCAAACATATGTTTTTGATGTTATTGGCTTTTTTAACTCCTACTAGTTTATCTCCTAACTTTTTGGCCGCTCTAGCGGCTCTAACATGTCTATTACCAAAATAAAAAGAACCAGAAATACCTATGACAATGGCCATTGGTACGACTTTCAATAGGATGCTGGTATAGGTTTGGCTTATTCCAACTATGCCAGATGTGATAAGATTAAAGCAAGCGGCAGCTAATAATAATAGGGCAAAAACGAAAATGAAATAGTTTTTCTGAATTTCTTTTAGGCTGTTCATGATAGGGCGTTTTAATAAATTAGATATCGAATTGATTTTGAAGTTTATTGTAGTTTCTAGACCAAAAACACATGGAAGGCCCATAAAGGGCATAGACCATTCCACCTACAATAGAGGTCCAGCTAATAGAAAACTTTTTTAGAATTAATAATAAAAAAAATAAAGCAATACTTATTAAGAAGGCCGGGAGTGTCTTAGTAAAGGCAATAATGTCTGCCACGCTGGTAGGTGCAGCAGAACTAAAGATTAATAAGGTAATGGCAATACCAAATACAACATCTGTAAGATTGTCTAAACGACTTGTTTCATCGCCTCTGTATACGATACGGGAGTCACGTTTTTTCCATGAACTTACAGTTTCTCTCATGATAGTATTTCTAGGTTTATTCCTGAAGACAGCCTGACAAAATCCTTTCTAACCTCTAGTTTCATCTTTTCACCACATCTTATAGCTCTGTTTTCTGTTTCATGGCCAATAGGAAAATCATAACAAACGGGGAAATGATAGGGTGAAAGGTGCTCCTGAATAATTTCATAGGCTGTTTTGCCAAAGGCAGTACTGTTTTCCTTCGAATTAGAAAACTGACCAATAACTGCTCCAGCCAGATTGTCTAATTTGCCAGCTCTTTTGAGCTGAATCATCATTCTGTCTATGTTGTAGAGGTATTCTCCAACATCTTCTATAAATAGTATTTTCCCATTAAAACTAAGGTCAGCAGTAGAACCAATATTATGTGCTAACAAGCATAGGTTTCCTCCAATGATTTGACCTTCCGCATCCCCGATTTTATTGTCATTATGCCCCCTTTCTTGATAAACCAATTGCGAGCCTGAAAGGGCATTTAACAATGATTCCGTAGAGACCCCCTCATTGTCCATAGTTACCATCATAGGGCCATGTATAGACTGGTATCCAAGCGACTGTAGCTTGAGGTGTACCATGGTAATATCAGAGAAGCCAACTATCCATTTCGGGTTTGCTTTAAAGCTATCCCAGTTTACGTCATCAATGATTCTGGATGTACCATAGCCACCCCTCCCGGCCAAAATTGCCTTTATATCTGCTCTGTCTAACATTTCTTGAAAATCTGCTAATCTAGCGGTGTCATTTCCCGCAAAATGATGATGCTTATCTAAAGCATGACTTCCTAGAATCACCTCAAAGCCATAAGTTTCTTCCAAGATTTTCTTTCCCTTCAAAAGCCTAGCTTCGTCTAAAACAGAAGCTATTGAAACCACACCAATTTTATCTCCCCTTGATATGGGTTTAGGAGCTATTAGGGATTGCTGTATCAAGGTCACGAATGGGTTTAAATTGGCAAATATGCTTACAAATCAAGAAATTTAATGCATCAAAAACCAGAGCTAAAAAGTAACTACCTCACTGGGTTCATAGCCTATTCGCATTGCTATGGTCTCATATGCTACTTTATCTGTTTTAATTGGCCCAGTGTAAACTTCCCATCTCGTAGCTCCTATTTTTCTATAGGCTATAGAAGCTCCTTCTGTCTCACAAGAAATCATCATTTCCCCTGACTTGTTAGAAATTTCAGGATTCATAGTTAAGGGAGGTTCACTACCACCATTCCACATTTGCTCTAGAAGATCTCGTTCGTCCTCAGCCCCTAAGTCTTTGGTTTCTACAATCCATTTTTCCATGACTCCTCTCAGTCTTTCTAAATCTTGAGCATAAGCAGGATCTTCTGCCAGGTCATTTAATTGATAAGGATCAGTGGTCCAGTCATAAAGTTCTTCGTTTGGCTTGGTTGTTTTAAACCAAATAGATTGTTCTGGTGATAAAGTGCCCTCATCTCTCATTTTTAGAAGCATTCTCATCATCGGCATTTGCTTTCTATAGGCCACATCCATATAGAGCGGTAGTTCCGGGTTGAAATTTTTAACGTATTGAAACTTCCTGTCCATCACAGAACGAACCCTATCGTAATCGTTGTCAATTCTGTCTCTTGCTCCAAAAATGTATTCATGGTCGGTCTCAGATTCAAATTTCCCTAAAAATGCTTTGCCTTGCATCTGAGAAGGAGTTTCTATACCTGCCAAAGAAAGCATGGTAGGCCCAAAGTCTATACCACTTATGAAAGCATTATTTCTTGTACCAGCATGTTCCTTATTTGGAAAACGAGCTATAAAAGGAATATGAAGACCTCTTCTGTAAACAGAGCGTTTATAAAACGGAAGACCATCACCATGATCTCCCCAAAAGAATATGATAGTATTTTCTAGTAGGCCATCCTCTTCTAACCTAGCTAGCACTTCGCCTATTTGGTCGTCCAGTTCAGACATATTACTGTAATGTCGGGCCAAGTCTGTTCTTACTGTTTCATTATCAGGATAGTAGGGTGGGAGAGGCACCGTCTGCGGGTCTACACGCATTTCATGATCTGCCCTTTTCCAAATTTGAGATTCATGGGTGGTGATGAAGTTTATGACAGAAAAGAAAGGTTGGCCTTTCGCTTTCCCACGCCAATCTGCGGTATCGCTTACTTCGTCCCAAACCGTAGGAGGAGCCGTAAACTGATAATCAGTTTTTAGATTATTAGTCGTATAGTATCCTTTGGCTCTTAAATATTCTGGAAATAATTTAACCTCAGGCGGAGGTACAGAATTATATCCCTGGGGCAGGTTTAATCTCTCGTACTCACCAATGCCCATGGTTCTCATATTATGGCCCCCATTACTGGTTTGAAACCTCCCTGTTATGATAGCATTTCTACTAGGAGAGCAAACACCTGCAGAAGTGTACACATCATCATAAACAATGCCTTCATTGGCTAACCTATCAAGGTTAGGCGTGCTGATGGTAGAATCTCCGTAGGCAGCCATCCTAGGACTTAAATCTTCTGCTGAAATCCAAAGGATATTTGGTAGCGTTTCCATATCTTCTTCGGTTGCAGATTGGCATCCAATTAAGGCTACAAAAGTTAGAGCTAAAAGTAAAATAGTTTTTAAATGAAACTTCATAGATGTTGATTAAGATTTACTTTGAGTTTTTATGCCTAATTTTTGAGCCTTTAAGGCCAATTCCATGGTTAAGAAGCAGTGTTCTTGTGGCATGGCCTTATTGGTTCTATTTACCACATCATCTACCATTTGATGTCCAAATGGCAATTCTACATCACGGCAGTCCATGTGTATGGTGGATTTATTGTCAGATAGATAAAGGTGATTTCCGCCTTTATTACCACTCGCAATATCAATGTTTTTTCTTATTTCAATAAAACCTTCGGTACCTAAAATTGTGAGTCTACCATCTCCCCAGCTATCTAGACCATCTGGTGTAAACCAGTCTACCCTTACATAGCCTGAGCCACCATCTCCGCTAACCATGGCGTCGCCGAAGTCTTCAAAACCCACATATTGAGGATGATTAACGTTTTTGACTTGGGCCGCTAGAATTTTCGCTTCTTTCGACCCAGTAAAATGAAGAAACTGGTCAAATTGATGCGATGCAATATCCGTTATGATTCCACCCACTTGGTTCATATCAAAAAACCATGCTGGTCTACCTTCTGGTCGCATCCTATGTGGTCCTAGGCCGATGGTCTGCACCACCTTGCCAATGGCTCCTTGAGCCACTAGCTCACTTGCCTTTATAGTAGCTCTGTTTTCCAGCCTTTCACTGTACATGATACTGTAAATTTGGCCTGTTACTTTCTGAACTTTTCTAGCTTCAGCCAGCTGCTTTAAACTGGTAATGCCGGGCTTATCAGACATATAATCTTTTCCAGATTTCATGACTCTTATACCAAGTGGTGCCCTATCAGAAGGGATTCCTGCACTTAACACCAAGTTAATGCTGCTGTCCTGAAGGACTTGTTCCTCACTTTTAGCTAAAGTGGCTTTAGGATAGCGTTTGCCGAACTCGTCATTTAAGTCTGATTCTTTGGCGTAGTAATACACCAATTCTCCACCTCCTCTAATTATGGCGGCTGTCATGCTATAAATATGGCCGTGATTCATGCCAATAACCGCAAACTTTATTCTTGCTGATTTTCGGATCTCCAGCGGATTACTTTGGGCGTTATATGACTTGCTGGCTTGTAGGTCAAAAGGTAGGACAGCGGCTATGCCTAAACCTGCACTACCGAGTACAGACTTTTTCAGAAAGTCTCTTCTGTTGTTTTTCATTGTAAGGTTGAATTTTACACAATATCTACTTTTAGCAGCAGAAATGATAGTACCAAGAATAGAAATATTCAATCTGCCTTGGGAAAGCTTAATCCAGCACTGAAAAATCAGGAGGAAAAATTTCCTAAATCGTCTTCCCATGAATAGGGCATGTAAACGAGCTTTAATCCCTTTGTCGGAGTTTTAAGTTTTTCTTTTAAAATCTGTTTTATCCCAGAAGTACCTCCAAAATCGCCCCTAAACCAACTAAAAAGACTGGTCACGTGAATTTCCATGCGGTCAAGTTTTACAATCGTTTCTCCTTCTAAGAAAGATATTGTAGCTAGCTCCAATTGTTGTTCTAATCTTTGTGAACTATAAAAAGCTATCGGTGGGCAGCTCTTTGCTCCGCAGTTGAGTGCAAAATGAATGCGGTAGTCTATTTTCCTGACGGCCAATTTTTTAATTAATATTGGAGCAAAAATATTAGCCAGGTAGCCCAGCGAAATTTTGACCCGATACTTTCTTAATATGCCATGTTCAATGTCGTCTAGGCTAAAGTTCTGCTCTGCAATATGAATAGCCTTTGCTGTATAGATTTCAGATTTATCTAGAAGATTTTTCCTGCGAAATATCTGATAGAAGGCATTATAACAATTTATCCAAAAAGCCTTTTTCTTAGTGTCGTTATTTAAGGCCTCCGTAAGTTCATCTAATTTCAAGTTAGCCAGCTCAGTTTCTAGGTCATCAGTCTTTTCCTCTTTCTTTACAGCCAGAAGTAATCTTTCGGATAGTTCGTTAATCTTCATATTCAAATTTAAAGTCTGGATTGAAAGTATGTTCTCGTTCCATAATGGTCAATGCTCTTTGAACTAGTTTTGGAAATTCACTCGCCAAGTTGTTCTGTTCTTCTATATCGGCTTCTAAGTTGTAAAGTTCAATTGATGTTTTGATGTTATCATTCACATTTAATTGAATGCACTTCCATTTGTCGTCGAAAATAACACCCTTTTTCCCACCTAATTCTCCAAACTCCCAATACATAAATTCGTGCTTTTTCTGAGTTTTTTCTAAAAGAGCGGGGAGATATGAAATACCATCAGTTTTTATTGTTTTGGTTTTTTTACCAAGAAGTTCTGCCATTGTTTCTGAAAAATCCACAAAACCCGAAAGGTGATTTGATCTGCTCCCTGCGGTTATTTTTCCAGGCCATCTGGCAATTGTAGGCACACGAATTCCGCCATCGTATAAGTCTCTCTTGGTTCCTCTATAAGGGCCGTTGCTATCAAAGAAATCGGAATCTGCTCCACCTTCATTATGTGGGCCATTGTCAGAGGTGAAAATGACCAATGTCTTCTCATCTAAACCGTCTGCTTTTAACTGCACCATAAGTAATCCAACCGTCCTGTCTAACTCTGTAATCATCGCGGCATGACCCTTTTGATGGTCTGGCCAGGCCTCTTTATCATAAATACCGTAAGAGGGTATTTCCATGCCAGACTCACCAAAATGATGAGATTCATTATTGGCATGAGGTAGGGTGAGAGCTAAGTATAGAAAGAATGGGTTATCTTTGTTTTGATGCAGAAAGTTGAGAGACTTCTCCTGAAACTTATTATTTGAATAGGTTTCTTTATTCGTAGAATGCCCTCCAATACCAGCAGCATAACCCTTAGTTACCGTTTCTACTAGGTTGCCCAAGGAATCTCTTTTTTCATTTTCATAAAGAAAAGCTGGATAATAGTTATGGGCTTTTGCTTGATTTAAATAACCATAGAAATAGTCAAAGCCCTGTTTATTCGGAACTCCAGAACTGCCTTCTTCGCCCAGTCCCCATTTGCCAACAAGCCCTGTGGTGTAGCCCTTGGTTTTAAATAGTTCTGCTACCGTAAAATCATTGTCTTTAATCGGTACTCGTTTATTTCCTCTTATCGGGGCATGGCCGTTGTGTAGGCCAGTCATAAGAGTGCATCTAGATGGTGCACAAACGGTGTTCCCTGCATAGTGTCTAGTGAGCATCATGCCCTCTGCGGCTAGCTTGTCTATGTTGGGTGTTTGAATTATTTTTTGACCAAATACACCTACATCACCATATCCCAGATCGTCGGCCATGATGTAAATGACATTGGTTTTTTGTTGGGATTCCTTTGCATAAGAAAATAGGAATAATCCAAAAAAAGAAAGGGTGCTTATCAGTTTCATAGGCGGTAGTTTATGAAACGAATATATACCCTTGACTTTAATTAACAATGGAAGGATGCTCAAATACTCAGGATGTCTCCGTCAAGTGATTTTGAAAAAGTCTCATTAGCTCTTTGCTATCCCTGTTTTGAGCTAAGGCTATAGGAGATAAATCTGTGAAACAATCTCTAATGTGTGGGTCCGCACCATGTTTCAGAAGGAGTTTAGCCACCTCATATTGATTCGTTTCAACTGCCACAATCAGCGGAGTGGTTAAAAACTCAGGATGCCTGTAATTAGGATCTTCTCCCATCCTTAGATGGTATTCCACCAACTTTACATCGCCCTTTTCTGCGGCATAAAGCATTTCTTTCCAGTCTCCTCCTGCCATAATTTATAAGTTTTTACTCCAGGTTTCCAAAAGCATCATTTGATTGTCAGTCGGATTTACCATTTTTCTGATGTCCAATTTTCCATCATCATTAATAAAATTAAGACCTATTTTAGAAAGATACTCGGTGTGTGGTAAGGGCTCTGCATTTTTGATATAATCATGGATGAAATCACCAATTTCTGGGTAGGTCATTTTCACTAAATCATCAAAAAAGTTTTTTTCTGAAATAGGATTCCCTTTGCCATATTTACCTACTAATTCGAGCATCACTTCACGAAGTCCACGCTTTCCGCCGGATAATTCCAAGAGTCGAATATCTAGATATCCGGCTACTAAAGATCCTTTGTAGTATATGTTTCCGTACTGCTTGGCACCTGCTTCATTAAAAGATTCTTCCGCAATTCTGGCTAAACTCCAAGTCTTATCAAAAAATGTTTCATTTACTTTTATTTTAGCAGCTATGCTCTGTTTTAGGTACTCGTCCATAGGTACTACACCTCCTCTAAAAAGCAGAATATTAGAGGCCCATTCGGTGACTCCTTCATAGAGCCACAAATGCATAGATGGGGTAGGATCTACGAAATCAAATTTCTCAATAACCTCTGAATGTATATTTAATGGCGTCACAATATGAAAGAATTCATGAGACGCAATATCTGTGACTTGTTTCATGTAGGCTTTGGTAGGCTCTTGTTCCGCCATGACATATTCTGAGCTGTAGGAGTGTTCCCATGCTCCAGTAACACCGTCTGGGTTAGGCGTGAAGTAATAAAGGAAAGTATATTTATCTACTGGTAGTTTTATTAGAAATTTACGAGCAGCCTCAAGCATGGATGTCATATTCTTCAGAAGAACCTCTGAAGTAAACTTTCCCTTTTCAGAGTAGGTGAAAATCTTAATAGGTGTTTCATCTATGAGCGTATTCGCCATGGTAAGGTTTCCTGCTAAAATTGGCGAATCAACCGCGTGGTCATAGGAATCTGCGATGTAATAGTTCTTATCAAAATCTAAGGCCGTTCCTATTTCCCATTCCGGGTTTCCTAGAAGCTTAATCCTAAGGCCGTCGGCCTGTTTGCCATTAAAGTAGCCCATTAAAGTATGTACATTTATAAGGGTATGATCTTCCTCAATACTGCTACCGCACATTAGATAAACTGGGTAAGACTTTACTTTGGTGTCAAAGGTCTCTGCTACTTTATAAGTAACTCGAGTCACTTTATGAGGTTTAGAAATGATGTACTGATTAGGGGCGTTATAGCGAACTCCAATTTCCTTCCCTTTCTTATTAAAAGCCTTAAAATCTGAAATGAATCTACCTATATTTTGAGTTTGGTAAGTACCGGGAGCTGTGGCGGCAAACTGATAGATATTATTACTTTTACTTAGAGACTCTGGCAAATCCAGTGATACATAAAAAGTGTCTGTATTCTGGGTAACGTCTATAGTATATAAGATAGGTTTTTGTCCAAAAACTGTAGCCGAGTAAAGTAGGAAAGTCAGTGTTTTTAAAATATTCATGAGGTATCTTTGAAGTATGTTAACGCAAAAATGACGAAAAATTAAGAATGTCGTTGCAGTGCTGGCTTAATTTGACTTCAAAAGGTCTGTTAACATTACTTCTTAGCATTTTTGAGTATAGCCAAAACACTTTACCGCAATAGAAAACCGACCGCACATTTTAGCACTTCTGGTTTTCACTAAACCACAAATCCGCTAATAAAATAAACAAAAGAGCTAAATTTTTCCAATGCTTTAAATTATTGTATTTAAGTGTTTGCTTAAATAAGGAATTAATGCAAATTTGTGTTATGGAAAACAATTCGTGCATAAGACAACAGGCAGATATTGCACAAATAAACCGCTGCAAAGACACAGTTTTGGAATTAAATGAATCGTTTGACTATTTAGCAAACGGACTTTCATTAGTTGGAAACAGCGTAAGACTTAAAATACTTTACCTCCTCTTTGAGGAAAAAAGACTTTGCGTTTGTGATTTAAGTGATATTCTCGGCATGAACATTTCCGCTATTTCTCAACATTTGAGGAAAATGAAAGACAGAAACCTGTTAGAAACAGAAAGAGAAGCTCAAACGATTTTCTACTCATTGACGGCAGAATATTCAACCTTACTGAATCCGTTTTTCAAGATACTGGACAAGAACAAAATTTCAGAAACGATATGAAAAGTGAAAACAAACTAATCGGGGCAGGTTTGCTAACGGCCATTACAGCTTCTCTATGTTGCATAACACCAGTTTTAGCTCTTATAGCGGGAACCAGCGGAATTGCTTCAACATTCTCTTGGATTGAGCCATTTAGACGTTATTTAATCGGACTGACACTTTTGGTTATTGGATTTGCGTGGTATCAAAAACTACAACCTAGAAAAGAAATTGACTGTGAATGTGAAGCGGACGGGAAACCAAAATTTACTCAATCAAAAAAGTTTTTAGGAATTGTAACATCATTTGCAATTGTTATGCTGGCTTTTCCATACTATTCGGGGATTTTCTACCCGAAAACAGAAAAACAAATATTGATAGTCGACAAATCAGACATATCTACAACTGAATTTGAAATTAGAGGAATGACCTGTGCGAGTTGCGAAGAACAGGTTAATCACGAAGTAAATAAACTAAACGGAATTGTAAACTCAAAAGCGTCATACGAAAACGGAAATGCAATTATCGATTTCGACCGAACAAAGACTAATGAAAACGAGATTGAAAAAGCAATCAACTCAACAGGTTATAAGGTAACCGACAGAAAATAAAATTAAATGGAAACCATATTAATATCAGAAATCACTTGTCCAAACTGCGGACATAAAAAAGTGGTGGAAATGCCAACAGAATCCTGTCAATTCTTTTACGAGTGTGAGAATTGGCTATTCCGTTTCAAATAGTGCCAGTAATTTCGGAGTGTTAGTGCCAAAGATTTCGGTTTAAATTGTGCCATTCCTGATATTAATATCAAGCCTATTTCGGTTCGTTTTGTGCCACTATAGGT
>JBLHOT010000082.1:0-17176 GCA_047623945.1 Arcticibacterium sp. | reverse complement strand
GATGATGTTTCAGAATACCTGAAAGACCAAGACCCAGACTGTACGTATAGAGGCGATGGTGAGTCACGCTCTCCATTGGTGGCCGCAGCTCGTAAAGGTTACTTCGAAATTGGCCAAATGATTCTAGATGCAGGTGGAGATGTAGACTATCATGCCTCTGGGGATGAAAGCCCCCTAATGGCTGTTTCTCGAAGTGGAAATGTAAAAATGACCCAACTATTTCTCGAACATGGAGCTGACGTTACTAAAGAAGTGAGAGGTGATGGAACTGCCCTAATTTATGCTGTAAGAATGAATAGAATAAAAATCGCAGAACTACTTCTAGAAGCTGGTGCAGATCCATTTCAAAATGTACCAGGTGACGAATACGCCATGTATCATGCAAGAAGTTCTGGCAATAAAAAGATGGTTGACCTTCTGAATCAATACCAGAGATAGGTTCCTAATTAAGCTAGATTCCTCAAGTAAAAAGGCCAAATATGGCTCTTAGCTACTGCTTTAATTAATTTCTAATTTCAGTATTAAACAGAATCCGTTTGAGAGGAAGAACTCTGTCTGTTCGGGGGGAGCGGCCTGTGTTCAGGCAAGAACGGTCATTGTAGGAGCATCTCGACTTCGCTCGATGTGACATTTAAACAGGTTAGCAGATCAACATGGTCACTCCGAAATAGCCAAGCGAAGACGAGAACAGTCATTTTTGAGCCAATTTCAAGATTCCAGGCTACGCACGAACTGACATTTATTTAGAAGCACCAAAACATCAAAAACATTCAATCATGTTCCAAAATAATCTCAAAACAGCATTTCGATACCTTAAGAATAACAAGCAGTTTACGATAATCAATATCATAGGACTCACATTTGGCTTTTATTGCTTCTTTTTACTGAATGCCTATGTTCTTCGAGAAAGCTCCTTTGATAGACAGCATGAGCAGGTTTACAGATTGCTTGAATTAGCAACAGATGAAAACGGAAATGTAAGAGAATCTGCCTCCCTCGCTCCCGCCATTGCTAGAAAAGCAAAAAACCTTTTTGAGGACATAGAAAACCAAACACAAGTAGTACCCATTGGAAGAACTGATGTTGGAAACGACCCAGAAACAGTGTCACATGAACCAATAGTCATTTTGTGTGATAATTTTTCAGATGTGTTTAACTTCCCTTTTACTGAAGGAAAGCTAGACGACGAATCCAATGGCATAGTGCTAACCAAAACTATCAAAGAAAAGTATTTTGGTAAAGAACCGGCCTTAGGGAAAATACTAAAAACGGGATATGGCGAGCATCCCATTGTTGCCGTTTTTGATGATTTTCCTGTGAACTCACATTTTACAAATGGAATATTTTTTACCGAACATATAGCTAAACAAATTTTTGGTGAATGGGAAGAAGCAATTTCGAGTGATTTTGAAAATAGAAACTTCATTTCCTATCTTAAACTAAATCCACTGACAGATTTAGAATCTTTAGGTAGTAAAATTCAAAAACTTACGAAGGATAACTATCCAGAAGGAAAGCCATTTAATAGTACTTTCAAGGTGCAGCCCGTACAAGATATTCATTTATATCAGAACGAAGTAGAGGGGGAAATCAATAATGCAAAAGGCAATGGCCTCTATGTTAAACTCTTCTTTTGGATAGGTTTAATTATCCTTTTAGTTGCTTGTTTTAACTATGCTGGTTTATTAAACATTGCTTTTATGGACAGGGCAAAAGAGATTAATCTAAGGCAAATGATGGGTTCAGGAAAACTACAATTGCTATGGCAATTTCTTTCTGAGTCTTTGTTATTAACAAGTGCTTCTATGCTACTCGCTTTTCTTATTTTATTGGTCAGTAAATCATCCGTTCAGAACCTTTTCGGCTCGACGCTAAACATTTCTGAAATCCCCCTCACTGGTATTCTCTTCACCTTGTTGGCCGGCGTGTTTATTAGTTTTTTGGCCGTAGCCTACCCCTTTTTATTAATCTTGAAAAATGACTCTTATCGAAATAAACTAACCGCCTCCAAGCTGCCATTTAGACGCGTTATGCTGGTTTTTCAATTTGTAGCGGTCATTTCCTTTTTGATGGCGTCCATCGTTTTTAATAAGCAGCTAGACTTTTTAAAGAACCGTGAGATTGGTTTTAAGAAAGAAGGCTTAGCTACCATTGATGTAAACAGCCGCGTGCTTCGCAATAGATTTGAAGCCATCAAAACCGAGTTTTTGAGAATCCCCGAAATAGCGTCTGTGAGTGTGACTTCACGGGTACCTGGCGAATGGAAAAACATTCCGATAGCTAAAGCAAAGCGAACGGGTCAAAGCAAAGAATCTGCCCAAGATGCTCTTTTCATAGGAGCAGATAAAGATTTCTTAGAGACTTTTCAGGTAGAGCTTAGCCAAGGAGAAAACTTCACTGGAATGCCAGCAGATAGTTCCAAAGTTTTAATCAATGAAGCTGCCGCCAAGGCTCTTGGACTAGAGGATCCTATTGGTCAAAATATTGACATTCCTTCGGTCAATTTTGGCGGAAGTGTAGAAGATTTAGAACACGTTTACAATTTCAGAGTTACGGGTGTTGTAAAGGATTTCCAAATGGAAGATTTCAGAACTACCGTTAAACCTTTAATCATAGGCCATTGGAATAACCCCATTCATAACATTGACTATTACACGCTAAAAATCAACTCCGCCGACTGGCAAAAAACAAGGATGGCCTTGGAAGAAGTCAATGATTTATTTGACCCTAATAGGCCGGTAGAGTTCAATGTGCTAGATGCACAGTTCGACCGTTTTCTGGCCTCCGACCTGTCCAGATTTAAACTCTTAAATTTCTTTTCTGGCATTATCGTGTTATTAGCCTTTATGGGTCTTTTTGCAATGAGTGCTTTTGTAGCTAAAAGCCGAACCAAGGAAATTGGCATAAGAAAAGTATTAGGTTCAACAGTTTCTGGTATCGTTGCACTGCTTTCAAAAGACTTCGTCCTGCTCGTGCTTGTTGGTTTATTAATTGCAGCACCTTTAAGCTGGTATTTATTGCAACAATGGCTTTCTGATTTCGCCTATCAAATTGACCTAAAATGGTGGATGCTCGCCTCAGCAGGACTCAGCTGTTTAATCCTTACACTAGGCACAGTAAGTTTCCAAGCCATAAAAGGAGCTCTTGCGAGTCCGGTAACCTCTCTTAAAAGTGACTAAATAACAGCCCTTCAGAAGTCATTTAACACCGGCTTATAAGTTGACTGTTCTCCCCCCATAAAGTCTAAAAAAGGACTTGCTTTCCTGATTCATTTTCACCGGCAAATTTGTACTCTCAGGGCTTTTTTATGGTGTGGTATCTCACAAGCTATTTATTGAGATGTCCAAAAGCGAATTAAAACGTCCGCTTTCGGACATTTTCTGCATTCTCATAACTAATTAATCTACTTATTATGAGAATGTTAACTCCTTTGGCACGTTGTATGAATTCATAGATATGAGTCTTGAATTAACCAAGGCCTCAAAGACTATCAAACTATGCTAAAGAACTACATCAAAATAGCTTGGAGAAACCTGATTAGGAATAAGACATTTAGTGCTATCAATATTGTAGGCTTAGCTATTGGCATTACTTCGTTTGTCTTTATTCTTGAATATATCGGCTTAGAAAAAGTAGTCAATCAGTTTCATGAGAATTCTGACCGTATGTACCGCGTCATGAATTATAGTAATGATGGAGAAAGTTGGCCGGAAATTGCCCCAGGATGGGCAAATATAATAGCCAATGAAATTCCAGAAGTTCAGTCATTTTGTCGTTTTGAACAAGGCGTAAGTGCTGGAATAGTTCAAAATGAAGCGGCTAACATTTCTTTCAGAGAAAACAATATTGGCTACGCAGAAAGCAACTTTTTCGACTTCTTCAGCTTTCCACTTCTATATGGTAATCCTGCAGATTTTGCTGCTCCTAACACCACTTTTATTTCTGAAACTTCCGCTAAGAAATATTTTGGTGATGCAGACGCTATAGGCAAACAATTGGTCCTCAATAACCAGTTCAAAGCCATCAGCTACACCGTAAAAGGAGTTTTTAAAGACATGGATCATCACTCCAGTTTTCAATATGACATGTTGTTTTCTTTAGAGACACTCAGGAACCCAACAAATTTAGGTGGAAACGATTGGGCGAATCTTGACAATACAGATTCGCAATACATCCAAACCATGTTATTACTCAATGAGGGAAGTGATTACAAACAAACTGAATCAAAACTTAATACTCTTTATCAATCTTTAAACCGCGAGAATGAAGGTTCCTCCCTCCGGATGCAGCCACTCAATAATTTACATATCGCTGCCTCGCTAGATGAAGACCTCATTACTTCTGGAAATCTGAAATACATCTATATTCTTTCCGGAGTCGCTCTTTTAATCCTGCTCATTGCTTGGTTTAATTATATCAATCTTTCTACAGCGGCTTCCTTAAAAAGGGCCGCCGAAATAGGGGTTAGAAAGGCCATAGGAGCTACGAAACCTCAAATTCTTAGTCAGTTTTTGACAGAAACCGTTCTTTTAAATGTATTAAGCATTGGCTTGGCTGTCTTCTTGATTTTTTCATTACAGCCAAATTTCAATGACCTAATTGGCAAGCAAGCAAGCCTTAACGATTTGGGTGATGCTTCGGTATGGATAAGTGGGGGACTTGTCCTGGTCACCATTTGCATAGGCTCTGGGCTTTACGCTGCGTCAATTATGTCTGGTTTCAATCCAATTGATACCTTAAAAGGAAAGATTGGCAGCAGCAAAAAAGGACAATGGATTAGAAAGGGTTTAGTGGTTACCCAGTTTGGGATTTCGGCCTCATTAATTTTAGCTACGGTGGTCATCTATTCGCAGTTAAACTTCATGAAAAATGAAAACCTTGGAATTAGTACCGAACAAACCTTAGTCTTGAATGGCCCGCAGATAGGGCAAAATGATTCTTATAGCAATAGAGTTGGGGCTTTTGATGATTATCTCAGCCAGCAAAGTTTCGTGCTTAATCATTCAGCGTCTGGTTCAGTGCCTAGCAAATTTTACAATTTCAAAACAGCGGGTTTTACCCATTCAGGTTCTAAACCGGATGACAAATTCACGGCCTATGCCTTCTTAATCATTGATGATGCTTATTTACCTACTTACCAGGTCCCTTTGGTGGCGGGTAGAAATTTCACGGCGGCCGAATGTGATGTGGCATGGAATGATAATAGCAAAATTGTAATTAATGAAAAAGCTGTAAAAACCTTAGGTTTTGAATCCAACCAAGACGCTATTCTGGAGGGTATTCAATGGGACGAACGTCATTTAGATATCATTGGTATCACCAAAGACTACCACCATACTAGCTTTCTTTCAGAAATTGACCCTATCCTATTCTACCCACAAAACAACAATAATTACTATTCTATCAAACTTACCCAAGAAGAACTCCCAAAGAAAATGGCCGCCATTGAAGCCTCTTTCAAGTCTAGTTTCCCAGGAAATCCTTTTGAATACTCTTTTGTAGATCAGGCTTTTGCAGAAGCTTATACTCAAGAGCAGCAATACGGACGTGTATTTAGCATAGCCTCTGGCTTATCCATTTTCATCGCCTGTTTGGGACTCTTTGGTTTGGCCATGTTCACCGTTGAATCTAGGACCAAAGAAATAGGCGTTAGAAAAGTATTAGGAGCAAGTGTGGCCTCGGTGGTAGGTTTGCTAAGCAAAGACTTTCTGAAACTTGTGATCTTGGCTCTTTTTATAGCCATTCCTATTTCGGCCTATTTCATGAATATGTGGTTAGCAGACTTCCCTTTCAGAATAGATATAGAATGGTGGATGATAGGTATTGTTGCAATAGTCTCTGTATTTATTGCCATAGTCACAGTAAGCTTCCAAAGCATTAAGGGAGCTATTAGTAATCCTGTAGAATCCCTGAAAACAGAATAATTCAGGCCCACGATATCAATAGAAAAGCAACAAATTATGATAAAAAGTTACATCAAAATCGCCTGGAGAAACATGGTAGGTAGCCCTACTTTTTCACTCATCAATATTGTTGGTTTAGCTGTAGGTTTGGCGGTCTCTATGGTTATTGGCCTTTGGGTGAACTCCATGGTTAACTATAATGACTATTTCCCAAACAAGTCTAGGGTTGTTAAATTTTATCAAAACCAAACCTTCAATAATAATATAAAGTCGAGTACGTCAATGCCTATTCCCCTGGAGAAGGCTCTTAGAAATGACTATATGGACCATTTCAAATACTTGGTCATGAGCTCCAATCCGAAAAATAAATACCTGTCTTACAAAGACATACACATTTCTAAGGAAGGAATTTTCATGCAAGAAAGTGCTCCAGATTTTTTGCATTTGAATATTCTGTCAGGCACCAAAAATGGGCTGACTGATATTAACTCCATCATGATATCGGCATCTGCTGCTAAAGCCCTATTTAAAGACGAAAGTGCGATTGACAAAATCATTAAATTCAATAACGAATCTGACCTTGTGGTGACCGCCGTTTATCAAGACATTCCTGAGAATAATGATTTTTCTAATATGGACTTCATCGCCCCTTGGGAAAAATACATTGCTCAACCCTCCGTCGCCTGGGCAGTGGACAATTGGGGTGACAACTCCTACAGGCTATATGCCGAACTAGCGTCAAATGCTTCTTTAGATAAAGTGAGCATGGCAATAAAAGACGTAAAGAAAAACGCCATGGAAGCTGAAAGCTACAATCCAGAACTCTTCTTGCATCCTATGAAAGACTGGTATTTGAAGTCCCTTTTTAAGAATGGTGTTCAAAGTGGCGGGCGTATTCAGCTTGTTTGGCTTTTTAGTATTATCGGAATTTTTGTTTTGTTTTTGGCTTGTATAAATTTCATGAATTTGAGCACCGCCAAATCAGAAAAAAGAGGCAAAGAAGTAGGCATAAGAAAAGCCATCGGTTCTCAAAGGAGTCAGCTCATCACTCAGTTTCTTATCGAGTCATTCATGACCGTTCTCTTTTCCTTCGGTTTGGCACTGGTCTTCGTATATCTAAGTTTAGAATCCTTTAATAATTTAGCTAATGCCTATGTAGTTTTCCCCTGGGAAGAGTCGGCCTTTTGGATAGCCTCGCTGATTTTTATACTTCTTACTTCCTTATTTTCTGGCAGCTATCCTGCCCTTTTTCTCTCGTCCTATGAGCCTGTAAGAGTATTAAAGGGGCCATTTAAAGCAGGTAAGTTTGCATCACTTCCTCGTAAGGCTCTTGTAGTGCTACAATTCACCGTCTCGGTCACACTTATTATAGGGACAGTTCTAATCATGAGACAAATAGAATATGGCAAAAACATGCCAATTGGTTATGACAAAGAGGGTTTAGTTCAAATTCCCGTTATGAGCAATGACTTCAATGGGAAATATGATTTTATGCGTTCGGAATTGCTTCGCTCTGGAGCCATTCAAGAAATGTCTTCCTCAAGTGCCCCAACCACTGGCGTTTGGTCGAATAGGTCTGGCTACTCCTGGGAAGGGAAACCAGACGATTTCCAAGAAGACCTCGCATATACTGAAGTTTCACACGATTTCGCCAAATCCTTAAATCTTAAAATAGTGGCCGGTAGAGACTTCTCCAGAGAAATGGCCACCGACTCAAACGCTGCATTAATTAACGAAACAGCTGTAAAATATATGGGCCTTGAAAACCCAGTGGGATCTATCATTAGAAGTGACTACGGTGGGCCAAGTATGACTATTATTGGAGTGGTTTCAGATATGATAGTACAGTCACCTTTTGAACCCGTTAAACAAGCTTGGTATGTTTTTAATAAATCGGATGAGGCTAGTTTTTATAACTTACGGTTAAATCCAGATCAAAGTGCCAGTGAGAATATCAGCATCATAGAGGGTGTATTTAAAAAGCACTTTCCCGCCGTCCCATTTGACTATGATTTTGTAGACTCTGAATATGGCCAAAAGTTTGCCATTGAAGAACAAATAGGCAACATGGCGAGCGTATTTACCCTTTTAGCCATATTAATAAGCTGTTTAGGTTTATTTGGTCTTGCTTCCTTTATGGCAGAACAGAGAACCAAGGAAATTGGTATTAGAAAAGTACTTGGAGCCTCTGTAAGATCGCTTTGGGCCATGCTATCAAAGGACTTTGTACTGCTAGTCTTCATCTCTCTGGCGATCGCAATCCCACTCTCCTGGCACCTCATGTCTCTGCTTATGAGTAGATATACCTACCGAGCAGAATTTGCTTGGTGGATTTTTGCGGCAGCAGGAATTGGAGCCATTTCAATAACACTATTTACAGTCAGCTATCAAGCTATAAAAGCTGCCACCATGGACCCCGTTAAAAGCTTAAAAACAGATTAGCTCAACCGTCTGATGTACATAGAAAAGTAACAAATTATGATAAGGAATTATTTCAAAATCGCTTGGAGAAGTCTTATAAAAAACAAAGGTTTCACCATCATTAATATTACTGGCCTTAGTATCGGAATAGCAGCTTGTATACTAATTTCTGTATACATCTTACACGAAAGCACCTATGATAAGCATGTCAAAAACTCAGAGAACGTGTATCGTTTAACCAGTAGTTTTGACGACGGCAGCCGCATAGGTTGGGGAATTCATTTTTCTGCCAATACGGCCCCTACTATTTTAAGCGACTTTGATGAAGTGCTCAATACAGGTAGGCTTATGGATAATATCCTATTTTATGGTGCAGGCACCAATGAAATTCGTTTTGACGGGGAGCAAATACCATGAAGAAGGCTTTAGCTACGCCGATCCATCCATGTTAGAAATTATGGATGTACAGATGGTTTCTGGTCAAATTTCAAATGCCCTCAAAGGTCAAAGTCCGCTGGGAAGAGTCATGTACCTGAATGGCAATAATGAGGAGCCATTTACCATAAATGCGGTCATGGAAGATTTCCCCTCCAACTCACACCTCAGCTATGATTTTTTAATAACACTAAGCAGTGTGGAATTTGGGGAGGGTGAGCAAACACGATGGATGCAGAATAACTATTTCACCTACATCGTCATGAAACCAGGCAAAGATATGGCTGCTTTTGACAAAAAAATCATGAGCACTTTGCTGCATAATTATTTGATGCCAGCCAGTGAAGCAGCCGGATATGTAATGCCAGAAAACATAGAATCTAAAGTGAGCATGAAGTCTCAAGCCCTAACAGACATCAACCTTAAATCATCACAAATCGATTTTGAGACAAGCTTTAGAAATGACATTAAAATCATCTGGATTTTTGGTATCGTGGCTCTTTTCATTCTTATCATTGCTAGTATAAATTTC
The DNA here is from genome assembly GCA_047623945.1 of Arcticibacterium sp. Taxonomy (GTDB): domain Bacteria; phylum Bacteroidota; class Bacteroidia; order Cytophagales; family Spirosomataceae; genus Arcticibacterium. The sequence goes on along the minus strand of JBLHOT010000082.1, from coordinate 7,885 downwards.
GTTAATCTATCTACCGCAAAATCCGCTAATAGGGCCAAAGAAGTAGGTTTAAGAAAAGTAGTAGGCTCTAATAGGGCAAATCTAATTGCACAGTTTTTGACAGAGTCTGTACTCATAACCATTATCGCTTTTGGAGTAGGTATTTTGCTCTCCGTCCTCCTATTGCCCTACTTTCAAGACATGTCTGGAATAGTTCTGGAGATACCTTGGACGCATCTCTATTTCGTTCCGTCTATCTTGAGTGTAGCCATTTTAGTAGGCGTACTGGCTGGACTTTATCCTTCTTTTTATCTCTCGGGTTTTGACCCAATCAATGTCTTAAAAGGCAAACTAAGAATGGGCAGTAAATCTGGCGGACTTAGAAGTACTTTGGTGGTATTTCAATTTACCATTTCCATTATTCTTATTGTGGGTACGCTTGTAGTGAATCAACAGATGAACCATATTCTAGAGTCTAAAATAGGTTTTGAAAAAGAGCAGGTTATTCAGCTTTATGGTACCAATATGCTCGAGGAGCAGGTAAGTACTTTCAAAGAAGAAATCAAAAGCCTAACAGGTGTAAGTAGTTTGACCATCAGCGATTTCCTCCCTATAGTAAGGAAGCAAAAGAAATGGCAACTCTTTTGCAAATGAAGGCAGAGACAATATTGACCAAACTATACCTGGCCAGGCATGGGTCATCGATGAAGATTATCTAGCCACGCTAGGTATGACATTGGCCCAAGGCCGAAACTTCATGAAAGACCAAGCTTCCGATGACAAAGCCGTGATTATCAATCAGGAATTAGCTAAGAAGTTGGTTTTGGATGAACCTATTGGCAAACGTATTTCTCGTAATGGCGATCTTTATGAAATCAGTTGGTGTAGTAGAAGACTTCAATTACAATAGCATGAAAGAAAAGGTACAACCTCTAGCCATGTTCAGAGGCATTAGTCCTTCTATCATCTCTGTAAAAGCAAATTCAGAAGACATGAAAAGTCTGCTTGCCGACATGGAGTCTAAATGGACGGCCTTTGCCCCTAACCTTGCGTTTAGATATGAATTTATGCATGCCTCATTTTCCAAAATGTATGAGAATGTCTCTCGCATCAAGGCCATTTTTCCCAGCTTTGCTATCCTAGCTATTTTCGTGGCTTGTCTAGGCCTTTTCGCACTCTCTGCCTATATGGTCGAGCAGCGGAATAAAGAGATGAGTATTCGTAAAATACTGGGTGCTTCAATGAAGAGTATTTTCGAATTGTTAACTAAGAATTTCTTAATTCTGATTGTCATTTCATTAGTAATAGCAATTCCGGCTGCATATTACCTTATGACTAATTGGCTTATGGATTATGAATATAGAATTGACATTGGTTGGACTGTTTATGCTATTGCCGGTGCTATCTCCATTTCAATAGCTTTAATAACCGTAAGTTACCATGCGTTAAAATCTGCTTTAGTAAATCCAGTAAGTAGTCTTAAAAATGATTAATCAGAACTACTCAATGTGAAAACTAGCTAGCTCTTTTTTTATTACTAGTGGGCTTACAGCACAGCCTATTAGTCCAGACTTTCAAAGTCCAGTTCTTTGTACTCTGTTAGACAAAGGACTTGATGAGCCAAATCCAGATATTGACCTATTGGTTTTGAAAAGCTTTGATTTCAGAAACGAGGCTAGAAAAACGCATGGCATTTAATTCTAACCTTCAATTGACTTAAAGAAGTACTATTACAGTTGCTATTTATCAAAAACCGGATATCCAATTCATTTCTGAAGGATTTCCTTATTTTTGATTAATACTCAACCAGCTATAATGATTTTCAAAAAAGCCTTACTGTTATTTTTAGGAGCGGGTGTTTTATTATCAACTCAATTTTCTTGTTCAGAGAGGGACTCTCCTAAGGACGAAATACCTAACATCGTTGATTACAACTTCCACATTCGTCCTATTTTATCGGACAATTGTTTCTCTTGTCATGGCCCAGATGCTAACAAACGAAAGGCAGGATTAAGACTAGACATTGCCGAGGAAGCATACAAGGCACTGCAAGAAACGCCAGACGCACACGCCATAATTCCAAAAAACCCCCATGACTCGGAAGTTTACAAAAGACTGATTTCAGATAACCCCGAGCAGAAAATGCCACCGCCCTCCTACAATCGAAAATTGAGTCAAACTGAAATTAAGATTATTGAGAAATGGATTAAACAAGGGGCGGAGTACAAGCCACACTGGGCTTTTGTAGTCCCTCAAAAAGCAAAACTCCCTGCTGCTAGTGACAAGAAATGGGTAAAGAATGAGATAGATTATTTCGTTTTGAATAAACAGAAACAAAATGGTCTTGAACACCAAAAGGAAGCGGATAAAGAAAGTCTTTTGAAAAGAGTAAGTTTTGACATTGCAGGATTGCCGCCTAGTATTGAATTGATGGATAGCTTTTTGGCGGATGAAAGTGACCGGGCTTACGAAAAAGTTGTTCAAAAACTTATAAGTAGCTCTGCCTATGGAGAAAAAATGGCAGTTTATTGGATGGATATCGCTCGCTTTGCAGATTCTCATGGATTCCAGGACGATAGCTATCGCAGCCAATGGCCTTGGCGAGATTGGGTAATTCATAAATTCAATCAAAACATGCCTTATAATGAATTTGTAACCTGGCAAATAGCGGGGGATCTTCTCCCAAATGCAGGTCAAGAGCAAATATTGGCGACCGCTTTTAATCGCAATCATAAAATCACGGAAGAGGGAGGAATAATTGATGAAGAGTATAGGGTATCCTATGTGGCCGACCGTACCAATACATTTGGCAAAGCCTTCATGGGAATGACCATGGAGTGTGCTACTTGCCATGATCATAAATATGATCCAATCTCCCAAAAAGACTATTATCAGCTTTTTGCGTTTTTTAATAATATTAAAGAGCGAGGCCGAGAATCGGTTGTTGGTGGACCCGAAACCTATGCCAAAGTTCCTTTTATGCAGATAAGCAATGCTGCAACGGATAGTATCATGTCTTTCATTAATAAGAAAGATACTATGCAACTCATTGTCTCTATCATGGGCGAGCTAGCCGATAGTACACGTCCTACGTATATTTTGCAACGTGGTGCCTATGATCAGCACGGAGAAGAAGTAACTCCTAACGCTCCAAACTTTATTTTGCCTTTTACCAAAGACCTTCCAAAAAACAGATTGGGTTTATCCAAATGGCTTTTTGATTCAAAAAATCCATTAACTGCCAGAGTTTTTGTGAACCAACTATGGCAAGAATTTTTCGGCCAAGGGTTGGTAAGTTCCGTAGGAGATTTTGGAATGCAAGGTAGCTTACCCAGCCACCCAGAATTACTAGATTGGATGGCGGTAGATTTTATGGAACACAATTGGGATATCAAAAGGCTAATTAGTCAAATTGTAAGTTCTGCCACTTACCGTCAATCCGCAGAATTAACAGAAGAATCACTAAGTAAGGATCCAGAAAACACTTGGCTTTCAAGGGCTCCAAGATTCCGACTGAAGGCCGAGTTTATGCGTGATCTCGTGCTTGCCACAAGTGGCTTAATAACAAGAGAAATTGGTGGCCCAAGTATAAAACCTTACCAGCCAGATGGACTTTGGGAGGGTGCTTCATCAGGACGAGGGATATTAGCATTATATAAACAGGATCATGGAGATGATTTATATCGTAGAGGTTTGTATTGTTTTATTAAAAGAACAGTCCCCCCTCCTGCCATGACAATTTTTGATGCGAGTAATAGAGACCAATGCCAAGTAGGCAGATTGATGACAAATACGCCTTTGCAGGCTCTGGTTCTTTTAAATGACCCTACAATTCTTGAGGCTTCAAGAGTGTTTGCCGCCAAGCTTTTAAATGAGAAATCTGATACAAATGAAAAGATTTATAAGGCCTTTAGAGCGATTGTGTGTCGTAAGCCAAGTCCAAAAGAAATTGATATATTGACAAATTTCGTTGCCCAAAAAAGGAAAACCTTAACAGAGAAAAGTGCTCATGATTTACTTCAAATTGGGGAGTATCCCCAAGACAAATCGTTGAACAGTGTAGAAGTGGCAGCACTCATGCAGACAATTTCTATCATCTATAATATGGAAGAGACTTTCAGTAAAACTTAATATGGAAAAAGAGCTTTTTGAAAACGGTCTTACTCACAATCGGAGAAGGTTTCTCTCCAAAGCAAGCTTGGGGTTAGGTACCCTTGCCCTTGGCTCCTTATTAACGCCTAGCCTCTTTAAAGGAAAAGGAGAAGACGAGCAGGCGTTTACTCCAGGAATCCCAAGTTTTGCCCCAAAGGCGAAAAGGGTTATCTATTTGTTTCAAAATGGTGCTCCTTCACAGCTAGAGTCATTTGATTACAAACCTAAACTTACGGACATGTTTGGGCAAGAATTACCCGAGTCTGTAAGAGGGAATCAAAGACTCACTGGTATGACTGCCGGACAATCCTCTTTTCCATTGGTTGGGTCTTTTACTGGATTTAAACAATATGGCCAATCACGGGCATGGATTAGCGATTTATTTCCTTATACCTCCAAAATCGTTGATGACCTGTGTATCATAAGGTCTATGCATACCGAAGCAATTAACCATGATCCAGCACTTACCTTTTTACAAACAGGTGCCCAGCAAGGGAATAGACCTAGTATGGGAGCATGGCTAAGCTATGGTCTTGGAAGCGAAAATCAGAATTTACCTGCGTTTACCGTTTTGCTTTCTAGGGGTGTTGGAAATGGTCAAGGTGTCTATTCTAAGTTATGGACCAATGGCTTCTTAGAGTCCACACATCAGGGAGTCCAATTTAGCAGTGGAGAAGATCCCGTTCTCTATTTAAAAGACCCGAAAGGGATGAATAGAGAGGAAAGAAGAGAGTTGTTGGACAATTTAGCAGAGCTCAATCAACTTTCTTATGATAAAATAGGAGACCCAGAAATAAGTGCAAAAATTAAGCAGTACGAAATGGCTTATAGAATGCAAACGGCCGTGCCCGAAATCATGGATGTTTCCAAAGAACCTGACAATATTGTGAAACTTTACGGGCCTGAATGCCTAGTACCTGGCACATTCGCCGCAAATTGCCTTTTGGCAAGAAAACTATCTGAAAATGGTGTACGATTCGTACAACTCTACCATCAAGGTTGGGATCAACATGGAAACCTACCCTATGAAATCACCAAACAAGCCATGGATGTAGATCAGGCTTCGGCAGCACTCGTTACGGATTTAAAGCAACGGGGCCTTTTGGATGAGACTTTAGTCATTTGGGGTGGAGAGTTTGGTAGATCAAACTATAGCCAAGGCACACTCAAAGCTGATAATTATGGTAGAGACCATCATCCACGTTGTTTCAGTATTTGGATGGCAGGAGGGGGAATTAAGCCCGGCATTGTTTATGGCGAAACCGACGAACTAGGCTATAATATCATCAAAGACCCCGTTCATGTGCACGATTTCCATGCCACTATATTACATCAAATGGGCCTAAATCACGAACAATTAATTCATAAGCACATGGGACGTCGTTTTCGTCTGACAGATGTGGCTGGTAACGTAGTAAAAGATATCCTATCCTAAACCTTTGACTTTTATGATCCCAAACTGGAAGAGGTATTTAGAAAACATACTTTTTATAACAAGTCTTCTGCTTGCATTTCTATTGCTATTCGAAAGCTATATTGAACTACCGGCTTGGTTTCAAGTTTTTGGACGCTTACATCCGCTGGTTCTTCACTTTCCTATAGCTCTGCTTGGATTGGTTTATTTAGCTCTTTTATTTAAACCAAAGTGGCCAGTTCAAAATAGAGGAGTATATAAGGTTCTTGTAAATAACCTTTTACTTTTAGCCAGTGCTTCCGCAGGTTTAACGGCGATTTTCGGCTTATTTTTATCCCTCGAAATGGGCTATGACCCAGAAATGCTTTTATCGCATAAGTATTCTGGTGCGGCCATCGTTTTTCTTTCAGTCTTCATTTATTGGTTACAAGAGAAAAGCTGGAATAGTCTAAAAGTAGAAAGACTTGCGATAACAGTTGGTTTGATTACTTTAATCTTGGGTGGGCATGAAGGGGCAAATATTACTCATGGAGAAGGTTTTTTGTCAGAAAGTTTTACTTCCAAAACGAGAGCATACGTTGCATTTGAAGACGCTATGCTTTTTGATGATTTGGTTCTTCCCATATTTGAACAAAAATGTATTTCATGCCATAATATCCGTAAGTCAAAAGGAGGTCTCATCCTGAGCTCCATGAAGGCCTTAATAAAGGGTGGCGAATCTGGCAAATTGTTTATTGCAGGCCATCCAGAAACGAGTACACTAATGGAGAAAGTATTTCTGCCTATTGATGATAAAGAGCATATGCCACCCAGAGGAAAAACGCAACTTACAAGCGATGAAATTGACGTTTTTGAGCAATGGATTAAGCACAATGCCGATGTTAAATTAAAATTAGCCAGTCTTCCTCCTTCAGATTCTCTATATATTCTAGGGCAAAAGCTTTTGGCAAAACCTATTCAGGAAGAAGTATATGACTTTAAAGCTGCAGAACAGAAAACCATCGATGAACTCAATGATGCCTATCGCGTAATTTTGCCCCTTGCACAAAATTCTCCCGCCTTAGCCGTTTCTTTTTACGGTGCCAAGGCCTTTTCAAGTGAAAAACTTGCTGATTTGGAAGATTTGAAAGAACAGATTATTACGCTCAATCTTAACAAAATTCCCGTTGATGATGATGACCTAAAAACTATCGAGAAATTTAAAAACCTTAGGGATTTAAACTTGAATTTCTCTGAGGTTTCAGGAGCAGGTCTTTTAGCCATGACTGAGCTTAAAAAGCTTAATAAGCTCTCAATCTCTGGGGTCAAAATTGAAAAAGGAGAAATAGAAAACCTATTAAAAAAGCAATCTGCCGTTCAAAGAATAACAGTTTGGAATACGGGTATAAGTGAAAATGATTTGAAGGCACTTCAATCAAAATTTCCAGAAAAAGAAATAGTAAGTGGGAGAGAAGGCCTTAGCAAAATGCTTATTCAGCTCAATGAGCCCTTCATCGCTAATAAATCTGCCATTTTCAAGGATTCCATCGTGCTGGAACTGGGTCATGCCATCAAGGGTGTGGACATGAAAATATCCTTGAAAAACCAATTGGTAGATAGCCTTAATTCTCAGAAGTACGAGCCCGGAAAAGTAAGCATCAAGGAATCAAAAGCGTTTACCGCTAAGGCGTTTAAAAAAGGATGGCTTTCGAGTGAAGAAATCGTTCTCCATGTATATCAAAACAAGTTTGAGCCTGACACCGTACTGCTTTTGACTAAACTAAACAATGTTCATCCAGCTAGCGGAGCTCAAACCTTCTTTGATAAGGTCTTGGGGGCAAATGGAGCAAATAATCCGGCGTGGGCAAATAATTGGGCTGGCTTTAGGACAAACGACATGGTCGTCATCTTACAGTATGATAATCCGGTGTCTGTTTCTAATATTTCACTGAATTTATTGATAGAATCCCAAAGCACCATTTTCCCACCCGGAAGCATAGAAATATGGGGAGGAAACGATCCCAATAAAATGAGACTATTGACCACAACAAGGCCAGCTCAACCAACAGAAAGCAAAAAGGGGTATATTCAATTGGTAAATTGTCCCATAAAAACCTTTAGTGGCAAGTATTTCAAAATCGTAGCAAAACCACTCCAACCTGTCCCTAAGTGGAAGTCAAAGAACGGTAGAGCCGCTCTGTTTTTGATTGATGAAATATTTGTGAATTAACTGTTTTTCGTAACTATTCAGGTCAATAATTCAAGTTTGTAGTTTCTTTATTCACATGTTGAATTGACTTTTTTCAGTTGGCCTTAAATCACGCAGTTTATGCACAAATGATGATAAGTAAGTCTTTGATG
>JBLHOT010000081.1:0-17515 GCA_047623945.1 Arcticibacterium sp. | reverse complement strand
GATATGATATAAGACCCAGTTCCAGGATTTGTGAAATATTCTAATCCCCTGCCCTTAGAACTTCCTGTTAGGTTCACTTCTGGGTCAACAAAATTTAAAGGAGACCAAATAAAAAGGTTCCTTCCCGAAACACTTAATGATGCACTGCCTAGTTTAGCCTTGCTTATTAATTTTTGTGGGAGAGAATAAGCCAAAGTAACCTCTCTCAGCTTTGTCCAGCTGCCGTCTGTAATAAACTGCTCAGATACTGTCCCAAAACCTCCACCGACTCCAGTATACCACTCGGAATCAAGTAAAACATCTGATGCACCAAAATTGGCAACATTACCTCTCACCAAAGTTCCCGCAGCCACAATTCTTCCATCCACCGTACGCATCTCGTTTTCTGTAATGAACTCATTTGCCGTTTCTGGGTGCACTCCAAAGTATTTCAAGATACTTTCTGTACCCGCCCAAATATCATTTCCTTGGAAGGTTTCAAATTGAAAAGAAAAAGTAAGTCCTTTCCAGCTTAAAGTAGAACCAAGGCCACCTTTCCATTTAGGGTTAGGGTCGCCAATTACACCTTCTTCCGTATCTACTTCTGGAAACCCGTTTGAATTAAGAACTATAAAGCCTCTATCGTCTCTAGCCCATTTACCTCCCCACAAGGAGGCAAAAGGCTCTCCTTCCACTACCCTAGACGATGTTCCGGTAAAGCCATTTAAATTGACAGACTTGACGCCTGTTAATTTTTCAACCATGTTCTCATTTCTAGAAAAGTTGGCATCTATACGCCAGTCTATTGCCTTGAATTTAGTGATTCTAATTCCCAAGTCTATCTCCAAACCTTTGTTAGTAATAACAGCTGCATTATCCCAAACGCTTGTAAAACCCGTAGAAGGAGCTAAGTCAACAGCTAAAAGAGCCCTATCCGTTTTTCTATCATAGTAAGTAACCCCTAAGGATATTTTATCATTTAAAAATCTCAAGTCTGTTCCCACTTCATATTCTCTAACTCGCTCTGCCTCTAACAGCGGATTTCCTGAACTAGAACTTCTTCCGAAAGGATTACCATAGGCACTGGCAGAAAGGGCATCTCCCCATGAAGTACCTCTATTAAAAGCAGCATAATCTGTCTGAGAGGCGTACGCGATGGGCTCAATACCTACCTCTCCATAAGAAGCTCTTATTTTTCCAAATGTCAGAATATTAGTTTTTAGAGTTTCTGTAAATACCCAGCCAGCAGATGCACTTGGGTAAAAAACAGGAGCAGTCAATGTAGAAGGAAGTTCGTATCTTCCAGTAAGTTCAAAATAGAATTGATTCTTAAGCTCCGCATTTAAAACAGCATACGTACCTGACTTTCTTTGACGGAGTCTGGTTAACCTGGGAGTTTCGTTAGCCGCCTCCGCATTCCCAAAAGTTCTTAAGTCTCCAACAAAGGGGTTAGTGAAAATAGTAGAATTACCACCTATGCTTGTATAAAAACCATCTTCGAACTGAATACCTGATATCCATGAAAAGTTAAAGTCAGAATTAATAATATGCGTTCCACTCAAGAAAGCATTTGCCGAGGTGTTCCTTTCTGTAGTTTCACTTCTGCCAAAAGAGCCTTCAAACACATCTCCAGAGGAATTTACAGGAAACCAAGCATCTCTACTTTGGTTATAATAGTCAAAACCGTACCTCGCAGTAAAGTTTACGCCTTTAATAAGGTTGATATTCAACTCCGGATTGAAAAGGAAACGATAAAGCTCACTCGGGCTTTCTTGCTGATTTATAGTCCAGCCTGGGTTTGAGTAAAAAGGAGCACCTTCTCCTAAGTAACCCAAGTTGTTTTGATTCCCTATAAAAGAACGATGAGCGTTTTGAGTGGCTACGCCATCATTATCATAATAAGTACCTATATAATCTCTGTTATCAAAATCTGCAGGTGTTCTTAGATAGCCCAGATAAAAACCATTCAAATTGGAACCCTGTTGAATTCTATTTGACCTCGAATGTGTCATACTAGAATTAACTCTGATTTTTATCTTGTCATTAATCTTTGTTTCATTATTTAGACGAGCCGTTGTTCTCTTATAATCAGAGTTGGCCTTTAAAATACCCTGCTGATCCCAATCTGAAAAACTCATAAACGTAGAACCCGTAGGTGAGTTAAAGTTTAAGCTTACAGATTTGTTCCAAGTAAAACCTGTTTGAAATACTTGGTCTCTATTGGCGTCGTAAAATGTATTATTCGAGTTCTTAGTAAGAATTGGAAAGTAAACAGTACCGTCTTCAGATTCAAAACGCTTATTCCCAACTCGTGTATCATCTTCTCCTCCTGGTCTATCTCTTAACCTATCTCCCCATGACAGTCTAGAAGTAGGGTTCCATATGTATTTATAAGCATCTCTAGCTCTTCCTGTCTCATGCAGTAGAGGATTACCCTGCCCAAATTTATCTTGCTTTACAAATTCTCTATTGATAACATCAAAGCTCGTCATATTGGAAACCTCCACACTCAGCTTCTTCCCATTGGTATTTCCTCTCTTAGTTTGAATAACAATAACTCCATTAGCAGCACCTGTTCCCCAAACTGCCGCGGCTGCAGCTCCTTTCAGTACCGTAACATTAGCTATATCTTCAGGATTAATATCATTTAGTCTTGACTGAGAAACTACATCACTTACACCACCACCAGAACTACTATTTGTAATAGGAACCCCATCTAGAATAATAAGCGGAGAAGAACTTCCTGATATTGTGTTTTGACCACGAATCTGGATATAAGCCCCCGCTCCCGGGTCTCCTGAGTTTCTTACAATGGTCAAACCAGATGTTTTTCCAGAAAGACCTTGAATAACTCCAGACTCACCAGAACGCTTTATAGCACTTGCATCAACCAACGTGGATGAACTTAAATCGTAGTCTTTCTTACGCTCTAAACCTAGAGCTGTTAATACCACGACTTCGTTTAATTGATTTGCCTGTTGAGACAAAACAACGTCAATGATTGATTGATTACCGATAAGAACTTCTTTCTTCTCCATTCCAATAAACGAAAAGACAAGTGTTTGCCCTTTAGATGCTGTGATTCTATACTTTCCATCAACATCGGTCTGGGTGCCTTGCTGAGTACCACTTATTTGAACTGTAACTCCGGGCAAGGTAGAACTGTCGTTTTCGTCCAGAACAGTACCGCTTATTTGGCTTTGACCAAATATTAGGCTTGTTGGAAGGATCAATAAAAGCACTAAAAAAATATTCTTCATAGTTTATTGTCGTAGTAATCGTCTTAAAAGTACGTAGCAGATGGTAAAAAAGCTGTAACAACACACGAACTTTTTTAAATATGAACATAATGGTCAAGCAAGTTTTGGATTATCCGTCCTCTGAATAATCCTTTCAAATAATATTTGCCAAACCAACCTGACATTATGTCAGCCGTGCTTACCTTTGCACAGAATTGAGGATTTAGAATTTTATATGAAAGAATTGAAGGGGAAAGAGAAAGCATTATCGGCCGAAGAAAGAGCAGGTTTAGACCAAGCTAGGTTCACACCTGACGAGGCACCTAAAGGCACTAAAAAGCTCTTTATAGAGAGTTATGGCTGTGCCATGAACTTTGCTGACAGCGAAGTGGTGACGTCTATTCTAAGAGATGAAGGCTATACCACAACTAATAAAGAGTATGAAGCAACTTTAATACTTCTCAATACATGCTCAATACGAGATAACGCGGAGCAAAAAGTAAGAAAAAGACTTGCACTTATTAACGCTCGAAACAGAGGTAGAAAAGGAGTAAAAGTGGGCGTCTTAGGCTGTATGGCAGAAAGGCTCAAGACACAACTTTTGGAGGAAGAAAAAATAGTAGATATGGTGGTAGGGCCAGACGCCTATAGAGATTTACCAAACCTTATTAATGAGGTAGAAGGTGGCCAAAAAGCCGTAAACGTATTTCTATCACGTGAAGAGACTTATGCAGATATAACTCCAGTCCGCTTGGGTTCAAATGGTGTTACAGCTTTTGTGTCAATCATGCGTGGCTGCGATAATATGTGCAGTTTCTGTGTAGTGCCTTACACTCGAGGAAGAGAGCGTAGCCGTAGTACAGAGACCATTGTGGCGGAAGCACAAGACCTTTTTGATAAGGGATACAGAGAAGTGACTCTATTGGGCCAAAATGTGGACTCCTATAAGTGGAAAAACGAGGCAGGAGAAATTCAAACCAATTTTGCCCAATTATTGTCTCTTGTAGCAGACATAAGTCCTGAGCTTAGAGTTAGATTCTCTACGTCACATCCTAAAGACATTACAGACGAAGTTTTATACACTATAAAACGTTACGATAATGTCTGTAATTATGTCCATTTACCAGCCCAAAGCGGAAGTAGCAGGATTTTGGAACTCATGAACAGAACTTATACGCGGGAGTGGTATATCAATAAGATAGATAAGATTAGAGATATTTTGGGCGAAGATTGTGCGATTTCACATGATATGATAACGGGCTTCTGCACAGAGACAGAAGAAGACCACAAAGAAACACTAAGCCTTATGGACTATGTGAGGTATGACTACGGTTATATGTATTTCTACTCCGAAAGGCCTGGTACTCCAGCGGCCAAGAAGTTCAAAGATGATGTGGATCTAGGAACAAAAAAACGAAGACTGGATGAGGTTATCCAAAAACAAAGAGGGCATGCCCTCACTAGGAATCAGCGTTCCATAGGAACTGTTCAAAAAGTACTTATCGAAGGCTTTAGCAAGCGTTCTGATGATTTCTACCAAGGGAGAACAGATGATAATAAGATGGTCATATTTCCAAAAGAAAATTTCAAAAAAGGGGAATATGTTATGGTTAAAATAAAAGAGTGCAGCTCGGCCACATTAAAGGGCTTTGCTGCTGTTGAAGAAATAGTGTAAAATGACAAACAGTCCAGAGATACAAGCAGTAAAAAACAGATTCGGTATTATAGGCAATGCCCCTACATTAAACTATGCCCTGAATATAGCTATGCAGGTGGCTCCTACAGATCTTACAGTGATGATAAGTGGAGAGAGTGGCAGCGGAAAAGAATCCTTCTCGAAAATCATTCATGGCCTAGGAACTAGAAAACATGGGCCTTTCATTGCTATAAACTGTGGTGCAATTCCCGGCGGCACCATTGATTCAGAACTTTTTGGTCATACAAAAGGAGCTTTTACAGGAGCCATTGATGACCGTAAAGGATATTTTGAGACAACCGATGGAGGAACAATTTTTCTTGATGAAATAGGAGAAATGCCTATTGGTACACAATCTAGGCTCCTTAGGGTGTTAGAGAATGGGGAGTACATTCAAGTAGGGTCTTCCAAAGTTAGAAAAACAAATGTACGCGTGGTAGCCGCTACTAACGTCAATCTGTTTGAAGCCGTGGAAAGAGGTAAATTCAGAGAAGATTTATATTACAGACTTAATACTGTGCCTATTTCGGTTCCTCCACTTCGAGATAGAGGATTTGACATTGAACTGCTGTTTATCAAATTCACCTCCGATTTTGCAGAGAAAAACAGAAGCGAACCTGTAGAGCTAACAGAAGCAGCTAGAAAAGTTTTGAGTAGCTTCAGATTTCCAGGAAACATCCGTCAATTAAAAAACATTGCGGAGCAAATAACCCTTTTAGAACCTTCTAGGATTATTACTGGCGAGGCCCTTGAAAAGTATCTGCCTAGACATCAATCAAGTCGCTTACCGGCTTTAATGAACCAATTTGGTGACAATCATGGATCTGATATATCAGAGAGGGAAATACTATATAAAGTTCTTTTTGATATGCGTAAAGATGTCACCGAGCTTAAAAAATTAGTCTTGGGACTACTAAAAGGTGGACACATTGATGAGGAATACATAAGTGAAAACTCTTCACTTTTCGAAAACTTAACCTCCCCCTCTCCGTCTTCAAGGCCCTTCTCTGATGAAGGAACTGAAAGTCCGTATCCCGTCTATAGCAAGGAAGATGATAGGACCATTGTGACAATTGATAACCTTCAGGGGAAAAGAGATAATGTGGAAGACATTAGTCATGAAATGGAAGAAGAGTCTCTTTCCCTAGAAAAGAACGAGAATGAAATGATCTTAAAGGCTTTAAGGAAAAACAACTTTAAGAGAAAATATGCCGCCATGGACTTAGGCATTTCTGAAAGAACTCTTTATCGAAAGATTAAACAATATGACATTGACGATGAGAAATAAGCATATTCAAAAGAATCTCGCCAAGAAAACACCGAAACTCCTATTTGGCTTGGCCATTTTAGGGCTACTTCAAGGTTGTGGCATTTATTCTTTTACAGGCACTACCCTATCTCCAGATTTGAAAACGGTCACCATACAGAATTTTGGCATTGGCGTGGCCGGCGGCCCGCAAGACCTTACAATAGATTTTAATGAAGCTCTAAAAGAATATTACCAAAGAAACACAAACCTCAAACTAGTCCCTACCGAAGGAGACTTGTTTTTAGGTGGGTCCATTGTCAAATATGAAATGACGCCATTAGCCACCACCGCAAGCGATAAAGCTGCCATGAACAGATTAACGGTGACTGTTGAAGTCTCTTTCCAAAACTCCATGACAGAAGATGAGAGTTTTGAAAAAGAATTTTCTTTCTATCAAGATTTCCCTCAGGAACAGTCACTCACAGACGTGGAAAAGAGTTTAGTACCAAAAATTATAGACCAGCTAGTTTTAGATATTTTTGGAGCAACAGCAGCTCAATGGTAAATAGTAAAGACATAGGTTTACTGATTCATCTGGCCGAACAGCCAGAAAAAGCCACACCCATGGATCGGCATTGGCTAAATGAACTCATCAAAACCTATCCAAACTTTGATTTCCTTCTAAAAGTTTACGTCTCTGTGAGTCATCAGATAGGTATTCTTACAGAAGATTCTAATAAAATGAAGGCCTTATGGAATATCAAAAAAAAGTTCTTCGAAATCGAGAGCAAACTCCTTGAAGCGAAAGAATTATCTGAAATAGACAAATGTACCGCCTCGCAACGTATAAGGCTCTTCTTGGCCAATTTCGAACCAAAATACAGACCTTTTACGCTCTCCGGCTTGGAATAGTCATCTTCTATAATGCTTTTTAAATAAAAAAGTATTTATTTTGCACCCTGTTTAGAACAAGCGAAAATTAACAATTGATTTATGATTAATACAATCTTAATACTGATGGTCATCGCAGCCTTATTGCTGATAGTGGTTATCTTAGTGCAAAACCCTAAAGGCGGAGGATTATCTAGTGAGTTTGGCGGTGGAGCCAGTTCTCAAATGTTTGGTGTTCAAAAAACAGGTGACATTCTAGAAAAATTAACTTGGGGCTTTTTTACTTTTATAGTGGTAGGGGCCTTATTTACAGGTTTATTCTTAAAAGCACCAGCAGAAGGAACTGCCGTAAACAGTGCTTTGGATGTAGAAAGTGCACAAACCGCACCGGCTACGACAGTTCCTAGCCTGCCCGCACCTAGTACTCCCGCTCCTGCTTTACCAGCTGCTCAGTAAGAGATAAAATATAACTTAAGAGACCTGAATATCTAACACATTCAGGTCTCTTTTTTTCAGTATGAGGCTGCCCAGGTTAGGCCCAGGACAGCAATTGCCACATAAACAACGACAAAGGTACCAGCTGTAACAATACAGCCTAATAGTGCTTTTTTAGTGGCGTCCTTGTCTTGGTCTGTCAAAACATAAACTAGGATAATTCCCAAAACACCAAGAACGCAGCCCCAGAAGAATGGTGGAATAATCAGGTCTATCTCTTGAGTGTCTAAAAAAGTTTTTTGACCTTCCATTCTTTCGGCCAGATAAGGAGCATATACTTTCTCTAAATCTGCATTTGGATTAGCTTCTAAATAGATCTGCAAGGCATCTAGCTCTTCAAAACCCAATTCATCTGAAGTAGGCTCTTTAAATGGATTCGTGGAAAAACTGGATATTGTAATAAGGAGAAAACTGAAAACAAGAAGTGCTTTTTTCATCTGAATTACTTTTTTGACTTAAAACTCTGCCAATATAGTACAGTCAGACAATTATTCCTGACACAAAAATGAAGGGTTTTATACATGACCTGAAAAAATGTCAGAATTATATACCTTTGGCACCTTTTGGCAGATAGTTTGTTCACCTGCAATTATAATTTATAACCGATAAATAATTTTAAAACTTAATAAGACTATGTCAGTAAACGTGAAACCCTTAGCAGACAGAGTATTGATTGAATCATCTGCTGCTGAAGAAAAAACGGCATTTGGAATTATCATACCAGATACTGCAAAAGAAAAGCCTCAAAAGGGAGTAGTAGTAGCTGTGGGACCTGGGAAACCAGATGAGCCCATGACAGTGAAAGTAGGAGATAATGTACTTTACGGTAAATACTCAGGTACAGAATTAACTGTAGAAGGGAAAGAGTATTTAATCATGCGTGAGGCTGATATCTTCGCAATCGTTTAATTCTAAAATCTTGGCCCGGTCAGTACCGGCCAAGTTCATAATTCATTTCGAAAACTTTAAATTTTAAAAGAAATCATGGCAAAACAAATTCACTTCGACACCGAAGCTAGAGATAGAATGAAAAAGGGAATTGACACCCTTGCCAACGCTGTCAAAGTAACATTAGGACCAAAAGGAAGAAATGTTATTATAGATAAGAAATTTGGTTCACCTGCCATCACAAAAGATGGTGTAACGGTAGCTAGAGAAATTGAGCTAAGCGATGTTATCGAAAACATGGGTGCTCAGTTAGTAAAAGAAGTAGCTTCTAAAACTGCAGATCAGGCTGGTGATGGTACTACTACAGCTACTGTATTGGCTCAGGCTATTTATACTATAGGTGCTAAAAACGTAGCCGCTGGTGCAAACCCAATGGACCTTAAAAGGGGTATTGACAAGGCTGTAGCCGCAGTGGTTAAAAGTTTACGCGAGCAGTCTAATACCATTTCTACTTCTAAAGAGGTTACTCAAGTAGCTTCTATATCTGCTAACAATGACTTGGAAATCGGTCAAATGATTTCTGACGCCATGGATAAGGTGGGTAAAGAAGGTGTTATTACCGTAGAAGAAGCAAGAGGTACTGAAACTGAAGTTAAAACT
The DNA here is from genome assembly GCA_047623945.1 of Arcticibacterium sp. Lineage (GTDB taxonomy): Bacteria > Bacteroidota > Bacteroidia > Cytophagales > Spirosomataceae > Arcticibacterium. Next base: position 8,418 of record JBLHOT010000081.1, on the reverse strand, counting down.
GTAGAAGGTATGCAGTTTGACAGAGGATACCTTTCTCCTTACTTCGTTACTAACGCAGAGAAAATGGAAGCCGAAATGGAGAATCCATTCATCTTAATTTCTGAGAAGAAGGTTTCTTCAATGAAAGAACTACTTCCAGTTTTGGAGGCAGTGGCCCAAACTTCTCGTCCTTTGATGATTATCGCAGAAGATGTAGACGGAGAGGCATTAGCTACTTTGGTAGTTAACAAAATCCGTGGCTCATTGAAAATCTGTGCAGTAAAAGCCCCAGGTTTTGGTGATAGAAGAAAAGCTATGTTAGAGGATATTGCTGTATTAACTGGTGGAACTGTAATTTCTGAAGAAAGAGGTTTCAAACTAGAAAACGCAGACATTACTTTACTAGGTCAAGCAGAGAAAATCTTAGTGGACAAAGACAATACAACTATTGTTAATGGAAACGGAGATTCTGAGGCTATTTCTGGAAGAATCAATCAAATCAAAGCTCAGATAGAGACTACTACTTCTGACTATGATAGAGAGAAACTTCAAGAGCGTTTAGCTAAACTTTCTGGAGGTGTTGCCATTATTTATATTGGAGCAGCGACAGAATTAGAAATGAAAGAAAAGAAAGACCGTGTAGACGATGCTCTTCATGCTACCCGTGCAGCGGTAGAAGAAGGAATTGTAGCCGGTGGTGGTGTAGCTCTTATCAGAGCTCAAGCTGCATTAGTAGACCTAGAAGGTGCTAATGCTGATGAGAAAACAGGTATTGCTATTATCAGACAAGCTATTGAGTCTCCATTGAGAACTATCGTGGCAAACTGCGGCGGCGAAGGCTCTGTAGTAGTTATGGAAGTGAAAAACGGAAAGGGTGCTTATGGCTACAATGCTCGTGAAGACATATACGAAGATTTAATAAAAGCAGGTATCATTGACCCTACGAAAGTAACTCGTTTGGCTCTTGAAAATGCTGCTTCTATTTCTGGTATGTTATTAACTACAGAAGCTGTTGTTTCTGATGTTCCTGAAGCTAAAGGTGGAGACCACTCTCACATGCCTCCAGGTGGAGGAATGGGTGGAATGATGTAATAATCAAACTCTTAGCTCTAATGAAGGAGGTTGTCAAGTTGGCAACCTCCTTTTTTTATTATTCTACATGCTAATTAGCACAGTTTTTGCACCTGATAGCTAAAATGTCAGATGTGAGAGAGAGAAGCATTATTTATATATTTATTATAGTCCTGCTTTCGGGATGTGAAAGTGTAGAAAACCTAGGAATCAAACCCTTTATGGGGAATATTCAGGTCACCAACAAACCATGTAAAGTCACCAGTATGAAAAAAACTGGAGGGCTAGAAATGCGTATTGTCTACAATGGCTTAAATCCATCTGCTTTTATTGGAAACCTTCCAGACTTTGATAAGCTTACCTATAACTCAGAAAAAAAGTTAATATCCGCGGTTCTTGGTGAAGAAACGACCTTAGAATTTGTGGAAAACAATAAGGGTAATATCACAGAAATAAACTTCAAGGGTGTAGAGGCCGCAGGAGCCTTTAATTACCCTACCATACTTACGTATGACGCTAAAGACCGTTTAAGTGAAATATCTTTACAATTCCCTACTCTGTCAAGTGGGGCACTCGCTTTTCAAATAGAGTATAATAACGATGATAACATTACCAAAATAAAGCAGGAAACATCCATTGGATTTAAAGATTTATTAGTTAATCACAGCTTTGACGATATGAAAAGTCCGTTTAGGGACCAAAAGATAGGTCAGGTTTTGTCTTATTTAATGGTTTACTCACTAACACTGGGTCATGCTAATTATTCTTACTTCCTTTCTAGAAACAATGTAACCTCTGCCACTGTTACTAATAATAATGGCAGAACAGAACTTGGTATGGAATATGAGTACAATTCAGAAGGCTTCCCCACAGACATAAAAATCTCTAAAACATTCGAAGGTAGAGTTAAAGCAGAAAGCGAGTCTTTCACTTATGACTGCTTCTAATTTGTTTGCTTCGCTGTTTTCACAATATTCTATAAGTTTTAGTCGTAGACCCTCAACAAATATCTGTACTTTTGTATCCCGTAATCATAAATAAGAATCTATCTTTTTTTAAATGAGCGGGTCAAAAAAATCTCCAAAATACATCTTCGTCACAGGCGGTGTAACTTCTTCTCTTGGAAAGGGAATCATCGCATCTTCACTGGCAAAACTTCTACAGGCAAGAGGCCTTTCTGTAACCATACAGAAGCTAGACCCATATCTTAATATCGATCCTGGGACACTAAATCCATACGAGCATGGTGAGTGTTATGTAACTGAGGATGGTGCAGAAACTGACTTAGATTTAGGACACTACGAGCGTTTTTTGAACGTAAGAACCTCTCAAAAAAATAATGTTACCACGGGAAGAATTTATGACAACGTGCTCAGCCGTGAGCGTAATGGTGACTTCTTAGGAAAGACTGTTCAGGTTATTCCACATATCACAGATGAAATTAAAAGAAACATTTTAAACCTAGGACAGGAAGGTAAGTACGACATTATCATTACTGAAATAGGTGGCTGTGTAGGAGATATAGAGTCTTTACCGTTCCTAGAGGCCGTTCGTCAGTTGAAATGGGATCTGGGCGACCATGATATGCTCACCATTCATTTGACTCTTATACCCTATTTAAGAACTGCTGGAGAACTTAAAACTAAACCTACTCAGCACTCTGTAAAACGATTACAGGAAGCTGGTCTACAGCCAGATATTTTAGTATGTAGAACAGAGCATTCTCTTCCAATGGATATCAGAAGAAAAATAGCTCTTTTTTGTAATGTTCATGTGAAGTCTGTCATAGAAGCTATTGATGCCTCTACTATTTATGATGTACCACTTTTGATGGAAAAGGAAAAGCTTGATCAAAGGGTGCTCTACATGATGAACATTTACAATGACAAGATCCCAAAACTAGATGAGTGGAAAAACTTTTTAGGAAGACTTAAGAATCCTGTGGCCCAAGTGACTATTGGCTTAATAGGCAAATATGTAGAACTACAAGATGCCTATAAATCCATTATTGAATCTTTTATTCATGCCGGAGCCGCCAATGAATGTAAAGTAAAAATAGAATGGATTCATTCTGAGAGCTTTACGTTGAATAATATTGAAGAAAAGCTTAGCAATTTAGATGGCGTTTTAGTGGCTCCAGGCTTCGGCGAAAGAGGTATTGAGGGCAAAATAGCAGCCGTAAAATATGTTAGAGAAAATGGAATTCCATTCTTTGGGATTTGCCTTGGAATGCAGATGGCTATTATAGAGTACGCTAGAAACGTATTGGGCTGGTCGGATGCTCATTCCACAGAAATGGATAAAACGACTACGCACCCTGTTATTGACCTCATGAATGAACAACTTGGGGTTACAAAAAAAGGAGGAACAATGAGGCTGGGTGCATACAACTGTGATTTGGTGAAAGGTACAATGGCGTATGACATTTATGGCAAAAAGAGAATAGCCGAGCGTCACAGACATCGTTGGGAATTTAATGACAATTTTAAAAAGGATTTTGTAGAAGCTGGTATGGTTATTTCAGGAGTTAATCCTGATAACAAACTGGTGGAAGTAATAGAACTCCCCGAACATCCGTTTTTTATTGGTGTGCAATTTCATCCCGAACTCAAGAGTACTGTTTTGGAACCGCACCCTTTATTTGTGTCATTCATAAAAGCAGCTATTGATTATACGGCCAAAAAGGAGTGATACATGATTCGTTATTTTAGATAAATTCTATTTTATGAGGGTCTTGCTTTTCTTTTTACTTTTTGCCTGTAGCCTTTTAATGGCTTCGGGGCAAAGTATACAGATAATTTCGCCAAAAGCTGTCTTTTGTTATAATCAAAAGACAGCTTTTTCATTTGAAAAATCTGGAACTTTTGAAATGAATGAGGAATTCATCCTGTTGAAGATTGACTTTTCGGGCAACGAAATAGAAATTGGAAGAACAATGGCAGATAGCTTTTCTGTTGTCCTAGATTTCTCAACTGATCTCTTTATTAAATCCTCTATTTTAGACATCTCTTCGGAGATAGTTCGTTTTGAGGTCAGCTCATTTACCCCATTATTTATAAAATACGGTTTTGAACCTGTTTGCAATGGCTACACAAATGAAATAGAAATTTATACTGGCTTTAAAGTAGGAGATGAAGTGCTCTGGTATAAAGACAATAATATTATAGGAAATGGCAATACCTCTATCTATCAAGCCCAAGAATCGGGAATATATACTGCCAAAGTAAAAAGAGGGGTATGCCTTTATGACGTTGGAGGAACAGCAAAGATAAGTATTGGCAAAATCAACAATCCCACTTTAATTACTACTCATCCAGCGGCCGTTTGTGATGGTTTTTCAGTAGATATAAATAGTGTTCTACCAAAGATTCAGGACCTACAAACACAATGGCTTTTTGATGGTGATAGCATTGCATCAGCCAAAAACACAATGTTGTCTGCCAGCCATGCGGGTAAGTACCAATTACAAATAAGTCAAGGAAGTTGTATTTCTGTATCCGTACCACTGCTAGTCAGAATAGGCCAGCTAAATTCTGGAAAAGTAACATCCTCTCTTTTGCCCAATGTAAATGGCGAAATAACGCTCTGTAAGGGAATTGCCACTACACTCCTTCATACTGATTACGTAAAAAGGAATGACGTGAGTGTAAGGTGGCTTAGAGACGGAGAGCAACTAGAAACAGAAACTGGTAAAAGTATTTTCACCAATGAGGCGGGCATTTATCGCTATCTTTTAAAGCAGGGACAATGTGAAGTACTCTCGGAACCAATAAAGCTAAAAACGGGGGACATGGATGGATTTGTCTTAACTATGCCACTAGGTAAAAGCAGCTGTGAAGGCAAGACTCTAGTGGGGCTTATTAATCCAAAAAACAGAGACCTTACAAATGGTAGCTTTAATTTTGAACTCATCAAGAACGGCATATCGATTGAAAAAATATCTTCATTGTTCACCACTCTAAATATAAATCAATCAGGAAGTTACTCGATAAAGGGAAACTTTGGAAATGAATCCTGCATCATTTCATCCGACACTATTGAGGTTAACTTTTCTAAAAAAACAGCCCCCTTTTCTATATATACGGATGTTTCTGAAATACAAACGTGTTATGACAGCACTCAGATTGGCAACAGCTTAAGGTTTCCAGAAATCAATAAGCCAGAAAATACTTTTAGCTGGTCGTTAGACGGAAATGTTATATCAAACAATAAAAGTCTATTCGTCAAAGAAAGTGGCAATTACCAATTGAGTGTTAAATTAGACAGCAGTTGCAGCTTCATTTCTGAACCCCTATCCATTAAGTTCAATCGTTTTGAAGGCAAAATTAAAAGTATTAACCCTACCATTTGTCCTAATGCCTCAAGCCTTTTGACCTTTGAATTGAATAAAAACATCCGAACTCAAAATGTCTTTGGTAACACTTTATCCAACCAGGAAATAAGTTTCCAATGGAGTTCAAATGCTACTTTGCTTGGAAATACTTCTTCTCAGTCTGTAGACCAAGAAGGCTCTTACGGTCTTAGAGCCTCTTATGGCTCATGTGTGCTACAAACGCCTACTATTCAAATAGAGGCATTGCGAATTAATAGAGAAATATCTCCACTTAAAGACACCCTCGGTATCTGCCCCAACGGCGGCGGAGTAGAACTGACGGCCGGCATAGCAGATTCTTATCAGTGGATAAGTGATAGCCCCCCCATTGGAAGTAGTGATTTTGAGTTTTTTGCGAATCATATAGGAGTGTACAAGGTATGGTTAGAAAGAGATGGTTGTGGTATTTTTTCTAAAAGTAAAACAATCGTAGAAGAAATAGAGACTCCCACGGCTACGCTAACTGGTGGCGGAGATATTTCAATAGGCGAAAAATCAACTATTAAAGTAAGCTTTACCGGATCGGCCCCATGGACTATAAATACTACTTCGGGCGAAACTTTCAATTCTGAAACATCCCCGTTTCTTTGGGAAGTAGCCCCTCTAGAAAGTACAAGTTATGCAGTAACTTCTTTGACTAATCCTTGCGGCTCTGGAGAGACTTTTGGCGAAGCCAACTTTACAGTTCTTGTTTTAGGAAACGAGCAGTATATTATTGACCAAGTGCTCGTTTATCCAAACCCAACAAGTGATATTCTAAAAGTTGAATTAAAAGACAATAAGCCTCATGCATATACCTACCAGCTAACAGGACTGGGAGGTAAAATACTTTTACAAGGTCTGCTACTAAATAGAGAGACAGAAATAGCGGTAAGTTTATTGAAATCAGGTACTTATATCTTTAGGATAAACTCTCCAGATAAGAGCGTAACAAGGAAAATAGTCAAGACTAATTAGTCACCAATAGTGGCTGGTTCTACATCTTCAGAATAAGCCAAAACACTACGATCAAAACCAGCACAGCCTTTATTATACTAGAGGGTATAAAATGAGGGCCTCAGGAGATCTTGAAATATACTTCTGAATAACAATTCCCATAATTGCTTTTGTAAGTTTGCCTATCCATATTGAAAGTAAAGAATTACCTCGAAATAATTCCCAGACTTAAACCCAAATTCTGACACATTGAAAATAGTATTTAAGATATTCCTTGGTCTAGTAATCCTCTTAATAGGTCTGATTATAGTTCTAGTAACCATTATAGACAGAACACCTTACCAAGAAATGCCTTATTATAAGCAATGGAAGTCTACCATTAATAACATGGAGATTCTCTCGCTAAAGTCGGAAGGTAGCCTTAAGGTAGGTTGGGCCAAAATCAATATTACGCCGTCTAAGCCAATTCCGCTGGCAGGCTATGGAAAGAGAAAAGGTAAGCACTATGAGGCTGTTCATGATTCTGTTTTTGTCAGAGCCTTTTTTATAGAAAACAATGGAATTAAGTCAGCCATAGTTTCAGCAGATTTATTAATAATACCTCCCACGGTATCAGAACTTGTAAAAGAGCGAGTTTCGGAAACCGGACTTCGTTTTGACCAAGTTTATCTGGGAGCCACCCATAGCCATAATAGTTTAGGGGGGTGGTATAACACCCTAGTGGGTCAACTTTTTGCGGGTGAGTATAATCCCAAAATAGAAGGGATAATTGCCGATGGCATCATTCAAAGTATAAAAAATGCTTCCAAAAATACGAAAGCAGCCACAGTGACTTTTGAAAAAGATGAAGACCGAAAAGATATTAAAAATAGAGTTATAAAAGGTGGGAAAATAGAACCCTTCATCAGGACATTGACTTTCCAAACTTCTTCTGAAAAAGTACTTTTAACAACCTATGCAGCTCATTCTACTATTCTTAATGCCGCCACACTACAGCTGTCCAGAGATTACCCCGGTGTATTAGTGGATTCTTTAGAGAACTCTGATGTGGCTTTTGCGATGTATATGGCTGGAGCAGTCGGCAGTATGGCTCCTATAGAATTTGGAACAAACGACTTTGACGAGTTAAATAATCAAGCTTTGGGCGTTTTAAAAGAGATTCGTTCTGAAAATGAAATGGAGCAGCAAATCTCTAGGCCCTCTATTTACTCCATGCAGCTACCGTTACCCTTAAGAAAAGCTTCACCCAGAATATTAAAAAATTGGGCTTTGAGACCATGGGTATTTAAATGGCTTTTTGGGGAATCTCCTGCATTTGTAAAAGTCTTAAGTATTGGGAATACCCTAATGATAGGCCTACCATGTGACTTTTCTGGGGAACTGATGGAAGACTTAGACCGCTATGCCCAGGAAAAAGGATTAAATCTCATTATTACCAGCTTTAATGGCACTTACGCTGGCTACATTACTGCCGACGAGCACTTTGATTTTGAAAACTACGAAACCTTCACCATGAACTGGTTTGGCCCTTATAATGGATCTTACTTCTCTGAAGTAGTCAGAGATATTATTAATAAGGTTAGTCCCTAACAAAAACAAAATCTATTGTGAATGCTTGATTATAAACTAATGCCCTCAGCGTATCATTTTCAAGCTAATAGTCCAGTTTTTTAGGGAAATCATTCTCTGGATTTTCACCTATAAAGTGATTTATGTTATGTGAAATTATTTTAAAAAGAGTAGGTTCTTCATGCCCACCAGCTACTACACGGTTCCTGTTTTATCTGTTTCTATTAGCCAATGGTTCTATAAAAACAGTATCTGTGTTCTATAATGTGAAGCCTTTTCCCGTTAATGTACCGCCCTCATTTATTTGCCATTTCTCATAGGTTTTTTGGCCTTCCTTATCATTTATTCTTGACCAATCTCCAGACTGGCTATTCCGTTTCAAATAGTGCCAGTAATTTCGGAGTGTTAGTGCCAAAGATTTCGGTTTAAATTGTGCCATTCCTGATATTAATATCAAGCCTATTTCGGTTCGTTTTGTGCCACTATAGGTT
>JBLHOT010000080.1:0-17537 GCA_047623945.1 Arcticibacterium sp. | reverse complement strand
CTCATCGACCTGGAAAACAAACACGGAATCTTCTTTCTCACATGAAATGCCAAAGCATCAAGAGACTAAAAGCATAATAAGCAGTTTGCGAAGCATTAACAGACTTTTTCTGCAATGAAGATAATGCTGCTCCTGTGGACTTTAATTATGAAAAGCCTAAAACAAAAAAAACCGAAGGCAAAGCCTCCGGATTTTATATTCAACCCTATTGAAATAATATTATTTTCCGCCGTCAAGAACGGTTTGTAAACTCGTTAATTCGTCCCATTTGCCAGCTGCGGCCAACTTAGATTGCTTTGCCCAAGTTTTTGGGTCATGCATGGTATATCTAGGACCAGCTGCTGCTATAATTTCCTTTAATTTCTTCTGTGTAGCTTTTCCTAATAGTTCGAATGAAACAATACCCTCTTTCACTAAAAGCTCAGCTATTTTTTTGCCAACACCTTCGATTTTCGTTAAGTCGTCAGCTTTTTCAGTCGTTGCTTTCACTGCTTTGGCGGCCGGCTTAGCTGTTACTTTCTTAGCTGCTTTGGCTTTTACTGGAGTTGCCTCGGGAATCGAGATAACACAGTTATCTATCTGATAATTAAGTACAAAGTTATAGGCCTCTGCATTGCCATCATTTACCCACCTTCCGTCGCTAAGTAGGTATCTGTACTCATAAGATTTACCAGCTTCTAAAGAAACGGTAGTGCTTAAAGAACCATCTTTTGATTTCTTCAATTCAATACCAGAAGCTTTGTCCCAGTTGTTGAATTCTCCGAGTAGTATACCTGAAGTGGCGTCACCTACAATCTCAGGTGCAACCGAAAAATTGATTTTCTTTTTTGACATCGATTAATTAATTATTGCAATACAAATTTGAGTAACCTAAATGGTCTGCAAGAATAAATAATTAATTAAATGCAACAATTCTTAAAATAATGCAATTCTTTAAAAAATACAATCAATTTGTAAATTCTAAAACATTGATTTTTTCTAAAATCAAGCTGGCTGATGCTCTTTTCTTAGCAAATCATTTACCGTTTTCACCGGATTAAAAGTGATTAGCGGCACCTCTACAAAAAGCGTATTCCAGTTTGCCATAGCACCATTCCACAAGCCTGGAAGTTCTTGAGCTTTCAGCTCCTTTCCACTGAGTGATTTTTCTGTAATGAAACCCGTTTGAGGATCTCGGAAGTCCAATAGATTAAAGTTTTCTTTCTTATAGTTCTTAGTAGATACGATCAAGTCTACTGGATTAAAATGTGTAGCGTTTTTAAAAGTCTCTGCCTGTCGTGTATTTTTAAAGTTAATCTGTGCCGCCTCTACCACCTGGAGAGAAACCGAACCGTCAGAATTTTCTGCCCAAAATGGCCCACCTCCCGGCTCGCCCACATTCTTTACCATACCGCAGACTCTGATGGGCCTGTTTACTTTTTCTTTTACATATTTCAGTTTGTCTTCTGTAGACCAGTTTCTAAAACCTTTCGGTGGCTCAACATTTAACTCGTTCTTTAAAAAACTAAGAGCCTTCTGACGTGTATAGTCCGAGACCTCAGGCTTATCCAGCCTTTTAGCAAAATTGAAAAGTCTTTTTTGATAAGATAGTAGCACTCCGGCCAGAGCCTTTTTGTAGGTAATGGTTTCGCCTTTAAGATGGTCTGGCACTACGTTGTCAATGTTCTTAATGAAAATAACATCTGCGTCTTGCTCATCTAAATTCTCAAGTAAAGCTCCATGACCAGCAGGTCTAAATAAAAGAGAGCCGTCTTCTTTCCTGAAAGGACTATTATCCATGTTCACGGCTATAGTGTCTGTACCACTTTTCTGCTCTGAATAACTAAAAATAAAACTAACTCCATGGGCTTTTTCATAGGTCTCTTTTACTTCCTTTATTAGAGCCTTAAATTTCCTTTTATGTTCTGGAGATACCGTAAAGTGCAATCTCACCCTTCCATTTCTGTTTGCATAGGCTGCACCCTCCACCATGTGTTCCTCTACAGAAGTACGAGTCTCACTTCCATATTGATGAAATTCTAATAAGCCTTTCGGAAGAGAACCATAATCTAAACCCTCTTTGCTCAATAGTCCTTCTAAAAGACTATTGACGTCTGCGGCACCCTTTGTTACCTTTTTAAGGCTTTCAGCGAAAGCAAAGTTGTTAAGTTTTTGAGCAAAGGTTTCAACCTCAGCTCCCATTGTTCCTTCATCTTTAGCTGCAAAAAGAGCTTTAAACATCCTCGAGGCCGCACCAGATGCTGGAACAAACTTCAAAAGCTTCTTTTTAGAAGATTGAACATCAAAAAAAGCGACCATTTCTTTCACTTCTGAATCCCCAAGACGAATAATCCCGTCGTCTACTGTGGCAGCCTTCTTTGTTTTCAAAAATGGAAAACCTGTCTCAAAATACTTGATTTGCTCGTTTACAGTGTCTAAATTACTGCCACGGCCTGCTATTTGTGCTAAATCTTTATCCGAAAACATCTTAGGGGTTCTTTAGGTATTAGAAATAATTAAGTTCTAAAAATAACAATGAATTTTTAGAAAACGGTGCTTATAGAAAATCAACAAGGTTTTTTTAACACCTTTGAAAAAAACAGAACAGCGTTTTGGAAGAAATCTTTATTAAATGTAGAAAGGCCTCTAAAAAAGTAGCCACCCTTAGCTCCGAAGTAAAAGCCGAGGTTTTGCGGAATTTGGCCACTCTCATAGAGCATTCGAAATCTCAGATACAAGTCGAAAACAAAAAGGACTTGGACAGAATGGACGAAACGGACTCTAAGTACGATAGATTATTATTGACAGAAGCTCGCATACAAGGATTAGCAGACGCCTTACGTTCTGTAGCCTTATTAACAGACCCGGTGGGTCAAATTCTTTTAGAAAAAACATTAGCAAGTGGTATAGAGCTTCAGAAAGTGGCTAATCCATTAGGAGTTGTGGGGATTATATATGAATCTAGGCCAAATGTAACCGTTGACGTAGCGGCCCTATGTCTCCGGTCTGGCAATGCCTGCATCCTTAAAGGAGGAAAGGAAGCTTCTTTTTCCAATGAATTTCTGGTTTCGCTTATTCATGAAACACTTGCAGAATTTAATATTCCAATGGAAGTAGTAACGCTCCTGCCAACAGATAGAACATACACTTCCGCACTCCTAAAGGCTGAGAAGTATGTGGATGTAATTATACCGAGGGGCTCCGCTAATCTTATCAACTATGTTCGCAGTAACTCCCTTATTCCTACTATAGAAACCGGTGCGGGTGTCTGTCATACCTATGTTGAAAAAACCGCTGACTTGGATATGGCAGCAGCCATTATTGTAAATGCCAAGGTTACGAGGCCTTCGGTGTGTAATTCACTAGACACCGCACTCATTGATAAGGAAGTGGCTGAGGAATTAATACCGAAAATATTAGCCGGGTTTCAAAAAAGTGAAGTAGAGGTTTACGCTGACGAAAGCAGTTACACCATTTTTCGAAAGAATAATTACCCGCTTCTTAAAAAAGCAAGCCCAGAAGATTTCGGTAAAGAATGGCTAGACTTTAAGGCCTCTGTTAAAGTGGTAAACGGCCTGGATGAAGCTCTATCTCATATAGAAGAAAACTCTTCTAGACACTCAGAGGCTATTATAACTTCAGATAAATCTCTCGCAGAACGGTTCATCAGCGAAGTAGATGCTGCTTCTGTCTATCATAACGCCTCTACCAGATTTACAGATGGAGAAGAGTTTGGTCTAGGAGCAGAAATAGGAATCTCAACACAAAAATTACACGCCAGGGGGCCTTTTGCTCTTGAAAAACTCGTAACCGAAAAGTGGGTTCTGAGGGGTAACGGACAAATAAGATAAGTGAAAAAAGAACTGTTAAAATTAGCCAACGCCAAAGTAGAAATACGATTAAAAGAGGCAAAAAAGGCGATGACAGCTGCACAAAATGCGGCGAACGAAGATACCAAAAGCTCTGCTGGAGACAAGTTTGAAACCAGCCGTGCCATGGCTCATAATGACCTCAATTTATACAGCAGACAATGGCGGGAAGCCAAACTCGACTGGGATATTTTAGAAGGTATTAACCCTGCAAGAGGCTTTGTTTTAGCTGGTACTGGGGCCTTGGTTAAAACTAATATTGGTACATTTTTTCTTTCTGTAAGTATGGGTGTATTGGAAGCCGAAGGTCAAAAAGTGATGGCTACCTCTCTGGTCTCTCCAATAGGCGAAGCCCTTCAAGGTAAAAAGGAAGGTGATAAAATTGATTTCAGAGGGAAGAAAATCAAGATTTTGGAAGTCACTTAAGCCATTGAAAAATCTTAGAGAGCGGTTTTTGCCATAGGGTATACCATTTAGGTTTTAGTCCGTTTAGCTTCCAAGCTTTTCTATCCTCCATATTGGCCCTGATCCTATTCTTGATAGACATATTACTCACTCCCCCAACTCGCATTTTCATTTGCACTTTAGGGATGTACGCTGTGGTAATGTCATTTTTATAGAGCATTCTTAGCATCAGCTCATAATCTCCCGCTGACTTAAATGCCGGATTAAAGACACCGTATTTCTCATAAAAGACTTTCCTTATGAAGAAAGTTGGGTGTGGCGGCATCCAGCCTTTTAAAAAATTGGTTTTGTTATATGGGTTGGCTCTCCAGTGCCTTTCTACTTTTGAGGTGTCGTGGGCAGATACATATTCCAAATCACCATATACTGCTCCTACTTGCTCATCTTTTAAGGCGTCAACCACTCTGGACACAACTTCATTATCTGGGAAAAAGTCATCTGAATTAATGATACCAATAACATCTCCAGAGCAGAGATCCAGTCCCTGATTCATAGCATCATAAATACCTAAGTCTTGTTTTGAAACAAATTTTACGTGGTCTTTATATTTCTCAACAATCGCAAGCGTTCCATCTGTGGAGCCTCCATCTTTAATGACGTACTCTATGTTTTTATAATTCTGGTTTAAGACACTTTGAACGGTTTCTTCAAGTGTTTTTTCAGAATTATAACAGATGGTAATTAGGCTGATTTTCATTTCAAGGTCAAAGGTAAGTTTAAGATTGAAAGATTTTTTAATTGAAAAGCATTATTGTACCCTCACAAATATAAATTTGAACTATGATTTTAAGACAACTACTTTTAATATCCTTGATCTCTCTTTCATCCTTTGGCCAAAAAGCACCCGTTTACCGAAACTTAATTATGGAGGGAGGCGGAATTTTGGGTATAGCCTACGGCGGTGCTATGTTTGAGATGGAAGAGCGAGGCATGTTAAAAGACATTACTCGTGTAGGTGGCACCTCCGCAGGAGCTATTCAAGCTTGTCTATTGTCTATTGGCTATACCGCTCAAGATATAAGCGAAATTATCAGCAATACCCCCATAGAAACATTTAACGACGACGGGTTTGTGCCCCGTGGTGCCAAGCGACTTATAAATAACTATGGATGGTTTAGAGGAGACACCTTTCTAGCAGCTATTGAAGGCCTGATAAGAGAACGAACAGGAAATGCAAACCTGACTTTCTCAGGGCTTCATAATTTAGCCATTTCTTACCCATTTAGAGATTTATATGTAGTCGGGGCCGATTTAAGCGATCAGAAATCTGTGATTTTTTCTTACGAAAACTATCCAAACATGAGAATTGCTGACGCGGTAAGGGTTTCCATGTCTATCCCACTATATTATCAGGCACTATGGATAAATGAGGCAGGCAAAATTATTGAAGAGCCAAGTCCTGAGGACAATTGTCACCTATTTGTGGACGGTGGTATTCTAATGAACTTCCCCATTGAAATCTTTGACCATAGTAGCTATTTAAAAGACTATAAAGGTGAGCCGCAAGCTCTTTTTAATCCTGAAACCGTTGGTTATAGACTAGACAGAACCGAGCAAATAGACCAAGAACTCAATAAGGGCAAGGGCATAGCACCTTACGAGATTAAAGATTTCAATAGTTATGTCTCCGCTCTAATGAGTATCATGCGAAGAAACGTAAACCTGCCACACCCGGATGATGTTAATAGAACCATCTTTATAAATGATCATGGCATAAGCTCTCGTGTAAGAAAAGTACCAGACGAGGAAAAAAATATACTGATAAAAAGTGGCAAACAAGGTGTTATTGACTTCTTAACTCGGACTGATTTGCTTAGAGATTGATAATCTTTTTTGTAGATTTGAGTCTTATCGAAAACCAAAATTCTTCAACCTGATGATGAAAAAAATCTTAACTCTGGCTGCTCTGTCGGCCTTTTCTTTTAGCAGTTTCGGACAATACTCTAGCACTCCCCCAGAAGTAAGTCCAATGCCCATGAAACCAGAAATGACTGAAATTTGGGAACCCGAAGTAGCCGTGATTACTCCAGCCAAAATCCTTGGGAATGCCCCCTCTGATGCCATCATCCTTTTTGATGGCAGTAATTTAGACCAGTGGGTTAGTCAAAAAGGCGAAAACCAGCCGGCTCCGTGGATAATCGTAGACAACGACCACATGGAAGTAAAGCCAGGTAGTGGTGCTATCCAAACTAAAATGAAGTTTGGGGACTGTCAGTTACACATTGAATTTTCGGCTCCTGATAAGGTAGAAGGCGTGAGCCAAGGAAGGGGTAATTCAGGACTTTTTCTTCAAAATAGATACGAGTTACAAATCTTAGATTCTTATCAAAACAGAACTTATAGAAACGGGCAAGCTGGGAGTATTTACAAAGACCACGCTCCTCTGGTAAATGCCATGCGTGGCCCATTAGAATGGAATACGTATGATGTAGTATACACCGCAGCTAGATTTAAAGCCGACGGCAGAATAGACGCTCCCGCAAGAATTACGGTTTTACACAATGGCGTTT
Source organism: Arcticibacterium sp. (assembly GCA_047623945.1). Classification (GTDB taxonomy): domain Bacteria; phylum Bacteroidota; class Bacteroidia; order Cytophagales; family Spirosomataceae; genus Arcticibacterium. Next base: position 10,714 of record JBLHOT010000080.1, on the reverse strand, counting down.
TAGTACAAAACAATACGACCATCAATGGTCTGACATATTACATTGGCCTACACAATTATCCAGAAGCTCATGGAGATGATGTGATTTCTCTTCAAGACCATGGTAATAAAACACAATTCAGAAATATCTGGCTAAGAAAACTATAGTACAAATTAGTAATATGAATACAAGTCGGGAGGGCCAAGGCCTTCCCTTTTTTGATGAAAAAAACCACTTCAAATATCCTGTTCCAATACTGCTTAGCGTCACTTAATACTTTTGAAGAAGGAGAAAAAAAAGCAGTAGCATATATTCTTCTTGAAGATGCTTACGGTGTATCAAAAACTGATATACTACTGAATAAGCAATTACCAATTGATTTCATAAAACTCGACGAGCAGCTAAATCAGCTCAATAACAAGGTACCTGTTCAGCATTTAGTAGGTTTCACGATTTTTAGAAATCGTAAGTTCTCTGTTTCTCCTGATGTGCTTATTCCTAGACCAGAGACAGAAGAAATAATCGACATCATAAAGGGGTTTGGACTAGACAGCCCAGAAGTTATTGATATTGGTACAGGAAGCGGTTGTATTGCCATCTCCTTGGCATTGGAATTAAATAAGCCTTTTATCAAAGCCGTTGATATTTCTGAAAGGGCATTGGCCATAGCCAAAAAAAACGCTACATCACTCAACGCTTCTGTTACGTTTAATAAAGAAGACTTCTTAAATTATAGCCAGGCTATACAGGGTGAATATGACGTAGTGGTAAGCAATCCTCCTTACATTAAAAAAGAAGAAGCCCGTAAAATGGAAGACAATGTCCTTCATCATGAGCCACATATTGCCCTTTTTGTAGAAAACAAAGACCCTTTAGTTTTCTATCGTCATATAGCTATTTTTGGGAAGAACAATCTTAAAAAAGGCGGCCAGATCGTGGTTGAAGTAAATGCCCATTTTGGTAAAGAAACCAAAACGCTATTTGAAGGTTACGGCTATTCAGAGGTCAAATTGATTCAGGATTTTTATGAGAAAGACCGCTTCGTAGTAGCCAAAAGGTAAGATAAATATGGTTTTTTGTTTAATTTCACGCCAGTTCAAATTATAGTATGCCAGAAAATCAAGTTCTTCAAAATAAAATAAAAGACGTCTACGAGGAGGTCCAGAAAGTAGTAGTTGGCCAAGACTATTTGGTTAATCGATTATTGATAGGCCTATTTACAGGTGGGCACATTTTGCTGGAAGGAGTACCCGGACTCGCTAAAACAAAGACCATAAATACCTTAGCTCAAGTTTTGGACCTTGGCTTTAAGCGTTTACAATTCACCCCAGATTTACTCCCCGCCGACCTAGTGGGCACTATGATTTATAATCAAAAATCGGGTGACTTTGAGGTAAAAAAGGGCCCCATTTTTTCTCAGCTAATCTTGGCTGATGAGGTAAACAGAGCTCCAGCAAAAGTTCAGTCTGCACTTTTGGAAGCTATGGCAGAAAGGCAGGTGACTATCGGCTCAGAAACCTATAAGTTAGAACGCCCATTCTTAGTAATGGCTACACAAAACCCAGTGGAGCAAGAAGGAACTTATCCTCTTCCTGAAGCTCAGATTGATAGATTTATGATGAAGGTATTCGTAAATTATTTGGATAAAAACTCGGAGCTCGAGGTTATTAGAAGAATGACCGACCTAGACTGGAGCTATGAGCCAAAAACGATTTTAACCTCCTCAGAAATTTCAGAAATTAGGACAGAGATAAATAAGGTGAAGATTTCTGATATGCTAGAGCGTTACATCATTGAGCTGGTTTTTGCTACTCGTTTTCCAGGAGATTACGGACTAGAAAGAGAGAAACAATATGTGCAATTTGGTGTTTCGCCTCGTGCTGGTATTGCCCTCTATAATGCTGCTAAGGCCACAGCCTTTTTTGATGGTAGAGATTATGTGTTGCCAGAAGATATAAAGCCCTTAGTAAAAGATGTTTTTGGACACAGAATCATTTTAAACTATGAGGCAGATGCAGACGGTATAACTACAGACCAAATCATAGAAAAAATTCTTAGAACAGTTTCAATCTCTGGTTAATAAGCCTGCAAACTATCTTAATAGCTTAGCTGCATCCTTGGCAAAATAAGTGAGAATAACATCTGCACCAGCTCTTTTCATGCTAAGCAGTATTTCCATCATTATTCTCTCTCCATCTATCCAACCTTTCTCCTCTGCGGCCTTTACCATGGCGTATTCTCCAGAAACATTATAGGCTGCTATAGGTATATTGAAGTTTTCTTTCAGTGTTTTTATGACATCTAAATAGCTCAAGGCTGGTTTTACCATAAGCATGTCTGCTCCCTCGTCAAAATCTAACTGAGCCTCTATTAAAGCTTCGTTTACATTCGCAGGATTCATCTGATAAGTTTTCTTATCGCCAAATTTAGGGGCAGAGTCTAAAGCATCTCTAAATGGGCCGTAAAAAGCAGAAGCATACTTAGCCGAGTATGACATGATACTTACCTCTGTAAAACCATCCTTATCCAAAGCATTTCTAATAGCCCCAATTCTGCCATCCATCATATCTGATGGCCCTATTATATCTGCTCCAGCCTTTGCCTGAGCCACAGCCATGTTACACAAAATCTCTATGGTTTCGTCGTTTAAGATTTTACCATTTTCTACAATCCCGTCGTGTCCATCTGAGCTATAAGGATCCATGGCCACATCTGTCATGATAGCCAGGTCTGGATAGGCTTTCTTTATAGCCTTTAAACTTTCTAAATATAGCGTTCCCTCCTTTGTGCTTTCTGTAGCATATTTATCCTTTTTTTCTTCAGGATAGAGGCCGAAAAGGCAAATGCATTTAATCCCTAAATCCACTACTTCTTTTAATTCCAGAAGAAGTTCGTCCAGCGAAAACCTAAAGACCCTAGGCATTGATTTAACCTCCACTTTCTGAGCCTTACCTTCCATAACGAACATGGGATAGATAAAATCAGTTACAAATAATTGAGTCTCTGTCACCATAGCTCGTATGCTTTCGGTTCTTCTGTTTCTTCTTGGGCGTCTGGTCAATTGCATATTTTCTGGATTCATTGCTTCGCAAAAATAAGAATTGAGATTCGTTTAAACCCGAAATCCTCAATTACATCCTTAAATTCGTTAAACATAAACCTTAAAGACTATGACATATTCGTTAGGGACATCATTCACTCGCTGGGCATCTAAAAATGTCTTTTTTGCCCGTTTACTTTATGCCTTTTCAGAGGTGGGCCGTCTTGGAATCTTACTATTTTTAGGGTTTTCTGTTGCCCCTAATTTAGGCATCAATGAATTCCTGATCATAGCCATTACTGTATTACCTCTAGTTTATGTGCTTTTAAGCAGACCGGAAAGTCGTAAAAATGTAAGGACTTATTTCAGCCAATCTTTGACACTCATGCTCTGTTCTGGCTTATTATTTTTTAGTCTAGGAGGGCTTTTCAGTGATAAGAGTCCGTCATTCGATGGAAATTATATTCTGGCCAATGATGTGCGAACAACTTTAAAGACGGGTACACTTCAAGAAATCATAGAAAAACAGAAATCTCCGACTGTATACCACCAGAAATTGGAGAAAAAGAAAGGCAATAGAAAACTTCTTCATATCCTTCTCTTTGTGCTTAGTCTAGTCCTTACTTATGGAGGACTCATACTGTCCTGTACTTTAGGCTGTGCTGGTTATACCGTCTTTGCTTGGCTAGGTATCATTACCACGTTAGGCTTTCTGGGAGGAGGGATTTTCTTCCTGATAAAAGCCCTCTCAAAGAGAAGGCCTATTGGTTACAGAAACTTGTCAAAGTCGCAGAGAAAAAAGGAGTGGAAAAACTTCTTTCTCACTTGGGCTGGAGTGGTGGCTTCTGCTCTACTCGCTCTATTAATTATCAATATTTAGTCATTTCAGCTCAAAGATGACAAACAGCTCCTTCCCGCTTCTAGAAGAGATAGAGTTGAAACAGTTTTCCATTGTTTTTATCGTAAAACTCATTTCAAAAAGAGAGGTATACTCATCCCTATTCCCCCCAAAAGGAGGGCCTTGAGGTTTGTCCATTTCGAACAATAGACCAGCTATCTTGCCTTTAGGAGCAATGATTTCAGACATTTTTTTGACGTAACTACTCCGTAAAATCGGGGTTATAGCACAGAAAAAAGTTTGCTCAAGCACCAAATCAAAGCTTCCTTTTAGTTCAAAAAAGTCGGCATGAATAAGCTCACATTGCCCACTCGCTATTTCTTTCTGAAACTTTATCTTCAGTGCTTCTACTAGAACGGCAGAAATATCTATCAGTGTGACTTTCTTAAAACCTAGACTCAGAATATATGCCGCCTCATAGGCATTCCCACAACCCGGAATCAATATCGACATATCTCTATCTTCTATTTGATCCAAGTAAGCCTTCAAGGGCGAAGATATCTCTCCCAAATCCCAGCCGGTGGTTAAAGAAGTATATCTGTTAGACCAGAAGGCATCATTTAATTCACTCATTTTTATTATAAATAAACGCCAATCGTCAAAAAGAGCATGGATAAAAGCATCAAGATTAATATTAACGGGCCTATAAATTTGAGCCACTTATTATAGCCCACATTTACCATGGTAAGCGAGGCCAAAATTAGCCCAGTCGGGTTTACAAAAGCCATTAATCCCTGCCCATAAATATAGGTGTTCACTATCATTTCTCTGCCTATACCCACTACATCCGCCAAAGGAGCAAAAATAGGCATCGTTAATACGGCCATTCCAGAAGAAGATGGAATAAATAGAGACAATCCAGCATACACAAAATAAAGAAGGTTAATGAAAATGCCTTTAGGCATGTCAGATACCAATCCAGAGCCTGCATTTAAAAGGGTATCTGAAATTTGTCCGTCTTCCATAAGTACGGTAATACCTCTGGCCACCCCAATGATGAGAGCCACACTTAATAAATCTTTAGCTCCTGAAATAAAGGATTTGACAAAGACCTTTTCATTCATTCTACCTATGAAGCCTATTAAAACAGCCCCTATAAAAAAGATAGAAGTCATTTCTAGAAACCACCAACCTAGCCTAGAGACCCCGTATATCATGATGATAAAACAGGATGTAAAAACAATTAATATAATTTTTTGTTTGGTGGTTAATGGAGCAACTTCTGCTCCTTTGTTTTTCAAAAAAAGCTCCTCTATCTCTTCTTTTTGGTCAAAGATTAGAGACTTGCTCGGCTCTCGTTTCACTTTATTAGCATATCGTATGATGTACCATAAGCTGATAACAAGGCCACTAAATAATATGAGCACTCTACCTGTAATACCAGAAAGCCAGTTTATACCCGCAGCGTCTGAGCCTATAATGACCGAAAATGGATTTGTGGTGGAGGCCATAGAGCCCATAGAAGACCCAATATAAATACAAGCTACGGCCACTAGGGCGTCATAGCCTGCAGCTAAAAAGACGGGGACCAGTATGGGGTAAAAGGCTATGGTTTCTTCGGCTAAGCCAAACGTAGAGCCTCCCGCGGCTATCAAGCAGGTAATGAGAATAATCAGGATTATTTCTTTTCCCTTCAAAAGTTCAGAAAGGCTCGCTACACCAGAATCAAAGGCTTTGGTGCTATGCACTACACCAATCATTCCTCCTAAAATCAATACAAACAGAATGATATCTATAGACTCCATTATCCCTTTCAATGGAGCTTGGAAAAAGGCTAATACACCTTGGGGTTTGGAGTTAGTGATATGGTAGGTTCCTGGGATTCCAATTGGTTTCCCTATACTGCCTTCGGTAAAGTTCTTTAGCGGAATTTTTAGCCCAAGTTTATCTAAAGTTTCTTGACTTGCTGGATATTGGGCCTCTAAAGCACCTGTTTGATTGAATTGCCCACTTTCCTCATTATAGCTAAGTCTGTCATATTGCCCAGAGGGCAAAAGCCATGTAAGTCCTGCTACAAGAGCCGCAATCAGAAAAAGCACGGTATGAGCGGATGGGAATTTTAAAGCTTTCATGGGTATAGGGTTTTATCAAAGCTAAGAAATAAAAAAAGTGGAACACATTTGCATTCCACTTTCCTTGTGTATCGTCAATGATTTACAAGCCTAAGCCAGCATACAGCTTCACATCGTCTGCTTGAATGACTTCACCGCACATAATAACTAAACGCTCTACTACATTTCTTAACTCTCTAACATTTCCTGTCCATGGCAGCTTCTTCAACTGGTCCATAGCCTCTGGTGAAAACGTTTTAATAGGTTGATCGGTGTAATCTTCACTAATATCTTGTAAAAACTTTTCTGCTAATTGAGGTATATCCTCTGCTCTATCTGCCAAGGCTGGCACATGAATAGGTATTACGTTAAGTCTATGGAATAAATCCTCCCTGAACTCATTGTTTGCAATGGCCTGCTTGAGGTCTTTATTCGTGGCAGAAAGAACTCTTACGTTAATTTTGATTTCCTTCTCTCCTCCTACTCTTGTGATTTTGCCTTCTTGTAAGGCTCTCAGAACTTTAGCCTGAGCAGAAAGACTCATATCGCCTATTTCATCTAAGAATAGCGTTCCATTATCGGCTTGTTCAAATTTACCAATACGCTGCTTTACGGCAGAGGTAAATGAACCTCTTTCGTGACCAAAAAGCTCACTTTCAATAAGTTCTGAGGGTATTGCCGCACAGTTGACTTCTATCAGTGGTTTTTTAAGTCTATTACTTTTTTCGTGAATTTGCTTAGCTACCATTTCCTTACCAGAACCGTTGGGCCCAGTAATAAGCACACGAGCCTCTGTAGGACCCACGCGTGCAATAGTTTCCTTCACCTTCATTATGATAGTTGAATCGCCTACAATCTCGTTTTTCTTATAGACACGCTTTTTCAGGGTCTTTATAACCTCTACATCATTTGCCTTTTCAATTGCATTTCTTACCGTAACCAATAAGCGGTTCAAATCTGGTGGCTTGGTAATAAAGTCAAAAGCTCCACGCTTTGTCGCCTCAACGGCATTTTCTACATTGCCAAAAGCCGATACCATCACAAACTGAGTTATAGACCCCTCTTCCTTAGCCTTTTGAAGAACATCTAGCCCTTCCAGCTTAGGCATTTTAATGTCACATAGAGCTACGTCATAAGGTGTACTAAGAACCATTTCTAGTCCTTCTTGACCGTCTTTAGCCTCATCTACTTGGTAACCTTCGTACTCCAAGATATCTCTCAGAGCATCTCGTATACTTTTTTCGTCATCAATTACAAGGATTTTCGCCATCTGTTTATACAGAATTAAATAGTGGGAAGGTTAATTAGGAAAACTTACTTCTTCTTCGGCAAGTTAGTAAATTTTCCTTCTAAAGAAGGTTTTTGGGGATCAAGGGTAAAAGATGGGGATCAACAGATTAGTTCTAAATTTTGTGAAAAATTAAAAGTTCAGAGTCGAGGAATTATTGTTGAATAATTTCAAAAAAGGTTCTAGGGGTCAAGAGTCAAGTATACCAACAATAATTCTACCTAAATTAAGATAGACAACTAAAGACAATCACATCTCAAACATCATCTTTAAAGAGAACACTCTATGGACTTCACAGTTCGCCACTAGTAAAACCTCTTCTTCATACCAAGCCTCGGACATGAAAGACAACAGCATTTTCCGCTTTTAGATGCCCTGACTATTGAGGCTCAAATGGTAGGCCCTTTTGGCCTTTGGGGCTACAATGACTACACAAACTGCATTTAAGCAATTTTATGAATTGGAAAGAAAAGCGAAGGGCTAAATAAGTGCTCCTTTATCCACAAAATATGGGCGAACATCTATCCATAAACGAAACTAGTCTTTGTGATGAAGATCTCACGCCATTTTGATCAACATGCCTTTAAGGTAGCGTTTTGTCAATATCAAAGCAGGAACTAATACGACAGACAAAACATACGTTTAGCAAGATTGGTTAAAAGGCACGAAGGTGTAAGGAAGTCTATGTTTAAACCTCTCAACTCTTACTTGAGCATTCCTATTAAGTTCTTTCTTTATTCCTGCATAACGGTATCATTTTTGTGACACAGTTTATTAGTTAGGAATTAATACAAATGAAAAATAATTTACGCAAAGCACTTGTGATCTGCTTGCTCCTACCACTGGTATTTGCATGTAGAAAAAAAAAGAACAAAGACATAAGTCCTTTTGGAGAAGGCAAGCCTGTTTGTCCCCTCTTAGCCCTTACTTCTGAGACTGGCAAAACCATTCGAGATTTTGAGTATGTCAAAGATAATCTTATTAGAATTTATAGTTTTGAGGAAAGTAAAACCACTATGAGCTTTAAATATGATGAGAAAAATGTCATCACCAACATGAAGGTAGAGACAGAAAATGATTTAGAAACGTTAAATGTGGACTATCTCTATGACGCAGAAGGTCGGGTTAGCCAAACGACTACCTCTATTGCTGGAATTCCCATTATCACGAACACTTTCGTTATCAGTGATGGTAAAATCTCGTCTGTATTGACAAAATTCTCTGCTTTCGGGAGCGAAATTAATGCGATTACACGAATAAACTTTAAAGACAAAAATGTGAATGCCGTTTATACAAGTATAGATGGAGAGCCCGAGAAATTGGCCTTTAGAGGAGAGGTTTATGATCAGCAGCCCCAGTTTCACCCAGCGGCATATAAAACCGCGGCCTTAGGGTTTGTAGGTATTGCTAATAACTTCTTTAGCTTCTTTGGAAACAACAATTTGGTTTCGGGAATGATATATGATGAGAATGGAAAAGTGGACCAAAAGACGGATATCTTTTACGAATACGCCAAAAATGGCTTACCTACATCCTCTCAAACAATGACTGAAAGGAACGGAGAAACGAGTACTCAAAATGTCAAATATGAATTCAAATGTGATTGATAAAGATTATGTGCAAACGACTAATAATCCAGTGTACAATTAGAAAGAGGCCACCTTTTGGGTGGCCTCCTCGTTTTTACAGCATTTGAATTAACCTTACTGATTAATCAAAATATTTCCTTTACCGCTTCCCATAATAACCACTTTGGCGTTTGGAGAAAGAGACAATTCTTTTTGAGCTAAAATAGCTTCATACTGTAGTTGCTTGTCTGTAAGAGTTGAGGTAATGATTTTCTGATAATCTGCTATACCTCTAGCTTCTACTCTTTTACGTTCTGCTTCTTGCTCTTCTTTTTGAAGCACAAACTCCATCTTTTGGGCATCTTGCTCCGCATTTATTTTAGACTCAATAGCCCTCTTAACAGACTCTGGTAAGGTAATATTTCTTACCAAAAGCTGCTCTAATACTAAACCACGAGCTGTAAAATCAACATCGATGGCCTCAAAAATTTTGTTTTGAAACTCTTCTCTCTTAGAAGAATACAATGAAACAGCTTCGTAATTAGCAGCCAAGTCTCTAATTCTTGTCCTAGCAATCGGCCGCACTATTAAATCTCTATAGCTAGTACCTAACTCTCTATAAATTTCTGGAGCACTTGCTGGTACAATTCTGTAAAGAACCGTTAGGTCTATCGTTACTTCCAAACCATCAGCAGATAAAGCTCTAATCGCATCATCTCCTCCTTTTTGTCCTTCATCATTTATTCCAGACATGGTATAATTCTGAGTCTTAATATCAAACTCTTTAACCTCTACCAAAGGGTTCACCACGCTAAGTCCACTAGGTAATGTTCTGTCTTGAACATTACCAAAAAGCGACTGCACACCTACTTGTCCTGGATCTATCTGAATAACGGCCTTTGACAAAGCACCAAGAAGTAAAAGCACAATACCTGCTATTCTTATGATACCTGACATCTTTTGTAAGGGAGATGACGGAGTATTGACTACAAAACTGGCAATTATGGCTGCCAAACCTAAAAACAATAACATTGACATAGTCTGTTCTCTATTTGATTAAACGACAATTTAGGCATTTAAGCCACCCCAAACTATGTAATTCGGATAAAGGGAATCTAAATTATCCATACGGCTGTAGGGGATGATGACGCCTATTTCTTTTTTGGCCTAGTAATATCTATGGTACTATCCGCTGCCATCTCTGCTCTAATGCCTTTTGACCATGAAATCAATAGCATTTTTTCCTCTTCGCTTAGTTCCGCAGCCTCATGAATTCTTACATAATCATCCAATGGCATTTTGTTTTCTTTTACCTCTTCTTCTAATTCTTCTAATTTGTGATATGCTCTCCAAGGTTCATACGCGAAGAACTCAGACATATCAAAGTGCTTTTTCCCGTCTCGAATATGATCATCCAAATACCAGGCAATGGGTTGAACATTAGCATACCAAGGATAGACAGTATTATTGCTATGACAGTCTGTACAGGCTTTGCTAAGAATTGACTTTACGTCTTTGGGTACTACATATTTAGCACTGATATCGTTGACAGAGGTCTCTTCAGAGAGGTTTTGCTCAGGTCTTACTAACTGAATAATGAATAATATGGCTAATAAGCCGTATAGTATTTTCTTGGTCATTGGTTCTTATAAATTTTCGTAAAACTAGACAGAATTAATAAGCCTATAATAGGTGGGCTAATTATTTAACTCCAAGACCAAGGTGCGTTGGCCTTTCGGGTCTCCTTCAAAATTGAAATGCTGACCTAAACCTCTCTTAGCGTAGCCTCCTAACTTATGAAGCCTAAACAGTAGTTGATGTGTAGATTCATCTTTAACCAATATGGGTTTGGCTGTTTGGGCAGTTTGTTTTGCGGTGAAGAGTGGAGAC
>JBLHOT010000079.1:0-18112 GCA_047623945.1 Arcticibacterium sp. | reverse complement strand
TATGAAAAAGACTAGAAATCAAAATTTGGGAAGGAATTCCTTCTTCTATTGCTCTTCTTTGAATAGACTCAAGATCCCTTTTACTCATTCTAATGTTTATTCTTTTTAATCAGTAATTCCACTTGAAAAGCCTTTGAATGCCGTCACATTATCATCATAATTAGTAAATATTTCAAGGATCGTTCTCCTGTTTGCCTGCATAAACCGATCGAGTCCTATCTCTACTTCATCTGATTGTCTTATGGATAAGTAATCCAGACCATATTCTTCTGCAATCAAATCGGCTTTATTTGGTTGAGAAGTTTTAAAAAAATCAATAAAGGCTTCTTGCTTTTTAGGGCCATCTATCATGCTAAAAATTATTCCTCCAGCATTATTCAAAACGATGATTCTAAGATTATCGGGCAGGTACCTATTCCATAGTGCGTTTTTGTCATACTGAAAGCTTAAATCGCCTAGAATACAATAAACAACCTTGTCTGTGCTTAGAGCCTGCCCTACCGCGGTGCTTAAGCTGCCATCAATGCCACTTGTGCCACGATTACAGTAAAACATGATGCTGGGATCCAATAAGCTTTGCAAAGCATTCAAATAGCGTATGCTCATGCTGTTTCCTGAATGAATGATTGAATCGGCAGGAATTTGTTCTACTATTGCTTTTAGGATATGAAATTCTGAGAAAACGGGCTTGGAAAAATAGGCCTGAATAAATTTGTCGGCTTTTTTTTCTAATTGTTCCCAGTCCTTCCGATATACTGGATTGATTTCAACGGGTTCGAATGAAAGAGTTTGTTGGAAGAATAGATTTGGTTCTATCTCCACCTTTTGAGTCAAAGATCGGAAAGGATCTATAAAAGTTGGATTATTCTGAATATGCCAGTGTTCCTTTATTTTTGCATTCCTAAGCATTAATTTCAATGGCTTTGAAATGAGAGACATATCCGTACTTATTAAGAGGTCTGGAAGAAGTACATTTTTGGTTTCGCCTGACAGGTCCTTCAGGAACTTATCATGGTTTTTTATGCCTCCGCCAATATTTGAGATATTATCTCCTACAAGTACAAAACCAAAGCGTTTTGCAAATATTTTTGCCTGTGTTTTTACACTTACATTGTGCTGCTGTCCTATGACCAACAGTCTTTTGGGGTACTTCAGCAAAGTTTGATTAAAGGCTTTTAAATCAACGTTTTCTATAAACTTCTCTTCAGTTTCATTTTCCCATTCAACAGTCAGATTATTTATTATTTCTGGATAAAATGGTTCACGGATGGGAATATTTATATGTACTGGTCCTTGCGGCTGAGATTGACAAGTGTTTAAGGCCTTATTACTTATTTTGTAAGCCTTGTCAAGGTTTGTTTCATCCTGATCCGCAGACCATGAAAAGGACTCTTTTGCATGCTTACCATATAACTTCTCTTGGAAAATGGTTTGCCCGTCATATTGATGTACCCATTCTGGAGGTCTATCAGCTGTTAGTATTAATAAAGGGACTTCTTGAAAATAAGCTTCAGCCACGGCCGGAGCAAAGTTTAGAGCGGCCGTACCCGATGTGCAGATAATAACACTCGTTCTTTTTGTTTGAAGTGCCATTCCCAGGGCCATATAAGCTGCTGAACGCTCATCAGAAATACTGTAACATTTAAGTTTTTTTTCGCTTGTAAATGCTATTGTCAAAGCAGCATTTCTACTTCCTGGGCAAATGATTACATTTTCTACACCCTTATGAAGGCATAATCTGGCAAGTTGTTGGAAGGGTTCATGTTTGGTCATAAAAAAGGCACTCTGTTAGGAGTGCCTTCAAATTTAGCCAATAAATATTTTTAACACTCTCTGGACTTAGGGAAATTCATATTTGAAATATCCTGAGCCCTTAAAAGGGTTAACCCAAATAAGCTTTTAAAGCTTTGCTTCTTGATGTTTGTCGCAATCGTCTGATGGCTTTTTCTTTTATTTGACGGACACGTTCACGAGTTAAATTGAATTTCTCACCAATTTCCTCGAGTGTCATCGCCTGCTCGCCATTCAGTCCAAAATAATACATAATCACTTCAGCTTCTCTTTGCGTAAGTGTAGAAAGGGCTCTTAACACCTCTCTTCTTAAAGAATCTGCCATCAATTCCTGATCTGGCTTTACCTCTTGGTCATTCTCTAATACATCCAAAAGGCTATTTTCTTCACCCGTAACGAATGGAGCATCTACAGATACGTGCCTACCAGAAATCTTCATGGTATCTACCACTTCTTTGGCCGTAATCTCTAAAACCTCTGCCAACTCTTCTGGCGATGGCTCTCTTTCAAAGTGCTGCTCTAATTCAGAGTACTTCTTAGAGATTTTGTTCAATGAACCTACTCGGTTCAAAGGCAAACGAACAATTCTAGATTGCTCTGCCAATGCTTGAAGGATAGACTGACGTATCCACCACACAGCATAAGAGATAAACTTGAAACCTCTAGTCTCGTCAAATCTCTGTGCTGCTTTTATTAAGCCTAGATTACCTTCATTAATCAAATCACCTAATGAAAGGCCTTGATTTTGGTACTGTTTTGCTACAGAAACTACGAAACGTAGGTTTGCTTTTGTAAGCCTTTCGAGAGACAGTTGATCACCTTCACGAATCTTTTGAGCCAGCGTTACCTCTTCATCAGGGGTAAGCAAGTCCACTTTACCAATCTCTTGTAAATACTTATCAAGAGATTGACTCTCGCGATTGGTAATCTGTTTACTGATTTTTAGTTGTCTCATTTTGCTTTTTTTGATTCAATCCTATTATAAAATTTAGCGACTTCTATGTGAACAACGCATCTTACGTTTTTATTGTTCGCTTATTCCTGGTCCTTTCTTTCTGGTCTTGGCAACAATACCTTTCTAGAAAGTCTGAATTTACCAGTTTTTCGGTCAACTTCGGTCAATTTGATTTGAACTATTTCACCTGCTTCAAAAACGTTATCCATTGAAGGAAGACGGTCCCAAGAAATTTCTGAAATATGTAGTAAACCTTCCTTGCCCGGTAAGAACTCTAAAAATGCTCCAAATGGCTGAATAGATTTCACCTTAGCATCATAAACTGTTCCTACTTCCGGAACAGAAACAATTCCCTTAATTCTATTAACAGCGTCATTCATGCTATCACCACTTGTGGCGAATATAGAAATAACACCTTGGTTACCTACTTCTTCAATATTGATGGTGGCACCCGTTTCACGCTGCATTTCTTGAATAACTTTTCCGCCTGGCCCAATAACCGCTCCGATGAATTCTCTATCAATAACCATTTTGTGAGCACGAGGTGCGTGAGACTTCATTTCTGTTCTCACACCTGGCATGGCACTAGCCATTTTATCCAAAATATGTAGTCTACCGTCTTTTGCTTGAGATAAAGCTTGCTCTATTATTTCAAAGGATAAACCTTCTACTTTAATATCCATTTGGCAGGCTACGATACCTTTAGAAGTACCTGTAACTTTAAAGTCCATGTCTCCCAAGTGATCTTCATCACCTAAAATATCAGACAATACTGCGAATTTACCAGACTCTTTATCTGTGATAAGTCCCATTGCTATTCCAGAAACTGGAGCCTTAATAGGAATACCAGCATCCATTAATGAAAGACAACCGGCACAAACTGTGGCCATTGAGCTAGAACCGTTTGATTCTAAAATATCTGAAACGATACGAACCGTATATGGATTCTCTTCTTCTGAAGGCATTACTTTAGCTAAAGAACGCTGGGCCAAGTTACCATGACCTATTTCTCTTCTAGAAGCACCTCTATTAGGCTTTACTTCACCAGTAGAAAAACCAGGGAAGTTATAATGTAAGTAAAACTTAGAATAGCCAGAGAACATCGTCTGGTCTATAAGCTGCTCATCTAACTTAGTACCTACCGTAGTAGTAGATAGTGATTGTGTTTCTCCTCTTGTGAATAATGCAGAACCGTGAGCACCAGGAAGGTAATCTACTTCGCACTCAATAGGTCTGATCTCTGTTAAGGCCCTGCCATCTAAACGCTTACGCTCATTTAGTACCAAGTCTCTAGAGGCTTTATACTTTACATTACTGAAATACTTACGAACCAATGATACATCAGTATCGTCTTCTTCGTTTTCTTCAATTTTAGCTACATAAGCATCAAGAATAGCCGCATAGCCATCTCTCCTACCGTCTTTTCCATGACCACCAGCTCCTACTACGTAGACTTGGTCATACAAATCGGCTAATACTTTAGCTTCAAGAGCTTCGTCGCTTGCTTCATGAGAATAAGATCTCTTTACTGTTGCACCTACCGCCTCTGCTAAGGCTACTTGAGCTGCACAATGTATTTTGATAGCTTTGTGACCAACCTTGATAGCTTCAATCATTTCTAATTCAGAAACTTCATCAGCCTCACCTTCTACCATGTTGATATTGTCGGCTGTACCAGCAATGATCAAATCTAAAGAAGCACCAACAGCAGCAGACTTATCTGGATTGATAACGTACTCACCGTTAATCTTAGCTACACGTACCTCAGAAACAGGTCCGTTAAATGGAATGTCTGAAACCGCTAAAGCAGCAGATGCCGCCAATGCCGCTAGAGCATCAGGAGCTACTTCCAAATCTGCAGATATCATAGATATCATGACTTGTATATCTGCGTGATAATCTTTTGGGAAAATAGGACGTAAAGCCCTATCCACTAATCTACAGATTAGAATTTCATTATCTGAAAGTCTTCCCTCTCTTCTTTGGAAACTTCCAGGTATTTTGCCCGCAGAAGCAAACTTCTCTTGATAATCTACCGATAAAGGAAGAAAATCTACGCCAGCTTTGGCTTCTGTTCTTGCTACTACAGTGGCCAGTAGCATGGCTTTTCCACATCTTAAAACGACGGAGCCGTCTGCTTGACGTGCTAGTTTCCCAGTTTCAATTGTGATGTCTTTACTACCCGGTACTTGGATAGTTTGAGAATGTACTTTAAACATTAATTATTTTTTATTTCGCATTTTCCGCTTTCTGATGCGATGATTGTATCCTGTCTATATTCCGCGGGGATAAATTAAGGTCTGATAATAAATTAGGGAACCCTATACCATAGAGTCCCCTAATTCTTTTACTTACGAATTCCTAATTCAGCAATAATTGCTCTATAACGTGCAATATCCTTTTTCATAAGATACTTAAGAAGGCTACGACGCTTTCCAACCAGCTTTAGCAGGCCTAATTGCGTAGAATAATCCTTTTTGTGCTTTTTAAGATGCTCAGTCAAATGAGAAATCCTGTAAGTGAATAATGCAATTTGAGATTCCGCAGAACCTGTATCATTGCCTTTTTTCTGGAAGCCTTTAGATTCGAAAATCTCTTGCTTCTTCTCCGAAGTTAAATACATAAGATGTTAACCTAGATTAAATGGTAAAAATTAAAACAGCCGCAAAGCTAACTAATTATTCAACTTAACTCGTCGAAAGCTTTCCTTTTATTTTGTCTGTAACACGTTGAAGAAAAGCCTTTAGTTTGTCAAAGAACTGATGATAGATATCTAAGTCAAATAGTCTGGCATCTTTGGTAGCCTTATTTAAGAAAACACACCCTATAATCAGTAATATCATATCTGGAATCCAAACGGCCAAGGTCACGGGCATAATACCTTCTCTGGCATTTTTATCTGTTAACTGCATCATAACGTAGTATAAGATGAAAAAGCTAATAGCAATAAGTACTGGCAAGCCAAATCCTCCTTTCTTAATGATAGTACCTAATGATGCTCCAATGATAAACATAGCCAAACAGGCCAAAGCATAAGTATAATTATGCCAGCGTTCCACATCTGCACTATACATGTCCCTTCTTTTGGATGTAATTGTGTTAAAGTTCTGTTCTAGCTGAGACTTAACGCTTTGTACAGAAGATTTTGCTTTTGACCATATCTCTCCATCCCTATTCGTTTCACTCAGCTTAGCTAAGTTTTCTTCAATCCAGGGTCCCGGACTAATGATTATTTCAGAGCTATCTTTAGTCTCTCCATTAATATCATATTTAATAGGGATTTCTTTAAATTGATAAATGCTTATATTTTTCAAAGACTTCGTCTGACTTTTACTTTGTTTTTCTATAAGTACTTGTGATGAATCAATTTGGGCCTCTAGCTCATCAATATTCTTCATGTAGGCGTGGTACTTGAATTGATTCTCACTGGTTCTTTTAAGATTGAAAGACTCCATAGAGAAAACCATCCTATTCTTTTTGAACTTGTTTTTCATGAACGGAGTGTCATTCAAAATCGTGTTGTTTCTACGCTCCACGTAGTTATAACCATTAAAAAGTTCAAAAACGAGGTAAGAGTCATTGTACATCATATACATTCTTCCAGAATCTGCCACAGTCACGTTTCTATTCCCGTTTCGCTCAGAATGATTATAAATCATAATGCCTTTCATCGTTTCATTGTCCTGATACTTTTGCTGTGCCTTTATGCTGTAGCCCGGAATTTCTCTATAAAAAACGCCCTCCTGTATATTCAGAGCTACTTTTGTGGTGCGGACATCCCAAAGAAGCGAATAGCCTTTGAGGTTAGCCCAAGGAGTTACTTTGTCATTATAGACGAATGAAAACAGGGAAATGCCGATTGAAAAAAAGAGAACGGGGAGTATTATCCTAGAAACAGGAATACCTGCGGCCTTTAATGCCGTAAGCTCTGTATGCTCACCTAAATTCCCGAAACTCATCAAGGCTGCTAGGAGCGTAGACAAGGGCAGTGCCGTGGGTACTGTAATTAAAGAGAAGTAGCTAAAAAGCTTCACAAAAGTCTCTAAGCCCAAATCTTTCCCGACAAAATCCTCGAAATAGAGCATCAAGAAACGTAGCAAAAAAATAAACACCACAACAACGGTGGTGAGTATAAAAGGGCCAAGAAAATTCTTTATGACAAGCCTATCAATTTTGCTCATTCAAAGAAAATTTGAATTCAGTTACTTAATTGTATGATTACTAACGTAGATAAGAGAATAGAGATTATCCCCCTACGATATCTTTTAAGTCATTAACGAGACCTTCCCATAAATCTTGAAGCTCTTCGTCGTCGTCATTGTCAGAGATATCTGTAACTTCTAAATAAGTGGATCCGTCCAGCTCACCTAAGACTAACTTCAATTCCAACGAATTCCCTTCTTCTTCGCCTTGAAAATCATAACGAACAGATTTGTTTGCTTTTTTATGGGCGAAAGCCAAATGTTTTCCTCCGTCCCACTCTATGACATAATTTCCGTCTGAGTTTATAGAAACCTGAGTAGCAAACCACTGCTGAAGCCCTCCAGGGGTGCTGATATAATTGTATATGACTTTAGGAGAAGTCTTAAAAGAGAACTCTCCAACATATTTATGCTTGGCCATCTTTTTTGAAAATTTAATTTTTTTCTAGTTACCTTTTTAAGGCTAATAATACAAATTTCACCTCTTAATATTTCATTTTCTCATTTCCTTTGAAATCCTTTTGGTAGTGAAAAAATCATTATTTACATTTGCAGCCTGTTAGGAAATGGCGGGGTAGCTCAGTTGGTTAGAGCGTCGGATTCATAACCCGGAGGTCAGGAGTTCAACCCTCCTTCCCGCTACTAAAAAAGCTCTCATTGTGAGGGCTTTTTTGCATTTAGGCTAAGATGCCGTTAATCAGATCTTTATAGAGGTCGTCAGGTGTTTTAGTGCCAGATTCTATCCCCTTAGAATTCTTGTCGGCATTACGTAGTACACTTATAATTGGCAGTAGTTTCCATAAAGGATAGTTCTGAGCTGCTTTGGAATAGTCTTTCAAAAAATAGGGATTGACTTTTAAGAGCGTCGCCAAATTAACGCCAGGATTCCCTTTACTCCCATGAATTAATAGCACTTTAGAGAAAAAATTGAATAAAATCATGATGACGGGTTGAATCGGATGGTCTTTGGTATTGGCCGCAAAGTAATTGACGATTTGAAAGCTCTTCTTGACATCTCTTATTATAAGTGATTGTTGCAATTCAAATACATTATAATCTTTACTTATACCGACATACTTTTCAATGGCCACCGCATCTATTTCTGCACTTTCAGGTAAATTGATAAGCATTTTCTCAATTTCCTTAACAATGGCTTCTAAGTTATTCCCGGTATGCTCAAAAAGTAATTGAGATGCCTTTGGCGATATCTTATGCCCTTTTCCTTGACAGATGCCTATAATAAAATCTGGGACCTGATTATCATAGATTTTCTTGGCTGTTAGTAACAGCCCTTTCTCTCCAAAGGCCTTAACAAAAGCCTTTCTTACATCCATAGATTTCCCAAACACCATAACTAGTATAGTACTATTTAAGGGCTCTTTGGCATAAGTAGCCAGCATATTTTGGGCATCCTTTGTGCCAATGTCCTGAATCTGTTCAGCGTCCTTAATAACCACAAGTTGTCGCTCTGCCATCATCGGAAACCTTCTGGCGTTATTTAACACAGCTCCTACAGTGAGATCTTTTCCAAAAAGAATAAACTCATTAAAACCTTTTTCATGTTCTGGAATAGCCACTTCTGTAATCTTTTTGGCAATGGCATTCGGGTAATAGCTATCAGCTCCATGTAAAAAATACAAGGGCTTAAGACCATCTGCTTTGATACTTGCTAATTCTTGTGAAGGTGATTTTGCCAATTTTATGAAATACTTTTGATGTAATTAATGGAATAGGTATTCAAGATGTTAAAAAAACTAAGAAAATTATCATTTATAACATCGTAATTCTCATGCATGAGTGCAATACTAGGAAGTAAATCTGGACCAGATTTTATTTTACTATTTAGGCCAATAAAAGCCCTTTCCAAACCTTCGTCAAACTCATAGGCCTTCAACCAGTCATGCTTGGTCATAGATTTCACTAGCTTATCTAATCCCTCTGGCATCAAATCGTGGTAGCCCTCCAATGCTTTATAGGATCTTTGCCTGAATGCCGAAAAATCCTCCTGACTAAAGATCTCCCAATTTTTAATCAAAAAATGATCAAAAAGGACGTCTGTCACAATAGAGGCATAACGCCCAAACTCAGGTTGAAAGACATTTTTACATACTTTAACCAGACCATGGCTATCCGTAATAGTATCAATACGTCTATGCAGCTTTATTCCATTCTTTATTCCTGTAGAAAGATGGTTATTTCTCTCATGTTCTACCCTACCGTGCATAAAATCCTCTAATAGATTACCAAAAAGGATTTCTTCATTATGCCCCGACAGAAAAACATGAGCTAAATAATTCATGCGGCTTTGGGTTTATATTTAAAAACTGCCACTCCGAAATTTCTGAGGAACTCTACACCTTCGTCAGACTTTATTCCTTTGTATTCTGCATAGGAATTCAGAAAGAACACTTTCCTTATTTTCATGGAATAAATCACTCGAGCACATGATATACATGGTGATAGTGTCACATAGAGGGTGGCTCCTTCTACCTTACCTCCATTTTTGGCAGCATAGAGAATGGCATTTTGCTCTGCATGGAGAGCTAGAGAACAGCTCCCTTTTGAGTCTCTTGGGCAGCCATCTTCACCAAAGTCAATATCACAATTGTGAGTACCACTCGGTGGACCATTATAGCCAATAGAGATTATCCTTGTTTCACTTGTGAGCACTGCTCCTACTTGTGCTTTGACACAATGCGACCTCTTTGCCAAATTAATGGCGAGCTCCATAAATATGTCGTCGAAGTCTGGTTTAGATTTGGCTATATTCATTAATGTTCTATAAAACGATGATTCTTTTTGTAATTCTTACGTCTCCACTTTGAAGTTGCATGATGAGCATGCCATTGGGCAATTTTAAATCCCTCGCCTGGACCACCGTACTGGGATAGTCACTATAACTCCTTTCGGCTACTTTTCTTCCTAATATGTCATAAAATTGCAGGCTGAAGTCCTGAAAACTAGGCAATAATACTTGGAATTGCATTTGATTTTTAAGCCCTGGATTGTTAATAATATTCAATTCCACCGTTTCTGTACTATTGAGTAAAAATTGACTATTTAGGACCAACCTTCTCCTTCTAGGACTCAAGTCTAAAACGTCCCTTACCCTAGCCTTTTGTTTCAAAGTAAAGACATTCATACAAGAATCTGGGGTGTAATCCATATAATTCTCTATCATGTTTCTGCTTGTAAATCCGTCGCACCTAGAAAATAGAGCTCTACAGGTCTCCGTATCGTTCTCCCGTTCGGCTGTAGGAGTGTCTTCAATGTAGTCGTCGCCACATCTTTCGTCACCCCAAATATGTAGAAGTCCGAGCCAATGACCTATTTCATGGGTTAATGTTCTGCCATAGGAAAAAACGCCAGAATTAGCTGTCCCTGTTCGTCTGCCAAAGACTTCAAAATCAATGAACACACCATCCGTCCGCTCTGCTGCGTCAGTGAGCTCTAAGCCATCAACACCCGCCCCAGGGAATTCTCCATAGCCTAGAAACAGACCCGAAAAGTCTAATACCCAAATATTTAAATATTTATTAGAATCCCAATAGGCCAAACTAGAAACTAGATCAAGGTCATTAAATACATTATAGTTGATTTTGCTATTGTAAGTTCTGGTAATACCAGAACTAGGCTTTCCCTCAGGATCTTGCTGAGCCAGAAAGAATTCAATTTCCATGTCTGATCCCACAGCTAGGGTGTTGAAGCCTAAAGTTCCAGGCGTTCTTCTAAAATCTTCATTGATAGCTTTTAGCTGACTGAAAATTTGTTGGTCCGTAATATTTGAATTTGTGGAACCACCGATACGACCGTCTCTTTGATGATGAATGACGTGTATAACCACAGGAATCCTGACTATTCCGTCCTGAACTCTTAGATTTGGACTTGAATTTATCTTGTGATTCTCCAGTACTCTTTGAAAGGACTCATGTCTTAGCCTTAAGTCTTCGTCTACCTTAATACCAACACCGCAACGCTGACCGAAGGCGTTTGTAATAAACAAAAAGAAAAAAACACTACTTATCAGCCTCATCATACGCATTTAGAATATCTACGACTAAAGGATGCCTTAGTACATCTCTTCCGTCTAATTGTATAAACTTGATTCCTTTTATTTTATTGAGTTTTTGAAGGGCGTCTTGTAGACCAGACTTCTGCCTTGGTGCCAAATCTATCTGCGTAATATCACCTGTGATAACTATCTTAGAATTTGGTCCCATTCTGGTTAAAAACATTTTTAACTGCATGGGAGTGGTGTTTTGTGCCTCATCCAAGATTATAAAAGCATTATTCAAGGTCCGTCCTCGCATATAGGCCAAAGGGGCTATCTCTATCGTGTTACTTTCTTCATAGTCTTTTCTTTTTTCTGAGTGAATCATTTGATTCAATGCATCATAGATGGGCATCAGATAAGGATCTATCTTTTCTTTTAAATCACCAGGTAAGAAACCAAGGTTTTCGCCAGCTTCCACGGCAGGTCGGGTGATGATAATCTTCTTTACTCTTTTTTCTTTTAGAGCTTTAACTGCTAATGCCACTGCCGTATAGGTTTTCCCTGTTCCGGCGGGGCCTATTGCAAAAACAATGTCATGTGTGAAACTTGCTTCCACAAGTCTCTTCTGATTTGCAGTTTTAGCCCTGACAATCAAGCCTTTATTTCCGTGCACGAGTACATCATCCACTAGATTTAGTTCTTCTTTGGCCATAGGAGTATCATCTAAGTAGTTTTGGATATGGTCTGGACTTAAATGGCTGTATTGATTGAAATACTCCAAAAGATTCTCTATAAGCTTGTTTGCCTTAAAAACGGCATCTTCGGTGCCTTTAAGATGTATTTCGTTTCCTCGCGAGATAATTTTACAAGAGGGAAAGGCCTTAGAAATAACTTTGATATTTTTGTTCTGAACCCCTAAGAAATCTAGGAGAGAGATGCCGGCTAGGCTAATTATTTTTTCCGCCAATATTTAATTCAGTTTTTTGTTTCTCAAAAATCAATAAAATTATTCACAAATTCATCAATAATAGTCCACAAATGGGTAAAGGATCTACACATAATTAAACTGAAATATTCCTTTTAGGGCATTGCATATTTTGCGACCTTTACAACGCGTTTTTTACTCTGGATTTTGATTTATAATCTTGTAGAACTCAAGTGAAAATAAATTTTGAGCACATTCTCCTAAATGGATTTTAAAACAGTCATAGCAAAACCCGTATTTTCACCTTCTCTGAAAGAGAACGGTAAAATAATGCCATACTCAACGGATATGGAAGCTGCGGTCTTAGGTGCCATACTAATCGACAAAGATGCCTTTACTAAAATAAAGGACATCCTCCGTATTAAATCTTTCTACACCGAGGCACACCAGCTTATCTTCGGAGCCATGTTGGCAATGTTTGAAGGGTCGGAACTGATTGATTTAATGACGATTACCCGCTATTTGAGAAACCAAAGCAAAATCAGGGAAGTAGGTGGTACTAAATACTTAGCTCAATTGATGAGCAAAGTAAATTCGGCATCAAACCTTGAATATCACGCCCTAATTATCTCTCAGCTCAGCTTAAAAAGAGAAATGATAGCTGCATCCGAAGAGCTTATGAAAGAAGCTTTTGAAGAATCCAATGATATTTTTAGTGTTTTGGACAGTACCGAGCAGTATTTCTTTAAGATATCAGAACAAAGTATTACTAAAAATTATCAAAACGCTGGTGAAATCATGCGTTTAACCATTGAAGAGTTAGAGCATAAAAAATTAGATGGTGTTGATGGCATAACTGGTGTGCCAAGTGGTTTTAAAGATTTGGATGAATTGACCGGAGGATGGCAGAAAACTGAATTAACTATCATAGCAGCTAGACCAGGTATGGGAAAAACAGCTTTTGTGGTCTCCTCTATGCGAAATGCTGCTGTGGACCATAATACTCCCGTGGCTATTTTTTCTCTTGAAATGTCTGCTACACAACTTATGCTTAGAATGATCTCCGCTGAGGTAGAGATTGAAAGTAAAAAGCTTAGAAAAGGTATTTTAGAGCCGCATGAATGGCAGCAACTACATACAAGACTTGATAAGCTGTCTGGAGCTCCTATTTTTATAGATGACACTCCTGCCCTTTCTATCTTAGAGTTACGAGCCAAATGCAGGCGTTTAAAGGCTCAACATGACATTCAAATGGTTATCGTTGACTATCTCCAACTTATGAGTGGAGATGATGGCTCAGGAATCTCTGGAAATAGAGAACAGGAAATTGCTACCATTTCAAGATCCTTGAAAAATCTATCTAAGGAGCTTGACGTACCCGTTATTGCTCTTTCTCAGCTTTCTCGTGCTGTAGAGACAAGAGGTGGAGATAAAAGACCACAACTATCTG
This sequence comes from Arcticibacterium sp., assembly GCA_047623945.1. Classification (GTDB taxonomy): domain Bacteria; phylum Bacteroidota; class Bacteroidia; order Cytophagales; family Spirosomataceae; genus Arcticibacterium. The sequence continues at coordinate 4,795 of JBLHOT010000079.1, read as the reverse complement.
ACTTAAGAGAATCAGGTTCCATTGAGCAGGACGCAGATATGGTAATGTTTTTGTATCGCCCAGAGTATTATAAAATCACTGAAGATGAAAATGGGAACTCTACTGATGGCATGGGCGAATTAATCATTGCCAAAAATAGAGCTGGTACTCTGAAATCTGTCTTTTTAGAGTTTCAAGGTCAGTTTACAAAGTTTAGGGATTGGAACTCTGGAGCAGGTACTGGTGGAATGGACTATGGAAAAATTACCCTTCCTGGTGCTCCTGGGGATGTCAGCCATTTTGACAATGAAAGCAGCTGGACACCCCCTACTATGCTAAGTAAGGCCAATAATTTGGCTAAAGATGATCCTTTAGGAAAAGTGAGCCCCGATGAAGAGGTTCCGTTCTAGCCTCACGCTCTCTTTAAACGCAGCTTAACAATGTTTTCTACATGATGAGTATGAGGGAACATATCTACGGGCTGAGCTTCTAAAACATCGTATTTCTCAGATAGCAGTGCTACATCCCTTGCTTGTGTAGCTGCATTACAGCTGACATAAACGATACGGTCGGCCTCAATTTCCAGTATTGTTTCAACGACTTCCTTGTCCATACCTGCTCTAGGAGGATCGGTAATGATAACACTAGGCTTACCTTCCCTTTGAACAAAAGACTTATCTAAAATATCCTTCATGTTACCCGCATAGAAAACTGTATTATCAATACCATTTGCTTTGGAGTTAATCTTCGCGTCTTCTATGGCTTCTGGAACATACTCTACCCCCACTACTTTCTTTGCCTTTTTTGCTACGAAATTGGCGATAGTTCCTGTTCCTGTGTATAGGTCATAAACTATGTCTTCAGGCGTAATTTCTGCCATTAACCTTGTTGCCTTATACAGTTCATAGGCCTGCTCTGAGTTAGTTTGGTAAAAAGACTTTACCCCAATTCTAAATCTAAGACCCTCCATTTCTTCCTCAATATAAGGCTTACCAGCAAAATGAATCGCTTCTAAATCCTGGTAACTGTCATTCTTCTTTTGGTTCAAGAAATAATTAACAGAATTTACATTTGGGAACGCCGCAACAAAGGCATTCAGGCAGTCGTCAATAGCTTTTTGGTTATCTTCTGCAAACTGAACGGCCACCATCACCTCACCTGTAGATGCGGTCCGGAGCATTAAGGTCCTGAAAAAACCTTCGTGCTTTACATGATTATAAAAAGTATGACCACCTTCTCTGGCATATTTATCAAAAAAGCGTCTAATGTCGTTGGAAGGGTCTGCTTGCAAATAGCAAGTATCTATTGGGAGGACTTTGTCAAATCTTTTTGGGATATGAAAACCTAAAGCATCTCTATTGCCTAAATCATTGCTTGAAGCTATTTCTTCTGCGGTTAGCCATCTTGTACTAGAAAACGTAAACTCTAGCTTGTTTCTATAAAAATCGGTCTTTCTGGAGGGTAATATGGAATGAAAGGTTTCGATACTTAGTTTACCAATTCTTTCTAACTGATCTTTAACTTGTTTTTCTTTTTGACGCAACTGCTCTTCATATGGTATGTGCTGCCATTTACATCCGCCACAAACCCCGAAATGGCTGCAAAATGCATCAATTCTCAAGGGGGAATCTTTAATACGCTCTAGCACAATAGCTTCAGAGAAGGATTTCCGTTTACGGTTTATCTGGAGTTTTACTACATCTCCAGGAGCCACATTGGGTGTGGTAATGAAAATTACTTGGCCCTCATGGCGTGTGAGGCATTTTCCTTCCGCCGCGAAATCTAAAACTTCGATTTCATCAATGATTTTTCTTTGATTTCTTCTAGCCATAAAAGTAGAACGACGTTAAATGAAAAAAGCCACCTAAATCGGTGGCTTTTTGTGATCCCGCTGGGGCTCGAACCCAGGACCCATACATTAAAAGTGTATTGCTCTACCAACTGAGCTACGGAATCTAAAAAGGTTTACATTTGTTTGAACGAAAACCGTTCCTCCCAATTGCGATGCAAAAGTAGGAGATTCTTAATAGAATGCAAAGACACTCCATGAAATTTATCTGTATTATTTTCGGGCTTTTTATGCAAGTAATTGATAGCCAAGCCGAAGTCTATTTAAGTCAAAAAGCAGATTCTTTATTTAATGAAAAAAAATATGAGGAAGCTGCTATTTTGTTTGAGCAGTTGCTGGAGATACACAGTGTAAATAGGGAAAACACTTTCTTAAAACTGGCCTTCATTTCTGAACAAAAAGGAGATTTCTCGAAAGCTATATATTTTTTAAGTGAGTATTATGAGCTAAATCCTAGTGATGCCACATTTGACAAAATCAATAAAATGGCCTCTGAAAACTCATTTGGCGGTTATTCTTGGAGTGATTTGAATTTCCTTCTCTTACTCTACCAAGAATACTTTATCTGGATATGTTTGTGCCTAATGGGTATTGTGTCTTATAGTTTTTTCACCATTTTTAAAAAAGTTAAAAAAAATGAATTAGTGGCACTGAGACATAAGGTCACGCTTGTGTTTTTTTTAGTAGGTCTTCTAGCTTTTGTAAATATTGGACGCTTACATAAGCAGGGAATAGTTAAAAAAGAGCAGATTTATATCCGAACAGATGCCTCAGCAGGTTCTAACGTAGCCAGTCTCTTAGAAAAGGGTTCAAGAGTTAATATAATTGGAGAAAAAGACGTTTGGCTAAGACTTTTACTTAATGGAAAAGTACAATTTGCAAAAAAATCAGATTTTTGGATAATTGGTGAAAATAGGTGATTGGAATTATCAGAGGTTTCTTAGTTTTGCAGCAGAAGGCGATGTGGTGGAATTGGTAGACACGCCAGCTTGAGGGGCTGGTGGGCTCACGCCCTTGGGAGTTCGACTCTCCTCATCGTCACATATAATCTTAATTGGTTTTTTTTAAGAGCATCGTATATAGCGATGCTCTTATCTTTTAAAGAGATTCTTCCATTCAAAATCTCCAAAAAGGCCTCCTGAAGGACAATTCAACTCCTGATTCTTTTGAAGTTTATGGCCGATGGATATAGAAATGCCTGAATGCACGGAAACGCCTCTAGGATCGCCTATTCTTATCAAGCCCGTTATATTGTCCAATCCTACGAAAAAAGGCCCTGTCCTAAGCGTAGAGCCTAAATTAAAGGTGGAATAATCCTTATCTAAAGAAATAGGAAATGCTACTTCCAAATACTTTCTCTCAAATCTCGGTATTACACTAATTCCTGAAAAACCGATAGGTCCTATTCTAGTTTTTCTTAATAGGAATTGCCTAAGAACCACACTTAAATAGAAACCTTCTCTAACTAAATAATCGGCATGTATGTTAAGGGTTGCAGGCATAAGGACATTAAAAGCTCTCACATAGGTACTTGGAGTTATCGAATAGGCATTTGATATATTTTGTACGACCCGGTCTGTTTCAATGATTTTGACAAACTTAATAGGTTCGCTTACCGTCAACGGACCATTTCCACTACCTACTTCTACATTTGTGGAGCTTGAAAATCTTACAAATCCAATGTCCGTCAAGGAAACGCCAAATCTGAAGGTATATTTATTAATCAGCGGATTCACCATGAAATCCCCCTTAAATCTTATGTTTTGCCGAGCAAAATCGGGTCTCTTCTCGTACACGAGGCCAACATCTGTAGCAAAACCATTCCCAACGCCGTTTAAAGAGCCCAGTTGCCGCGTAATCCAGGGTAATGAAAGATTAAAGTCACCGCTTCTAGCATGAAAGAAGCTACCTGCAGAATTATTGAAAACTACCTCTTGTGTGGCTCCGAATGGAGGGAGTGGGTTTACCTGATAATCTAAATTGCTGCCTTTAAGAGACAGAGAAATGTTGCTACTTACCTTTTTTAGGGTGATTCCACCTTTCAAAAAATAGGATCGTTCATTTTTAATTACTTGGGCAAAAGTGGCATAGATCTCGTTATAACCTCCAAAATTGAAATCTACTCGCTCTGCTAAGAATTGTTCATTTTGAATTTCTCTATTCCCTGTTCCTCCTATAATAATATTTCCGACACTAGAAGATGTATTATTTAAGGACGAGAATAAACGAAACCTTGAACCGAAGCTTAGCCCTATTGCCTTTTCAGGAAGGGTTATTTGAACAGCGGGTCCTCTAAGGTCTGCATTCATATAGGCATTTCCACGTTTGACGCTCCTAAGCCTGTAAGAGTTTAAGGCTATTGGCCTATTAGAAGTGATGAAATTGTTCTGAAACTCTGCTCCCACAGCTCCCAGATTAATGTAAATTTTGTTTCTGGTATCTACCGAGTTAGCAGGATTAAGAAAGACACCATGAATCCCAGAGTAGCTACTAGACGAGATTCCTAAGAAGTTTTGAGCGGATAGCTCAACACAAATAATTACAGGAATGAATAGGACAGAGAGTGTTTTTTTCAAATAGGCACGAGTATGTAGAACAAATATAATTAAATGCTTGACGATAGTCCACTTGATTCCTCTACTTACAAATGGTACTTTTGTAGAAATATAAGGATAATGAAAAACAAACAACTCGTTTTAGTCTCTATAGCCTTAGTGGTATTTGCCAGTTTATCAAGATTGGTTTCTCACCCTATGAACTTTACACCTATTACAGCTCTTATACTTTTCTCTGTATTTGCTTTTGAAGGCAAGTGGAAGGTGATTGTTCCTGTAGTGGCTATTCTATTGAGCGATGTAGCTCTAGAGGTAAGCTCAGGAATAGGTTTCCATAGCGGCACTTGGCTAGTTTACAGTGGCTACGCCCTAATTGCTATCATTGGCTACTTACTTATCAAAAATGCTTCTG
>JBLHOT010000078.1:0-18436 GCA_047623945.1 Arcticibacterium sp. | reverse complement strand
GAAACGGTGCTAAGTTTGAAAAGGGTGAATTAAGCCTAGACGATTTAAGAAAAATTGCGATGGAAGTAGGTGAGCCTGCTCAAATTAGTGGTAGACAAGAATTTTACGAAATGATTATTAATCAGTACATCTGATAAATAATAGTTTAATACTAAAAGACCCTTCAGTGAATTTCGCTGAAGGGTCTTTTCTTTTAGTTCTAAATAGGCTCAATCTGCCCCAGCTAGAATAAAGCTCTTTTGCTTTATAAGCATCTGTCAATGCTTACTTTTCTCTAGTTTGAGGCTTTTGGCTACCAGATATTCTTCAAGTCTGCACCTTTGTACTGGTGATTTCTTGATTCATAATTGGTGCCAGTTTGCTTTTTCAAATGAAGCTCATCTGTACCTTTAAATATTTTCATTAAAAGAGCTATTGGCGTAAGGATGATAAAGAATATAATGGATAACAGAATGGCTCCATTTATTCGTCCCATGACCTCTGCTAATTTTAACCAAGCCTTCGTTATTATTCCTGCAAAAAAGTCTGATAAAAGGCCCAAAAGGCCTGCGACACTTGCGATGTACAGAAACAAGTCAATTTTAAAAATGAAGAACAGAGCTAAAAAACCAACAACAACAGATAAGACAACTTGAGACTTGTTTTGTTTTTCCATTAGAACAGCGTATAAATAAATGGTGCCAAAGCAGACCCCCCGCCAATAACAATCAATACTCCAATAAGTAGTAATACTAAAATAACTGGTGTTAGCCACCATTTTTTCCTCTCTTTAAGGAAATTCCACATGTCAGATAAAAAATCCATGATCTTAGGTTTGCTTCTTTCCCCAAAAAGAAGTGTTTTATGCTTTAGCCCAGCTGGGGGGGCGTAAATTTATTAATCTAATACAAATTCTTCTTGCCAGTTTCCTTTCTCTTCCCAGTCTGGTTGATCCTCTTTTTTGAAAAGATGATTTCCTACCACTAGGTAGTCCATTTCTGTTCGCATTAAGCATCTATAGGCATCGTCTGGAGAGCATACAATAGGTTCACCGCGTACATTGAAACTTGTATTCACCACGACACCCACCCCCGTTTCTTTTTTGAAATCTGAAATTAACTGATGGTATCTAGGGTTGGTTTCCTCGTGAACAGTTTGTATTCTGGCAGAGTAATCTATGTGGGTAATTGAAGGTAAATCTGACCTTAGAAAATAAAGTTTCTCCATCAGAGGAAGAGCTTCGTAATTCTCCGGTGTTTTATTTCGTCTCTTTTCTTGCACACCGTGTACTAAGAGCATGTATGGGGAGTCTGTTTTACACTCAAAATACTCTTCTACATCACTAGCTAAAACGGAGGGAGCAAACGGCCTGAAACCTTCTCTATATTTTATTTTCAGATTTAATTTTTTCTGCATTTCTGGGTTTCTAGGGTCACCCAATATGCTTCTAGCTCCAAGTGCTCTAGGGCCAAATTCCATTTTACCCTGAAACCAACCTATCACATTACCTGCTGCTATTAGCTTGGCGGATTGTGAAGATAATTCATCGAAATTTTGAAAGTGTGTAAAACGAGCCTTATTCTTTTTGGCCATTAAATCCACCTCTAAATCAGAATACTCGGGGCCTAGATATGAACCTTTCATGGCGTCCATCTTGGTAGGGTCTATTATTCTCTCCTGTTCAAAGTATAAGTGATAGGCTGCCTGAGCCGCACCTAGTGCTCCTCCGGCATCTCCAGCGGCAGGTTGTATATAAACATTCTCGAAAATACCTGAATCTTGTAGCTTACCATTGGCCACACAGTTTAGAGCTACGCCACCTGCCATAACCAAGTTTTTACTTCCAGTTAGCTTCTTGGCTTCTTTGGCCATGAGAATAACAATTCCCTCTGTGACCTCCTGAATAGCTAATCCTAAATCACAATGGTGCTGCTCTAGATCGGCCTCCGTATCTCTTCGGGCAAAGCCAAAAAGCGTTTCCCATTTGTCGTCGTAGACCATTCTCAGGCCGGTGGCGTATTTAAAAAACTTTTGATTTAACCAAATAGAGCCGTCTTCAAAAACCTCAATAAGCTCCGACTTAATTATTTCTTTAAACTTATTAACCTCATTAGAATCGTGTCTTCCATATGGAGCTAGCCCCATAAGTTTATATTCTCCTGAGTTTACTTTAAAGCCAAGAAAATAGGTAAAGGCTGAATATAAAAGGCCCAAGGAATGAGGGAATTTTAATTCCTTCAAAATGCTTATTTCTTTGCCTTTTCCATGACCAATGGAAGCTGTGGCCCATTCGCCTACACCATCTAAGGTCATTATGGCTGCTTCTTCGTATGGGGAGGGATAAAAAGCACTGGCCGCATGAGAGAGGTGATGTTCTGGGAACAGAAGTTTTACTTTTTTCTTATCGAAGTCGCCGATTTTGAAAAGCTCTTCATAAAGCATTCTTTTCAAGAACATTTTTTCCTTTAACCAAACTGGAATGGCTGTCAAAAACGAACGTAGGCCTTTTGGAGAGAACGCGTAATAGGTCTCTAACAAACGCTCCATTTTTAGCAATGGCTTGTCATAAAAGACGATAGCGTCTAATTCGCAGAGTTCTACTCCTCCATACTTAAGGCAATGATTTACAGCCTGTGTAGGGAAACCAGGGTCTTGTTTTATTCTAGTAAATCTTTCTTCTTGGGCAGCGGCTATTATTTCGCCGTTTTCAATATATGCAGCGGCAGAGTCATGGTAAAATGCCGATATTCCTAAAATTTTCAAACTATTGGGCTCTGCTTTAGGTCACAAAATAAGTGAATATTGAAGGAAATGATGAGTTAATCGATGGATTATTTAGATTGAACCTCTTTTGTGATTTAGAATTGAATGAGGTTTGTAGAATATATGCTAACTTATCTTACTCCAGCTTAAGCTAGGGGCCTTTCTGGCTTGCGTGAAGGCTTTAATCATACTGTGCTTTTCTAAGACTAAATCTGGATCTTCGTCAAGTATTTCTAAGGCAGACTCTCTGGCAAACTTTAATATCTGACCATCAGTAGCCAAATTGGCAATTTTAAGATCAATAAGACCACTCTGCTGGGTTCCAGACATATCTCCTGGCCCTCTCAATTCTAAATCTACTTCTGAGATTTTAAAGCCATCATTGGTCTCCACCATCGTTTCTATGCGGCGTCTAGACTCTTTTGATAATTTAAAATCAGACATTAATATGCAGTAAGACTGCTCGGCACCACGCCCCACTCTACCTCTAAGTTGGTGTAGTTGTGCCAGGCCAAACCTTTCTGCATTTTCTACGATCATTAAACTAGCATTTGGCACATCCACACCTACCTCTATCACAGTGGTGGCTACCATAATGTCCGTTTCGCCTTTGGCAAAACGCTGCATTTCATAGTCTTTGTCTTTAGGTTTCATTTTCCCATGAAGGATACTCAGGGCATTGTCAGGAAAGGCCCTAGAAACACTTTCATAACCGTCCATGAGATTCTTGAAATCCATCTGCTCCGATTCTTCAATAAGCGGATAAACAATATACACTTGTCGCCCTTTCCATATTTCATCCCGAATGAACTGAAAAACTTCCAGCCTTTTAGAATCATATCTGTGTACTGTTTTGATAGGTTTTCTGCCTTTTGGAAGTTCGTCAATGACAGATACATCCAAATCTCCGTAGAGCGTCATGGCTAATGTTCTGGGAATAGGTGTGGCGGTCATTACCAAAATATGCGGATGAATTTCTTTGTTCTTGTTCCAGAGTTTGGCTCTTTGAGCTACGCCAAATCTATGTTGTTCATCAATGACACAGAGGCCTAAGTTTTGAAATTTGACTTTATCTTCAATCAAGGCGTGGGTACCTATGATAATATTAAGTGTTCCGTTCTCTAGACTGTCGTGAATTTCTGTTCTGTCTTTTTTCTTTGTGGAGCCTGTCAACAGAGCCACGTTAAGGCCTATTTCGTTTGCAAATTTTTGAAGGTTAGTGAAGTGCTGTTTTGCTAAAATTTCGGTAGGAGCCATGAGACAACACTGTGCTCCACAATCTATGGCCATGAGCATACAAATAAAACTAACGATGGTTTTTCCCGAACCCACATCGCCCTGTAATAAGCGATTCATTTGCATTTGAGATTTAAAATCAAAGAAAATTTCTTTCACCACTTTTTTCTGAGCATTGGTGAGTTCAAACGGAAGGTGATCTTCATAAAACCGAGTAAGAAGCTCCGTTTTAGTAAAGAGGTGCCCTTCAAATTCATTTTTTCGAAGTAATTTTTGATTGATCAGAGAGAGTTGATTGTAAAACAACTCCTCAAACTTTAATCTTCGGCTGGCGTGACGTATGTGACGGGCATCTTTCGGGTGGTGAATGAGGTGAAAGGCCTGAAACCTCGGAATCATTTTAAACTTTTGAATTAAAGACTCAGGTAAGTTTTCTGGTATGTTCAGGCCAATGTCTCCTAAGGCGTTTTGGCTCATTTGGCCAAGGACCTTACTGTCAATAAATTTTTTCCTAAGCTTTTCTGTAAGGGCGTATACAGGCTTGAAGCCTGTTTGGTTCTCATTGGCCTGGGTAAGCAGATTGATTTCTGGATGGCTTAAATTAAATGCTCTGCCAAAAACAGAGGGCTTTCCGTAGATGATATAGCTGGAGCCGATGCTTAGTTTCTTCTCTACCCACTTAATTCCTTGAAACCAGATAAGCTCTATTCTTCCTGTATTATCGGCAAATTCAGCAACCAGTCTTTGCCTTCTTCCTTCCCCCGCTTTATGAAAACTTACTATTTTTCCTTTAAGCTGAACGGTGTCCATGTTTTCTTGGATATCCGACACATTGTGAAATATACTTCGGTCTTCATATCTGAAAGGAAAATGGAGGAGCAAGTCTCTGAACGTGAAAATCCCCAATTCGGTATTAAGCAGGCTAGCTCTTGATGAACCTACTCCTGGTAAATAATCTATTTTCTTGTCTAATTCGGAGGACATAAGACAAAAATAGAAAGCCTTTGGTAATTTCACGCAGCATAAAGCAGAGACATGATAAATTACTACGAAGAACGCATCAGAAATGAGCAAAAAGAGTTCGAGACTCTTCAAAAAAAGAATAACGTCACTTCCAATTTAAGGCTTGCCGCTATAATTGTCTCGGCCATTCTACTGTATTTCCTTTTTAAGACCTCTGTACTTTTTACTTTTCTCTCTATCTTTTTGATACTGGCCGGGTTCTATTTCTTGGTAAGGTATCATGAAAAGGTTCAAGATGAATTAGACCTAAAGAAGGTACTACTAGATGTTCTGAAAAACGAGGTGAATATTCTGGAAGGTAAGGGGAATACTTACAGCTCTGGGGAGCAATTTATAAATGACAAACATGATTTTGCCTCAGACTTAGATGTTTTCGGAGGGTTCTCGTTGTTTCACATGCTAAATAGAGGACGAACTAAAGCAGGACAAGCCAAACTAGCTGACTCATTATTGGCGAGCCCTATCAAATCTGAAATAGAGGCCCTTCAAAAAGCAAATATAGAACTCAGGAATAAGGCTATTTGGGGACAAAACTTCCAAGCCTCTCTTTTTGAATTATCAGGAGCTCCCATTGAAGGCTTAATTGGATTAGAAAATCCTCCCAAGATAAAATTTGAAGGCCTTATAAAATATTATGCCTTTTTAAAATGGGTTTTGGCCATAGGAGTGATAGCTGTTTTTTATTATTACGGAGTAGGCGTTGGTGTTACTACACTGTTTGGATTGGTGGCGTTTAATTATTCTCTCGTAGGTGTTAATAGAAAAGTAACAGAGCCTTATTTTAATAAAATAAAAGGGCTCAATAGAGATTTAGGAAAGTTCAAAACCGCAATAGATTGGATACTCAAAGAGGAATGGCGTTCGGATTATCTTTCTAGAGCGTATAAACTTTTACCTACTGATGGTAAAAACCCTATAGAGGCATTTCAGTTGATTTCTAAGAAAATAGATATGAAGAATAATCAGTTTGCTGCTTTCTTTCTTTATGCCTTTTCCCCTTTTGATTTAGTACAATTGGTCTATTTAAGGAAATGGGTTAACGAAAACCCAGGTTTCTTTCAAAAAATATTCGGAGTTATTGCTGATTTTGAGCAAGTGACGAGCTTAGCGACCCTCAGTTTTAATCAACCTAAATGGGCTATTCCAGAATTTGCAGAAAACTCGGGAGTCAGAATTTCTGGGGAGGGTTTAGGTCATGCACTTAAGCCAGATTCTGTTTGTAATGATTTTGATTTAAATACAAACAATAGACTCACGCTTATTACCGGCTCTAACATGTCTGGGAAGAGCACCTTTCTAAGAACTTTGGGGACCAACGTCATTTTGGCTTATGCGGGCTCCTGTGTTTTTGCCAGGAGTTTAAGCCTGAACACAGGCATTCAACTTTTTGCATATATGCGAATTAAGGATTCTTTAGAGCAAGATTCTTCTACTTTCAAGGCAGAAATTGATCGTATAAAAATTCTTTTAGAGGCTATGGATAATGTACCAAAGTCACTTTTACTAGTAGATGAAATGCTACGTGGGACTAATTCTGAAGATAAACTGAAAGGCTCACTGGCCTTTTTAGAAAGAGTTATAAAATCTGATGCCTTTGCTTTGGTAGCTACGCATGATTTAAGGATGACGGACATGGCTAAAACCTATCCAGAACATAGTAAGAACTACTATTTTGAATACGATGCAGAAGATGGGGAGTTAATTTTCGATTATAAAATGAAGCCGGGTATTTGTCATAGTTTCAATGCCTCTGAACTATTAAGAAGTGTAGGTTTAGATGTCTGAGCAGCTACTTAAGTTTAGTATCGAAAGGTTCTATGGATTTAAGAATTGAAAGTTCCTCTTTTTTGATACTGAAAGTGTAGGTTTCTCTCCCTTCACAATGGCAGGCTTCACAGTAGGATCCGTTATCCGTTTTAATTTGAAAATCAAAAACCTCTGAAATACCGCCTTGGCCTAAGTATGTTTTGAGTTTTTCTTCTGGTGTTGGGTTTGCTTGGGCCAAGACAGAAACATCCCACGGGTTTGCACATTGTGTTGGTTTGAAGCTGATTTTTTCAATATCTGGATCAATGCCCAGAAAAGTGCAGCTTTGGATTAATAGAAGTAAAGATAACGTAACGGCACTTTTCATATGAGCAGACACTTTATAATTATAGACTGATTCTGTTTAGTAAAGGTTGTACGGGAGGGTAGCTTTTTAGCATGTACCATATTTCGATTTAATTTTAACCACTAAATGGCTATACAAAAATATATTTACCAGTTCTACTCCTTTGATTTTCTTAAGGGTTTGGTGCTAACCATTGCATTATCTCTCCCTCTATATTTAGGGATAGCTTATGGTATGGAACAATGGGGTATAGCTTTTGCACTAGGAGCGTTTTATACTTTTTTGCCCAACATAGACGGAAGCCATAAGCACAGAATTGGCGGAATTGTGGCTGCCTTGATTTTAGCCTTAATAATTACTTTTCTAAGTTTTATTAGCCGCTCTATTTCAGTTTCTGCCTTCTGGGTGTTTTTCTCACTTTGTGTTTTTGGAGTTAGCCTCCTTTCTGTATACGGCTTTAGGGCCTCTATGGTCGCATTTTCAGGGCATTTTGCTTTGATTATGAGTTTTGCATTGCTCAAATCTGATTTGGGAATAGACGTGAAGTTGCTTCTTATTTGCGGCGGTGGTTTGTGGTATCTCATTCTGGCATCCTTAAGTCATAAAATATTTGAGAATAGAGGTGCTGAACAAAACTTAGCTGACTGTATTGAACTCACAGCAGATTATTTAAAGGTAAAGCATCAATTACTTTGGAATGAAACGGAGCCTCTTCTGGGATTGGAACAAAGAATGAATAGCATTCAGGTGGCTTTAAACGAGAAACATGAACTCCTAAGAGAACTTCTTTACGAGAAAAGGCAAAATGAAGGGCAATCCAATAGAGCCAATAGGCAGTTGCTCATCTTTTTAGAACTGTTAGATGTGTATGAATTTGCATTAGCGATCAATACAGATTTTAATGCCTTGGAAGAGCAGATTCCTAATCATTTACATGTAGCAAGTGTCTTTAAAGAGCTTTCTGCCCGGAGTGTTGTACATCTATATGCTTTGTCAGAAGCCCTTCATAAGGGCACTCCTTTGCCGTTAGATGCTGAAAGCACAGATATGAAAATTTTATGTGAAGAAACTATTCAATCCTATGTGAGTGAAGTGGGTTTGCCAGCGGCGAGAGAGGGTGCTTTAATGCTGAGAAATCTCCTAGATTATGAATACAGCCAGTGGCAAAAAGTGTTTTCTGCTAAAAAGATCTTTGGCAATATTCTAGAGGGGTCAGAAGACCTTTTGAAAAGGAGTGATAGGTCTAAGTTTATTCCTTCTCAAGATTATGATTTTAAGACCTTAAAAGCCCATTTTACTCTAAAGTCTTCTGTTTTCCGTCATGCGTTGCGGCTCACTGTAGCCATGCTCATTGGCCTTTGGTTTGGGCAGTTTTTTGTGCATCAAAATGCGTATTGGATTTTACTAACCATTGCCGTTATCCTGAGGCCGAATTTTGGATTGACTAAGAAAAGAGCTGTTCAGAGGATCTATGGAACATTGGTCGGAGCCGCTATGGCCTCGTTTGTGTTATTACTTTTTGATTCCAAAACGCTATTTGGTTTTCTGGCTGTGCCGTCCATTTTTGTGGCGTTTGTTTTTCTTCAAAAAAACTATCGCATAGCCGCCACGTTTATTACCATGGCCATTTTGTTTTTTTACGGCGTTTTAGTAGACAACACCTTTGAGATTATAAAATATAGGGTTTTAGACACTTTAATTGGGGCTGTTATAGCCTTTTTAAGTGTGTATTTACTTTGGCCATCTTGGGAGCAAAGTAACTTAAGAGAAACCATAAGCAAGGCCTACTTAGCTTGCAATAAGTATCTTCTACAAATCAATGAGCTTTATACCTCTAAAACGACTCCGAGTACAGGCTATTTGTTGGCAAGGAAGCAGGCGTTTTTAGATAATGGAAATTTAATGGCAGGATTTCAAAGGTTAACAGAACAGCCTAAAAGTAAACAGGAAAACGTGTCTCAGCTTTATGCCGCTGTGGTACTTAACCAAACTTTTTTAAATGCATTGGCTGCCTTAGGATTGTACATCAGAAACCATGAAACCTCGGCTCCCTCTAAGGAATTTGAAGTCATTATTAATGAAATAAGTCAGAACTTGACTATTGCCGGAGCAGCATTTAGCGGGCAGCTTGTCAAATCAAAACCTGAGATAAATGAAAGCTCTGCGGCCATTGAGAGGTTAGATGAGAAATATGCCGATTTAGAAAGGATAAGGAATAAGGAATTAGAAAATGGATATCGTCCGCTAAGTACAGAAATGCAAGCCAAACTTCAAGAAGGCAAAATGATAAGAGAGCATTTGAAATGGCTTCTAGGACTCTCTAAAAACATCAGAGAAGTGGTTTCTTAGTGGGCGAATGCTGCTAAAAGCTCCTCCTTGTCATCAAAGTGGCTTTTTTCTCCTTTGATGTCTTGATAGCTTTCATGGCCTTTGCCTGCTACCAAAATAATATCGCCTTCATTAGAAAGCATCACGGCCGTTTTGATTGCTTCTCTTCTATCTAGTATAGAAAGTACTTTCTTTCTTTTCGTTATGCTTACACCTTCTTGCATATCTGCTAAAATAGCTTCGGGCTCTTCAAACCTTGGGTTATCAGAAGTTAAAATAACTTTATCACTTAATTCGCAGGCTATTTTTGCCATCTGAGGCCTTTTGCCCTTATCTCTGTTTCCTCCACAGCCAACTACACAAATCACCTGTTGGTTTCCTTCTTTTAAATCATTGATAGTTTCTAGTACATTTTTAAGGGCATCTGGTGTGTGTGCATAGTCTATAATACCTACTTTCTTATCTCGTGAATGAACTTGTTCAAACCGTCCAGGAGGAGGTTCCAGCTGAGAAAGTTCTGTTAAGATGGCTTCTGATTCTTCACCTAGAAGAATGGCCGTACCATAAACGGCTAGAAGGTTATAGGCATTAAACCTTCCAATGAGTTTAAACCAAACCTCATGCTCATTGATGATCATGTTAAGACCATATAAAGCACAATCCAGCACTTTTCCTTTATAAGTCCCCACACCACGGAGGGTGTAAGACTCTTTTTGGGCTTTGCTGTTTTGGAGCATTACTTTACCATTTTTATCATCGGTATTGGTAAGAGCGAATGCCTTTTTAGGCAATGCATCAAAGAAACCTTTTTTAGCCTCAATATAGTTTCTGAAGGTTTCGTGGAAGTCTAAGTGATCTTGGGTAATGTTAGTGAATACGCCTCCAGTGAATTCTAATCCAGCAATACGCTGCATCACCACGGCGTGTGAGCTAACTTCCATAAACACATGGGTACAGCCCTTTTTAAGCATTAAGGCTAGTAGCTCATTTATTTTAATAGAGTCTGGCGTGGTATGCGTGGTAGCAATAACTTCATCCTCTATTTGATTTTGTACCGTCGATAAAAGACCACAGGTATAGCCGAGTTTCCTAAAAAGATGGAATAATAACGTGGCTACGGAGGTTTTTCCATTGGTCCCTGTAATTCCTACTAAGTTAAGTTTTGAGGCTGGGTTTTTGTAAAAGTTTACCCCGGCTATTCCCATGGCCTTGGCAGAGTTTTTTACAAGAAGATAACTTACAGACTCCTGAAGTTTTTCTGGAAGTTTTTCACAGAGTATGGCTTTTGCTCCTAAGTCTAGTGCCTTAGCAATATAATCGTGGCCATCTACCTGAGTGCCAGGTATGGCCATAAACAAAGACCCAGTATTGACATTTCTGCTGTCAAATTGAATGTTTTCAATGTCAATATCTGTTTTACCTGATACGGTGAGCAGTGAAATATTATTTAGTAAGTCGCTTAAAAGCATATTAAAAATGTAATCAGTCTAGTCTTGTGTCAATTGATTAAACTTTCCTTTTTCCATGAAATAAATAAAGCCAATAAATCCTCCACAAAGTAGCAAATGAAGGGGCACGGATTGATTAAGGCTTGAAAATTCAATCTTAGAATCTATAAATAGGATAAGTCCTGCAATCAGTAGATAAAGTAAAATTCGGTTTAGTTCGTATGGCACTCTGAAGTTTCTTTGACCGTAGAAATAACTTAGAGCTACCATCAAAAATGAACTAATAACAAAGGTAATGGCACAGCCCATATACCCATAAATAGGGATAAGAATGATGTTGAGAATAACTGTTAAACTCATCCCGCCTATTGTAATCCATGTTCCGTAGTAGGTCATATCGGTAAGTTTGTACCAGATAGAAATATTGCCATAAACCCCAATGAAAAGATTCGCCAATAATAAAACGGGAACCACAGCCAGCCCTGAACGATAGGTAGATCCTATCAACAAACCAATCCAATCTAGATTTAAGGAAACCCCAAGCCAGATGAGTATAGAGGCTATGGTAAACCATTTGGTACTTATGGCTATCATGTTGGGAGAGTTTTTGTCCCCCATTTTAGAAAAGAAAAAGGGGTCTGCCGCATATCTATAGGCTTGAACCACCAAAACCATAAAAATAGAGAGCTTATAGACGTTGGCGTAAATACTAAAAGCGTCTTCTGTGTTAAACCCAGGATAGAAGCCATCTGGTAGTAAACTACGGAACATAATCCTATCTGCCGTAAGGTTTATAGCACCGGCTAGCCCTAGTATTAAAAGAGGATAAGCATAATTCAAGACGGGTTTAAACTTTTCCCAATTCCACGTAAATCTAAAGCCAACAAACTCTTTCCAGAGAAGCAAGAGGGTTAATAAACTGGCGACATAATTTGCCCAAATAATATAGTCTGGCCCTATGGCTGGGTCATAGAAGTAGGCCGCAAAGGGTTTAAGTTCTGGAAGAAATAGGCCTGATAGAATGTAGTTGCAGAACATAAAGTAGAATACATTCAGGCCAATATTTATAGAAATACTAAGCAACTTAATTTTGACAAACCTCCTAGCTTTATTCTGTGCTCTAAGTTTCACAAAGGCAATGGCACAAATAGCATCCACGGCTATAATGACTGCTAGCCATACGATGAGCCTTTCTTTTCCGGGGTATCCTAAGGCTTCAATAAATGGCGTAGCACCTAGAATAAAGATGGTAGAAAGGGTACCGCCTAGCAGTATAATGAAAGTAAGAATGATGTTGAAATACTCGTTTTGGTTCTCCTTTTTACTGGCGTATCTAAAAAAGGCGGTTTCCATTCCGAAGGTGTAAATGACGTTTAGACCAATAACAAAAGTATAAAGCTGAGCATTGTCAGAAAGAAGTCTTGGCTGTTCAAATACGCGAGTATGCACTACTAATAGGAGCCAGTTCAATAGTCTGCCTACAATACTACTAATGCCGTAGAGAACCGTATCGCCAGCAAGCTTTTTTAGGAAAGACATTCTTTGTAAGTATTGAAGTATTTGTCCAAAACACAGACATCCATGATAGGTTCAGGCAATAATAATGCAATGTTAGCACTATTCTTTGAATCTTTTAAAGGAGCTCCGTTCTGATTTGGCTAAAGAGTTTTTGTTCGTTAAAAATAAAAGTCCTTCTGTTGAGAATTGGTCATTAGTTCTAGCGGCTTTTTCCAGACAATTAGGCCATTTATAGGCTTGACAATGCTTTTGTTTAAAGGGTTCTCAAGCATCCCATGAATGACTATGATGCAGGCTTCTTGATTTAGTTGTCTGATTTCAAAACGCCCTTCTTTCATGACATAGCCTTCGTTTTTGCTTTCAAGTTTTCTTCCAATAAGCAAAACGCCACTAATGCTGTCTGAAACCGACAAGCCATTCTGAAAGTCAATGACTTTTAGTTTTGACCATCCAAGTCCTTCTATTCTTACTCCAATATTTCCACCGAATGGGTTTTTGAAATCTAGTAAACACGATAGTTTATTTACAGTGGCTCTGCCTTCAAAGGAAACATCCTTGGGATAGAATTTTTTTCCTTCAATTTCTATATCCACCATTACCTTATCTGCTTCCAGCTTCTGGAGACTCTCAAAAATTATAGTGTCCCAATTTTTTGTGGATCCTGATGAGCAGGAGAGTAGAATTAGAGATGATAAAACAAGGATGACTTTATGCATGGGCTTAATTATGGAAGGATGTTTTTCTTAATAATCATTAATGAATCATTGTTTCTGACAATAGCGTAATATGCTTCACCTTTAATTTCCAAAGGTATAATTTTTCTTATTTGTCCTTTTAGATTTATTCCTGGGATGTTCCTGAATTCGCCTTTCTCATTAATAATGCCTCCTAGGCTGCCATCATATCTTCCTAGTTGGATGTTGGCATCAAAGATATTCCCACCAAAGATATAACCCGAACTTGAATTAATTTTTGAAAAGGCTGTAATTGGGGCAATCTGAGTCTTCCATGATAGTGGTTTTAGTTCAAAATTACCATCTCCCTTGTTTATCAATGAGGCGTGTTTCAAGTAGTTAACCTCAAAAACTTTAGAGTTCTCAACATTTTGACTCCCAAAAATGTCTTTGATAGATGCCTTGGCAAAGTCTTTCGCCATGTTATACTTTTTCCTGATGAAAGGCATTTGCTTCTCCAATTCCTTTTTATCAGCAAAAACGACCTCTTCGCCACCTAGGTAATGCGTTAGAATCTGGTCAAGACGCTTATTATCATCCATGTCATTCACATAGAGTTTTATGGGTTTATCTGCTGAGGCTTTTATTCTACTATTTTCACCAAGATTACCCAAGAGGAAATCTATCCTGCCATCGGCATTGATATCTGTCGGGTAAATGGTATTCCAAAAGCCTTTTTTATCAGTCAGTGCCTTTTGGGTAAAACGGCCGTCTTCGTTGGTCAAGCAGATAATGCCTCCCCATTCTATAGCTATTATTAAGTCTGAATCTTGGTCGGAGTCAATATCTACCCATCGGGCATCTTTGACCATCCCTAGGTTCAGTTCTTCGCTTTTTGTAAAATTGCCTTTGCCATCATTACTTAAAAAATAGGAGGGAGGTGTTTTTCCATAGCCCCAGGGAAAAGTACGGCTGCCTATAAAGAGGTCTTGGTCTCCGTCGCCATCAAAATCGTCGTTTCTTATGCATTGTGATGTAGTATAAATTAAAGGAAAGGCCTTTTTTGATTTAAGGAACTGCCCTTTTTTATCATTTAAATATAGCCTAGGGCTGTTAAACTCTGATTTGTTGAGGTATTCATTTCCTCCAGATAAAACAACAAGGTCATTGAATCCGTCATTATTGACATCTAGTATAAGTGCGTCCACATCTTCATAAAGGCTGTCGTTTTCAAGGGAAGGGAACCTTTGAACCTTCATTTTTCCATCTTGAGTTTGATAATAAACGCGACTTTTGGACTTTCTAGAACCGCCTAAAAAAATATCCATAAGGCCATCTCCATTTAGGTCGCCCACGACTGAGGCAGGCCCTTCACTGCTCATTTTAAATGGGATAAGAGACTCACGGTCAAACTCATTAAACTTGTTTTCAACATGAAATGGTCTTTCATCAAAAATAGTGGTGGTAACATCTGAAAAACTTTGACTTGATTTTTCCTTTAAACGTTCATAATCAAATTGAGGAAGGTTTGGACTGAATGTAACTATAGAAAGGCTATCGTTTAAAGATTCTGAGATAGTTTGAAAGGAATTGTCTGGCCAAATTACCCAAAGAGAGTCAATGGGAGATTTAGTGGCAATAATTAGAGGCAGCTCCGCGGAAGATTGGAAACCCCTAACGGGAAATTTCTCTTTATAATACTTTACATCGTTTGCGAATGCGATAACCTTGGCCCCAATGGCATTTCTGTTTTTTGAGCTCCCAGAAAGTTTAATTTTGACTAGATTATTGGCTGGACGGCTTTTGTTTTCATAGACAAAGACTGGAGCATTGATATTATTTGTGACTAAATCCAGGTCTCCGTCATTGTCTAAATCTACGGAGACTGCTCCGTTAGAGAAAGAGTCTTTATCATTATATATTCTTAATTTGGCGTCCTCAAAAATGAGGTTATCGCTGTTAATGTAGACTTTGTTAGGGATTTTAATTTCAGGAATGAGGTCTGTTAGAGAAGCATCTGATTCGTCAAAGTTTCGTTCTTGTATTTTCTTTTGAATTTCATCACCAGACACAAAATTAATATAGTCGGTATCATTCATTCTTTTGGCTATACCATTGCTAATAAATAGGTCTGTTTCGCCGTCATTATTAAAATCATCAAAAAGACTACTCCAGGACCAGTCGCTAGCAGAGATGCCTCCGTACATGGCAATTTCAGAAAAAGTGCCAGTACCATTGTTGAGTTGAAGATTGTTTCTGGCAAACTGGTAATCGTAGCCTTGTTTTAGTTTGAATTCAAAATTGTAGAACGTGTCTTCTCCTTCAGATCTTTTTAATATTTCTTTATCAAACGGGAGCATATCTAGAGAAACTATTTCTGGAGAAATGTCATGATTGAGGTCGGCCACGTCTACGCCCATACTAAACCTACTGGTATGGCTAATTCGTGCACTTAGCTCATCTTCAAATGAGCCGTTTTTTTGATTAATATAGAGGTAGTCATTTTCATGAAAATCATTTCCGACATATAAATCGGGATATCCGTCCAGATTGATGTCTGAAACAGCCAGGCCCAGACCATATCCTAGAGCGTTTTGAAATATACCAGCAGCATTACTTTTTTCGATGAATTTGCCTGCTACATTTTCAAAAAACCTATCGCCCGCTAAAGGATGTTTTGTCCCAATGAAAATATCTCTACGTCCGAAGGTACCGTTTTGATGTACAGAATGATTAAGCTGAAAAAAATCTAGATCTCCGTCTAGGTCATAATCAAAAAAGGTGGCTTGCGTTCCAAAACCAATAAGGTCAAGTCCATATTCAGCAGATTTTTCCTTGTAGTGAGGGATATTATTTTTGTCTAAACCTTGGTTAACATATAGTAAGTTATGCCCTTTTAATACTTCAAAATCTCCAACTTGACTTACATAGATGTCTAACAAACCATCCTGATTAACATCCACAACGGAAACGCCATTGCTCCATCCTCCGTTATGCGTAATTCCAGAAATAGAAGTAATGTTTTCAAAAGTCAGTTTTCCTTTATTAAGGTAAAGTTCGTTTTCGCCTTGATTAGAAGAGAAAAACAAGTCTACTAGTCCATCATTATTAAAATCACCCGCCCCTACACCTCCTCCATTGTAGAAGTACATGTACCTAAATATATTGAGATCTTTGGAAGGAGTAATGACATTATTAAAAGTAATGCCCGTTTTTTCTGACTCTAATAGTTCAAAAAGGATTTCTTTATTTTCAGGCTGGCAGCCCGAAAACAGCACAAGAATAGCTATTGTTTTGAAACAGTTATTCATCAATTTTCAAAACGACGGGTACGTCATTATTTTGGGTGGCAATGAGTAAAGTATGACTACCGAGTTTAAGTAAATCCAAGTCTTTTATTTCACCCTTTAGATTTAAGCCTGGATTTTTAACTGAGTTAAATTTCCCTTCACCAGAATTGATTAAAAATAGACCATTGCAGGCATCCAATGTATTAAACTGTGGAATCATATTCCTTGAATTCCCTGCCAAAACCAAATCTGGAAGTGAATCTCCATTTATATCTTCACAATAGATGGTCTTAATACAAGAATACTGAACCTCAGTGGGCAGCTCTGAAACTTTAAATGTTCCATCTCCTTGATTTAGGGCTACAATGGATTTAAGATAATTTACCTTTAATTTTTCAGCTTTTTTGAAGGCTTCTTTTCCAAATAAGTCTTCTAAACTCTTTTTGGCGTAATCTACATGTTTCAGGTTGCTGCCCTTTAACTGAGGGAACTGGTCCATCATTTCTTTTTTGAGGAATACGGGTACATCTCTTCCATTAATAGTTTTGGTCATCACTTTGTCTTTGGTGCCGTTTCCGTCAAAGTCATAAATAAACATTTTAGAGGGGGACGATTCATTGATCTTTAATGCGAGGTTTTCACCAATATTGCCAATGATTAAATCTAGGTCTCCATCATTATCCAAGTCTTTACTTTCGATGGATCCCCAAAAGCCATTCAAGTTTTCTAAGTTGTTTTGTTGCTTGACGAAAGTTCCGTTTTGGTAGGCAAAAGTTGTTGGATGCATCCAGTCGCCAACGATAGTCAGTTCTTTAATGCCATCCCCATTTAAATCTGACCAAGTGGCAGAAGAAACCATTCCGAGTTGAAGAAAATCAAGGGCTATTTGTTTTGTAACGTCCTTGAACTGGCCCTGCCCGTTGTTTTCATAGATGAAAGAGGGAGGAATGCTGCCATATTGCATCGGGAAAGATCTACTACCAATAAACAGGTCAATGTCGCCATCACTGTCGTAGTCATGCGGGAGAATACAGGAGGTATTGTAGGCATTACCAGGTAGGCCTTTTAATTCGTATTTGAATTTTCCTTTTCCATCATTAATATAGAGTCGGTCTTTTAATTGAAGTGATAAGGCTGCTGACTCGTTTCCCCCTGTACCTATAATAATGTCATTATTTCCATCGCCATTGGCGTCAAAAATTGCAACTTCTATATCTTCATAAGGAGCGAATATTTCAAAATCTGTTTGCTTGGTTTTTTTTAAACCAGCTGCGTTCTGAAAGTAGACTTGAGAGTCTTGGTTTTTACCGCCACAAATGACGATATCATCAAGTCCGTCATTATTTAAATCACCAACAGCCAGTTTGGGCCCTTCCGAAGAGAGTTTAAAAGGAATGTTTTTTTCATAATAATAATCTTCATAATCGTTTTCTAAATGAGCTTCAAGAGGAATAGAAAATGGAGAGAATGGAGTCTCAATAGTTTTTTTAACTGAAATTGACTCAGAATGAAGAGCGGTTTTGTAATCTATTTCATAAAGGCTATCTGCTTTAACATCATAGTATGTTGAGAAAGTCCTATCAGGCCAAAGTACTTCTACGGAGTCTACTTTGGCCCAATCTCCAAGGCCGAAAGTCAAGGGATATTCGGTACTTGACTGGAAGCCTCTACTTGGAATGAGTTGCTTAGTCAGGATTTCGGAATTGTTGTAAATGTTAATAGTGGATCCTACCGCATAGGTATTATTTCCCGAACCTTTTAGGGTATACTTTAAATAGTGGTTTGTGGAGGTGTCGTTGTTTTTGAAAATAAAAGCTTGTTGATTAACATTATTGACTACCAGATCCAGATCTCCGTCATTATCCAGATCGGCGTAGGAGGCTCCATTAGAAAATGAAGGTAAGTCTGGTGTCCAATTTTTTTGTTCCTTAAAAGAAAGTTGACCTGAATTTTCAAAAAACAAATTGTTGATAGGCTTTTGAGGCATGTGCTTTAGAATATTTTGTATGCTCTCTTTTTTACCTGAATTTGCCATTGTTCTAGAGACTTCATCTGCAAAAAAAT
>JBLHOT010000077.1:0-18465 GCA_047623945.1 Arcticibacterium sp. | reverse complement strand
TCTTTTTTTATTCCAATTCCGTTATCATTCACCGCGAAATCTATCAGCCAAATGTTGTCGGTCTCTTTATTTAACTTTGCTTGGATAGTGATTTTTCCTTTATTGGTGAATTTTAATGCATTGGAAACCAGATTATTTAGGACTTGATTGAGACGTATAGCATCTCCTAATACTATCTCTGGCAGCTTATGGTCTAAATCTAGTACAATTTCATTTTCCTTTTCCTTCTCATCAGCCTTAAACCTATTTGTTGCCTTGGCTTCGTCAAAGAATTCCTTCAGTTGAATTGGCCTTTCGTTAAAGTGTATATTTCCGTCCTCTATTTTACTATAATCCAATATATCATTAACCAAACTAAGGAGACTCTGACTAGAAATATGAAGCGTTTCAATAAATTCTTCCTGAGATTTAAAATGCTCCTCTTGTTTAAGAATATGGATATTCCCAATAATAGCATTCATTGGAGTTCTAATTTCATGACTCATGAGAGATAAGAAATTCGACTTAGCTTTAGCAGCCTTCTCGGCATCTTCTTTAGCTTGAATTAGCGTGCTTTCTAATTCATTCTTAACTAATATTTGTTTTTGAAGAATGCCAATTATTTCTATTAAATCGTCACTGCTACCAATTATGGTTTCATTGGAAGAGTCTAACTCAATCAATGTTTGCTTCATTTTAAGTATAGAAGCTTTTTTTAACTCATTTTGGTGCCCTAAGCTTTTGAGTACTGATTGATATTCCTTTTCACTAATTTCAAAAGCATGTTCAGTAATTTTTCTATCTCTATCAAAAGACATGAAAATTTTACTTAAGGCATTGAAAAAAAACTGAAAATCTTCCTTATTTATATCTTCAGGAAAATGTTTCTTAATTATTCTGTTGAGCAAAGGATGTATTTCCATTTTAAAACTCGGTAAATGTCGTAATGGTCATTGTTTGATTTAGTAATTCACATCTTGCTCTTTCTACAATTGGCGAGATCTCTCCGTACGAATAGAACCCAGTTATGAATACTTCTGTTCCTAAAATTGCCTTGGCTTGTTCTAATTCTTCTTCAACTCTTTCATTAAGAATTATTTTCCTACCAACGCAGCTAATTAATAAAGCTAAATCAGGCTTTCTTTCAAGGTTTATCAAAGACCGATCTGCGGAGGTTCCCGCGGCACTAATCAATTTGTCAAAATTGGCCTTCATTAGCCTCACTTTACTTCCTTCTGGCATGTTTCCTGCAAAAGTCATTGATTGCTTCTCTTCGTCTATAGAAACGATAGTTCTTACATTGCTTTCCTTACTATCTGTTTTTTTTATTGATAGCGGAAAAAGGAATGCAGACGATGGCAATTCGTCTACGTAGGGGCCTAGATACTCTTTGTATAATTCTAAGGCATTTTTCCCGTCCATTTCATGCAATACATTTTTTTCTGATTTTGTGATGGTTCTTTCTAGACCAAATTCATCCCAACCACCGAGTGAACCATGTCCAATCTTAATATTATCTCCGTACAACCCTATAAGGGCCACATTACCTTCTGAAATATTTTCGTCTACGCCAACTAGGGTTGATACAAAACGAGCACCATCACCAGCCATCCCTCCAGTAATCAAAGCACCATTTTTATTAGAACTTGAAATCCCAGCCACTAATTCAGTTCCATTCACGAGATTACCATCAGATATAACCAAAATATATTGTAAACCTTTAGGTGGCATAAGGGCCGTTAATTTTTTACCTAGAGGGTAGCTTCCACTAAAACTTTTAATGTTGGCATACAACACTTTCGCTTCCGTCTTCTCAAATTGAATTGCAGTCAGGGCAATGCTGCCTTCATATAATTCATCGCCTAAAACCTCCCCTGCAGTAGTAGCAGAAATAACTTTTGCATTTGAGTAGATCGCTTTTATTGCACTAATATTACCTAAATTCAATTGTTCCTTACCACAAAAAGCTAAAACTATTTGACAGGCGGATTTATCAAATCCTTCTGACTTATTTTTATTAGTCCATTTGCCGTTGATAAAAAGTTTTTGATCTATTTTCATTTTAGCTTATTTTTTTAAGCTCTTCTTTTATTCTATTCACATAGGGATCACAGTTCTCTATAAAGGCAGTGATTAATTCTACTAATTGTTTATTAATACCTTCAGTCTTAATGGTCGTTTCAATTATTCTTAGGTCCTCTTCTCCAGATGTAAGTCCCACCATTCCTAAAGCAGGTTTTATTTTATGAGCTACTTTAGCTAATTCAGTCCAGTTTTTATTTTTTACGAAATATCGTATTTCAGCTATCTGTGAAGGTATTTCTTCTAAAAAAGTCTCGAAAACCATCTTTTTGAATTCATTATCTCCACCATATATTTCATTTAATCTCTCTTCATTAATAGAAGCTTCTGGTTTTTTATTCATACTTAAGCTTACTTCTTGGTTGTTAATGGATTTTAAAAACTTTTCCAAAGTCAATTGCATTTCGATTGGCGTAAAAGGTTTTGTCAAAACACTGTTCATTCCTACTTCTATGGCCTTTATTTGGTCATCTGGAGAAGCAGTGGCTGTCAATGCTATTATGGGTATAACTTTATTGATATTGATAGTATTCCGGATCTGAATAGTAGCTTCGTAACCATTTAAGTTTGGCATTTGAATATCCATCAAGATTAAATCAAAATAATGCTTATGAATCATTTCTACGGCCTCCAATCCATCTTTTGCATGTGTTACTTCAATATCCCAACGTTTTAAAAGTTTGGTAGCGTAAAGAGTATTTAAACTGTTATCTTCAACTAGCAAAATTCGTTTTCTTGAGAAATTAATACTCTCTGTTTCTAGAATTTTTAATTGGCTTCCACGTTTGATATTGGTTTTAGTGAAAGGTAAGACAAAACTAAATTCCGTTCCTTCTCCTTTGTTGCTTCTAACTTCCATCTCCTTCCCTTGCATAGATTTCACCAATTCTTTAACAATAGACAAACCTAATCCTGTGCCTCTCGTTTTCGATTGTTGCTTTGAGCTAACCTGCCTAAACTTTTGAAAGATTATTTCAAGGTCGTCTTGAGGGATTCCTATACCGGTGTCTTTAATGGAGAACTTAATAAACAGCTTATCTTTCTTTTCTTCAATTAAATCAGTCTTAATAATAATTGAACCTTTTTCTGTAAATTTTTCTGCATTACCCACCAAATTAAGAAGTACCTGATTCAATAAGGTTTCATCTCCTTTTATTAAATCACTAATTCTATCATCAGTTATTGTGATAATCTTCAGTTCTTTTTTGCCAATTTTTAATTCAAATGTCTTTTGAAGGGTATCAAGCAAACTTAATAGGTCAAAGGGTTCATTTTTGGGCTGTATTTTACCGGCGTCAATTTTCGCCATATCCAATACATCTGATATAAGCGTATGTAAGAAATTGGCAGAATTTTTTATACTTGTAAAATATTCAAGCTGTTCTGCAGAGGGATTAGTATCATAAAGAAGGTGAGATATACCGATAATGGCATTCAGTGGCGTTCTAATTTCATGACTCATATTTGCCAAAAAATCTTGTTCAGCTTTTTGAGCATTTTCTGCCTCTTTTTTTGCGAGAAGAAGATCCTTCTGAACTGCCTTTTGTTGCGTGAGGTCATAATGAATACCTACAGAACCAATTACATTTCCTTTTTCGTCTAAAATTGGTCCGCCACTTATCAATGTCCATAAACGTTCGCCATTCTTTGCGATCATTTCCACCTCATAGGAGCCCATCTGTCCTTTTATCCTTGCATCATTCTGCGTTTTCATTAAACCCCTGTATTCTTCAGGTAGAAGAATTTCCTCTGCTATATTCCCAATTAAATCTTCTTTACTGTACCCAGTCATCTTAAGGAATTTATCATAGGCTTTTAAAATCCGACCATCTAAATCAACTTCGATGTACCCCAAATCCATGTTTTCCATAACATTCCGATACTTTATTTCATTTCTTTCTAATTGAAGATTTTCATAAAATTGACTTGTAATATCTCTGGCTACTCCTTTACCTCCTTTGAATATTTTTTGCCCAGCTATTATTTCAAAGTCATTATGAAAGTTCTGACTCAACCATACTATCTCACCATCTTTTCTTAGGCATGGGAATTCATCGTATCTCATGGCTTCCTTATTTTGAATACTTCTGTAAAAAGTATTTCTTATTTCTTCTTTGTGACTGTCGGCAATCAGATCAATAACATTAATACCAATAAGGTCTTCCCTACTTTTTTGTAAAATTCTCTCTGTTATTTGGTTAGCAAAAAGTACATAGCCCTGTGCATCTACTTCATAAATAATATGACTAGCAGACTCAACCAATTGTTCGTACATCAGCCTACTTTTAACTAAGTCGTCTGTTCTACTAAGATTTTCTTTTTCAAGTATTTTATTTAGGTCAATTAAATCTTGATTGGCTTTGTATAGCTCTATTGACTTAAAAGTTAGAATTTCTTCTGCAGCAATTCGAGCAGCCTTCTCTCGGTGAAGTCGTCTATCTAGAAGCTCAAACTTTGTTTCAAAACTCATTTACAAAATATCTATTTTAAAGATTATAACACTACCATCTTCTGTGATTAACTCCTTATTTATGGAGGCTTTTTCCCCATAATGTTTAATACATCCTCGCAATAGACCCATAGCCAGATCTCCCAATTTACGCTCAGAAGAATATTTTAGGACTATTCTTGAATCTGTTTTTTCAAGAATTTTGAATCTTGGAACCTCGGCATCCGGATAAAGCTTTTTAACCTGAAAATGAACATGGTATTCTAAAGAACATAGTAAATCTAAAGTAGTTTTCACTTCGGAGAGCATATTTCCATAGGATTTGTGCATTGAAAAAAAAAGGTACTCTCCGAAAGTCTCTAATAAGTCTGATAAAGGAATTTTGGTTTTCAAATGAAGGTTTGATACGAGAGTAATCATTTCTTTATCAGAATAGGTACCTACTGCCGAGTAGTTCCCAGATGAAGGTAGAGTTTCCATAGTTAAAATATCGTCTACCATTTTATAGCTAAACTTGTCTTCTACCATGTCTAAAAACTCAGTGAATACTATTCCTAACATATTTTATGTTGTTAAAGTGTGATAATGGTTTTCCGTGTAATTCTATAATGACATAACTCCTGATAACGTATATGGCCTAAAAAAACGACTTAATTTGCTCTTAAAGGAAGTATCCACCTCGATCTTATACCCCACTCATTATAAGTAAAACCTTGAACGCTGGATGCCGCAGAGTTTGACTTCATATAGTAAACATAAACATTAAATCTTTCGCCAAATCTCCTACCTGCTTTTATATCAAACCTGTAAATGCCTTGAGCACTTTCTTTACTAATTTGCTGAAGACCTGCTGCTCCCGTAAATTGATAAATCCATTTAGTATTGGGAAAATTCATATTCTCTGAGGCTATAAAAACTTCATAGGCTTTAAAAATATCTGGGCTAAAGTAAATCTCTGGCACTTGCCTGTTGAAACCAAAAGCACTAAAATTTACTCCTGCTTTTAAAACAGGTTTTTTCAAAAGATCGTAATAAAGGGAAGCAAATATTAAGCTCCGATTATTGTCATCTGACACCGAAGTCTGAATCAATTGCATATACAAGCCAATTTTATTAGGTAAGCTTAAATTATAATTGGCTTGTAGATTAACCATTTTTAGGTTTCTTTTAATCAGGTCAGCATTGAAATACTGTAATTCCTCTTTATAAAAGAGTTCTAATCCTTGATATTTACCAATTTTCAAGGAAGTCATAAACTCTGTCAACCAACGACCATAAGTATCAGATTTTATATGTGCTAGCTGGGCACCTAATTTCATCCAACCATTGACTTGATAAGCCAAACCACCTTGGATTTGCTCTACTGTTTTCACTTTATCTATTTCAATAGACCGCGTGTTTTCTGCCTTACGAGAATAATAACTTATGGATGTTCGCCAGTGTGGGTGAGGGTCATATGTGGCTTTTATAAGATAGTTAGTGGCAATATTTCCACCATTATCACTACTTCCAAAATAACTAGCGTCTATGCCTGGGTCATGAGCTACGTGCAGTTTTTCTAAAAACTGTAAGGCGTCTCTTTGACCGGGATAAAATGCTAAAGTATTTCTCACATAATCAAAGGCTGTTTTGTCTAAACCTCTTGCATGGTGCGTGTCTGCAAAACCCAAATTACCATCAAAAGAAGAGGGCTCTATGTCTAAAATCTTCTTGTAATAGCTGGCTCCTTTTGCAAATCCCTTACTCCATGTATTCATCCTCCCATAGGCAGATAGCACATCTTTATCATTAGGGTATTTTTCTTGTAAACTATCAATTAAGGCAAAAGCACCTTTAAAGTCTTCCTGCCAGCCCAAGACATTAACCTTTCCTAACGTTGCTTTTAAAAGCGTGGAAGTATCAGATTCGGTGATGGCCTTGAGGGCATTAGACATAGCTAAGGCGTCATTTTTTTCTAAATGTCCTATATTTGAAAGGCCTAAAAAGCCATCGACTACATTTATTTTCTTAACTGCCAGGTGTTTATAATCAGCTTTTGCTTCCGCATACTGTTTATTCTGCGTGTATGCCTGAGCTCTTGTGATAAGACCATCTTTATCATCTGGTAGTTCTTCTAGTATTAAAGAATATAGCACTATGGCGTTGTCAAAATCCCCTAGGTTACTAAGTTGAGCCGCTTTTCCTAATCGCATATATTTCCGACTGGTTTTGGCACTTTGGTTTAAGCTATCTATTGCTAAAGCCCTTTCTATATAGTCCAAAGCCTCATCATAATCTTTGTTTTCTGAGAAGGCATTGGCTAAGCCTAGAACTCCGGCAAAGATTTTAGGATCCCTAGCATATAAATCTTTATACAGCTCCAATGCCTTAGGATATTCTTTGCTCCACATGTGAGCTTCTGCCATGTTTATATCTACCTCAAAATCACCTGGTTTTAGCTTTTGCAAATTTGCGAAAACCTCCTTAGCCTCATCTGTATTACCAGATAAGCCTGTACCTCTTCCATAGCATAAAAGAGCAGTTTGATTGGTAGAATCAGTTTCTAAATATTTTTTAAAAAACACAGCAGCTTCTTTAAAACTCCCGGACTCTAATAGGGTAAACCCAGGACTAAGCGGGTCTTGCCCATTGGAAGAAAACCCTATAATCAGTAGGAATGATAAAAGGTATAATTTTATTTGTTTTTGAACCATTTGTAATAGCCACTTATAAAAAGTAGTGAAAAAAGGAATGTACTTATACTTATAACGATTAATTGACCCATTGGTTTTTGGCTTGGTACACCAACTAAGTAACGGAATATAATTAAAACCAAATTAAAACTAAAGATACTAATCCAATAAGACTCATTATTTATACGTACGGGGCTAATTTCACGATAAACGGGTAGACTCCACACAACAAAAAAGATAACCAAAATACCTATACCAGAGCTCAATGTCTGTAATAGAGAATAGATTGGTATTTTGTACGTAAAAAGAATAAACGATTCTAATAAAAAATCAAAATAAATAGTTGAAATGTAATTTGGCTCATGCGTTAAATTGTCCCAAGCGAAATGAGTA
Organism: Arcticibacterium sp.; assembly: GCA_047623945.1. Lineage (GTDB taxonomy): Bacteria > Bacteroidota > Bacteroidia > Cytophagales > Spirosomataceae > Arcticibacterium. The sequence goes on along the minus strand of JBLHOT010000077.1, from coordinate 10,890 downwards.
AATATGCCAATCAAAACGGAAATCATCACAACTAGCGTTTTCTTCTTAAAGAATAGAAGCCAATTTTTGTCTCTATAGCCTACGAACCTACTATAAAGAATATTAGGAAGGTTGTCAATAAGTACCTCCTTAATTACCCAATGAAATAAAATAGCAATCATAAGGCCAACAGGGAAGTCGAAAACGAAGAAACCGAGCCATGTATGGCTAATGCTTCCGTATAAGGTTACCCGTAAAAAGAATTCGAAATCTGGAGCCATACTTCCCGCTATTAAACCTGTCATAGAAAGGTACTTTCCTGAGAACTTGCGAAATGGAAATACCGCGACAGCATGAGAAAGAGTAAAGGGCATTATATTTTTAGTAGGTTTACATGCAAGATAACGATTGATTCCTATTTAAAAATGAAAATCCTCGCAGCAGACGACCAACCTATAGTTCTTAAGTCAATAGTTCATGTCTTAAGTAAAGTAGGCTTTGAAGTTACCTCAGCAATAAATGGCCAACAGGCTATTGACGCGTTTGACAAGGAACACTTTGATTTAGTATTGGTTGATCTCAATATGCCAGTTAAATCTGGGTATGAGGTAATAGATTATATTAGGAAAGTCAATAATAACATGGTTCCCATCATGATTATGTCTGGAATGGGAGAAGAAAACACCATTGTAGATGCCTTCCGAAAAGGAGCAAATGATTATATATCTAAACCTGTTGGATTAAATGAGCTTGTAATAAGAGTAAAAAAGCTTTTAAACATTCCACTTATATCAACAGATTTTAGCATGTCTGAAAAAAAAACATTAAACAAAAATGGTGTTGGGGTAGTTATACCTTGCTATAATGAGGAAGATAGACTCAAAACTGAATCTTTTGCCCACTTTTTGGAGAGTAATAGTGGTTATCAGCTTTGTTTTGTTAATGATGGAAGTAAGGATAACACCTTGCGTATCCTAGATGAATTTAAAGGACGATATGATGATATCATTGTCCATGATTGTAAAAAAAATAGTGGAAAAGCAGAGGCTGTTCGTCAAGGAATGCTTCACTTGTTAGAAGATAAATCATTGGATTATATCGGCTTCTTAGACGCGGATCTTTCAACGAACTTTGAAGATTATGAAGATCTTGTTAAAACTTTATCAGGGTCTGATTTTAAATTGGTAGCAGGCTCTAGAATTCAAAGAATTGGGGCTTCTATTTACAGAGTATCCTCTAGGGGTATCATAAGCAGGACAGTAAATTACATAATTAGAAAAATTCTAGCAATGGAATTTCAGGACACTCAATGTGGAGCTAAAGTAATGAAAAGGGACCTTGTTGAACCTATGTTCACGGAACCATTCCTTACCAGATGGATTTTTGATGTAGAGATATTCTTACGAATGAAAAATAAATATGGCTTAGAAGATGCTAAAAATATGATATGTGAGCAGCCACTAAAAAGGTGGGTTCACGAAGATGGATCAAAACTTTCAATGAAAGATTCTGTACAAATACTTTTTCAATTATACAGTATCGCTACAAAATATTAAACATGACAGAAATACTTATTACCGGTGATTTCACAACGGAGAAGGCATTGGAGTGGAAAACCGTTCTAAACAGTGAAGCTAAGAAAGAAACAGAATTTGCAGTAAACCTCTTAGATGTATCTGGGGCGGATATAGTAGGTGTAAATGCCCTAATATCAACCCATAAAATATTATCTAATAAAGGGAAGTCGTTAACTGTTAAGCTTCAAAAAAACAGTGCTGTTTACGAATTACTTCATCTTACAAAATTTCTTCCGATACTTAACGTCAAACTAATTTAGTAAGGTGACCAAAAAGCTAGTAACAGATGGAAGCTTGCTTTTCTTTAGTACGTTAATTGTTAATGCGGGAAACTATGCTATCAATTTAGTTTTTGGTAGATGGCTAGGACCTTCGGACTTTTCTGAGGTTAGTCTTTTGGTTACTTTGCTTTTAATGGTTTCTTTTTTCGCTTTAGCGTTTCAATTAACCGGTGCTAAATTTTCTGCCGAAGACTCCTCTGATAAATCTGTTAATTCACTATTTACATGGCTGAATAAGCGAGCCATTTTTGTGGGTTTAGGAATGATGCTTATTGTACTTATAGGGGCAGTTTTTTGGAAAGACTTTTTTCAAACGACCTCCTTTATACCATTTCTTATTTTAGGCATAAGTTTACCTTTTTATCTTTTAATGAGTGTCAATCGAGGCATTTTTCAAGGTAAACTTTTATATAGAAAGCTGGCAATAACGTATCAGTCAGAAATGTGGGTAAGGCTCATTGTTTCGATAGCTTTGGTTTATGCAGGTTGGAGAGTAAATGGTGTAGCGGCGGGTATTGCAGTTTCATTGGTTATTACTTGGTGGCTATCAAAAAAGCAATTAAAGCTTGCTACTAATAATGAAGAGTTTGTCTTCGATGAAAAAGCGGTATTGAAATTTTTACTTTTGATTTTATTCTATGAATTAAGTCAAATACTCATTAATAATTCTGATATAATCTTAGTAAAGCATTATTTTAATCCTCATGATGCAGGTTTATATGCGGCTTTGGCCTTAATAGGTAGAATAGTTTATTTCGGGACTTGGACCGTAGTAACCTTGTTATTCCCTTTAGTTATTAAGCTTGAAAAAGAAGGAAAAGACCATACTTGGTATTTTCTTGCGGGTTTAGGAATTGTTACCGTGATGGCCCTAGGAATCGTTTTGGCTTGTTATTGGAAGCCCGAATTAATGATTGGCGTTTTATTTGGCGAAGAATATATTTCTGTAGCCCCGTTATTATGGAAATACGGCTTAGCAACGGCATTATTCGCTTGTTCTAATGTCTTTGTCTATTATCATATGTCATTAGATAGGCTCATTCCTGTATGGATTACCGTTATTTGTGGTATCCTACAGATAATCTTAATAATACTTTTCCATAAAGACTTTGCACAGGTTATTCAAGTACAGATTTATTTAATGCTGGGTCTATTAAGCCTAATGATTAGCTATCATTTGATGCAACAGTTCACTGGGAAAAAAATGGTCAAAGCACAACATAGATTTTTTAATAAAAGCAAAGTTTAAAAATTAAGCACTGTCTTTCATTATTTGTTAAAATTAGCAATACTGTATATTTATAAACGAAATAAGCCTTGAGGTCAAATACTTCAAGGCTCATTTGATTTTTGAAAACGATTTCGTACTAGTTGTCTAGTAATTTTCTAAAATGTAAAATGTACCAGTTGACCAAATCGCCCATAGGCAGTGAAGCTGCGGCATAGTAATTCTGTTTACTTAATTGATTCCTATAAACTTCATCTTCTAACACTTTCTGGATGGCATCCGCTAAACTTTCTACAGAGTTTGGTTCAAAAAAAGCTCCTCCATAGCCTTCTTCTTTTACTAGCATGGCTAAGTCTCCAAGGTTAGGCATAACGGCAGCCTTACCATAACTTCCTGCCTGATGAAGTACTCCGGAGCTCCCTGTAGTAGATGTATATGGAAAAACGCAAACTGCACTATCTCCAAATATTCTTGGGACATCTTCCTCTTCAACGTAGCCCGTAAAACGTAATTGAGAAACACGTTTATAGCTTTCTAAAACGCCAGCTAAATACCCTGGCGTATTTGGACTATCGGTTCCGGCCACTACAATTTCCATATCCAAATTCGTTCTTTTTCTGATTAGTTCTACGGCCTCTATCATGCCCTCTACTTTCTTGTAAGTACCAAACTTTCCGAATGCCATTACTTGCAGTGGCCCTTCTGGCAACTTATAATGAGGCACTGGAGGCACCTCAAAGCTGCCATGCGGAATAAGAGTGACATTTTTAGCTTTATATTTTTCTTCCAAAATCTGCACATACTTTGGAATAGTAACAGCCAAAAGATCGGCTTTCAGAATAATTCTTGTAAGTACAGTTCCGATGAAATTAAATATCTTTCCTAAAAGCTTATTTTTCGTTATTCCGGCTTCGTTTAAGTCTACTTGTTCCAAAATGTTATGGAGGAGAACCACAGACGGTATTCCCGCCAATTTTGACAACCAAGGCGTTAAAAGACCCAAAGCTGCTGGGATTTTCTTATCACCAAACGATAGGAATTGAATATTGAAAACGACCACATCAGGCTTGTAGTTTTTTAACGCTTTCAGTATGGCTAATGTATTAGTCCATTTATTAAAATCCCAAACTTGGGTTTCTTTTATGGGTACAGGGAAATCTCCAAAATCAAAGGCCTTTCCTTTGGGCAGTTTATCCGAAATCAATAGGACTTCTTCTATATCTAGAGATTTTTCTCTGAAGTGATTTATGAGATAAAACCCATATTCATTTAGGGTTCTTTTGCCGGGTGGATAACTTGATACGAACGCTACTTTGAGTTTTTTCATTATATGCTTAAAAGAATTTAGCTTTAATTAGAACTCCTCCAATAAGTAAAACGAAAAGAATAGAATACGTTTTCAGATAGTGTGGTATTTTGCTTAAAATTGATGCTTGGTATACATAATTCTCATTTGTTATGGCTTTATGTAGCTCTTTTGGATCACCATCCTTATCAAATATCCCAAAATGTTTTTGAGCCTCTTTCTGCCATGGTCTGTTTCCCGCAACATCGCCGCTGACTTCGGTGAAATCGTAAAGAGTCCAGACATAGTGAGGCATGCCATATTCTTTCAGAACTTGTAGAACATCCTTATAATAAACGGCCTGGTCTCCTTGATTTACATTGATTGGGAATAATCGACTTTGATAGGAGGATAGGCCAAATTCTCCCAAAACTAAGGGTTTATCTCCAATAATATTTTTGAGGCTCAAAATTGCCTTCTTGAGGTCACCTGGAGTTCTATAGTAATGGAAAGAAACGAAATCTACCTTATCTGCATATAAGTGTGCTTTATCAATACTAGACCAACCTAATGTAATGGGATGAAAAGGATCGTATTCGTGAGCCTTTTCTAACATATGTTCTAGCCACTCTTGTACGTCCTCTCTATCTTGATATATAAAGTCTAAATCAGGTTCATTTTTTAAATCATACGCAAGAAGACCAGGATGAAACTTAAATCTGGTCATAATGACTTCCATTTGCCTTTCCGTATTCTGGTAATTAAACAAATGATAATTACCATTAAAGTCAAATAGCGTTACTAGCACTTTTAAACCATTTTGGTTTGCCGAATTAAGAAAATGATTAAGCCTTTCTAGCATCTCGGGTACCACATCTCCCTTTCCAAACTGCTCAAAATTGACAAAAACTCTTACTGTATTAAAATCTAATGATTTAATGAGAGCCATATCTCTCTCTATGATGATAGAATCATATTTAATCCAAAAATCCTTAAATGGATAATCCTGTGGATAATAGTTAATTCCTTTTGATGCTTTAACTTCTTTCAGAAATGAATTTTTGATCTTTATGATTTCAAGAGAGTCTACGTTCTCTGTAATAAGCTCATCTAGAAAATCGCTGCTGATGTTCTGCCTGTTTTTTATTCGCCAATAGCCATCATCTAGCTGCATCAGAACCAAGTATGCCGATGTATCATTCACAAAATATACTTGATCAGAATCTGGATATTCTATCTTCATCTTGCTTTTAACATCAAAATCTGTAAAGCTTACCAACTGGCCATCAGCCGAATAAAAATGTAGTTTCAGGTTATGATTCAACTCCACCTTTTCTAAGTCAATAGATCTGTTTTCTACGTTATTAATTTGGGAAAAGACGTTAGGACGAGAGTTTAAAGTGAAATACTCCTTAAGGCCCTCTGTAGAATAAGTTAAAAGTGATCTGTTTCTTTGATTTAAGGCTCTTATATATTCTGCGGTAATGAGAGACCTGTTGAAATCTTCCATTATCCTTCCTTTGCTATTAACATCTGGAAGCCAATTAATCTTTGGGCTTAAGCCATCAGGTAAGTATTCCGCGGTTTTCAGCATATCCGCTTTATTACCACCGGAATTAAAAAAAACTAAAACCTTGCCAATCCCGCCTACAACAAAGCCAAGGATCACCATAATCCCGAAGTATAAGATAATTCTAAAAAAAAGTTTGTCCTTATTCATTGACGCAAATTAATGTTTTTGAAATCCCACCAAACCTCACTTCAAACCTTTTTGTACCATTTGTAATATCACTAAAATCAAAAGAAGCATAGCCGTCTTTCACAGGTAATATTCGATAAAAATTATCTGGATAAATAGTTAATTCCACCTCAGATCCATCAGAAACATATTGATTTAAAGCTCCTATTAATGGGCCTACTTTTAAGCTAGCTCCATCACATAGTAAAGGTAACTTTGTTATAAATTTTTTAAAACTTAAAACTATTTTTTTACTTACTGCTGTGTTTCCTACTTCTGCTTGAATTGAAAGTTGGCCTGCTAAAGTTGGATTCCTAAGTTTCAATTTCGCTATGCCGTCTATAGTATAAGCAGAAACTTTTCTGTGATCTCCTTCTACATCTTCAATATAGAAGTTTACTAAGGTTCCATCCGCCACTGTATTTTTAAACCTATCTTTTAAAATTTCAGTCTTCACTAAAAAGTTTTGTCTGCTGTCTGCTGTAGGATAAACTACTTTTGTTTCAATTAGAAAATCTACTGGTGCCCCTGCAATCTCAATTAGTTCTTTCTCTTTGCCCGATATTTCTCCTACAATAGCTCCTATTTTAGTTTTCCCTATTTTCCTACCACTATAGAGGATATCATATGCGACTCCGTAACCAGTTTTTACATTTTTTCTAACAAAAGCTCCTGTGGGTTTGGCATAATTAAAAATCACACTAGTACCATTTTCTGCAAAATTAAAATAATTGTCTTGCGGAATTGCTGTTATCATGGACCAGCTTTGACCTCCATCAGCTTCAATGGATTTAGAGCCAATATATGATTCCAATGGCTCTGCCACAGGAAATGGCTTTACTATGATGGTTTTCGGAGAACTCATTTTTCCTTCAGCAAGGAATATGATTTTAATAAGGCCCGCCTGTGAAGTCAGGGAGTCTGAAAGCTTTAAAATCTGATGTCCATCTACTTGTGTTGTTTGAATAAAATAATTGCCCCAGGAATTAGTGATCACGGCCTCAGAGGATCTATTTACTTTAAGGGAATAAGCTTCGCCTGCCATTATGGTATCAACAGAATGATCGAATTCGAAAAATGTAACGTCTTTTATGGCACGTTCATTCACTGACCTATCTTCAGACGAACATGACTGAATCAAAAAGAGCAGTATTAGGATGCGATATTTTTTTAATTCTTTAAACATTTAGTAGAGCGTTGGAGAGCCTATATATGCATCTAGTTTTAGTGAAAATCTACCATAAGGGCTATCAATTCTATTCCAGTCTTTTATATTTTTTTGACCGTATCTTTTTTTATTTAATAGGCCGTTTACATAAAAATCATAGTCCTGGCCTTCATAGACTACTTTATAATTTTTTAGAGGTCTTAAGTAAAACTGGAAGTACCTCTTACGTTGCTGCCTAATCCCTTCTCTAATAAAAAAGGAATCTACCCATTTAACGGTACCGTCTTTCTCGTAAAAACTAATTAAAACCTTAGGCACACTAATTTCTTCGGTTCCATAATTAATTGCTTCTCCAGACATTAATTCATCTTCTACTTTTATCTTTTGAAATCCTGCAGAACGATATATATCACTTTTATCTACTATTGCTCTAGCCATAAGTTTGAAAGAAGTAGGCGGAATATCAAATTCAAAAGCCGATGCTACTTCAGGTTCAAATCTTCCAGGGTCCAAATCAGATTTTTTTACCCAAGCAGTAGCCTCGAAATCTATTCTAAAGGGTGTTACTTCCTTCGGCATAATTCTATGAACAGTATGATATTTGGCATTATAAGATACTAATCTCCTATTATAAACATCTAATAAATCTGCCTGAATGGTAACATGTGCGGGTAAATTGTCAATATTCATTAGCTCTCCAACTACAGAGTAAGAGGTGTCATTATAAACCAATTTTGCATTTAATATTTGCATTTCTGGTCTATCCATGATGTCATCATGCTGGGTAGGGTCTGTCCCAGCTTGTCTTTTACCTTGTTTATGCATGCTAAGGAAGGATTCTTCTACAAAACCATCAGGTGGGATACTTAAATCAAACTTAGGGGCATCTAAATACCATTTATCTTTTACTTTCCTTACAATATGTGTCACGTCTGTGCCATAGGCCTCCATGGGCGTAATCCAATCTGTATGTACCAATGCCTCATAAGTCTGGTCGTCAAATTTAGTTACTGCAATTTTGATATTGTCCAATTTTGCATAAGAAGCCAAAACACCATCTTCTACAGAAAGCTTTATGAAATAATCATCAAAAGTAGGTCTCGTGTTTGGATTGAAAAAACCATATGCTTTTTTGAAATACTTAAAATCTAATGCATTATAATAAGATTCAATAGCTTGTTCTGGGGTGGACTGTTCTTTGACAAAAGTGCTTGAAACCCATATCAGAATAAAAAGTATAATTACTGAAATGCCCCAAATTCCATGAAAGAGAATTTGTTTTGGCCTAATTTCCTCAATTAAGACCAATGGTCTTGTATAGTTATCTTTAAAGAAATCATTTTCGGTTACCCTACTATACCATAATAGTAAGAAATTTATAATAAAGGCAGCTAGTAAGATAAATAAGGGAGCTATGGCCCACCAGAGTTTCATTAGTTTCGGTAGCTGATTTGAAGGCAAAACGGAGGGTAATGGAGGAATATCTTGCTTCTGCCAAATCATGATTCCATTTTCTAAACGTTGGACCCTTTCCCAGCCCGCGAAATAAAGAATAGGGTCATAAAACTTATCGTTAGAGAAAACTAATTTTAAATAATACTTTTCTGGTACCGTTAGAAACTGCTGAAGAGAACCTAAACCTTCGATGCCCTTAAATTTTGAATTTTCTAATCTTTCGAGTGGTCTTGTAGTCATCTCGGGCAGTCTTCTAGCCGAATGATAATTGCCATCCACAGATTGAGCACTAGTTTGAGCCGAAAGCCAGGCCATCTGATCTCCAAAACCTAAGGTCATAAATCGCCATTTATCATGCTGGTCTCTTTCTAAAAACTGCAATATGGGCTTCATATCTATGGTGGCTGGCTGCAAAGGCCTGAACCTCCCGAGGTTTACGATGAAAATAGTGAGCAATGCCAAGAAAAAAGCTAAACCTGACCAAATGACCCTATGGGGCCATTTACCCAATTTCTTCCTAAGGTAATCTCTCATATCACCTTCCATTAAGCGATAAAAGAACTCACCCACAAAAGGAATACTAATCATAGAAGCCCAGAAGGTGAACCTATCTAGTGTTAAAATATTGAATGCATTTTCACCAAGCATCAATTTGGGAATGGGTGTAGTGCCACCAGTCCCTAAGATAAAAAGTAAGGTAAATGATAAACCTATAAAGAGGTTCCTTTTAGACCATACGCGTGCAAAAATATAAGGTAAAATAACGAGGACAATGCCTAGAGGGATTAAGAAGAACATTTGACCTGAGGAGACCACTTCGATGAAAGAATCCCTAGAACCATGAGGGATAGAAACTTGTGTAATAGGGTCTGTCTTTGACCAATAAAAATAGGGGAAGATTAGCATCATCACGAAGGGAACTGAAGCACCAAATATTATCAGTTCTCTCCGCCGTTCCCAAGTCTCTTTTAAGAAATCTAGGATGGTGATTTTGAGCTTTTTAATTTCAATTGGATTAAGAAACTGTCCATCAAAATTTCCCTCCATTAGGTTCGTTTTCCGCTCAATAATCACATCCATTACGGCTAAACCCATAACTGGAGCCACAAAAAAGACCATCCCAAAAATGGTGGTTACATGATGAGAAACCACACCTACGCCCATAATACTTAATGAAGTAAGTAGACGATAAAACTTGCGGTATCTCATCCAGCGATATATTTCTGGAAGACTATTGAGAAGACAGGCAATGCCCATTAAAGTGGGTAGCTGACCAAAAAGATGCAAAGCCTCTATAAAAGAGGAACTAAAACAGGCAAAAATGGCCGCATACCCAGCACCTCTTGGGCTAGTCCAAAGTTTGGCAAAACGGTAATTCCCGACAATAAAAAGCATTATTATGCCTGTGGCGAGAATGACAAAAGCATTTCTAAGACCTACAAAATAAGAAAGTAAACCGGTCAGCATATGGACCAAGGGCGGATAAGAAGTTACATTAAACCCTGTATACCATCTATTATCCCATGGCTCAAACCATGACCTAGCGTAATGGTCTGCAAAGAAGATATGAACGAATGCATCGTAAGTTGCATCGAAAGTGAAAAAGAATGTGGTACCGTGAAATACCAATCCAACAAACAAAGCTATCAGCAGTAGTTTATCGGGTTTATGGCTCATGAGAGGGTATTTGGACTAAATGTAACCAAATAATACAAATAACTTGCGTAAAGATTATTTATTGGTTTTAAATCCGCGACGGTCAAAAAAAGCATGCTTTATGGAAAACGAGATAAAGGGGAGCACATTTTTCCTAAACGGTCTATGCATAGGCCAAATACAGAATTGTTTATCTCCTCAAAAACTCGAGTTGGAGTTAGAGTATTATTTGATATTAAGTACTGTCTTCTGATTACAATAATACATGTAAGATACTTATTATGAGGTTGCTACTCAATTGATCAGCCTTTAGAAATAGACAATTAAACCATAAATAAGATGGCGTTTAGCAGCAATGCCAAGCGTAAAAGACAGGAACCTAAGAGGAACAGATTATTACTATGCAATATGTATTGAATTTCTTGCCAACTATCAGTCGCAATCTACTCTTCTACTAAATGAAAATTTTATACAGCTAGTTTTAGAAAGAAGGATATGAAAAATAATATAATTTTGTTTATTT
>JBLHOT010000076.1:0-18499 GCA_047623945.1 Arcticibacterium sp. | reverse complement strand
GACCAAGAGAAAAATGCCAAGTTCGGAAATTACGACGATGTCTGCCGTTGGTCGGATTAAATTTAGGAGACTTGGGCCTAGAATAATACCTGCTATAATTTCTCCAATCATGGCAGGTTGTTTAAACAGTTCAAAGAGCTCACCTAAAACCTTAGCCGAAACTAATAAAATGAGCAGGTTGGTGAAAAACGGAAGTTCAAAGTTCATCCTAATATATTTTTGCGTCTTAAACCAAAAAGAGTAGTACACTGTCAGAGCCTTAATAGCTAAAGAGAGACCAATTATTAGTGTCTAGTTTTACTCTGAAGGCATATGTTTTTCTAAAAAATCATAAACTAAACCAAATTGTTCTAATGGCTCAGTATGTCCTCCATCCAAAATAACATGTTCCCTATAATGTTTAATATTCTTTTGTGATAGTCGTTCCATTATTCTTTTAGACATCAATGTGGCAGGCCACTGGTCATCATTTTTGCCAGATATAATCAGTATAGGGCCATTTATGTTTTCCACTTTAATCTCTGCATTTTTCGCTGCTTCTTCATCTTCAAGCATCATGCTATGTGCGGTGTATAAATCTCCTTTTATTGCGGGTGAGATTGTTTTTAAAGTGGCAGGAACATAAGGTACTTCTTTACCTTTATAAGTCCAGGAAGAAGTATTGGCAGACCAAGTTAGAGCAGGGAAACTAAGATTTGATGTAGACAGGGCAATAACTGCATTAAAATGATTAAATCTACTTGCTAAATTTAAGACTAACTCGCCTCCCTTAGAACCTCCAAGTAAGGCTATTTTAGACTCATCTATTTTAGGGTGATTAGCAATTTTTAGTATAGTGTCTGAAATTGCGTTTAAGGAGATTCGGTCTAGACTTTCAGGAGTTCCATTTGATTTGAAATACCCTATAGCCAATACCGCATATCCTTTTTTGTTTAAGCTATCTCTTTTTTCTTTTAAATAATTTCTAGACCATTCATTCCCACCTCCGCCACCTCCAAAGGCTACAATGAGAGGTTGTCTGTCGGAATCGCCAAGATATAGTTTTGTCTCAATTACACCGTGTTGTTTGGATAGTGATGGCACATAGGTGAATATATAGATAAGCCCAATAGTTAGAACTAATACTATTGTAATTACTGCTATTTTGTTTTTTTTCTTCATTTGAATTTATCTGATTGAACGCGTAAGTTATCGAATGAAACAATCAAAATTTTTGACCTAAAAAAAACGTTTTTCATCTCTCTATTCTAGTTATTCATTCTTGATCCTAAGCTAAAGGAATTATACCTCAAAATTTTAAGGGGTTTAAATTGAGGATATTACCTTGTTCATAGCTTTATTGCTCTTTTTCATGGAAGACAATTTTACAATCATATTCAAATTGTTCAATATCCTCTTTTTCAATCCAGTATCTAGAGGTCAATAATTCATAAGTGCTATCGCTTTTCTTAGTGAGTAACCAGATGAATTTAGCCGCATCTTTAAAAGGTACCTCTCCGTCAATTTGGTCGGAGTATAATCTTTTCAATATGCTCTTCTCCATCAAAGCGTGACTCACTAATTTGGTCATGATTTCCTCGGTCATTACTAATTGGGCAGAATCAGCATTGAGCAATTCAATAGTGATATTTGAGGCTTCTGTATTTGGAAATGTTCCATTATAGGCCTTGAATAGTAACTGATTTATGTTAAACAAATCATAGTGTAATTCTGGTTCTGGATATTCTTCGGCTACTTTGTCTTCCATCATCTCATGCGATAGGGATTGGATTTGGCCTTTCTTTAATTGGTCCCCCAACTTATAGGTCAATACTATTTGAGCGGCTTCATCGGGTTCAAAATCTGACATAGCCATGTAAAGCATTTCTTTTAAGTCTTCTGGACTTACTGCTTCTATTTCAGGGAAATCAAACATTTTTAGAAGTTCAATAAAATCTTGATGATTCCAGTAGGAATCAATTTCATTTACATATTTAATCCCCACTATTTTGACTGAAATTTTCATATATGTTTTCTTTTTTGAGAACGGTAACTTCCTGATATAGAGCGTATAAAAAGACAATAATTTACATTTAAGAACAATGGAGAACAGCGAGGCTTTATTGTCCTTCTATAAATATAGCGATACTTAAGTAAACTTGATTGACTATTTCAAAAGCTAAAATGATATAATTTTCTAGAGGAATCCAACGACTAATTGCATTGAAAAATTTAAGGCTCAAATAGAGTAAGGCATCTCAAAAGTAAATGACCAGCAAACTCCAGATTATAGCCACGAACTATTTATTTAAGCATATCGGCAATGCTTACTTGGCTTAAATCACTGTACGCTTTCGTTCCAATTATGATACTCTTCGGTCAGTTCCTGTACCTTTTCTGGATATTCGTTAGCCAGATTTGTCAATTCATCTGGATTGTCAAGAATATTGACCAGAAACAATGAATCGCCTTCTGTAAGTGGTGCTTTATTAGAAGGATCTTTCGGGTTTTTAAGTAGTTTCCAATCGCCCTTTCTTACGGCCCAGGAGTTTTTGTTTTGGTACCACCAAAAGGCATTATGAGGACTAGCATCATTTTCCATAATCACTTCTTTTAGACTCTTCCCTTCAAACTCACCTTTCTGATAGTCTATCTGACACATGTCTAGGATAGTAGGAAACCAATCCACATTTACGCCCATCTGGTCTCTAGCTTCTTGCTGTGGAATTGATTTAGGCCAACTTATTATTGCGGGAACTCTAATACCACCCTCAAAAAGTGAAAACTTAGCTCCTCTATAAGGGCCAGAATTACCGCCTCCTCCAAAGGTTCTTTCCTCCATGGAGTGTCCATGGTCAGATTGAAAAATAATAATAGTGTTCTCTCTTAAATTAAGGGCTTCCAAATGTTCTAACAATATTCCGATTCGCTCGTCAACCGTTGAAATACTGGCGGCATACTTATCTCTCGGGCTATCTAAGTCTTTATAGTAATCTCTCCATTTGTCTGTTCCTTGGAGGGGATAATGAGGCAAGTTCATGGCGTAATAAAGAAAAAACGGAACATCCTTATGCTCATCAATAAAGCTTTCGGCCTTTTGACTCATGAGATCCTGGAAGTATTCACCATCCATCCATACCTCTTTATTATTTTCCCATAAATCATGACGATTTGGTCCATTCCAGTAAAAGAAGTGAGAGTAATTATCAATGCAACCGCCCATATGGCCAAAGGAATAATCAAAACCTTGTCCATTTGGCATGGTCGCTTCAGTATATCCTAAGTGCCATTTTCCGATATGGCCCGTGACAAATCCATTGTCTTTTAGTTTTTCTGCTATCGTAATTTGTTCTGAGGCCAAACCAACTTCTCCTTTTCGAGAGGGTGCATTCCCTGGTAATCCTGCAGCTAAGGGTGTTTTACCAGTTAATAAGGCCGCTCTGGAAGGGGAACAAACAGGTGCGGCAGCATAGAATTGGGTAAATCTTACTCCTGTTTCTGCCAACTTATCCATATTAGGCGTGTATAAATCCTTGGCTCCATAACAATTAAGGTCAATGGAGCCTTGATCGTCAGTATAAATGATAATTACATTGGGTTTTCTGTCTGAACTCTGAGAGTTAGTAGTGCACGCCCCGAGAGTAAGCGTGAAAGCAATGAAAGAGTGCCAGAATAGAATCGTGTTTTTCATAGATAGATTACCTTTATTTTGGAGTATTTGAAGCTGAAGTTATCATTCAATTTTGACAAGTGGTTGTGCCTTTAAATAGCCTAATGATTGTAAGAATTTATCTGTCTCAAAGACCGTTTTTTCATAATATTCGAAGTTCTTATAATTGAAGAATCCATGGCTTTGATCTTCGTATAAATGTAAATCACATTTACTTCCGACTTTTTCCATCACTTTTTTATAATATTGAGCAGTTTCGACTGGAATAAGAGCATCATCTGTTCCTAGGAAAAAGATGGTGGGAGGTGCTCCTTTTTTGATATTATGGATCGGGGAGAATCTTTTATAGGCATCACCAACTCTTTCGTAGCCATAACCTCCAGGTCCGTTGTCAATAACAGGATTGAAAAGTACCAAGGCATTGGGTATAGAACTTACAAACAAATTATCTGTGGCCTCAATATAATCGGCTATTAAGGCCGTAGCGGAGGCCAGATGCCCTCCAGCCGATCCGCCGGACGCTATAATTTTGTTGGCATCTATTCCAAATTTAGATGCATTTTTTCTAATAAACCGAATAGCAGATTTGGCATCTTTAAGTGATTCAAATGGTGTAGTCTTATGCATGCTTGCCGTTCTATAATCAGCCAGAAAACAAACAATTCCTCTTTTGGAAAAATACTTGGCATGCTCCAAAAACTGAGTTCTATTTCCACCATTCCAGCCTCCCCCAAAAAAGAAGATCATAGCCGGATAAGCTTTTGACTCATCAAGAATTGGAGGATTATATACTTCAACGAATAATTGGATGGTATCCATTTGCTTGTAAGAGAATAACTCTTGAGCGATGCTAGAAATAGAAGTGCCCGATAAAAAGGTTAATAAAATAAGGAATCGTATTGTATTCATAAGTAATTTCTTAATTCTTTAGCGTCGATTTTTTAGTATTTCGTCAGCTCTAAAGAAGTTCTGTATTCGGTCTTTTATGGCTTTTATATTATTCGAAAGAGAATTGATCCAACTATTCTGTTTTAAATAATTATAAAACATTAGAGGGTCAACGATTTGAATTGCTGGGTAAGTTCAGTCAATGATTTCTCAATACCCATACGCTCTAAAGAAGAGGCTCCTACAAAACCTTGAGCATCTGTATGTTCAAGAATTACTTTTACATCATCTGGAGTGTTAATCGGCCCACCATGTGCCAAAAAGATGATGTCTTTGTTTACTTTTTTTCCGGCTTCTATGATTTCTTGGGTACGGTTTATTGCAAAATCCATATTAACGGCTGCACCGACGACTCCAACAGAACCCCCAACGGTAGTGCCGACATGTGCAATTATGGCATCAGCACCTACCTTTGCCATTTGAACTGCTTCTTCCGGGGTTGCTACATAAACACAGGTGTAGAGATCCATTTTTGAAGCCAATCGAACCATTTCTACTTCTTTATCGAAACCCATTCCGGTCTCTTCAAGAATATCCCTAAAGTTTCCATCAATAATGGAGTGGGTAGGGAAATTATTTACTCCCGAAAACCCCATGGCCTTTACTTGTTGTAGAAAATGCCACATCCTCCGTCGAGGGTCGGAACCATGAACGCCGCAGAATACAGGGATTTCCTCTACTACCGGAAGCACTTCAAACTCGCCAATTTCCATTGCGACTGCATTGGCATCTCCATAGCCCATTAAACCCGCCGTTGAGCCATGCCCGGACATTCTAAAACGGCCGGAATTATAAATGATCAAGAAGTCCGCACCTCCTTTTTCTATAAATTTGGCACTGATTCCGGATCCTGCTCCTGCTCCAATTATAGCTTTTTTCTGGGCTAAAGTCTTCATTAAACGACTTTTAACTTCTTCTCGGGTATATGGATTTCCCTTTCCTGTCCATGGATTTGGCATATTTTCTTCTTTAATTAAGTTATTGTTTATCCCTTATGTTTTTATTCTATCATACTTAAAAGATGTTCTACCAATAATTCCGCAAAAAACTCATCATTGATATGGGCGTCTACTTCAATAATTGGAATAGTATTATTTGCGTTTTCCTTTATGGCTCTAAATAGGGCCTCATTTATAGCGGGATAGTAAAAAACACCTTCTTTACAGTCAATTTGAGAGATTCCTTGAAGGGGTATTAAAACTTTTACCCCCGCTTTGGCTCTATTCATTTTGAGGCCTAATAGCTTTCCTAAATTTTCATTTTCCTCTTTATTGGTCCGCATCAATGTAACATCTGGAGACCAACTATAAAGCTGCCTTAATTTATACGCTTCTGGTACTGTATTGATGTGAGAAAAGTTTACCATATCCAAACAACCTGGAACTACTATCTGAGGAATTTTCATGTCTGAGGCAGCGGTAAGGCGGTCGGGCCCTGCACTTAAAACTCCACCGCATAGCTCATCGGCGAGTTCAGTAGTGGTAATGTCAAGGACCCCATCAAAAATACCTTCACGAATCAATGATTCCATGGTGGCACCACCGATTCCAGTAGCATGAAAAGCAAGGACTTCATATCCTCTATTTTTCAATAATTGAGTGCATTTATCCACGCATTTCGTAGTATTTCCGAACGTGCTTATCGCAATTCTTTTTTTCGAATTGTCCAAAGTTTTCAATACCACTTTGGACATACCACAAATGGCTGCCGCAGCTTGGTTCATTAGTAGTTTACTAATACTGTTGAGGCCTGCTACGTCGACTGAGGAAACCATTAACGTAATATCTTTGACGCCTATCTGTCTAGAAAGATCTCTGGCCGCAAGGGTAGACAAACATAATTTTGGGATTCCCATTGGGACCTCCTGCATGGCTTCCAAGGCGATGTAAGTACCTCCACCGCCACC
Organism: Arcticibacterium sp.; assembly: GCA_047623945.1. GTDB lineage: Bacteria > Bacteroidota > Bacteroidia > Cytophagales > Spirosomataceae > Arcticibacterium. The sequence continues at coordinate 11,996 of JBLHOT010000076.1, read as the reverse complement.
CATTCCTATGACACCTTTTATTTTGTCCTTTGCAACAAGATCCGAAATAACCTTTGCCGCTCCTTTTCCCATTAGTTTGACCGCTTTTCCTCGATCTCCTGATTTTCGTATTGTATCAAGGGAGTAACCGGATGCATTTGATATCTGTTCATTATTGAAATCAATCGTAAAATCTGCTTTGCTCTCCATGACTCCCGTATCTATGGTAATCACTTGTTGCCCTTCGGCTTTTATACAATTTACTAGATATGAAAAATCCTCACCTTTGGTATCGAAACACCCTAGCACGACGATGTACTTATCTTTGATGGCCATCACAATTACTTTTAATTATACGGTAAAGTCGAAAACGACTACTCTTTCTAATCTCGGGACCACCAATTCTTTTACCTTTTCATGAATGGGATGTGGAAGGTAACTGTCTCTGGATTCAGGGCTATCGAAGGTCATGATAAAACCATGCGTGTACCCGTCATTGAGTCCTTCTGTGCTATCATAGGGGCCGTATTCCATATTCATTAATCCAGAGATCTTCCCAACCATGGACTTCATGGTAGTAAAGCAATTGTCTATTTCAGATTCAGTTATACCTTCTTTAAATTGAAACATTCCATAATGTCTGGTCATATTACTTCTATCTTTAGTTTATGTTGATCCGCTTATTTATTTTGTAGTTATGATGTCCATTTTTTTATTCAAAAAAGATACAGAACCGATTTATTTTAAGGTTCTGATATAGGCCAGCAGGTCTGAAACCTGTTTGTCGTTATAGTTATCTATAAGACCTTTTGGCATAAAGGAACGGCCGCCCATAAAACCTTCCGAGGTAATGTCAGCTGCCTGAATGAACTGCTCGTTACCTCCCATAAAAGCGATAGTTGTACCTCTATTATCTTTCTTTGCCAAATACCCTTCGATACTACTCCCGTCCTTTTTACTGATTCGAAAGACCGCGTAACTACTTTCCATAGCTGCGTCTGGGTTCAGTATTGCAGTCAAAAGAGCTTTGTTTTCGCGTAGAGCGGAACCGTCAAGGGCCGGGGCTATATTCTGTCCTTTACCAACAAGTCCATGGCATAATAAACAGGTCTGGAATAATTTTTCGCCTTCAGCAGGATTACCGCCTCCCTTTTCGGCTATCGCCATGAACCGTCCCAGTTTCGAATCGAAGGTCTTTTTTTCCTCTGCAATATAGGCCTTCACTTCTTGGAAGAGTTTTTTTCCTAGCAAATCTTTATCGTCTGAATGAAATATTCTTTCGGCACTCGAAATATCAAAGGCATTGGAGCGAATAAGTTCTTTCCTGAACAATTGCTTCAAAATGGCACTTCCTTTTTTTGAATTGGACACGATTTTGACCACTGATTTTTGCTCGGTTTCTTGAAGTCTAGGGAGCCAAGTACTCAATACATCATGGGCCTCCTTAAGATCAGCTTCGGCGAGGGTCTGTACAGCATTTGCCCTTAATTCAAGCCCTAAGTTCTCATTTCTTGCTATTTGTGTAAAGACCGCCTTGTTTTCCAAGGGACCATCTTTAAGTGCCTGCATGACCAATCTTAATGTTTCCTCTTTTGTGTCTTTCTTTATTAAAGGAAGAACGGCGTTTTGCAAAGCAGTGATTTTTAGTTTACCCACTGCTTCCAAGCCAAGGTGTTGCTCTTGTTCATTATCGCTTTCCAACAAATACCGAATGGGCTTTACCAATAATCGCGTCAGTTCATCGGATTGCACCTGGGCTTGATTTTTAAGAGCGAGAGATACATACTTTTCGGCTGTTTCATTTTGTTCCAATATGGGGCGAATAGTATTAAAAATATTCTGATTGTCGAGCATATCCGCAACGATAATAAAAGTTGGTTCATCGAGTTCTTTAAAGTCCGCTTTCTTCAAGAGATCTATAAAAATCTGTTCCCGTTTTTGTTTGGGAAGGGCCTGACTAGCCCAAATCAGGTTAGAGATATCATAGCTCATCGCTTTAGGCGAATCGATAAAATCAGATAATTGCTTTGGATAGTTTTCAAGTGCCTTGCGAGCCAAGTACCGCTCAAGATTACGCTCGTAAGAACCTCCCATAGCATTTCCATCTAGCTGAGGTCTACAACTTTCTACTAAAATTCCGATAATTTCTGGATTGGCTGTACTCGCTTCGCCTAATGTTCTTAAAACTTGGGACCTGATCATAGGATTGCTGTCTTTGGCTGGTGTTTTAAGTAATCTTGCAACTTCATCAGCCTCGGTCGAAAAAGAGGGTAAGGAACGAACGGCTTCCCTTCTCAGATTATCGAACTTGGAACCAAGTAAAGCTTCAGTGATTTTTTTGTCGAAGTGTTTGATGCCTTCCAAAGACCATAAGGCCAAAATTCGGGTTATTTCATCCTGAGAAATATCCGAAACAAGAACTGATAATTCCTTTCCCAAAACTTTTGTCTCTTCGATTGGTCGATCACTTATCTGGTGCCATGCAGCCCGTTTTGCCCAAATAGAGGGTGATTTTAGAAAGCCGACAAGGTCTTTGGTATCTATTTCATAAAAATTGGGGATTACCCTCGATTTCTGTGATTCATGGCGGATACGCCAGATACGTCCATGTGATTTGTCGCGAGAAGGATCCGTCGTAGCCACTTCATTGTGGGAAACTATTTTATTGTACCAATCCGCGATATACAAGCATCCGTCAGGTCCGAATTCCATATTTACCGGCCTGAACCAATCGTCCTTAGAGGTTAGGAAATCAGGGAGGTGTTCCGATTGGACAGAGCCATCTGGATTTCGTTCTATTCTCACGGCGTTGATGGTGCTCGTAATAGGGTTTGCTAAAAATGCCACATCTTTCCACTCTTTGGGAAAAGAACCTTTGCTATCGTCTGAAAAGGCCAGCGAAGAAATGCCTGTGCCACCTACACGGAATTCATGAAGTTGAGGCATCCAAGGTTGATACGGACGTAAGCGGTCATTTCCTATACCCGGAAATCCAGTGCCCACTTCCATAGGAACCACAGAATAGCCAAGGTCATTTGCTTCTGATCCGTACCATTGTCCGTTTCCCCTAAGCTGAAAGCCCCAGATGTTGTTAAGCCCTGAACTGACCACTTCTATTTTCTTGGCATCTAAGGAAAATCGAGCAATTTTGCTGTAGTCCAATCGGACTTCCGCATCACTCACTTTCGAAGTGATTTTTCCCTTGTTCAAGGCACCTTGACTAAAATGGATCCAGTCTCCAGGCCCCCTGACCAAAACATGAGACATGGTATGCGTATCTGTAAATCCGAACCCAGAGAATAGCGGGGTTCTTTTATCGGCCCTCCCATCGTTATTGGTATCCTCCAAAAAGAACAGCTCAGAGCCTTGGGCCACATAGCTTCCGTTTTTATAGGGCAATATGCTTTGAGGGATCGTGAGGCCGTCTGCCCAAACATTTGTTTTTACGGCAGAGCCATTATATAAGCCAGAAAGCACTAATATCTTATCATCTCCTTTGGTAACTCCTCTGTACAAATCTAGAATACGCCTAAAACTTGGGTCTTTTTCCTGAGCTTTGGGGTCGTCCATAAGTTTCAGTAGATCTTGCCATTTGATATCGGAAACTGGATCTAGCGGATACATGGAGGCGGTCTGAGTCCACAGTCTTCCGGCATCGTCAAAGGCCATATCTATGGGGTTGATTACTCCGTCCTTTTCACTCGCCACCAATTCCACAACAAAACCTTCTGGAACGGTGAATCCCGCCAATTCTTTGGCAGGTGAAAATATTTCGGTTCTTGACGATTGAGTCTTTTTGTCATATTCAGGATATTCCCTTGTAGCGGAGTCTTTAGATTTTAAATTATTTCTACAACTCGTAATGGTCAAAGCCATAACAAGGGAAAATGAAACTACAATTTTGCTGATATCCATGTGTTCTCTAGATTTATTGGAAGAAGGGGAGTTTTATAGGGCTGTAATCGTAATGTTTTTAAATTCTATTTTAGCATTTCCTCCGCTATGTAATTGAATGCCTATTACCCCTTTTGATGGAATTTTTGGATTGTCCTCGACATAACCGGAGACCTTTACGCCATTGATGTATAGTTCGTGGCTGTTTCCTTTACATCTCACAATATAGCTGTTCCAGCCAGCCTCTTTCAAGATATACTTCAATGTGCTTAGATCCCCGCTAACGAGTTTTGCCCGTCGGTGTTCGTCGTATATATCGCCCCAATATCCTTTTCCAATATCGGCCTGATAGCCGATAATCTTGTCATTTTCAATTATGGAGCGGTATTGGATGCCGCTATTGATCAATCCGGTTTCGTGATTCCCCGTGAGGCGAAAAAGAGCACGGAATTCAAAATCCTCATAACTTTTAATAGTATGTAGATAAGTGTTCGTTGGAATATTGGTAATGCCGTCACCTCCTGTGATTGCACTATCCACCACAGACCAATATTTACTATTTACCTTATTTACCGTTTCCCAGCCCTTGAGTGTTGCACCATCGAAAAGGGAAACTTCTGTACTTGCTTTTTGTGCGTTGCTGTTGACGTTTATCGTTAATATTAGACCACAGAGAATTGGAGTAAAAACTTTCATAAATTTATTATTTTGGATACCTAAATCTGGTTAATAGTTTCATTTTTTTATTATGACTTTGTATGATGCTTATACACTTAGTCAGAAAAGAAAACAATAGTTAGATAAGCCTTTGACGAATGATCTTTGTGGGATTATATTCTTCCATTCTGAGCTTCAATTGTAATAGTTTAGCTCTAACCACCTCATCTGGATTTACATTTTTGATTCTTTCTAACCGGGCTTCCATGAGGGTCTTGAAATCAATATTTTTCTCTTTTTTTTGATTGATACCTAGAATCCACCCCGAATTCAATGTTTTCGTTTTCTTTATCCTTAATCATGGTCGTAAGATTTAATTAGGTTAAAACTTTCATTTATTTCAAGACTCAGTGTTCAACCTGTTAAGTTCATGCCATATTTGGCAATATAATGTTGAGAAACACTGCTCTTTGGTTTTAAGAAACTTCGTCTTCCTTGGGCCTTTCTGACCGAATTGTATTATACCTTGGTCTTTAGACCTCTTATTTATAAAGATAAGGATTATTTAAAGGGTTAAGGGTCTAATGTAGAATCTGAAGACAGATTCTAATATCTTAAAAAGACCGCCTCCAGCCAAACAATAGAGCAGGTTTATAGCTACCTTTGTTTTCAAAAAAAATAGCGTAGTGGATAGTTTTAAACAATTGGGTATAGCTGAATCTTATATTAAGGCTTTAGCGGAATTAAAAATTTCTAAGCCAACCGAAATTCAGCAAAAAGCAATTCCTTACTTATTGGCTAATAAGGGAGATTTAATTGGTCAGGCTCCTACTGGAACAGGAAAAACCATTGCATTTGTATTGCCTCTTTTACACTTAGTATCCGAGAAGAAAAAGGGTATACAGGGCTTGATATTGGCTCCAACAAGAGAATTATGTCAACAAATTGCAAAGCAATTGTTCAAAATGACAAAGCATGGCCCAAAAATATTTGCAGAGGCCATATATGGAGGTGAAAAAATAGAAATACAGATAGCCAATCTAAAACGGCCAACTCAAATAATAGTTGCTACGCCGGGTAGGTTGCTAGACTTGATAGATAGAGGGGCCATTGACTTAAGTGAAGTACGCACACTCATACTAGATGAAGCAGATGAAATGCTAAGCATGGGCTTCAAAGATGAACTGGAAAGAATCTTAGAGAACATTCATAAAAGTAGTGCTAAGTGGCTGTTTTCGGCTACCATTCCCACCGTTTTACAAGGCCTCATTACAAGGTTTATGGATCCTGGCTTGCATCGCATAGCCGTAAGTAAAAACGTTGAAATAAATACTAAGATAGAGCATCAGTTTTTTATCTGTGAACAAACTCAAAAGTTTGACTATTTATATGAGTTTTTGAAATCTCAAGGAGCAGCTAAAGGAATTGTTTTTTGTAGAACCAGAGCAGACACGGAGGTTTTGGCTCGTAAACTTATAGGAAAACATGTTTCGGCAGATGCCCTTCATGGAGACTTGGGCCAACGCGACAGGGAAAAGGTCATGAGAGCTTTTATCAAAGGTAGAATCAAGGTACTGGTAGCTACTGATATTTCTGCAAGAGGGGTGGATGTGGACGATGTGGCCTATGTTATTCATTATCAACTTCCAGAAAAGATAGAAGCGTATACCCACAGAAGTGGAAGAACAGCAAGGGCAGGGAAAAGAGGAATTTCAATCTGTTTTGTAGATAAATATGAATTGAAAACCATCAATGAAATAGAGAAAACTTTAAAAGTTAAGTTTACGAAAATTTAAGGGTGTGGGAGATAGGATAACTCTGGATCGGCCAGGCCTTTTTTCAAGTAGGAAGGCTTCATTTTTGCTCCCGTCTAAAACAGAATTTCAAAATACTATTTAAGCAATTGAAATGCCTGACCGGCAATCTCCAACTCTTCATTTGTCGCTATTACAAGTGTCTTAACTTTTGCCGTTTCAGAGCTGATGTCTAAAATGGCTTCCAACTTTTGAGCATTCTTTTCCAAGTTTATCTCAATGCCCAAGTAGTCCATCTCTTTACAAACCTTTGCTCTTAAAAGGCTAGAGTTTTCACCGATTCCTGCCGTAAAAACGATGGCATCAAGACCATTCATAGCGGCCGCATAAGCACCTATGTACTTTTTGATTCGGTAAGCGTTCATTTCTAGGGCCAAAATGCAATTCTTATCACCACCTTCTGCGTCTTTTTGGATATCTCTTAAATCACTAAAGCCTGTTAAGCCAAGCATGCCACTTTCTTTGATCAAAAGCTGGTTTACTTTATCCAATTCATACCCTAGCGTGTTAACCAAATAGAAGATAAGGCTATGATCAATGTCACCACTTCTAGTTCCCATTATCAATCCACTGGAGGGTGTAAAGCCCAAACTGTGATCAATGCTTTTGCCATTTTCAATGGCCGTAATACTGCATCCATTTCCTAGGTGAATGGTAATAATTTTATGCTCGGTTTTGCCAAGATACTCTTCAGCCTTTTTAGCTACATACTTGTGGCTGGTCCCATGAAACCCATAAAGTCTTATTCCGTCATCCAAGAACTTGTTTGGGATGGCATATTTATAGGCCTTCTCGGGAATAGTTTGGTGAAATGCCGTGTCAAATACCGCAACTTGAGCTGATTTAGAAAAAATATGCTCTGCAATCTCAATGCCCTCTAAATTTGCGGGATTATGTAAAGGTGCTAAAGAAAAAAGGGCTTTAATTACCTTTTTCACTTCCTCATTAATTTCAGTTGTACCGGTGTATTTGCTTCCGCCATGTACTACCCTGTGACCAACGGCTGCTATTTCATTGGCATTATTAATGGCCCCCACCTCTTTATTAACAATCAACTCTGCTATGAGTTTAAACCCTGTTTTATGGTCTTCTATCTCCTTTTTTATAAGCCTATTTCCATTTATTGACTTGTGGCTCAATTGTGCATCTTCTTGACCCACTTTTTCCAGTAAGCCATAACAGAGAACTTTTTCTGAAGGCATTTGAATCAGCTGGTATTTAATAGAAGAACTACCAGAGTTTAAAACTAAAATATTCATATTTATTGACCTTGAGCTTGAATTGCGGTTATGATTACCGTATTAAAAATATCAATCACCGTACAGCCTCTACTTAGATCGTTTACAGGTTTATTCAAGCCTTGTAAAATTGGACCTATGGCCAATGCTCCAGTTTCTCTTTGTACGGCTTTGTATGTATTATTTCCAGTGTTTAAATCTGGAAAAATGAAGATACTTGCCTGGCCCGCCACTTCGGAGTTGGGCAGCTTACTTTTGCCAATTTCCATATCCACGGCGGCATCGTATTGAATAGGCCCTTCTACTTTTAAATCTGGCCTTTTGCTCTTTACTATTTCCGTGGCTTTTCTCACAATGTCTACATCTGCACCTACCCCCGAAGTCCCCGAAGAATAGGACAACATAGCTATTTTAGGTTCAATGCTGAAAGCAATACTGGTTTCTGCGGAAGAGATGGCTATCTCAGCAAGTTCTTCTGCTGTAGGATTGGGGTTAATGGCACAGTCGCCATAAACCGTAACTCTATTTGGCAGGCACATAAAAAACACAGAAGAAACCACGGAAACACCGGGCTTTGTTTTCACAAACTGAAGAGCTGGCCTAATCGTATGCTGCGTAGTATGAGCGGCACCAGAAACCATTCCGTCTGCATCACCCTTGTAGACCATCATAGTGCCGAAGTAAGATACATCTTCCATCAAGTCTCTTGCCATAACTGGATTGAGGCCTTTATGCTTACGCATTTCGTATAGCGTATTGGCATACGCATCGAAATCAGTAGAATCAGTAGGGTTTACAATACTTACTTTTGAAAGATCCAGCGGTATATCTAGACTCGCCAGAAGCTGAGCAATTTTTTCTGGATCGCCTAATAGGGTTAAATCCACTGCGTCCAGATCCACTAATTGCTTAGCAGCTTTCAGAATTCTTTCGTCATAGCCCTCAGGAAGTACGATGTGTTTCTTACTGGTTTTGGCTCTTTTCAGTAAATTGTATTGAAACATTCTGGGAGTGATTCCATTTTGCTCAAAAGTGATGAGTTTATTTGCAAGGCTTTCTATATCTACGTTTTGCTCAAAAACTTGCATTGAAACCCTGATTTTTTCACTATTTTCTGCATATACTTTAGGTTTGATATCGCCAATTCTATTGGTGATAGAAAAAGTGCCTTCAGAGACAGAAATAATAGGAACTACATCAGATAGGCCCTCAATGAGTTTTAAAATGGACTCCTCAGGAATGAGGCCACCAGTAAGTACAATGCCAGATATGGATGGATAATTCGCTGAAAGATTGGCCTGAAGTGCACCAAGGATAATATCTGCTCTATCTCCAGGAGTAATAACCAGGCTACTTTCTTTTAAATGGATGAGGTAATTCCTTAGCTGCATGGCCCCTACACTAAAAAATCCTGCTCGGTTATTTAAGTATTGTTCCCCAAATAACACTCTGCCATGAAGTTCATCCACAATTTCCTTAACGGAGGGTTGCGAAAGACTCATGACTCTTGGGATTACCTCAATTAAAACAGAACTAGGCAGCTTTTCTTTCAAAACTTGTCTTACGGCTTCTTGGTTTTCTGGTAATATCTTATTTGCAATGGCCATTAAGACGGAAACCCCGTTGCCTTTGAAAGAGTCAATCGCCATCTGTAAATTACCTGCAAGTTCATCTTTGGTTTTTCCTGTTCCGGTAGCTAGAATAATGGCTGGAATACCCAGATTTTTGGCAATCAAGACATTAATATCCCACTCGATGATGGAGCTTTCGCCGGAGAAATCGGAACCCTCTACCAAAATAAAATCGAACTGTTCTTCAAGTGCCTTATACTTGTCAATAATTTGACTGACAATTTCGCCTTCTTTACCTTGATTTAACTTGTGGATAAGTTCATTTCGTGTAAAAACGTAGGCCTCTTTGGGCCTAAGGCTTAGTTCAAAATGATTGATCATCGTTCTTATATGATTATCCATTTTTCCCTCCTTCAGATTATCAATGATAGGTCTGAAGTAGCCAACCTTTGCAGCCTTACTCAGCAGTATTTGCATTAAACCAAGTGAAACAATGGACTTGCCACTATTAGGCCCAGTAGTCGTAATATATATTCCTTTACTCATGTTTCTTCTATTTCTCTAGACCAACCGAATTAGGGTCATTTTTCAAAACGCAAAAGTCCTAAAAGTTGTACATCCTCTTATTGATTACAGTCAATTTAGTTAATGAGTAATGTCAGTAAGAATGATTTCTAATTTTAAAAATTGAGTTTCATTGATTTACGTTAGAAAACCAAAATCTCACGCCGTAAGTGAGAGAGTCCAACAAAGCTGGCAGTTTCAGAGATCGGAATGTATTATTTTATCAGTAAAGTTTTATTTACAATTCTTTTTTTATCAGAATCATCAGACGCATTTAAATAATAGATTCCACGAGGTAATTTATATAAATCAATGATTTTCAGGTTACTTTCAAGTACTTCTTGGCCTAAAATACTGTAAAGTGTTATATGGTATTTCTTATAATCTGGATAATTTATATGTACATAATCAGAAGCTGGATTGGGGTATATATTTAGGTCTAATAGCTCCTTAGCTAGTATGGATAAAACAGGATCTAGATCATCACAAATTCCATTATTATCGGTATCACCCGTTTCATTTTTTCCTAAACAAATATCGCAGGCATCACCAATTCTATCGCCATCTTCATCGGCTTGGCTTGAATTTGAAGTTGTTGGGCAGTTGTCATCATTATCAAGCACGCTATCATTATCTATATCTTGACTATAAGTTAATGTAGAAATGAAAGTCAGAATAATCAGTATGTATAATTTCATGATCGATTAATGTTTAACAGCGGTTTTGTGTAGTCGCAACCCATACGGTACTATGCACTAGACTCCATCTGTGTTCCTTGGATGGTGAATTTAATTCTTTAAAAGTACAATCCCAAGCGTATTAGAAAGGACACGCATGTCCAATTAGCCGGAGAGTTTTGCCCAAAGCCATAGACACATCAAGGGTGGGTAAAGTAACTGAGCATCTGAGGTGACTAGTCCTAAGCTGCCTGTATGGACGCCAATTAAATAACGGATAACAAATCCAACAAAAGTATTGACATGACGTATTTTGCTAAGAAGCAATCCAGATTCTGCTAGGCAAGACCTTTGGCCAACGGAAATGTTGCAGTTAGTTTATTTTAATCCGTTACCTTTCTCATAACCCATTCTAATGGTCCATATTTTTTATATTTTCTCCAAATTACAGCAAATAGAATACAACATAAACTAAATGCTAATGCATAAATCACTGAGAATTCTACAGAATACTTTCCCATTTTAGAAGGATTTATCGATTCAATAATCCCCATTCCAATTACTACGTGAGCCACATAAAAGGTCAATGCTAACTGTCCGGTTTTATTTAATGCGTCAATGATAAAACTATTCTCAAATCGTTTAGAAATTAGTATACAAGCTGAAATTACTGCAATCGCAATGGCAATACCGTTAAACAAATAAATGGGTAAGGGGGGCATTGGATTCGTTCCTAAAATTTCAGTTAACTCTTTCGCTGCTTCTTTATTTCCTTCTGACAATAATGAAATGGCTACACTGGATAGGACTTGAATTGAAATAAAAACGATTGAACTAATCCAAAATGTTTTTTTAACGAATTGATCGTTCTTCAAATCCTGCTTGCCAAACCAATAACCGAATAACATAAAAGCTGTCCAAGGAATTACCGGGTGAAAGCCATTGTAAAAGAGGTTTCTAATAAACCCTTTAAGAGTCCAAAAACCTTGATAGTCTAACGTTTCAAAATTCCAACCTGTTTCATAATTCCATAATGTCATGAGCAAGGGGAATACTAAAATTAAGACTATAGCTGAAATTAGAATGGTTTTTTCTTTGCTTGTTAATAACAAGATAGTTATAGCCATATAAACGCCATAAAAGTGGAGAATGTCTGCTGGCCAAATTGCAATGTAGGAGATGCCAACAACGAATAGGAATAGAGCTCTTTTGATAATTCTAATACGAGTGATTTTTAATCTGGCTAGGTCAGAATTTTTAATTGCAGTATTTGTCATTAGTGCCAGTCCAACGCCAGCTAAAACAACGAATGTAGCAGCTGCCTTTCCGTCAAAAAGGCTCGCAAGAGACTTTACCCAACTCAGTCCATTTTCACCAAACACAACTTTGAAATTGACGATTATCATTCCGAAAACTGCCAATGCTCTCGCTACATCAATTCCGATTATTCTTTGTTTCACAAATGTTATTTTTATTTACTGTCGTCCGACTAAAATGAGGAGTTTTTTTCTAATTATTAGAAAAGTACAATAGCGGACAGCAAGCCATCCGCTATTTTTTTTCGATTTTTGTTTACCAAGACGAAAAACCGAAATCAAAAAT
>JBLHOT010000075.1:0-18576 GCA_047623945.1 Arcticibacterium sp. | reverse complement strand
CTGTAAACCTTATTGATAACCTGTCTGGACCAATATTGAGTGAGCCATGGCGTCCCCACATAATTGAATAAAAAGGCCGTAGGAATACAGGGCTGATTTCCATAATTGATATATACACGACGTAATTCCTCATTGAGCTCTTTGTCATGAGACTTTCCCGAAACGAAATCATGCTTTTTAGCGGATTCAAAAGCTTTGTTCAGTTTGTCTGAATAGGCTTGTCTTCCGCCCATCAGTTTTGATAAACCTAAAATATCATGAGGTACCCACCAGGTATATTGTGCCGCATTTCCTTCTACCCAGCCATTGTCATATCTTAAAATATCTACGGGCTCTTGCCAGCCACCATTTAATGACCTATTCCACATCCAGCCTAATTCCGCGTTATATATATTCTTGTAATTTCCAGCCCGCTCTGTGAAAAGTTCGTAATCGTGATTCTTTCCCATATCCTTAGCCATTTGTGCTAAAGCATAATCCTGATAGGCGTTTTCCAAAGTCTGGGCAGAACCATCTTGGTGGAAACCGTAACTCTTTTTACTCATAGGGTAGGGTATATAACCCTTTTCTATGTAATGCTCTATGCCGCCGCCTTTTGTGGTATAGTGTTCATAGCCAGCTTTACTCATTAGTCCTCCAGGGAAATGATTTTTCCTCATGGCTTTATAAGCCTTCTCGGTATCATAGCCACGAATCCCTTTTAGATAGGCACTCGTAATAAATGGCGTGCTAGACGCTCCGGTCATTACATATGTATAATTTCCGCCGGCTGGGCCTCTGGGAATAAGGCCACCATCGTCATACATCAGAAGCATGGAGTTTACAAAAGACTCTGAAACCTCTGGATAAACCAAATGCCATAGAGAGTTGATGGTCCATTGTGCACCCCAAAATGAGTCCGAATTGTGATGGTTGAACTTTGGTATTCCATTTTCAGCTAAAGGAATTTGACCAATTCTAGGCTGCGTACCTGTCATGTCCATGTATGTACCGCTGGCATCAGAAATAATTCTTCTACCCTGTAAGGCATGCCAGAGGTCGGTGTAAAAACGTCTTTGTTCAGTGTCTGTACCTCCTTCTATCTCAATTTTACTAAGCCAGCTATTCCAATCGTTTCTGCTGTCCGCTACGCATTTTTCAAAATCCCAATGGGGTAGTTCTTCGCTAATGTTATTTCTAGCTTCTTGAGTACTCACATAAGAAATGCCCACCTTCATTTTCCTGATTTCTTTGGAGCCCGTCTCAAATCCCAGAATCAATCCCACATCTTTTCCTTCAATGATATTTTGAACCATCTTTTTGTTCTTATCTCCCTGCCATGCAGTTTCTATCTCAAAAGCTTTGTCAAACTGAGCTACAAAGTATACCGTTAAAGGTTTGGGCCTTCTTCTCGTGATACCCATAATGGCGTAGCCTTCAATCTCCCTATTACTCACTTTTTTGATATACCCATAATCTGTGTCCGAAGGCCCTAAGAAAGTGGCAAAGTCAAATAATATACTGCTCTCCTTACTTTTTGGGAAGGTGTATTTATGAAACCCCACACGTGTAGTAGAAGTAAGTTCAGCGGTTATGTTATAAGATTCCAAATACACTTTATGATATCCTGGCTTTACAACTTCATTATCATGGGAGAATTTGGAACCATAACTATCTGGATTTACCGGGTAACTAATCTTACCCGTTACTGGCATAACGGGTATGCCTGAAAGCTGCCAGCCATGTATGTGGCTAAAGCATTTGACGCTATCAAGGTCATACCGATATCCGGCATTCCAATCTGCATTTATGGCGTTATCTGGACTCAGGTTCACCATTCCAAATGGCTGCGAGGCGGAATTGAAAAAGAACCAACGAGAATTGGCTGCATCCACCAGAGGATAAACCATATCTACTGGCTCATTTTGACCAAAAGACAGAAAGGGAATAAATAGTAAGAGACGGCTTAAATACTTCATATTGTAATAATAATAAAATATAAATACGAAGTCTATACTTGGCCAGAATGTTATTAGAAATAGGTTTTACAATGTCAATAGCTATTTGAACAATAGTATCAAAGCCACTCCAATTAATATTCCAGATAAAGGGATTAGCTTTTTTCGTTTATTTTTTTCCTTAAAGACAAGACCACCTATCACTACGGCTATGAGTAGCTGACTTCTTTTAATAGCAGATAAAAGCATAATGAGGGCTTCTGGGTCTTGCAATGCTTTGAAGTAGAAATAATCAGCAAGCTGAAGTAGAACCCCCACTGCAGGAATAGACCATCGCCATTTAAAAGCCTTACGCTTCTCAGGATTTGGGAACCAAGTAATAGCCAACAGAAGTAGTAAAATAATTATGGTGTACCAGCAAAACCAAAACAGTAAAGTCTGCGGTGTTAACTCTAAACTTTGAATCAAAAACTTGTCATAAAGTCCGCTGCAGGCCCCTAAAAATGTAGCTCCAATAATGGCGAAAATCCATTTATTCCGTTTGAAATTTATGCCTTCACTTTTACCAATTTTTGAATATAAAAAGACAGAGAAGATGATAAGAAAGAAACCTACCCATTGCCAAGGATTTGGTTTTTCATGATAAATGAAAATAGCTCCAATAAATGTAAAAAATGGACCTGCAGAACGAATAGGAGTCACAATAGTGATGGGCAGGTGTTTTAAGGCCTGATAGGCCAAAACCCATGAAGCGGCCATTATCATGGATTTAATAAATATAAAGCCATGAACACGCCAAGGGATTTCATTGATGTAGAATCCTATATTTTTAACCGTCTCAGGAGAAAATTTAGAGGCTATGTAAAAAGGAAGTATAAGGAGAAAGCCCGCCGTGATTGTCCCTAAAAGAACGGGATAGACCTCATTATTGGATACGGCATGTTTCTTAAATAAATTATGTAATCCTAAAAACAGAGCGGCCACAAGACCTAGGTACATCCACATGGCGGCGAAGGTACTGTTTCTCTAAAATATTTTGCCTTGGTGGCGTATAAAAAAGGAAGGTTTTTTAAGCATTTATGCTTGACAGTTCGGGTTTGCGAGCGATAAAGTGGTTACCTAATTAGCCGGAAGAAACAAAAGCTGTCTATTAAAAAGAATTAAGCATCTATTAAAAACAATTAAGTATCTAATAGAAGAAGTCATCTTGGCAAAAACAAGTAGTTTTGAGTCATAATTCCTCAAATAGATTGAATGTATAAGATACTCGTGCTTTTATTCTTAAGTTTTGCCAGCTTGGGTCAGCAAAATTATCAGGTTAAATTTTTCGATGCACCGATAAATCTTGACGGAAAGCTGGATGATTTGCAATGGCAAAGTGTGAAGAAAATGGGGGATTTTCAACAGTATTTCCCTTCTGATAGTGTAAAGGCGGAGCTTAATTCTCTTATATATATAGCCTACGACAATAAAAATATCTACCTAGGTGCCTATATGGAATCTAAGGGAAATGACTATATAGTGCCCACACTTCAAAGAGATTTTAGAGCTGGCTCTAGTGATAACATTACTTTTATTTTTGATACTTTCAGGGATAATACCAATGCATTTCTATTTGGCACCAATCCGCTAGGAGTGCAAAGAGAGGCATTGCTTTCTAACGGTGCCACAAGCATTGCCTCATTTAATAGTTCTTGGGATAATAAATGGCAAAGCGAAACCTTTATTGGAGAGGGTTACTGGAGCTGTGAACTTGTTATTCCATTAGCTACACTCAGGTTCAAACCGAATAGCCAAGAATGGCTATTTAAGTCTTATCGTTTTGACACACAGAACAATGAGAACTCGGTGTTGGTTAATGTGCCTCAAAA
The DNA here is from genome assembly GCA_047623945.1 of Arcticibacterium sp. GTDB lineage: Bacteria > Bacteroidota > Bacteroidia > Cytophagales > Spirosomataceae > Arcticibacterium. The sequence continues at coordinate 14,768 of JBLHOT010000075.1, read as the reverse complement.
TCAAATCATTATGTCTTTGGCATATTCCATACCTATGGAATTTGAAAGACCATTGCCGGACCCAGGAACTAATATTTCTATCATTCCTTATATTTCTGCTGGTGCGTCAAAAGATTTCGAAAATAACGGAGATCGTAAAAGTGCCATTGGGATAGGAGGAGATGCAAAAATTGCTATAACCAGTGGCTTGAATTTAGATTTGACCGTGAATCCAGATTTTTCAACAGTAGAAGTGGATCAGCAAGTGGTAAACCTTACACGCTTTGATATTACATTTCCAGAGCAAAGGCAGTTTTTTACTGAAAATTCAGATCTGTTCGCCGGTTTTGGGTCTGTCAATGATAATCCCTACGTGCCTCCCAGTGGCGGTTCCAGGGGAACCCAAATCGTAAGTCCGTTTTTTAGTAGGAGAGTAGGAATAGCCTTTGATTCAACTAGTGGTACTAATGTTCAAAATCCCATCATTTATGGTTTGAAATTAAGTGGAAAATTGAATGATGACTGGCGAATAGGGCTTATGAATACCATGACTGGTAGTGATAAAGAAAGGGGCATTAGTTCTACTAATTATACTGTGGCGGCCCTTCAAAGACGTGTTTTTAAACGGTCAAACATAGCAGCGGTTTTTGTGAATAATCAATTGATGAATCCTTCCTCTGAATTCGTAGGGGATTTGTATGATAGGGTAGGAGGAGTAGAGTATAATCATCAATCGCTTGGTAATAAATGGGCAGGCAAGGTTTTTTATCATCAATCTTTTACCGCTGATAAGAAGGAACAAGCTTTTGCACATGGCCTTTCATTAAACTACACCGTAAGAAGTTTTACGGCCAAGTGGTCGCATGATTATGTGGGTGCTGGATTTCAGTCGGCTTCGGGATTTATTCCTAGAACAGACTTCTTTCATATTAACCCTACTTTTGGTTTTAATTTTTACCCTGAAAAAGGGCTATTAAACCGATTTAGTTTTGGAGCGGCTTGGGATGAATATTCCAGACCAAACTTTGGAAGAACGGATTTAGAGGCAGGCCCATTTATTTCTATGGCTTTTAGAAATTCGGCCGCGGCTCTTATTTCTTTTAATAGGAATTACACTTATTTGTTTGAAGATTTTGACGCCCTGCGGTCAAACGATGAATTACCTAACCTAGCTCTAAATACAGACTACGTTTATCATAATGTTAGGGTCACGCTAGTTAGTGACCGCCGCAAAGCTTTTTTCGTTAGCCTTTCGCCTTTAATGGGTCAATATTATAATGGTAATATATTTTCGCTCTCGGGCTCTGCCAATTATAGGTTTCAGCCTTATGTACAGTTGACTTTGAACGCGGGATATAACGATATAAAGCTGGCTCAGTCTGAAAATAAGGTATTTGTGATAGGGCCCAAGGCTGAGGTTACTTTTAGTAAAAGCCTTTTTTGGACGTCTAATTTGCAGTACAATAGCCAGTTTGATAACTTCAATGTCAATTCTCGAATTCAATGGCGTTTTGCTCCCGTTTCAGACTTTTTCTTGGTCTATTCAGATAACTATAATACCAACCTTGGAGGCGTAAAGAACAGAGCCATTTTGGCTAAGCTTACTTACTGGCTGAATATGTAGACTTATTAGCTCAAACTGTCAAACCATTTACAAAACAAAAGCCATTTGTTTTGAGACATATCTCTGCTTGATGGCATATAAGTTGAATTCTTCCAATTTTCAGGAGACATTCTATTCTTTATAAACCTTGCACCCCTTATGAAATAATCTTCAGTGAAGGGGGTTATCACAGAGGCCATAGGGTATATAAGATCAAAAGTTTCCAGTAGCTCCTTGTACAAGACTTTAAAGGTAACCTCTTGAGGATAATCAGCATGATTGGGATCCAAATATTGGCCGAAATCTTTATGGGGCAGCACCCTAAGGCTAACAAAAAAACCAGTCCTTTGAATTTCAGAAATTAAATTATGAGCTATTGTTTCGGAGGAGTTTGGATAAAAAACATACATGGCATTGGCTGCGACTTCTTTAGGTAAAGACAAGACTTGACCGTCTATAAAAGTCTCATTTATCATGAATGGCTTAATGTTGGCCGTGTTCCCAACACCATCTATCTTTAATTCCATTACAGTCATTGGAATTTCTCCTACAAGTGGTTTTCCTTTTTTGAAAATTCGTACTTCACAAAGTTCTTTTACATTTCCATTTGTTAAAAACTTATTCCCTTCTTCTCCAGCATTAGCATAAAGACCAGCCTGATCAGAAACTATCATAACAGGACTTTCTCGCATTAATATTACGTCATTCTTACAAATTATAATTTCAGATTTTTCTAAGGCATTCTGTGTTGCATTTGATTTATCTGGAATGGGTATTTCAATAAGCCCCCCGTTTAGGAATATTTCCTGACGGCTCAGTTTTTTTGGTGAGATATTAATCTCTCCCAAATTAAAAGTATTTTTATCACTGTCTTGCAACTTAACTGCTAGGGAACCAATATCTAGAGTCTCATATTCATAAGGTCCAATGGCTTCCTGTGGAATAGAACCCAGTATATCTAAGCTAAGAAATTTCTCCTTTTCATTTAATCGGCATACAAAAGATGCCAAGTTTATCCCACTTGCTTGACCAGCCTCTGGCACTAGCTGACGCCCAATACCTATAGACTTCATATCCTTTTCATAATATGGAGTTAAGCTACCAATAATTGTCGCTTGAGCTGGGTTGCCAATTTTTCCATGAACCTCATAATCAATTTCCTGATTTTCCTGAATTTCTGAAAGGTTATATCTAATAAAGACCCCTTTAACTTTAGCATTACTATTAGCATGATTTTCGAAGAAATTAAGGATAAAATTATCGCTTTCATGATCTAAGTTCTCTCTAGAAATTATCGAGAAGAAAGAACCAGATGCAGCCAAAACACCTTTTTTGTTAACGACCCGGGAAGGATTGAAAAATCGTAAAGAACCTTTACTGGGCTTCCCTGTCATTAAAATATCTTCTCCATTGCTAAGATTTAAGGAATCACAGAAAACTTGCGAAAACATAGCCAAACTGGGTAGGACATCAATCATAACAGCCGCATTTTTCCCTTTGTGGTTATTCATATTTAAAGAGGCACCCAAAATAGCACTAATGTCTGTCGATAACCCACTATCCTGACTAGTAACAATACGCTGCCCAAGTTCCTCATCAAAAAACGCAATGCTAGAGACATTCACATTGTCAAAAGCAAATTCCATCCCGCCATAAAAATTCCAGCTAGCAGGAACACCACCTAAAATCGATTTATTAGTTCTCCGAGATTTAACCAAACGGTACAATTGATGGTATTCTTTATCTAGGTTAAATTTACCTAAAGGAGTTACTGCCCAGCTGAGGTATCTTTCTTTTGAATTTATTATATCAATTTCAATGAAGGCAGATTTATTCTTATCAAATTGAAGTATGGCGGTTTCTGGAATAGGGAGTCCACCAAGTTTATTAAGTTGAAGTAAATCCTCAGATAAATAAATTCTAGGTGGGAGAATGGCCTCTGCTTCTATTGGGTCATAGGTCACTAAAGGTAGGAGTAGGTTATTATTAGCAGTGCATGGGTTTATACTTGCCTTACCGTGAAAGTTTATGCGTGGAAAATCAAATTGGCTCATGAATTAGAAGGTTTCTAGTATTGAAAATTAATGAAAGTTCCGATGACATGTTATGATTTGCAGCGTTAATATAATTTTGTAGCTTAACGGAATAAAGAAGAGCCATGAAACCTGTACTTTCTTCATACATAGATTTATTAAGGCCTTACATTTCTGAAGAATTGGTTTCTAAACCTTATTTGGATAGGATACATCGCATAGCAGATAATTTACCTGTTTTGTCTTATGGCTCTTTTGAGTGCTGGCTTCACGATAAAGAAGATAGGGTAGATTTGAACGTTTGTATTAACCCTCGCTTGAACGAGCATAAAAGGATGGTTGAACATGATTTTAGTTGGATTAATGACCTCAAGCATCGTGAAAAGCAAACAGGGATTTTAAGATTCCTTGAATCTTGGACAAAGCCAAATTTTATTCTTCAATCATTTTTAGGCGAGTTTTGCCAGATTTATGATATACAAAACTCAAGTAGTTTAGAAATTCCAATTCCTTGGATTTATATTTCATTTCTACGAAGTGTTATTGGTGATGATCCAGAAGTAAAGGCGACAATAGTCCAAAAAACGCTAGGTTTTATTGAGGGAAATCTTTCAGAGGATTTGCTGAATGGATTAAACAGTTTGCTTATAAAACTTCCGGAGTCAGTAAGGTTTGGGACTTTAGGATTTCATTCAAGGGGTGGTATAAATACGATGCGATTGTATATTGAAATTAAAACCTTAAAAGAAGTCTTGGAAATAATGGGGCTAATAGGCTGGTCTGGAGATTTGGATGATTTTGAAAAGCAAATATTGCCTTATTCAGACCTGGTCACTTATTTTGGACTTGCCATGGATTTCGATGGTGAGATTGGTATTAAAGTAGGTTTAGACTGTTTTTTTGAAAAAACTAACTGGACAGCTGAAATTGAGACCTTTTTAGAAAGGCTTTGTGACAGAGGCATCTGTACGAACAAGAAAAAGGATGCTTTAAAGGCCTGGAATGGAAGAAATAAAGTTACCAATGAACCCGGTTTTTGGTCTTGGCCTGATGAAATAAAAGACGAGTCAGTTAAAATGGTAGAACTTGCCAGAATGGTTTACTATGTAAAACTTATTTATGAACCAGGAAAATCAATTATCGCAAAAGCCTATCCTATGTTTTTTAGGAACGTCATTCGGAAAGGCTGAGCGGCAGATAAATAATAAATTCTGAAAACTCTCCTAGCACACTATTAACTAACAATTCACCCTGATGCCCTTTGGTTATGATTTCATAACTTATAGATAAGCCTAGGCCTGATCCTTCTCCTGTAGGCTTTGTAGTGAAGAAAGGTTGAAAGATCTTATTTTGTATATCCGTAGAAATTCCTATCCCATTGTCTCTTATCTTAATCTCCACCATTTGATCAACTTTTTTTGTAATAACAGAGATTTTTGGGATATAGTCCGAGGTGCCAACTTTTACCTTTGAGTTTAGGGCAAAAAAAGCATTGTTGTAAAGGTTTAGGAAAACTCTTCCAATATCCTGGGTGACAATGGAAACCTCTGTAATGACTGGATCAAAGTCAGTTTGTTTTTCTAATATTATATTGTTTTCTCGCATTCTGAATCTATTGTAAGCAATGCTTAGAAACTCTTCAGCTAAGTGATTGATATTTGTTCGAGTTCTCTCACCAGAGCGAAGGCTAGTGTGTTCCAGCATTGACTTTACGATATTACTTGCTCGCAGACCGTGGGAGCCAATCTTTTCCTGATTGGAATTTATGTCATCCACTAATTCAATAACTAATTCACTATCAATATCGGCCTTATTAACTTCCTCCTTTAATTCCTTTGCTAACTCTATACTTAACTCTGAGAAGTTATTTACAAAATTTAGGGGGTTCTGAATCTCATGAGCAATTCCCGATGTCATTTCGCCCAATGATGCCAGTTTTTCTTTAAGAATTAGTTGATCTTGGGTTTCTCTAAGTTTTCCTATCGATTTATTCAATTCTTGTGTTCTATCATTTACTTTTTCTTCCAATTCCCGATTTACCTTGGATTGTAATTGTTGATTTTCCATCAATTGTTCAATAATTCTTTTCTGTTTTTGTTCATTGTCTTTGCGGAGGTAGCTAATCATATTGGCAAGGGCAAAAGAAAAGAAAATGACCTCTAAAGTAAACGCCGCTGGTACAGAATAGTTATAGGTGAAATTATTTTTTGGAAGTACTCCTGTCAGTACTAATATGATACAAATCACCATCGAGATATTGGCAATAAAACCAAATAAGAAATATTTCGCCGAGGGATTTTTATCTCGAATGGCCCTAAAAACTAATCGGAAAATAAATATGAATATCAAGATAGTAACGGGAAACAAAATAGCCATCGCTAATTCTATGTTGATAAAGAACAAGACTATGACGGCTAGGTTGATTGCGATGAAATACTTGAGGAACTTGTGTGACTTAGGGTATTTTTCTTCGGTCTTAAAAAGACTTGATACAAAAAATAAATAAGCAATGTTGCCGAGACTTGAGCTTATCCTGTCCAAATTTGAAATCCAAATTGGGGATTCGTTTATGTAGCCAAAAAGAGGAATGATATAACCTGAATTAATACTGGTCAAAATGAAAGCAAAGAGGAGTACCAGTAGATAGTATCCATAACTCTTTTCTCTTGAAACGAAGAAAACAAAAAGGTTATAAAAAAACATCATCGTAAAGATTCCGAGAAAGGCAAAAATGACATTTCCAATGACGTTATTTTCACTATCCACTGCAGACCTTGAAGCAATTTTAAATCCTAGATCTTGAGGTATTTTGGAAACACTCGGTCTAATAGTTAATTTTATAAAAGAGGGTAAAATTTCATTGCTCTGAAGAGCAAGTTGTATATAATTTTTATTAGCCACAGGATAATCTCGTTCAAAAAAGGGAAGATTATGACCTGTTTTCTTTTCAATCAATAATCCATTAGCATCTCGATAGTAAAAATCTACAAATGCCCAGTTTTCAAAATCAAGAACTATTTCTTTATCAAAGTCGGTATCATTTTTTACAGATAACTTTAACCAGAATTCGTCAACACCGGCAGTTATACTGATTTGTGAAGAGGCCTCAATAAATTGTTCATCGTGCTTTCCTAGGATAATATCCTCTGCCTGAAAACTGTGTAAAGAATCTGGTAGGTAAGAAAAGCCCTGCTTGACCTCTTTTGCCTCTCCCTGAAATAATATTGTCTGACAAAAAACTTTGTTTTGAAAGAAAAACATTAAACTAAATATTGTCAGAAAGACTTTCATGGTTTTAGCGTTTGGTGCCACAAATTACTGTCAGTATCGCACATAATCGGCCTGTTTTTTCGAAAAATTAATCAAAAAATACTATATTTATTAAGTTATCTGTTGATACATGCTTTTACGGAAGGGTGATTTAGTACAGAGATAACTTACATTCGTATCTAAAATCTCATTAATTAAACAAAAAATACCATGAAATCAAAAGAAACTCTTGGAGAAGCCTTAAAGCGTACTGGCGATAAGGAGCATTTGAAACATCTGAACAAAGAGGCCAAAAAGCTTACTAAAAAAGATATCTCTAAGCTTCTTAATAGTAAAGTTGACGAAGATTTGTCTGTAGGTACCATCAAGGCGTTAAGAAAGCTGAGTAAGCAAAGAATTATGGAAGGTAAGAGTGCTTTTCCTTGGGACAAAATGGAGGATGTAAAGCACAATGAAGCCGACGACAACATGGGTGGTGGTACCTGGTAATTAAATTCTCCCTAAATGGCTAAAAGGTTACCTAAAAAGATACTTCTCGATTTTAATATGGAGAAGCAGAAGGAGTATGCGTGGTGCTGGGCTGCAGTGGGTACTAGCAGTGCTTTGTACTATAAGCCCAGTAGTGGTTGGACGCAATGTAAAATAGTGGAAGACACTCTAAAGCCGGATTCCGTAAATTGTTGTTCAGATCCTTCAAGCATGGTTTGTGATAGACCCTTTGCTCTCTTGAATGATTCTCACAAGGGGGCATTAGTAACGGCTCATATCCAAAGTTCTTACGTCGATGGAGAATTCACAACGGAGGAGCTTATGACTGATCTATCAAAAGGGCAATTAGTGGCTTACCGATTGGAAATAGGATTAAAGGACACAATTAGACTTTCAAGCACTCAATCTATTTCAAAATTCTTTCATTTCGTAGTGATAGCTGGTTATAAATTGCATGGAAAGGAAGTCCATAAAAAAAATCTAATGGTTTACGTATATGATCCGTTCAGCTTGGATGAAGGTTATTCTGTCATGAGTTATCATACTTTTCTGAATAATTATAAATGCCATGGAGGAGCCGTTCCTACTCCTAACAGTTCCAAATCAGATAAAACTACCTATGCGAGAGTCACTCATAGTTTTCATACAAGTGTATAAAACCCCAAATCATGCCAATTATTGAAGTTGAAGCTCCGATTGAATCTATTCAAATTTTCAAAGATTGGATAGAACTTACAAAGCCGGGAAAACGTAGGAAAAAGGAACACAAGTATCATGAGCATATACCTCATAGGGTTTATCATACGAGCGTGAAAGACATTTACGATGGAGGTGGATTTCAAGATGCTGAAGTCGTTTCTTGGAGGTATTATCATAAGACTCCAAAAGGAAAACATACTTTGGTGGAAGTGGCTGTGGGAGAAAAAGATAATGAACATAATATGTTGGAGGCTCATTACGGACCTATGGCCGCAGAGCACAAACTTTTGCATAATATAATTAAAGAGCTCGAAGAGATAAAAATGGAATATTTCGAGCTAACCTTTTTGAGAATATATGCTCTTAAGCTAAATGCAGCTTGGTTAAAAACCGATAAGTACCAAAATGATTATTTTGTCCCGATTCAACCATGTTATAATGGTTTTGAAGCCAACAGGGTTTATACTTTTGACCGATTTCTGGGAATGGCAAAAAAAAGCACAGGATTTTTTTCCCAAATGGTTGTTAGCAGTGAGGAGAATGAAATGATGGGAGGATAAATCATTTGGAAGCTTCTAAGATCCAATCAAAAAACCACTCAAATTCTTCAGGCTTAATGAAAGCTGTAAGGCCGAATATCATGGTTAATTGGAAAAAGCCGAACTTTAGGAAAATCCATAAACCGAGATGAAGAACAACTCCAGCAACTAAAACTGGTAGCCTCAATTCTTCTACCCAAATCAGGCTGAACATGGCCGTTTCCACTAGGATAGTGAAATAGGTGGTAAGTTTGAAAAACCAATTCTTGTCCAAAACCTTTGGCAATTCGAAGCGGTTCCATATCCTGACATGCAGTACTTTATCGGTGGCTGTACCATCTCTCCAGCACTCTCCCAGTAATTTAAAAAGCACATTTTTTAAATAAATGTTTGCCATGAATAGCTGAAACATGATTAGCACCCACGGCCAACCAAGTGCTTCTGAGTTTGAAAAATTATAGAAATCAAACAAAGAAAGCTGAGTATTAAGTGGAGCAAAAATCAGAAACAGACAAAAGAAACGGTAGACCGTATCGCCTGAGCTTAACACGTAGATATTTCTGTTATGAACTGAAACCAAGGTTATGAAACATACAAGGGCCGCAATATTTGGCCCAAATCCAACAAGAAGAAAAAGAGCCGCTATTAGTTGAACTGCAAAAATGGCATTGAGGGAATACTTCGTCTTAGGGAGATAATTAAGCAGTGAAAAACGATGACGACTTTTTTGATACTGGTCAGTACCAAACCATCCATCATGGCTAATGAGTTTTTTGTTACCACCCTGCCAGACTAATGTTTCTACGATTACTAAAATACCTGTCAGAACTCTAAGTACGCTAATAGTTAAGGTTGATTGCTGACTAAAAAGCAATTGGTTCCAGAAGTCAAAAAGTTCTTTTATGGAAATGAAGCCCATTATTAATTATTTTATGGGCTGATATGTGAATATTCTATCACTAAGCCATTCAGTTATTAATGAGGTATTCGCTGGTTTATAAAAGCGTAGAATGTGAATTCTATCTGGTACATCCTCACTGCCTTGTAACTCCACATATTCTCTTAAAATAAAGTCACAAATGCCAATTTTTGGGATATCGTCATTCTGTGATAAAAGCTGATTATGCATTTTTATAAACCTAAAATGTGGAGCAAACTGGTAACCATTTTTTATGATGTACTCAGGTAAAGTCCAGCTTTGGATTGTTCCATTTTTAAATTCCAACTCAAATCCAATGAGGAAATTCTTGGAAACAGGTTGAGGAGCAAAAAGTGCCCAATAATTGTCCAAACCGGCCCAACAAATGAGTTTACTGAATTTCTTATGCAAAATATCTCTGAAAAAGTATCCTTCCGGAAGACACCAAAATGCCAATAATATCAATATTAGAATGATAAATAAAGAGGCAGAAGTTTTTTCAAATATGACTAAGGATTCCATATTACTTAATTGAACTTGAAAGTCTAAATAGGATTCGTTTAGTTTCGGAAAATATCCTCTTAAAATCATGAAAATACCATGGATTGTAAGTCAAAATTAATGGAAACTCAATTCTATCAAAACTATTCTGAAATTACCATATAATAGTTAACTCCAAATATCTAATCCCTCAAAACCGAAATTCCCCAACCCACTCCAAAAATCAATAATGTGCCAAATACAATAACCCAGTTGGCATGGAATAGAGATGAAAAACCAAAGAATGGTGAGAGACTTGTCCAAAGGATAAATATTAAGCCAGCTGCTACAGCAATCATTGCCGTTTTTGGTTTGATATTTTTAAGCATCAGTCCCAATAAGAAAAGACCAAGGATACCGCCACTAAAAATGGAAGCAAGAGCCCACCACGTATCTAGAGCACTAGCTACTCCATTAAACGCCAAAGCCACTATAATACCTAATATACCAATGACTAAAGAGGATAATCTCAGGAAATTAATGGATAAACTGTCAGACAATTCTGTTTTGCTAAATTTTCTATAATAGTCTGATAGTAAAACAGTAGCAGAGGAATTTACACTGGTGCTAAGAGAACTCATACCCGCTGAAAATATCGCTGCAATTAATAGACCCGTAAGCCCCGCCGGAAGTTGACTAACAATAAAATGTGGAAAAACTTTATCAGCAGCCATACCCACAGGTAACAAAGACGGAAACTCTTGATAATAAACCCATAGTGCTGTACCAATCATGAAAAAAAGCATAGAAACAGGGAGATATAATAAACTTCCCATCCAAACAGATTTTCGGGCATCTTTATCCGTCTTGGCACCTATGTATCTTTGGATATAGCTTTGATCTGCTCCAAAATTCTGAAGATTAATGAAAAAGCCATAGAACAAAATCAACCAGAAGGAGGGTTTTGAAAGGCTTAAGCCCATTTCGCCTAGACTAAACTTATTATTGGTAGAGGCCACTTTCAGAAAACCTCCAAAGCCATCTGGTAGGTCAATCATAAGCATAATGAAACATAATAATGCTCCTCCAATTAACACAATACCTTGGATGGCATCTGTCCATACCACTGCTTCTATGCCTCCCAGAGCAGAATATACCATCACCAGCAGACCCGTGAATATGATTATAAGAGGAATGCTCCATCCCGTAAGGCTGTGCATGGGCAGGGCTAATAAATATAAAATAGCTCCCATACGGGCGAGCTGAGTTAGTAAATAACAAGCCGAAGCATATATTCTGGCCCAAGCCCCAAAACGCTTTTCCATGAAATAATACGCAGAATCGGCCCCCAGTTTCCTATAAAGAGGCACAAAGTATTTAACGGAAATCCATGCCGCTAGTGGGATGCTCAGACTAAATACGAGCCCATTCCAATCTTTAAAATAAGCATTGCCGGGAAGGGCTAAAAAACTAATGCTGCTTACATAAGTGGCAAAAACCGACATCCCTAAAACCCATGCAGGAATTCGACCTTCACCTGTGGTGAAACCCTTTGCCGTCTTCTTTTTCTTATAAAACGAAAGCCCAAAGGCCAGAACCATCACTAGATAGATGATAAAAATGGCGATGTCTAAAGTATTAATTTTCAAAACAATGTATTTAGTTTTTCTCTCAAGTCTATTTTTAAACTGGCTGAAATCTCTTTTAAAGGAGGTGCAAGTGTGGCCTCGCATAGGCCGTTTACGCTCATTGCGGCTTTTAAGCCCTGTAAATAGGAGTTGGGATTATTGGTCAAATTATAAACTGCATCACTTAATTTTAATATTTGCTTATGTAGCTTTTCTACCGTGGCCATATCACCTTCCTGAAATGCCTTATAAAGAGATACATACAATTTAGGATACAGATTAGAACCACCATTTACGCCACCATGAGCACCTAAGCGTAAAGACTCCGCTAACTTTTCTTCTGGACCCACATATAATTCAAAGTCCGTATTCTTAAATAACGTACTTAATTCTGCAAAGTATTTCATATCTGCCGAGCTATCCTTTAAACCCACAATGTTTGGGTGCTTAGATAAAGTCAAAACAGTCTCCAGTTCTATATTTATTTTGGTTTGACCAGGCATATTGTAGAGGAATAACGGAAGGGACACGTTATCTGCGACTCTAGTATAATAGTCCACAACCTCTTCTTGACTTAATTGATAGTAGAAAGGCAATGTGGCTACTAAAGCATCAGCATGACAGTTTTTAGCTACTTCTGCCAATGAAAGTGTATCTTGTAAACTAGGAGAACTAATACCTATTAAAACAGGTATTCTACCATTTACGGTAGCACAGACGTGTTTGATTATTTCCTTTTGCATATTCATGCTGAAACTGCAAAATTCGCCGGTGGTACCTAAGGGAAACACACCAGAAACACCACCTTCAATGATATGTTCAAGGATTTTAGCTAAAGAGTCTATGTCTAAAGAAAAGTCTGTATTTAAGGGAGTTACTAAAGGCGTAATTATGCCATTCAGGTTTATAGGTTTCATTAATGCTAAAGTTTTGTAAGATCAAGTTCCAAATACTTAATCAATTGTCGTTTATAGGTATAAGTGATATGCACTTTATTGTCCGCACTTTGAATAATGGCGGGATAAGAGTACTCTCCAGGCTGGTCTTCCAGGGTAAGGATATTCTTCCAGTTTTTACCATCTTTTGAGCTGGCTAAAGCCAAAGGTGTTCTTGGTCCTCCCCATTTTCCAGGATTATTCTCTGTAGGGTTATAAATCAATAATTGTGTACCGTCTTTAAGCGTCACAGCATCTGTCCCTGAATTAGGGTTTGGAATGTTTGTTTTTTCTATTTCGGACCATGTTTTACCGTTATCTTCTGACCATAAACTCATGAGTCTACTCTCGCGGCTCCTACAAAGCATTTGTAACCTTCCATCTGGGTAGGTCAGAATACTTGGCTGTATGGCATTTGTGATAACTCCATCATTTAATGGTTCGGTGATTGACCATGTTTTACCCCAGTCGCTCGTTTCTTCTATAAATACCTGCCAATGATCGTCTTTTCCAATTTCGGTTTCCTTGCTAGATGGGCATAGTAATCGGCCATCGGCTAATAAAACGGGTTTGTTTTTTATAGGCCCAAAAATATCTTCTGGTAACCTATGTGCCGCTGACCATGTTCTGCCGCCATCATCGGAGTGTTTCATTTCACCCCACCAGTGAGAAGGATCTGGCCCTACTTTAAAAAATAATAATAAAGGCCCATCAGGTACTTGAAATAACACAGGATTCCAAGTTGGATATCTCTTAGTACTGTGTTGAATGCCATTGGCAACAGAAACAGGGGTAGTCCATTTACTATCTACCAATCTGCTAAAGTAAATTTCTACATCTTGGTTTTTTTCATGACTTCCACCAAACCAGGAGGCCACCATGCCCTCGGGCGTTTCAGCTAATGTGGATGCGTGACAGCTAGGGAAGGGAGCGTTTTCATAGATAAATTCTGAAGTAATAATAGCAGGGCTTTGGGAGTACACGGCTAAACCACAGAAAATAGATAGCACGGCAGTTAAAAAGAGTCTCATTTTTAAATTGGGTTATTTCAATCATTCAAACTAAGAATTATTGTTCAATCGTCTGTCATGAGTAGGTCTATTTATTCTTTGGACCCTCAAATTACTTTTTAATTTGAATGAGAATTATTAACTCTTAAAAATTCGAAGGTAATAGGCGTTATGAATTCAGAAATAAACTTAATAAATCTCAAACGGGCTTACTCTTTCTTTGTTTTGAAAAAGCAATTCATTTTCTAGCGATATATTTGTTAAATTGAAATAGAAAATTGTTAGCGTTTAAATAATAAAAGTCTTAGCTTTTAAAACACTTTTCGTCATGAGTCGCCGCTATGTAATTATTAGTTTTTTCCTAACACTTCTGCTTTCGTTTCTTCCTATTCTAGGTTTTGGCCAGCAGGTAAAAAATGTACCAGAAGCCTTTAAGGCGATGACCTCGGCTCCAGAAGTCATTTCATTAAAAAATGACCTTTCTGTTCCAAATATAGGGTGGCATTTGAAGGGAGTGCAGGTAATCGAAAAAAACGGGACAGACAAACTTCTCATATCTGGGAGTTGAGTTACCACAGCCTATATCTTCGAGGCCGCCCCAGCCACATTAAAAACAAGTAAGTTTATTCCTCTCCTGAGAGAGCCTTCTAGGCATGCAGGAGGTTTTCAGGTTAGTGAAAACTATTTAGCAGTAGGAATTGAAGATAATATTTTGAAAACCTCGTCAAAGGTTGTGTATATAGTTTTAATGATACTGGGTTATACAAAAAGCAGCCAAATATTACTTTTTACAGAGAAGGTGAAGCAAAGCTCCAGACGGCTGGCTCAATTGGCCTTTTGAAACTAGACCATGATCATCTTATGGTAGTAAGTAATTGGGACTTCTACTTTATTGCCGCCGAAAGTGGAGACAAAAAAACTCGATAGTTATGCTGCCCCAGGTGACTGGGCTCGCTATCAATCCATTAATCTTAATAATGGATGAAGAAGCTATTTATGCCATTGGATTTTACAAAAAAAGGCTTGTTTCTTCTGCGAATTTAATTCTTGTAACCTCAGTTCGACATAAGAAAATCAGTTAACTCACTAACCTTAAACACCTTCTATGATACGTTTGTCACGACTTTGGTTTTATAGACCAAAATTCCGCCAAACTAGAGCACTCTTTAACACATTTGCGAGGG
>JBLHOT010000074.1:0-18683 GCA_047623945.1 Arcticibacterium sp. | reverse complement strand
TGGGCAAAAAAATAACCGCCCCAAAACTGGAGCGGCATTTATATATTCAAGACTACGCGTCCCGCCCACCTATTAAACTATTAGAATGGGAGGTGTGGGCAAAAAAATAACCGCCCCAAAACTGGAGCGGCATTTATATATTCAACCCTAACCTATTAAACTTTGAATTTTTTTATCTTCCTAAAGCAGCTTCTAGCTGCATAGATGGGATTTCTTCTATGTTTTCTAACGGTAACTCTACTGGACGATTACTCCACAAGAAGGCGAAAACCTTTTCAGTAACGTCCACTTTAGATTGCCAAACTTTAGAATCTCTTCCTCCCATTTTTTCTAGCTTATCGTTTATTGTTGCTACTGCCTCAAAAAAATCGGCTTTGTCATCTTTAGAGACACTTAAGAATGTTCCTGTACTGCTGTTATACAGACGAACCACTTTATTAAAAGTCGCCCAGTCCTCGTTATTCTTCTTTATAAACCTCTTGGCTTTCTTGCTCATGTAAGTTTCAAAGTTAGACTCTGAACCTGCCACGAGATATATATGCGAATGTGCAACTACAGTTTTTGTGGCGTTCACTGTTCCCACTCCCGAGATAGCTGCCAAGACTACAAGTATTAATGTTCCTATTTTGTTTCTATTTTTCATATTCATGGATTTGTTATGTTTTCCGTGATTAATTATGACACAAATATGGGGGCTAAATAAGAATCTCGCAAGTTTTATAGAGGATGGGTAACCAAATAAAATATGGAAAATGTATTAAATACATTTTTTGTTTGACATAATTAGTCAAATAATAGACATCGTGAAGAATAAAATATCAATATTAAAATAATTAAGTATATAAAGTATCTATTTACAGCAGAGTCTAATATTCTTTAAAAAGTGCAATTATTCATTAAAGGAATTCATAGTTTTCTGAACGCCGATGAAGCAAAAGCTTAAAACCATCTTTTTGACCTTCTCTAGTTTTATAGCCATTTCTATCATATCGTCTTCGCTGAATTCACCTAAAACGTAATCTACTTGCCTTCCTTTTGGGTAGTCGCTTCCTATCCCAATTTTGAGACGAACATAATCGGAACTCTGAAGGTTTTGCTCTATATCTTTTAACCCATTATGGCCAGCCGACGATCCTTTTGGTTTAAGCCTTAGTTTTCCAAGAGGCAGGGCTAGGTCATCGACGAGTACCAAGACGTTTTCTTTGGAAACCTTAAGCTTAGTCATCCAATGCTTGAGGGCTTTTCCAGACAGGTTCATGAATGTGGTAGGTTTAATAAGGTGTATGATACGGCCTTTAGATTTCCACTCCGTATGATATGCTAGCTTCTCCATAGAAAAATGTAGTTTTTCTTGCGTAGCAATGCTATCCAATGCCATGAAACCTATATTGTGGCGAGTAAAAGCGTACTGTGGCCCAATGTTTCCCAAGCCCACTATCAAATATTTCATATTAGCGTCAATTTCTATTTCAGCCTGCTCGTTAGAAAAAAAGGCTTTAAGGGTCTTTAAAAAGTTTGTCATTCAGAATCTGTTTTAACTTAAAGAATGCAAATATATGGATGCATTACAATTCTTGGTTTAATGAATTCAGCCTTATTCAAAGAAAGGCTCCTTTCTTATTTATTAGTCAATATCCCTAGAAGTCAATATTTTTGTTCTTAACGTCAGATTCAATGAGTAAAAAAAGATTAATACTGAGTCAGCCTTTATTAGATGTTATTCTGAAAAGATTAGCACAGGAGATTATAGAAAATCACGGGGACCTTTCAAATGCTGTCATTATAGGTTTGCAGCCTCGCGGTGTTTTCTTGGCTAAGAGGGTAGTAAATATTCTGGAGAATGAATTAGGTAAGAAAGTAAACTATGGTACTTTAGATGCTACTTTCTATAGAGATGACTTCAGAAGAAGAGATTCCATTTTGACTCCAAACGCCACAGAGATTAATTTCGTCATAGAAAATAAAGAAGTTATCCTTATTGATGACGTATTGGCTACTGGTAGAATGGTAAGAGCAGCTATTGATGCCATGCAAGCATTTGGTAGGCCTCAAAAAGTGGAATTGCTCTGTCTCATAAATAGAAGCTATAATAGAGATTTACCTATTCAGCCAGACTATACGGGAAGAAAAGTGAACACCCCAGACTCACAGAGGGTATTGGTGGAGTGGTCTGATCAAGGTTTTAAAGAGGATAAAATTTGGCTGATTAACTAATTCATGGTTTCTGATTTACTCTATGCATATGTCAATGGACTTTTCCCGATGGCCGACGAGAGTGGCGAAATTGGTTGGTATGCCCCAGACCCGCGTGCTATTATTCCTATAGATACTTACAAGCCGTCAAAATCTTTACGACCTGTTCTGAATAAGGAGCAGTTTGACATAGAAATCAATAAAAACTTTACGGAGGTGATGAGACAATGTTCGTTGCCCCGATTCAAGGGAGATGGTATATGGATTTCTAACGAACTCATTGATATGTACACCCAACTTCACGACATGGGTTTTGCACATTCTGTGGAGGCTTATGAAGCCGGTGAATTGGTGGGCGGCTTATATGGCGTTTCTGTAGGGGGGGCTTTCTTTGGTGAATCTATGTTCCATAAAGTCTCTAATGCTTCTAAAGTGGCGTTTCATTTCTTGGTAGAACGCCTCCGTGACAGAAACTTTGGCTTACTAGACACACAGTTTATAAATGATAATGTACTCAGGTATGGAGCCATTGAAATTCCGAAGGAAGATTATACGGCGATGCTTGGAGATGCACTTGCTTTGTCGACAGGCTTTGTGGATGGTGGTGGGAAAATAGCCCTTGAGTAAGGTTTAGGTACCAAAACCAAAAATTGCAGGTTGTTTATGGAAATCTAGATTTTTCATTGTTTTCCATTTCCCAATACTGAATGTCTTTGAAAAGGCATTAGGGGCCGTAAGGTTTACTGAAACAGTAAGTTTAGTGTTAGGATTACAGTGCTGAAGAATGGAGTCTAGCATTTGATTATTTCGGAAAGGTGTTTCCATGAAAAGTTGTGTCTGATTGGAGCTAAAGCTCAACCTTTCTAGTTCCTTAAGTCTTTTTACACGTTCCTTACGGTCAATGGGTAGATAGCCATGGAAAGCAAAACTTTGCCCATTGAAACCAGAGGACATCAGTGCCAGCAATATGGAAGAAGGTCCAGTTAGCGGAACTACTGTATAGTTTAATTGATGTGCAATTTCTACTGCCAGAGCCCCAGGGTCTGCCACTCCTGGGCAGCCAGCTTCTGAAATGATACCAGCATCTTCTGTAAGACTAGCCATGATATTGAAAGTTTCTTCAAATTGGGAGTTCTTCGTCAGGATATGAAAGGTAATATCGTCAATGACCTTACCTAGTTTTAAAGAAGAGATAAAACGTCTGGCCGTTTTGATGTTTTCCACAAAGAAAACATTAAGATTTTTCACGCTATCTAGGACCTCTGGAGGTAGAACCTGCTGCTGGGTTTCGGGAGCAAGTACTGTAGGGATCAAATAGATAGAGTTCATAATTTTCAATTAATTCTGAAAGGTAGATTACACCTTAAAGCTTCGGTGAGCATCAAGTTTAAGGAAAATGAAAAGTAAGATGGTGAAAGACCATAAAGAGGAGCCCCCATAACTGATAAAAGGGAGAGGAATACCGATAACGGGCATCAAGCCGATAGTCATTCCAATATTTATCAAAAGGTGAAAAAACATAATGGAAGCCACGCAGTAGCCATAAATGCGGGCAAATTTATCTCGTTGTTGCTCTGCTAAATAAAGTAGGCGGACAAAAAAGGAAAGATAAAGGCCCATTAAAACTAAGCTCCCCAAAAAGCCCCATTCTTCGCCTACAGTACAAAAGATAAAGTCGGTAGATTGCTCAGGCACAAAGTTAAACTTAGTTTGAGTGCCTTGAAGGTATCCTTTGCCAAAAAGGCCACCAGAACCTATAGCAATTTTAGATTGAGTTACGTTCCAGCCGGCTCCTAAAGGGTCGGCGTCTGGATTTACCAATGCTTGAATTCTTCGCTGTTGGTGGGGCTGTAATACTTTTGTCAGAAAAAAGTCTAAACCCATCGTGAATGTTGCGAACACTAAATACAGCCCAATTAATCTATAGAGTAATTGTTTTCCTCTATCTCTCTTTCTCAGAATTAAATACCAGAAGAAAACACCTGCCAGTATCATACCGCCAAGTATAAACCATTTAGAATAGAAAAGAGAGACTATGAGTATGATTACAAAACCAAGGGAAAGCCCAGGGTAAATACCGGGTAAGCCTTCTCTATAAAGTACTACCATGAATATGGCAAAAGGAAGTGCAGCTCCAGTTTCTTTCTGAAGTATAATAATAATGGGAGGGAGTAATATAATTAAGGCAGCTTTCCAGAGGTCACTAAAACGTTTTAGGTTAAAGCCTTGGGTACTCAGTAGTTTGGCAAGAGCTAGTGCCGTAACGGTTTTGGCAAATTCTGCAGGCTGAAGAGAAAATGTTCCCAGTTTTATCCAAGACCTAGAACCTTTAATAGGTGTACCTAAGAAAATAGTGGCAAGAAGCACTAAAATCATAAACCCATAAAAGATATAGGCAAAAGAGTCGTATACCTTATAGTCTATGAATAATATTAAGGTAACAATGACCATTGAAAGACCTAAGAAAAGTAATTGTCGGCCAGCGTTATGGCTCAAAGAGAAAAAGGAAATAGGGTTTTCTGGGTCGTAAACGGCCGCATAAATATTTAGATAGCCTATTATAACTAATGAAAAGTATAGTAAAACTGTTATCCAATCTATACCTCTTTTAATATTGATTTCTCCTGCCATTGGTTATTCCGCTGCTGCGGCAGCCACTGTTGTAAAGCTCAAGTTTTTCATTCTCTCCGCCAAAGCTCTTCGCTTTATTGTTCCTGTTAAATATTTTTCAATCAATAGAGAGGAGATCGGCCCAGAAGAGGAGCCACCAAATCCAGCGTTTTCTACTACTGCCGCAATGGCTATTTGCGGATTTTCTCTTGGAGCAAAAGCCACAAAAATGGCATGATCTTTACCTTTTCTGTTCTCAGACGTACCCGTTTTGCCGAGTATTGGAATTTCGGCCATATAGGCTTGTCTGGCAGTACCCGCTTTTAAAACTTCCTCCATACCGTTATAGATAGATTGGAAGTGTTTTGGGTCTATTCCTGTTTGATGCACTTCTAGGCGTTCTGCTTTCATGCCTTTTTTATCTTCTCCTACACCGCGGATAAGGTGAGGAGTAATCCAATATCCTTTATTTGCCATAATGGCTATTATGTTGGCAAGCTTTAGCACATCCATGCCTAATTCTCCTTCACCAATAGCTAATGAGGCAACAGTGGAGAACTTCCACCTATTCTCTCCATAATATTTATCATATAGCGAGACTCCAGGGAGTAGACCTCTTTTTTCACCGGGTATATCAATACCCAAATGAGACCCTAAACCAAATTTACGTACCATGTCTTCCCATCTCGCCAGTCCCTCTCGGGCGGCTAGGTATGGGCTGTTTTTCTCAGAATTCGCTAAAATTCGCTTAAAAACATTGTAGAAATAAGGGTTACAGGAATACTGAACAGCATTATTTAAGTTGGCCAAATGGTGAAGACCGTGTCCGTGACAAGCCATTGGTGAGCTAGCACCAATAAATGAGGTCTTGATATTAATAACTCCTTGCTGGAGACCAACAACAGACTGTACTAGTTTAAAAGTAGAACCTGGTCTGTAAAAAGCAGAAATAGTCCTGTTAAACATAGGCTTATCGGGATCATTGATAAGTTTCATGTAGTTTTCACTAAAGGCCTTTCCAGAAAGCAAATTGGGGTCATAGGTAGGGTAGGAACCCATAGTTAAAATCTCACCGGTTCTAGGTTCAATAGCAACTATGGCACCTACTTTATTTTGGAAAAGACTATCTGCAAGTTGCTGTAATTCAATGTCTATGGAGGAATACAAATCTTGTCCAACAACTGCTACGGTATCGTAATCACCATTTTCATAAGAGCCTTTAGCATTCATCTTGACGTCCATCAGGGTGTATTTTACCCCTCTAATACCTCTTAATTCGTCTTCGTATTCTTTTTCTATACCTGAAAGGCCTATGTAGTCTCCTTTTCTGTAGTATTTGTTTTCTTGCTTGTCGTACTGATTTTTGGGGATTTCTCCAATATAACCTAGGGCGTTGGCCAAAGTATGGCCCGGGTAAGTTCTAAAGAAAGACTGTTCAAAATGAAAGCCTTTGAAGTTAATCATGGCATCTGCCACTTGGGCAAACTCAGTTTTAGATAGCTGTTTCTTGAAGATTGAGGCCCTATTTCTAGAATATTGCTGTGCTATCTGCAAAGTGTTATCAAAGTAATTTCGGTCAATATTAAGAACTTTACAAAATCTTAACGTATCCAGATTTTTAACCTTGTTGGGTGTTACATACATGTTATAGACTTCCTCGTTTTGTACGAGAAGCTCGCCATTTCTATCATAAATCTGTCCTCGAAGTGGAACTTCTATGTGACGTTGTATGGCCTTTGTGGCCTCTATTGATTTATACGTAGGGTCTAAAACCTGAAGGTAAAATAGGCGTGTGATGTAAATAATTCCAATGGATAGGAAAAAGAAAAGAATGATATGTTTTCTGCCATCGTACATGTGCCCGGAAAGTCTTTTGGAGGTGAGTTACAAAGGTCTTAAAATTTGAACGTTAAATCCAAAATGACCTCCATAAATATACCAAATATTATTCGCAATTCGATTTTTGTCATGAAACAGATTTACCATGATTTTTAAAAATTATGATACCTTTGTGACCTGAATGAAAAAGGTTTTTAACGATATAACTTTGAGTGAGATACCAGAGATGGCTAAGCAGATACTTTTGCTAGCTACAGACATGGATATCCTGAAGTTTGAGGGAAATTTAGGAGCAGGTAAGACCACATTAATAAAAGCTCTATGCCGCCAAAGTGGCATTGATCAAATCATACAAAGTCCAACATTTTCTATTGTAAATGTTTATGAAAATGTTGGAGGGCATGTCATTTATCATTTTGACTGCTACAGGATTAAAAACGTAAACGAAGCCTATGATTTTGGAATGGAAGAATACCTAGATAGCGGGAATAAATGCTTTATAGAATGGCCACAGGTTATTGATGTATTACTTCCAAGGCCGCATTTGCTTATTGAAATAGTAAGTGGTCATAATTCAGACTCAAGAAACATCACTCTAAAAACGATTATTTAATGGCTCAAAAACCCGAAGTTAGCGTAGGTGACACGGCCATTCTAGAGACAAAGCCTGCCCCAAAGGCGGTAGGCACAGGCAAGGAAGGCTTTACTATAGGATTACCTCTGGAAAGTACGAAAACTGAAAAGAGAATTGCCTTAACTCCAGATTCTGTCTCAGTGTTGACACGAAATGGTATAAACGTAGTGGTGGAGAAAGGTGCTGGTCTACTAGCAAATTTTGGAGACGAAGCATATGCCAATGCTGGAGCAGAAATAAGTTTTTCTAGCGATCAGGTCTATGCATGTCAGATTGTAATTAAAGTTAATCCTCCTTCTTTCAAAGAAATCGCTCTGATGAATCCTGAAAGTGCATTGATTTCGGCATTACAATTTAATGAGCAGACAAAAGAGTATTTTCAAGCCTTAGTTGATAAAAGAATTACGGCCATTGCCTTTGAGCATATGGAAGATACCGCTGGCAACTTATCCGTTATACGGGCCATGAGTGAAATAGCGGGCAGTTCGGCAGTTCTTTTGGCCTCAGAGTATTTGGCAAAAGAGAAAGGGATGCTATTAGGCGGAATAGCAGGGGTGCCTCCTACCTCGGTGGTGATATTGGGAGCTGGTACGGTGGCAGAATTTGCGGCAAGGACTGCTCTGGGTTTAGGGGCAGACATTAAGATATTTGATTTATACCTCTACAGGCTGCAGCGACTGAGATACGCTCTAGGTCAGCATATATTTACCTCTATCATTGATTCTCAGAACTTAGGAAAAGCTCTGGAAAATGCAGATGTGGTTATTGGAGCCATCCGCTCAGAAAAAGGCATGACTCCTTTAGTAGTTACAGAAGAGATGGTGGAACGTATGAAAAGCGGTTCTGTGATAGTGGATGTGGCTATAGATCAAGGAGGCTGTATAGAAACCTCCAGCCTTACTACACATCAAGCTCCTGTTTTTACTAAACATGGTGTTACTCATTACGCGGTGCCAAACATAGCCTCCAGAGTTGGTCATACTGCCAGCTGTAGTTTGAGTAATATTTTCACACCACTTTTGATTCAAATAGAGAACCTCGGGGGGATGGATGAGATGATTCTTTCGAACCATTGGTTTTTAAAAGGGGTTTATGCTTTCAAAGGAAACATTACGCATCAAAACATTGCGAAAAAGTTTAACTTAAGACATAGGGATTTAAGGCTTTTATTGGCCGCTAGGATATAAGTCCGATACAAACAGAGAAAAGATATGATTAATCATTCAAACGAAAACACGATACTAGACGATGCTAATTCTCCTGAGATAGATAAGAAGCAGATGGGGGTTATCACCGAAGACTTTTTAAAAGTTTGCGATAACCTGAAGGAGGCTTCATATCAAATTGTGAGTAGGAAATTCAGCAAGTTTCCCGTTTTTGTAGCCACTGTAAATGAGGTGGCAATGGGCAATACACTTTTCTTTAAGGAAGACTTTGGTACTAGATATGAGTACAAGGCTTCTTTTTTAGAAGAATTTCTAGAACGTGATATCGTGGGCAAAGAATCCGAAGATCTTTTTAAGGAAAACTTTAAAGATGCCGAAGAATATTGTTGCTTATTTGTGATTGACGGTAAATTTGCCAGCTTCGTTTATATCCCATTTCCTGTGGATTCTGATGAAGTGGATTACGAGTAACACGTTAGATTACCCCCAATTAGGCTTTAACCTTAAACTCTGATGTGGTATGGAAAACAATGTCTGGATTGTTTTCTTTATTCATTCTCAAAATCCAATCCGTCTCGGCTAAAAAGACAGGGTTTTTGTCTTTGTCATATGCTATGAAGTTATTCTTTAGGCGAATAAACTCTTCCAACTTTTCTGGGTCTGCCGAAGTTAACCAGCAAGCTTTAGAATAGGGCTTTGCTTCAAAACGGCATTTAGCACCGTACTCATGGAGTAGCCTATGTTCTATAACTTCAAACTGAAGCTCACCCACAGTTCCTATTATTTTTCTGTTACCCGGCTGCATTGTAAATAGCTGAGCCACGCCTTCTTCAGAAAGTTGCTGTACACCCTTAGCAAGCTGCTTAGACTTCATAGGGTCAGCATTTATCACCTCTCTAAATAACTCAGGAGAGAAACTCGGAATTCCCGTGAATTGTAAATCTTCTCCTTCGGTAAGCGTATCTCCAATCTTGAAATTTCCGGTATCGTACAGTCCCACCACATCACCAGGGAAAGCTTCCTCGACCACATTTTTGCTATCGGCCATAAACATGTAGGGATTAGAAAACCTTATTTTTTTGTCAAGCCTTACATGTTCGTAAAATTTACTACGTTCAAAAGTCCCACTACAAACCCTCAAGAATGCGATTCGGTCTCTATGTCTTGGGTCAATATTGGCATGTATCTTAAAAACGAAGCCGGTGAATTTATCTTCTGTGGGTTCCACAACTCTAACATCCGTTTCTCTAGAAATTGGCAATGGGCTCACATTGCAAAAAGTATTCAAAAGCTCCATAACACCGAAATTGCTCACAGCACTACCAAAAAAGACAGGAGCTAAATCTCCCTTGAGATAACTTTCTCTGTCAAATTCATCATAAATAGCTTCAATAGTTTCGACGTCTTCCTGGAGTTGCAGGGTGTCTTGGAGACCAATCTTGCTCTCAAGCTCAGGAGCATCCAGTTCGTATTCAAATATATCCTCTTCTAGTTTGGTCTTATTAACCGCGAAGAAGTTCATTTTTTTGTCTAGTAGATGGTATACCCCTTTGAAGTCTCTTCCACCATTAATGGGCCAGGTAATAGGTCTTACTCCTATGCCTAGTTTCCCTTCCAATTCATCTAAAAGATCAAAAGGGTCTTGCCCCTCACGATCCATTTTATTAACAAACACAATTACAGGAGTGTTTCTCATGCGGCAAACCTCCATTAACTTCTCGGTTTGCTCTTCCACACCTTTTACACAATCAATGACCAAGATGACACTATCTACAGCAGTAAGAGTTCTGTATGTATCCTCAGCAAAGTCCTTGTGACCGGGAGTATCTAAAATGTTTATTTTTAAATTATTGTATTCAAAAGTCATCACAGAAGTTGCCACGGAAATACCACGCTGCTTCTCAATTTCCATGAAATCGGAAGTTGTACTTTTTTTAATCTTATTAGACTTTACGGCACCAGCAGTTTGAATGGCCCCACCAAAAAGAAGGAGTTTCTCTGTCAATGTGGTTTTACCAGCATCAGGGTGGGCAATGATGGCAAAAGTGCGTCTTCTTTTATATTCAGATTCGAAACTCATTCTACGGTTTTATCCTGTATTTTGGGCTGCAAAATTAGTCTTTTTAGGCTTGGATTAAAAGACAAGCATTAAATCTAAAATTGTTACTTCGTAAGTGAAGTTGGAGAATGTAAATTAGGGATTTGTTGAAAAAGCTATTGAGTCGTACTCTGAATAAGAAATGCCTGGGCTATCATTTTTTCTCCATTTTATCATTTCTAGATAGTATTAAGTCTACACAAGCGATGGGTATATCTACTAATACCGCTTATAGTTAAACTCTGCGAATGTTTTAGCGTCTTATAATCTTAACGCTTCCCTAAATTTGGGAGTAATACAGCATTCTAGTATTTTAATTTAGCTATCATGAAAAAAAGTCTTGTTCTTTTATTTAGTTTTTTGTCTTTCACAGTTTTGGCCCAACGGCCTTCTGGTGGTTCCACCGGATATGCTACAGTCCAAGGTGCAATTGTGGATTCCTTGAGCAATGAGCCTGTTGAATTTGCAGCAGTTGCGTTATGGGATGCCTCAAAGGCCATTGATGGTGCCTTAACTTCCAGCAATGGTAAATTTAAATTTGAAGGATTAAAAAAGGGGAATTATAAGATTCTCATTTCTTATATAGGCTATGAACCACAAACTATCGGAAATGTAATAGTGGAAAGTAATACGGCGACTGTAAACTTAAATGATATTAGGCTTATAGGAGACAATATTCAATTAGATGCCGTAACCGTAACCGGTCAATCTTCTTTGATAGAAGATAAAATAGACAGATTGGTCTATAATGCTGAAAAGGATATTTCTAATACCGGTGGTACTGCAGAGGAGGTCCTGAGAAAGGTGCCAATGTTAAGTGTTGATTTGGATGGTGAAGTTGAGCTTAGAGGTAGTTCTAATGTGAGGGTGTTAATAAACAACAAACCATCAGCAATTTTTGCTAGTAGTGTAGGAGAAGCATTAAGGCAAATTCCATCGGACCAAATAAAGTCTGTAGAAGTTATTACATCACCAAGTGCGAAATACGATGGTGATGGAACAGCTGGTATTGTTAATATCATTTTGAAAAAGAATACACTTGCAGGTGTTACGGGTTCATTAAATCTTGGTGCTGGACTGATTGGATCATCGGCTAATGGTAGTGTGAATCTTCGTGACCGTAAATGGGGTATATCTTTACGCGGCAGTGGAAGGGCTTCTTACAATTATAGAACAACTGGAGAGAATACAAGAGAGAGTGTTATTGGTGGTGAAGCTACCTACTTAACTCAACTTGATGAGAATCGTGGAATTTGGGGAGGGGGGCGTTATAGTGGTTCTTTTGACTATGACTTTGATCCAACAACAAATTTCTCAATTACCTACTCTTTAAGAAATAGGGTACGTGGCAGTGACGGAGAACAGATATCAACATTGTTGGATAATAATAGGAATTTAATATTTGAAAATATTAGAGATATTGATCAAAGCAATAAAAGTAACTCTAGCGATCTTGACTTTACATTTAGTAAGAAATACGCAAATCCAATAAAGGAACTAACTATTTTAGCCCAAGTTTCGGAGAATAATACGAATAATTATTACACTGCCCTCCAAAATGGAATATCAGCAGATAGCAGCGAAAATCAAGGGAGGGATAGAGAACTAAACTTCCAAGTAGATTATGTACAACCCATGGGTGAAAAAATTAAATGGGAAATGGGTGCTAAGGGAGTTCTTAGGTCAGCACTTTCTGATGGCCAATTTTATAGTTATAACTCTTCAACAGGAAGCTTTGCTTATAATGATAGAAGGTCTAATTTTTTAGACTATGACCAAAATGTGTTGGCGGGCTATTCTTCTTTTACCATCGAATTGCCTAATAAGTGGGGCGTTCAAGCCGGTTTACGTTATGAGAAAACAACGATTCAGGCCGATTTCAAGGAACTGTCAAACGTTGAGATTCCAGACTATGACAATTTCTTGCCAAGTATTACACTTTCAAAGCGTTTCAAAAAGGCTGGCTCTATTAGAACTAGCTATACTCAGCGAATTCAAAGACCGTCTATTCGGTACTTAAATCCTTTTGTGGACTATTCTAATGCAAACAGCATATCCTTCGGAAGTCCAACTTTGGCTCCTGAATTAGTTGATATGTTTGAAGTGGCTTTAAGTACTTACTTCAAGAGTAATTCAATCAATTTCTCAGTATTCTCCAGAGTTGAAGATAACAGTATAACCTCCATAAGTAGTGTGACTCGTCAGGATGGATTAGATGTAACAGAAACTACTTATGGAAATATTGGCGTAAATAAACGTTATGGGTCTAATCTCTCATTGAATTTAAACCCGAGCAGTAAGTGGCGTTTGGGCGGTGGAGTGAATGTAGATTATACTTACATGGATAACCGAACTATTTCAAATAGAGGTTGGAGTGGAGGTGTTAACTTAAATACTTCGTACTCCTTTCCGAAAGAATGGGCAGCGTCCTTCTTTGCTTTCTATAGATCTCCAAGAGTTCAGCTTCAGGGTACTAGAAATGGCTTTTATTTCCATGGCATTACAGTTAAGAAGAATATAAACAAGAAAAGGGGAAGCATAGGATTAGGACTGGAGAATCCATTCGTTAAGACTATCGATTTTAAATCTGCTCTGGAAAATAGAACTGACGCTCTAAACTATTTCATCACTAATAATAATAGAAGCATTTTCAGAAGAAGTATTCGTGTTGATTTTCAATACCGTTTCGGAAAAATGGAGAATAACGGAAGAGGCCTATTTAATAGAAAAAGTAGTAACAGAGGGAATGATGCCGTTGATGGCGGTGATGATGGTGGTGAAGGTGGCTCATTCTAGAAAAAAGGGATATAAAATTTATTGCTTAAGTCTATAGCTCTACTTTAGTGTGATGACGATGAAAGTAGCCGTGGCTCAGTTCCAGCCTAAAGACGGGGATAAGGAGTATAATTTAGGGGTAATTGATAAATTGGCCGCCAAAGCAAAGGCTGGAGGGGCAGATGTTATTAGCTTTCATGAGATGTCGGTAACGGCGTATACTTTTACTAAGCACTTATCTCTGAAAGAATTAAGGGATTTGGCGGAGCCAGTACCTTCTGGCGGCAGTACTAAAAAACTTATAGAGCTTTCTACTAAAAATGATATAGCTATTCTGGCCGGCTTTGTAGAACGGGAGGGAGATATGATTTACAATACTTATATCTGTGTTCATGAAGGGCGTTTGGTAGCCAAGTATAGGAAATTGCATCCCTTTATTAGCGAATACATGTCTGCTGGAGATGAGTATTGCGTATTCGATTTACTTGGATGGAAATGTGGTATACTGATATGCTATGATAATAATGTCATTGAAAATGTACGTGCCACTGCCATTTCAGGGGCAGAAATCATTTTTGCTCCTCATGTAACAGGTTGTACGCCGTCCGCTATGCCGGGTAGAGATTATGTAGATGATAAGTATTGGCAAAATAGAGTATTGGATCCTGTTTCTCTACGAATGGAGTTTGATGGACCTAAGGGCCGAAGATGGTTGATGAGGTGGCTTCCAGCTAGAGCGTATGATAACGGAGTTTATTATGCCTTTACTAATCCAATTGGTTATGATGGAGAGCATTTGAAGAATGGAAACTCTATGATCATTGACCCGTATGGTGAAGTGGTTTCAGAAATAAAATCTTTTGAGGATGAGATAACGATGGCTCAAATATCAAAAGATAAAATCCCGCTTTCTGGTGGTTTTAGATATAAAAACGCAAGAAGGCCCGCTTTGTACAGGGATATCATTGGCAAAGACCATGAACCTAAATTGAAGCCTGTTTGGATGACCACAAAGTAGCTTTACTTAAGCTCAAAGGCGGCCATAAGGTTTAACAGACTCTCATTCTTAGAAGCCATTTTAGTAACTGTGGCAGCCTTTTCAAAAGGATTTTCGTGCTCTCTTCTGAGAGGAATAATAGGAACAAAAACTCTTTCTGGAGATGTACTTTTAAGTGCTAACATAATCGTGATTTTTATTTAGTACTAAGAACTTGAAATCAAACGGTTTATGTTTGACACTTCAAAGATGCAATAAATGTTAGCACTTAGTTGCTTAAAATCTTAGCAAATATTTTAACTAGTTAAATATAAACAAGTTATGATTGGCAGTGCTGCTAAAAAAATGAGCATGCGGACGTTACTATATACTAGCGGTCGATAAAATATCTGACTAGCCTCTAATTTTCAGCATTGTTCCTATGCCTTTCTTGTACATGTAAATAGTGACTATTATCCGCTGATGTTCTTAAAACTTGAGCTGGAGGTAGTTCGCCCAGAGCCTCATGGGCTAGCTTCATTTGAGTAATGAGTTCTAGTCCTTTTGCACGTTTGACCTCAAATAAATTGATATCCTCTTCTGGGTTGGTCTTAATATTGACTAAAAGAGTGTCATGAGGAGCCACAGCAGATTTGTAACTCGCACCTTCGAACCCCCTATAAGGCATTTTTATCTTCCAATCGCCCTTTCTAAAGGCCTCTATTTTGCCACCATCAAAGAAAAGGTATTCGTCGCCATCCCTCTTTCCATTATTGAGAAGTACCTCTGTGAGATCTTTTCCGTCAATAGCTCGGTCTGGGTTTAAGTTTATACCTGCCAGTTTCATGATAGTTGGAAACCAGTCCATCTGACTCGCCAAACCTTCATATACTTGACTAGGCTCTATTTTTCCTTTCCACATGGCCATGGTAGGGACTCTCATGCCACCATCAAAGGTGAATTGTTTCCCCTCTCTTAAATGCCCGGCAGATCCTCCGTGATCTTCCATCACAAGCCATGGTCCATTATCGCTAGAAAAAATGACTAACGTATTCTCTAAGAGGCCATCCTTTTCCAGCTTGTTCAATATTTCTCCCACACTCCAGTCTATCTCCTGAATAACATCACCATACAAGCCCCTAATGGAGCTGCCATCAAAATCTTTAGAAACGTACAAGGGTACGTGAGGCATGTTATGAGGTAGATATAAAAAGAAAGGTTCTGCCTTGTGGTTTTCTATGAATTCAACGGCTTTTTCGGTGTATGTTTTTGTGGTGTAATGCTGGTCCACATCATAATTTACCACATCATTTCCATCTAGATAAACCACACTTTCCATGTCATTACTGTATGGGATACCAAAATAGCTATCAAAGCCTTGCTGTAGTGGAAGGAATTTTTGCATATGACCTAAATGCCACTTCCCTACGATGCCCGTGGCGTAATTTTTCTCTTTAAGTTTTTCGGCAATCGTTTCTTCTTCTTCAGGCATGCCAGTATAACTCTGTGGAAAGAACACACCATGGATTCCCATTCTTTGTGGTATCCGCCCGGTCATAAGAGCCGCTCTGGATGGGCTACAAACGTGAGCCGCAGAGTAGAAATCTGTAAACTTAATGCCTTCATTTGCGATCCTATCGATATTTGGGGTAGAGATATCGGTTGCCCCAAAAGAGCTGAGGTCGCCATAGCCTAAATCATCAGCAAAGATGTGGATGATATTTGGGGGCCTTTCTGTTGACTCAGTTGAACATGAAAATGCGAATAGACTAAGGATTACTGCTATAGATGTAAGTTTCATTTGGGTTGAATAAGGTTTCTGCTATCAATTTAGGAAAGGATTGGTATAATGTATCAAATACTTATCGGCTTAAAAGGGTACTTTGAGGTTTCTCTAATCTATTAATTTCTGGCCTTTGATAAACTTGTCGATATATTGAGCTATCTCTTCACCTTTTTCTTCTTGAAGAAAGTGCCCTGCATTTTTGATGATAATTTTTTCTTCGTCTTTGACAGTCGGAATGAGTTTATAAAAGAACTTTTCTGCTCCACTAAAAACCTTGTCTTTATCAGAGAATAAAACTAATGCTGGTTTATTCCATTTTGAAAGAACCTCACGGGCATCTTTCATTTCTTTAACACCATCATCACTAGGATGTGTAGGGACGAGTCTGGGGAAAGACTTTGCTCCCCCTTTATATTTTCTTGATGGAAATGGAGCGTTGTAAGCAGCCACCACTTCTTTAGACAGTTTTGATGCAGAAGCAAACTGTACTACACCTCCGGTAGGAATAGAAGGATGATATTTGGCAAACCATTGCCAGATCTTAAAGCCAAAGTTGGCTGGCTTCCCAATGGGCAGAAACGTATTGAGAATCACCACTCTTTTAAATCGTTCTGGAAATTGGCCTAAAAGGCCAAGCCCCAATAAACCGCCCCAGTCTTGTACAATGAGGGTAATGTCGTTCAGGTCTAGTTTATCAATGAAGTTCTTTAGTGAGTTTAAGTGAAGTTCATAAGTATAGTTTTCACTGCCGACTATTTTGTCAGATTTCCCAAAGCCAATCAAATCTGGAGCAATGAACCTGTAGTCTTTGAGGTAGGGAATGAATTTCCTATACAAATAAGACCAAGTCGGCTGCCCATGAAGAGCCAAAATGGTTTCGCCTTTGCCTTCATCTATATAGTGCATTTTGATGTTTTCAAAATCTATATAGTTTTCTGTGAAAGGGAAATCGGTTATTTGGTCGAAAGCCGATTTTGGTGTTTTGATAATCTCCATGTGTACTTCTCAATTTATTTGGGAAGTTACGAATTGTAATTTGATTGATTATAGGTCATAAAAAAATCCCGCTCCTTATAAGAAGCGGGATTTTGATACAAAAATTGATTGATTCTTAGAAATTCAATCTTAAACTAGCATTCCAAGTTCTTCCAAAACCGAGCCAAACAGAGTTACGTACATCAACGCCATTCCAGGTTGGAGACCCACTTTCTGTAGCGATATTTGTCTGTGATTCTGAAATATAAAGAGCATCGAATAGATTATTTGCGTTTAATCTAAAAGTAGAAGTGTTTCCTAATAATTTAAATCTGGCAGTAAGACCTGCGTCCACTAAGCCATAAGACGGAAGTTTAATCGCTCCAGAGTTATTAGGTGTTGTGAAAACCTCATCTACTACAGAATAGTCTGCGTAAAGGTTTCCAGCATAACGATAACCCAAATCTAAACTCAAAGTTTTATTGATATTATAGTCTGCATTCAAAGCCATTGTGGTCTGTGCTGCATTTCCTACTTTAGAATCTTTCAGATATAAGGTTCCAGTACCAATTTGCTGATTACTGTTGTCAAATATAGTAGATGTAAAATCCTTTGTATATCTCCAGTCGCCCAAAGAGGCCATGAATTGAAGCTTTAACTTGTTAGTTGGACGATAATTTCCTTCTAACTCTATACCCTTGTGAGCAACATCAATATCCTTGAATTGAGCAGTTCCTGAATCTCCCTGAGTATTGAATAATGTACGAGAAACAAATCTATTACCCCAGCTTGTAATATATGCATTCAAATTCACATTAAAATTCTTAGTAATAAATCCATAACCAAGTTCAAAAGAAGTAATCTTTTCGTTTTGCAAATCTGGATTAACTACGTTCGCAAAATTAGGGAATACGGCGTCAAACTGTGGTTGTCTTGAGATAAACCCAGTATTGAAAAATACATTTGATTTATCATCAATATTAAAGTTAGCACCACCTTTGACATATCCACCACCTTGGTTCTGCTTGTCAGAAAGTGGCATGGCTGGTTGGTCAAATAAGTCTTCTCTTTGGAAAGACTGGTTAGATGCACCGGCTTGAATTACAGCTGTAAGTTTAGAGCCTACATATTCTGCCAAACCATTTACACCCTGCCAGCCTACTATGCCAACATTGTAATAATCAATTTTTGTGCCTTTAAGCCCCGTATCTTTGAATGGAGAAGCTTCAATAAGTGTATTTACAACTTGTCCATTAGAGTTTTTATTACCCGTAGAGTAGTATCCGTCAAGACCCAATAAGTTATTTAATACACGGTAGTGGTATCCCTTATACGATCTTAAATCTAGACCTATTGAAGTTCTAAGTTTACCAAACTTTCCTTCTAAATTTGATATACCGCCAATCCAGTCATGAGAGTTCATAGAAGCTCTTCTTACTAAAATAGCTCTATTAACGCCGTCGTTTCTAAATCCATTAGAACCCAAAAGTTGTCCAGTGAAATTACTGTTTGAACCTGTATAAGGGTCGGTAGTAGAACGGTTTACCGAAATAGCTTTGTCAAAGTTTACAAAACCGTCAGCATCACGAGTACCTCTACCATTTTCGGTGTACTGCTCAGTTAAATCTTTA
>JBLHOT010000073.1:0-19020 GCA_047623945.1 Arcticibacterium sp. | reverse complement strand
AGGGTCTTATATTGTTAGGCTCAAGACGGAGGAGGGAGAGCAGTCTAAAAGATTTGTTATAAACAGATAAGACTGATTTATAAATGATATTATAGGAGCATGGCCATGGGCGATGCTCCTTTTTTAGGTGATTTTCTCGCTAAACTTGTTTCTTTTGCCAACGATTACTTCTAAAGTAAATCACTGCCATTATGGCCAAGAGGGCATCGCTCACAATAATGGAGTAGAAAACGCCAATCTCCTTCCATCCTAAGGTTTCAGCCAAATAATAAGCTAAAGGGATTTGGACGATCCAAAAAGCAATGACGTTAAAAATTGTACCAGGTTTTGTGTCACCTGCTCCATTTATGGCTTGAGTAATTACCATGCCAATAGCGAAAACAATATAACCTACGGCCAATATTTTAAGGCAATTGGTTCCTGTTCGCACGACTTGTTGTGTAGTGTCAAAGAATTGAATAAAAGGTTCGGCAAAAAGCAGGAAGAAAATGGCAATGAACGTCATAAATCCCATATTAATAAAGGCTATTTTCCAAGCAGACTGTTTAGCTCTTTCTGGCTTGCCAGCTCCAAGGTTCTGACCTACCAAAGTGGCTCCACTGTTAGCCAAACCCCAAGACGGTAAAATGGTGAATATGATAATTCTTAAGGCAATCGTATAGCCCGCTATAACTTCACTACCATATATGGAAAGAATCCGAACCAGAAACACCCAACTAGCCGACTGAATGAGGAATTGACCGGCGTTTCCTGCTCCTATTTTGAGTATATTGATAATGATTGCTTTCTTTGGAATAAAGTCTTCCCAAAGTAATCTCAGTTTACTCTGAGCATCGGTTAATATATAGAGCTGATAAGCAACACCAAATCCACGTCCAATAAGAGTAGCCAAAGCGGCTCCTTTAATGCCCATGTCAAAGACAGCCACTAAGAGGAAGTCAAGGCCTATATTTAGGATATTCGCAAGAATGACAGACCTCATAGCCAGGGAAGCACTTCCTGCTCCTCTAAGTGCACCACTAAGCGTAAAGAGCAAAATGATCAAAGGGGCACTAATGAATTGTATTTTAATGTACCATTCCCCTTGGGATACTAGCTCTTCAGAGCCACCCATAAGTCTGAGGATATCTGCAGAATAGATAGCTCCCAGAGTGGCAAGTATTAGGCCTAAGACAACCGAAATGAGGATGACATTAGCCAGAGCTACTCCAGCCTTCTTGTTTTCTTTTTCACCTATTCTTCTAGAAATAACAGCAGTGGCGGCACCTGTTAAACCCCAAGCTAAAGAGTAAATAATAGTAATTACCGACTCTGTAAGTCCTACAGCAGCCACGCCTAAGGTCCCAACATAGCGTGCTACAAAAAAAGCATCTGCCAGGGCAAAAGTAGCTTCAAAAAACATTTCGATGACCATAGGCACCGAGAGTAAAAAAATAGCTCTATTTATACTTATGGAGGTGTAATCCCTGTTTTCGTCGCCTTTAAAAGCGTCAATAAATAGTTGAAAAAAATTGGACATAAAACGACTGTTCTTAAAATGAGGAGGAATATATTTCAGAAAATTAACACCTAATGGTTAGGTGTTAAAGAACAATCATTATGAACATGTGCTGGCTTATTTTGTGGCAAAGTAAATACTATTATTTTCAATCGGGAAAGAAAATGTGCTTTTACTTATTTTAAGGCATCAAGATTTAA
Source organism: Arcticibacterium sp. (assembly GCA_047623945.1). Lineage (GTDB taxonomy): Bacteria > Bacteroidota > Bacteroidia > Cytophagales > Spirosomataceae > Arcticibacterium. The sequence continues at coordinate 17,322 of JBLHOT010000073.1, read as the reverse complement.
ATGAGAGAATTAGCTTTCCCATGGGCTTTTAAGTCTGTTCTGGCCTAAAAAATTATATATTTGAAATTCATTTCAATAAGCCCCTAATGCCAAAAGATATTTCAGCCGCTTCAAAGATCTCTTTAGCGGAATCGCTAATACCCGTCATCGTGCTTGTTATCACTTTAGCGTTTAATGTTTTCGTTTTTGGTGATGATGCACTTTCGGGTTCTAATCAGTTCGCCTTGCTAATTGGAGGAGCTGTGGCTGCCTTAATGGGCTTTAGAGAGAAAATTTCTTTTAAACATATGATGGACAAGGTGGGAAGTAATATTGAAACCACTTCTGGGGCTATCCTGATCCTCTTATTTGTTGGGGCTTTGTCTGGAACGTGGCTCATTAGCGGAATAATTCCTGCCATGATTTACTATGGTTTAGACATTCTTAGCCCGTCTATATTTCTACCTGCGTGTGTCATTATATGCAGTATTATTTCTATCGCCACAGGAAGTTCCTGGACCACCACAGCCACAGTAGGTATTGCCTTAATTGCTATTGGCAAATCACTAGGGTTTGATTTAGGAATGGTGGCGGGAGCTGTTCTTTCTGGTGCATATTTTGGTGATAAACTATCTCCAATGTCTGACACCACGAATTTAGCTCCGGCCATGGCTGGAACAGATTTATTCACACATATCAAGTATATGCTCTATACCACCATTCCAAGCATAGTAATTACGCTTATCCTGTTTATTGTTATTGGATTAATGCAGAGTTCTAAAGGTGATGTAGACGTTTCTGCTATGCAAGAGGCTATAACAGATACATTTACTATAAACCCCTGGTTATTTTTGGTGCCAGTATTAGTAATATTCCTAATAGTTAGAAAAACGGAGCCTCTAATAGCTTTATTTATTGGAACCATTGGCGGAGCGGTATTGGCTCTTATTTTTCAACCTGATATTGTTGTTAAAATTTCTGGAGAATCTGAGTTGACCTTCGTATCCGCTTATAAAGGAATCATTAATGCCATTTCTGGCCCTGCGGGAATAGAAACAAGTAAGGAAGAATTGGTAGACTTATTTAAGTCTAAAGGCATGGCAGGAATGTTAAATACTATTTGGCTCATAGTGTGTGCTATGACTTTTGGAGGTTTCATGGAGGCCATAGGAGCATTAGATAAGATTTCAAAAAGCCTTCTTTCCTTAGCCAAAAGTGTTTTCGGCCTTTTTGCAAGTACCGTAGCTAGCTGCTTAGCATTAAATATTACAGCTTCCGACCAATACTTAGCCATAGTGGTTCCTGGTAAGATGTTTAAAAATGCTTACAAAGAAAAGGGCCTAGCTCCTGAGAACTTGAGCAGAACGTTAGAGGATAGTGGTACAGTTACATCAGTACTTGTGCCTTGGAATACCTGCGGAGCGTATCAATCCAACGTCTTAGGTGTAGATGTTATGACTTATGCCCCCTATGCGTTCTTTAATATTATAAGCCCTTTTATGACGCTTGCTTTTGCTGCGTTTGGAATAAAAATCAAAATGTTGTTGGAGAAATAATAAGCCAATATTCTATTAAATATCATGAGCAATAAAGAAATATCTGACGTCATAGAGTTAACGGGTAAATTGATGACTCTTCATGGGGAAGATGACATTCGGGCCAAAATTTATGGTGGAACGGCTTTTAATTTGGATCGGCTAGAGGATGATCTCTTCACTATGTCTGATGAAGAGCTACTCAAAGTTAGAGGGATAGGTAAATCCATGCTGGTCAATATCAATCAGATAAAAGAAAACGGAATTACGGACGAGCTCCAAATATTGATAGATAAGACGCCTGAGGGTGTACTTGAGATGTTTAAGGTGAAAGGTATTGGAGTTAAAAAAATTAAAGCACTTTGGGAAGAACTCGGTATTGATAACCTAAACGACCTTCAAATTGCTTGCGAAAGTGGAAAAATATCGGAATTAAAAGGGTTTGGAGGGAAAATTCAAGATAAGATTTTGGAATCACTCCAGTTCTTAAGGCAGCAGTCTGGTAAGTTAAGGATGAACCAGGGAGCAGAACTATCCAAAGAAATACTTACAGACTTAAATAGTAAATTTTCAAAGATTAGAGCCGTCGGGGCTATTCCAAGAAAACTAGAAACGGTTGATAAACTTAGTTTCTTGGCCGTTGGGGCCTTTTTAGATAAAACAAAACTAGGTGAAAACTATCAAGAGGATTTATGCCTTTCTTCTCCTTATACATGGCGAGGTAAATACGGGATCAATCAAATTTTAATTGAAATCCAACTCGTAGAGGAAACCAATTTTAGCAGAGAAGAATTGTTGGCCAATGCCTCCGAAGATCATTTAAAAAGAAATTCAGAAGAGAGTCAAACAACTTTTTATCATTATGTAACATCGAATATTTTTGAAGCGTCTGAAGACTATTATGCAGGTTTTGGTTCAAACTTTATTGTTCCAGAAATGAGAGAAGGCTTAAATGAATTTGAATGGGTTAAAGACAACTCCAATGACTCCTTAATCTCTTGGGAAGCTCTAAAAGGCAGTTTGCATAATCATTCTAAGTATTCTGATGGTAAGAATACACTCCTTGAAATGTCTGAGGCCTGTAGAGATTTGGGTTTAGAATACTTTGGAATAGCGGACCATTCTCAAACAGCTACTTATGCAAATGGCTTACCTGCTGGGAAAGTAATGCAGCAGCAGCTGGAAATAGACGAAATTAATAAAGCATTGACACCCTTTAAAGTGTTAAAGGGAATAGAGTCTGATATTCTGAGCGATGGTGGCTTAGATTACGAGGATGATACCTTGGCTACTTTTGACTATGTGGTGGCGTCTGTGCATGCTAACTTAGACATGAGTATAGAGAAGGCCACAGATAGAGTAATGAAGGCGGTAGAAAACCCCTATACCACTATTTTAGGTCATCCTACGGGTAGATTGCTACTTTCAAGAAAAGGTTATCCACTTGACTTTAAGAAAATCATTGATGCGTGTGCAGCGAATAATGTTATTATGGAAATAAACGCTAGCCCATACAGATTAGACATTGATTGGAGATGGATTCCTTATTGCTTGGACAAAGGAGTAATGCTCTCCATTAATCCAGATGCACACAAAATTGAAGGTTTTCAAGACATGCACTACGGTGTAGCAGTTGCCAGAAAGGCTGGTTTAACAAAAGACATGACGTTTAATGCCATGTCTTTACAGAAAATAGAATCGTATTTGAAAAGGATTAAAGTTTAATGGTTAAAGCATTTTCTGAATGATGGTTTCTACAGAAATGCCTTCTGCTTCAGCTTTGAAGTTTCTAACAATTCTGTGACGTAAAACAGCGGTAGACACTGCTTTTACATCTTCAATATCGGGTGAATATTTTCCATTTATGATGGCGTTGCATTTGGCAGCCAAAATAAGGTTTTGAGAGGCTCTAGGTCCAGCACCCCAGTCTAAGAAACTGTTTGCTTCATCAGAAGATCGCTCTGTCTGAGGCCTTGTTTTATGAACTAAGCCGACAGCATATTCCACCACATTGTCTGCTACAGGTACTCTTCTTACCAATTGCTGAAAATATAAGATTTCCTCAGCTGAGACTACTTTTTTAACCGTGCTTTTTTTGTCAGAAGTAGTGTTTTTAACGATAGTAAGTTCTTGCTCATAAGAGGGGTAATCTAAAAAGACCATAAACATAAAACGGTCAAGTTGAGCCTCTGGTAAGGGATAGGTACCTTCCTGTTCTATGGGGTTTTGAGTAGCAAGTACAAAGAAGGGTTTGGTAAGTTCGTGTTTCTGTCCGGCTACAGTAACTGAATATTCTTGCATGGACTCCAAGAGAGCAGATTGGGTCTTCGGAGGAGTTCTGTTTATCTCATCTGCCAAAATAATATTAGCAAAAACTGGCCCCTTAATGAATCTGAAGTTTCGGTCATTATCTAGTGTTTCAGAACCTACAATGTCTGAGGGCATCAAATCTGGAGTGAACTGTATTCTATTAAAATCGAGAGCCAGAGCATCTGAAATAGTCTGTATCAAGAGCGTCTTGGCGAGACCAGGCACACCGACTAGTAAACAGTGGCCTTGACAAAAAATAGCAGTAAGCAGTAACCGAACTGTTTCTTCTTGGCCTACAATCACTTGACCAATTTCCTTCGTCAGTTTTTCATAAGCCAATTTTAAGGCATCGGCAGCCTCTACATCAGATTTGAATTCAATCTTATTTGCCATTCTAGTGTTTAGTTTTCAAAAAGTCTACAAACTTGGTATTCAGGGTCAATCTTAATATATACCTCAGAAATAGCTTCGCCAAACCATTTCTCTATTTCCACATTTCTCTTATTCATCATAGCGAACTCTCTGATTTTTTCATAATCGTCGTTCATATTGATAACATGTGGTTCAAATTTGTTTTTCAAATATAAGAGTCTCATCCCTGTCTTACCATCAGAACTACGATAAGCCACAGGAGGTGTTAGTTCTCCTACTTTCATGGTATCCACTGCAAAGTACAAATTGGGCTCCATAGATTGATCCAGAGACATTTTATAGCTTCCAGTTGTGGGGTCTGTAAGAGCTCCTCCGGTATACTTAGTTGATTCGTCTTCACTGTGTTGCCTAACCGCATTTTGAAATGAAACACTATCTGTCCGAATAAAATTAGAAAGGCTATCTAAAAATTTGGTAGGTTTGGTCATGTCTAATCTACTATACTCAGGCCTTAAAAGAATATGTCTTGCATGATACTCTTGACCTCTCATTTCTATCAGCTGAATAAGGTGAAAGCCAAAATCAGTTTCTACTACATCACTTAATTCTTTGGGTTTTAATCTCATTGCTGTAGCTTCAAAAGCAGGAAGCATTTGCCCTCTCTTAGCCCATCCCAAATCACCACCAAAGGATTTAGAACCTTGATCTTCAGAAAACTCTTCAGCTAATTTGTCAAATTTTTCTCCGCCTTCGATTCTTCTTTTGATTTCTTTTAGTCTGTCTACCAAATCATCTTTTTGTGCCACAGTGAGCTTGGCCAAGCGTACCAATTGACCCACTTCTACTTCTGTAGGTATCATAGGTAAACTATCCTTTGGGATAGCGTTGATAAATTTTCTGACCTCGTGCGGCGTCACAGAAAGCCCTTCGCTAATGGTCTCTTGCATCTTCTGGGCCGTTAGCTGCTCAGACACTTGCTTTCTTACTTCACCTTTTAGGGTTTCTAGAGACTTGTTAAATTGTTCAACAATACTTTCCTCGCTCCCATAAATACGTACCATTTCTGCCATTCTAGCGTCTAGTTGACTTTCTACCATTACGGGTTCTACTATAACAGAATCTATTTCAGCCTTTGCTACCAATAACTTCTGAACTGCCAGAGATTCTAATGCCTGACATTTGTCAATTGGCTGGTTTTGCTCTTTTGATCTTACTAGTAGTGTTTCTACCTCGGACCTTAGAATGTAGTAATTGTCAATTTTGGCAACAATTCGGTCTACATTAGTACCCACAAGTTGTGCTTGACTAAAAAAGGGTATAAGTAGGAGCAGGAATGCTTTTTTTAACATAGGTGTAATTTTACAGATTCTTTTTCTTGAATTCAGTGTATAACTTTTTTATTTCTTCGGTATTTACTTCAGCTGGATATTTAACGGCCAGCTCCTTTCTAAGTTGTTCCTCAAGGTGTTTTTGGAAATCTGCTAGGACAGCAGGGTAGGCCTCTTTAAATGTTTTGGGTCTTGCCGGCAATACTTTGTTAAGTTCTATTATGAAATAGTTATTATCATAATTTGCTTCATATACTCCTGGTTCCCATTCTGTACCATCAATCAAATTGTTTTCTCCCTGATAAAACGATTTCTCTTCTATAGAGATATGGTCCTTATCAGAGTTTAACGTTTTTAATAGGTCTTTCTTTTCTCGGGTGAAAAACTGGAAGCTTACTCTTTGATTTTGGGTCCAATCGAATCTGTCAGCCAATCTTGACGTGCCATAATCATATTCTCTAATCCTTGTTATGTCAAGCCCATTCCCGAGCAAAAAACGAACTATTTTATTTAGCCTTTCGGCCGATGTTTCTAAGTCTTCATTAATGTCTCTGTGTCCACCCACTTCCACAATATAATCGGGGTTGTTTTGCATGATTACGGTGAGACCAATTAGTTTATGCTTCTTCTCATCATCCAAATCAGAGTTAAGTTTATCGAAAAACATAGGTCTAATACCCCTTTTTAACCTGTACGGCAGTTTTCCTTCAGTTAATTCAGCGAATTTATCTAAGAGTTCAAGTTTATTTGCCTTCACAATGATGGCTTGGGCCTGCTTCGGGAGCTTATATTTTTCAATGTTTGCTAGATAAAAGTCTCTTTGGCCTAAAGTATCCTCAAGTGTTTTTTCATAAATCGTTTCACTCAAATAGCGGCTACTTGCAATACTTTGCTTGTATGCCATGGCCATTGTAGCAAATTTGCTATTCCATAACGGTAGGTTTTCTAACACTGCGGCATCTATTTTTTCGCTCCTAAAGTCTTCAAAATAGCCTCTTAAATACGTGTCAGGAGAAAAGTTTTCAAACTGCTTCTCAAATGTCTGTTTGTCTAGGGCGTAATCTATAAAGTCCAGATTACTGAAGGACTTGTCTGCAATCTTTAGCAAGGCCCTTTGGTCAATCATATTTTTTTTGACTGACCAAGTGCGTTCTTTAATTCGAGAGTCGGCTAGACTTACTATTTCATCTAAGGCCTCAGAATTTACTTTAATATTTAATTTAGAGACATAGGGCTTCAAGCTTGTGTTTTTCAAATACGCTCCCCTACTGTCAGTTGTTATTTTCTTATAGATATGCTCTTCCAGCTCTTCAAAGGATTCCAAAGGCAGTTTGTCTATTTGCTGAATCAAATGCCATCCTATCTCTGTCCTGACTGGGGCTGAAACCTCGTTTTGTTTTAAACCAAAGGCTACACTTTCAAAATTCCTTTCTTGTCTACTTCCAATGGAAAAAGGAGCTAACTCTCCACCATTTAAAGAAGTGTTTTTATCGTCTGAATTTACTTGACATAATTCTTCAAACACTATTCCTTTTTCAATAAGGCTTTTTAAAGAATCGATTTTGTTTTTTTGAAAGCTTTCAAACTCATCGGACGATCCTAGAGGAACGGCCTTTAAAATATGTCTTACTTTCACTTTTCCGCTGTACGCTCTTTTGTCGTTTATAAGAAGTATGTGATATCCGGCCTTTGTTCTTGCAGGCATTGACACAGATCCAACATGTGTTTCGTAAGCCGCGTTTTCTAAAGGATATAAGAGTTGGAGGGCAGAAAACCACCCCATTTTCCCACCACTTCCTTTTGTATTAATGTCCCCGGAATAGATAGTAGCTAGAGAATCGAAAGGGGCTCCTATTTCTATACTTTTTTTAAGAACTATGGCTTCATGGTAAGCTTTGAGTGAATCACCAGCACTGGCGTGGATAGCTAAAGGTATTAAAATGTGAGAAGCATTTATTTCCGTTTTTAATCTTTCATAGGTCAGCTTGGCTAGCTTGTTCACTTCAGAAGAATCCATGACAAAACTGGGGGCAATAATACTTAAATAGGAATCAATTTCTTCAAGTAGCTCAGAGTCCTCTAATATGCCTTTATCTTTTGCTGCGGTATAAAGCCTTTGTTGAAAGATTATTTCTTCTAAGAACGTGTTAAAGTCAGTACTATCTTCTATAGTATTAGCTGTGAAAAGGCCTTCCAAATCCTTGTTCGTAATTGATGCGTCTCCTATGGTAAATACGGTTTTAGCCGGAGTGTCAATAACCTCAAAGGTTTCTTTGGGCTGTGCCACTTGACTGATTTTGCAGGAAAGTAAAATAGAAAGAAAAACAAAAACGTAAACGAAACTAATTTTGGGCATAAAGTCGGCCTAGAAATTTCTTATTATTAAAGCCGCAAAAGTCGTCAATTATTGCTAAAACGGAATCATTTTAACAAATTTTATAAAAGTGGTTCTTGCTGTGAAAGACAATGAAAACTTCCTAATCCCCAGATTATTGAAGTAGAATCTATTCCAATAACCTTTCTTTTAGGAAAGCAAGACGCTATAATTTTGAGAGCAGTTTCATCCTGGGAGCATTGATAGGTGGGTACAATAACTTTCCCATTACAGACATAAAAATTGGCGTAAGATGCCGGAAGTCTAAGGTTTTCTTCATAAACGGGTTTAGGCATAGGCAGTTCCACTATATTCAATTTTTCTCCGGTCCATAGCTTCATCTCTTTTAGAAGTGTAAGGTTGTTTTGTAAAATAGCATAATTGTTATCAAGCCTGTTGATTTCAATAGCTGTTAGAACCGTGGTTTCATTAATGAACCTAGTGGTATCATCTATATGACCGTCTGTGTCGTCACCCACAATACCATCTTCTATCCAAAGAACTTGTTCCATACCATAGAAATCGAGTAGGATCTGCTCTATATCTTTCTTCTTTAAGTGCGGATTTCTGTTTTTATTTAATAAGCAGGACATACTAGTCATCAGTGTGCCATTTCCGTTTACTTCTACTGAACCTCCCTCCATAATAATATTAGGCTCAAAAAGCTTAAGCTTCTTTAACTCGGACACCCTAGCAGGGATGGCGTTGTCGTCATCAAAGGGAGGGTATTTTCCTCCCCAGGCATTATAACCCCAATTCACCACCGCCTTTTCTCTGCTTTCAGAATTAATGACAAAAGAAGGGCCATGGTCGCGGCACCAGGAGTCGTTGGTTGGGAAATCAAGTAGCTTGATATCGTAGTCATGTAAACCCCTATTAAGGAGTTCTGAGCTTACCAGCTTTTTTACGTCGGGATTTGCCACGTTTATGCAGACTTGTTCCACCTCAGCTATTTCCTTGATGAACTTGAAGTAGGAGGGGTATATTTTTTGAAGCCTGTTTTCCCAAGTATCTTCGTTACAAGGAAAACTCAGCCAAGTAGCTTTATGTGGTTGCCATTCAGCAGGAAAAGTGAAGCCTTCCTTTTTAGGAGTCATTTGTCGGAGTGTTCTGTTATAACTGCAAATTTAAATTGATGAGACTATTGTTTATAACCTATCGTTTTATTTAATTTGCATTGTTATGCGTGCATAACAATTTTAATAGGAGCGAGAGCTCATATTAAGTATGGTTGAATAAATGATTGGTAGAAAGGCGATGGGTTATATCTGTCGTCTTTTTTTATTTTTCAGTTCTTGAAAAGATCTATTGTAAAAATCTGAGCTTAACATATTATATTGACGACCGAATGAAGAACTACGCAAAGAAAATTACCTTAGAGGAAAGTGAGCTTCTAAAGATGCTCATGGAACGTAGCACAGCAGGTTTTGATATTTTGTATCAGAACTATTCTAATGCTATCTACGGTATCATTATTAGGATGCTGCGTGATGAGGATGAATCCCAAGACATGCTTCAGGAGGTCTTTATAAAGATATGGAATAAAATTGGCAGCTATGACAGAAATAAGGGCAAGCTCTTTACTTGGATGGCCAATCTTACGAGGAATTTGGTTATTGACAGAATTCGCTCAGCCGACTATAAAAACCATACCCTGAAAAATTTCGTAAGAGATGATAAGGTTTCGGTAATGGATTCAGAATATAATACCACGGTCAAAACAGATACTATAGGTTTGAAAGGGCTGACCTCCCAATTAAAACCAAATTATCAAATTTTGATTCAAAAGATTTATTATGAAGGATATACCCAGGCCGATTTAGCGGAGGAATTGAAAATTCCACTAGGTACTTTAAAAACTCGTGTAAGAGCTGCTATTAAAGCTCTTCGTAAACAATTTGATTAGTAATGAAGCAATATAATTTTGAAGAAGGGGATTTAGAGCTACTAGCTTTAGGCATACTTCCTGAAAATGATGAAGAGGCTTTAATAAGGGAAGTTCAGGGAAATCCTGATTTGCTTGTAGAGTTCGAGGCTATACAAAATGCCCTTGCGGCCTTGGCTTTGGAGAATGGCGTGGTGGTCCCTGATGGTATCAAACCAAGTCTTCCGAAGCTAGAAAAAGAAAAAGGTGAAGTATTTAAGTATGTTTTTAGAAATAGCTGGTTAAGAATAGCTGCGGCAGTACTATTGCTAGGGAGTATATTAGGTAACTTTTATCTGTTTAGTAATGGCGAAGAGCTTTCGGAAAACGCCGCAGTAGATAGTGATTCTGAGTTCTTGGCAGATATACCCTTTCACGTATCAGTTTTTGAAGACTTATTTTTATACCTCGAAAACGATTTAAAAGAAAATCCTTGTGAAATGAATTATCGGGCTACTAAAGCATTCTTGAAAGAACGAGGCTTGAATACACCTGAAAACTTAAAGTTTTTTGGAAATCACGAAGGGCACTGCGATTGTGAAGTTTTGATGAATGTTTCAGAGCTTTTTCCTCAGAGGGAATACAAGCATGGCCAAATGGTACCTAAGTCTCATCGAGATGCAGATATCAGACAAGCATATATAAAAGCAGACACGAAGGGTCTGTTGCTGGCATTAGATATTAAAACAGGCTTACTAAGTTATAAATTGTAAGGATGAGAATTGTAAAGAGATGTGTTTTTCATTGTTTTGAGCAACTTTAAGAATATGGAATAACTTTAAATATTTCTTACAAATAATTTCGCAGAGTAAAATATTATTTTACCTTTGCGGCTCAATACGACGGAGAGTATCTCCCTTTTATGAATCAAACGAAGTCGCATCCCCGCGAAACCGATTTGGTTCCGACTGTGAGAAAAAGAGTTAAGATTCTTTTTATGAGCATTTAAACAGTCTCCGATTCGCGTAAAGAAAAATTTTGGGATTCATCGCAAGGTAACAAGGCGTCACCCTCAGTATAAAAGAGGCCTTACCTGTAAAGGTTTGAGATGGAAAGTTCATGTTGGCTCAGGGCTAACCGCTGATATATAATTTTTTAAGCTGTTTCTTTGGATAGCTCTGTGAAAATTCAGATTTTTGCAGCCCGTTTGGAGAAATAGACGATTTTAAAGCGAAAAAATAAATTAAGACGATGTCTGGAATTATTGGAAAAAAAATTGGTATGATGACCATCTTTAATGATGGGGCTGCCGTTCCTTGTACACTGATTGAAGCAGGACCTTGTGTGGTAACTCAGGTGAGAACACAGGAGATTGATGGCTATAATGCTGTGCAATTAGGTTTTGGAGAGAAGAAAGAGAAACGTACTACTAAAGCTCTTCAGGGTCATTTCAAGAAAGCTAACACTACACCAAAAAGAAAGTTAGTAGAGTTTAAAGAATTCGAAGCACAATTTAATCTTGGTGACGTGATAAGCGTTAGCGATGTATTTGAAGAAGGTGAATTCGTGGATGCTAGTGGAAGGACTAAAGGAAAAGGTTTTCAGGGTGTTGTAAAAAGACATGGTTTTGGTGGAGTTGGACAGTCTACACACGGTCAACACAACAGAGCTCGTCATCCTGGTTCTATTGGAGCTTGTTCTTACCCAGCTAGAGTATTCAAAGGCTTGAAGATGGGTGGTAGAATGGGTAATACCATTGTTACTATTCAGAATCTGAGAGTTATGAAAGTAATGGCGGATAAGAATTTAATTTTAGTGGCTGGTTCAGTACCGGGTCCTAAAAACTCTGTGGTTACGTTACACAAATAATAACAATAAGGTCGAAACCTAACGACACCGAAAAAATAGGACTAACAAATGGATTTAAAAGTATTAAGTAAAGAGGGTAAAGAAACTGGGAAGAAAGTGACACTTTCGGAAGAAGTTTTCGGTATAGAGCCTAATCAGCATGCGATTTGGACTGACGTGAAGCAGTATCTTGCTAATCAGCGTCAAGGAACACACAAAGCAAAAGAAAGAGCTGAAGTAAATTATACAGGTAAGAAACTTCACAGACAAAAAGGTACTGGTGGGGCACGTCATGGCTCTAAAAGATCTCCTATTTTCGTTGGTGGTGGTACTGTATTCGGACCGCGTCCAAGAGACTATGGTTTTAAAATAAATAAGAAGGAAAAGACCTTAGCAAAACGTTCTATCTTGTCAGCAAGAGCTTCGGAAGGTAAAGTTATTGTTATAGAGGACTTTTCTTTAGCGGCACCAAAAACTAAAGACTATGCAGCGTTTTTAGGCTCATTAGGAGTAGTTGGTAAAACTTTATTTGTGGTAGACGGTGTTCAGAATAATCTCTACAAGTCTGCAAGAAACCTTCCGAAAACGATGGTTACCGATATGAATCAAGTAAATATATTTGATTTAGTGAATGCAGAAAGTATTCTTATATCTGAGAATTCTCTTAGTCACCTTGAATCAATTTTGAAATCATAAAAACCCTAGCGGTTTTGAAATTTATATAGAAATGAGTGTTTTAAAAAGACCATTAATTACGGAGAAATCTCAAAGCTTAAATGCTCTGGGTAAGTATACCTTTGAAGTAAGCATGTCGGCAAATAAGATTCAAATTGCCAAGGCGGTAGAGAATATGTACGGAGTTACCGTGGATACAGTATCTACAATGCGTCAGTACGGTACTACGAAATCTAGAATGACAAAATCTAGAGTATCTACAGGACGTACTGCCACTATAAAAAAGGCAATAGTAACAGTGAAAGAAGGAGACTTGATTGACTTTTACGCTGATTTATAAAATAGAATTTAATAATAGATATAGCTTCGAGAATCGGAGCTGCAAAATTAATAAGAATGGCTGTTAAGAAGTTAAAACCAACAACGCCGGGTCAGAGACAAAGGGTAGCCCCTGATTTCTCCGACATAACAACCAATAGACCCGAAAGGAGTTTATTAGGAGTTGTTAAGAAAAACGGTGGTAGAAATAATGAAGGTCACCGAGTATCTAGGTACATAGGTGGTGGTCACAAAAGGAGATATCGTATAATCGATTTCAAAAGAGATAAGAAAGAGGTTGCAGGCGAGGTTACTACTATTGAGTATGATCCAAACCGTTCGGCAAGAATCGCTCTGGTGAAATATTCCGATGGAGAGAAGAGATATATTATCGCTCCTCAGGGTCTTCAAGTAGGACAAAAGATTGAGGCTGGTGAAGAGGTTGCTCCAGAGGTAGGAAACTGCTTGGCATTATCTAAAATGCCATTGGGTACCATTATACATAATATTGAGTTAACTCCAGGGAAAGGTGGTCAGATGGCAAGAAGTGCTGGAACCTATGCTCAAGTATTAGCGAAGGATGGTAAGTATGTAACGTTAAAGATGCCGTCAGGTGAGATGAGACTCGTGTTGAGTACTTGTGTTGCCACAGTGGGCTCAGTATCCAATCCAGATCACATGAACGTGAATTTGGGTAAGGCCGGTAGGAATAGATGGCTAGGAAGGCGTCCTAGAGTTCGTGGTGTGGCCATGAATCCAGTTGATCACCCTATGGGTGGTGGTGAGGGTCGCTCTTCAGGAGGGCATCCAAGGTCAAGAAACGGTGTGATGGCGAAAGGCAAGAAGACCAGATCTAAAAACAAGTATTCTAATCGTTTAATCATCTCCAAAAGAAGTAAATAATGGCTCGTTCGCTTAAAAAAGGACCTTATATAGATTTTCGCCTTGAGAAGAAAGTGCTGGATATGGCAGACTCAGGAAAGAAAGCAGTTATCAAAACTTGGTCAAGAAGGTCGATGATTTCTCCGGATTTTATCGGGTTTACATTCGCCGTTCATAATGGAAATAAGTTTATTCCTGTTTATGTAACCGACAATATGGTAGGCCATAAGCTTGGTGAGTTTGCTCCTACGAGAAACTTTAGAGGGCACATAAATAAAAAAGATAAAGGCCGTAGATAATTAGGCCATAAAGCTTAATTCTTTAAGGTAAAACAATAATAAAATGGAAGCAGTAGCAAAACTTAATAATTTTCCAACAGCACCTCGTAAGGCGAGATTGGTTGCCGATTTGATTAGAGGAAAGAAAGTTAGTCAAGCACTTGGTATTTTGACCCATCAGCCACAGGCGGCAGCACCTATCATGAAGAAGGTATTAATGTCAGCTGTAGCTAATTGGCAAGAGAAAAACGAGGATATTTCTATAGATGATACAGAATTAGTAATTAAGAGTATCTTCGTAGATAGCGGTAGAATGTTGAAAAGACTGAGACCTGCTCCTCAAGGTAGAGCACATAGAATAAGAAAACGTTCTCATCATTTGACTCTCGTGGTAGACAGCTTAGCTGCTCCAGCATTAGAGGTTGAAGAAGTGAAAACAGAGGAATAATTTATACCCAAAAAATAATTTAGATTACAAAACATGGGACAAAAAGTAAATCCTATAGGTCTTAGACTTGGTTATATCAGAGGATGGGAATCTAGCTGGTATGGTGGAAAAGATTTTTCCGAAAAGCTGGTTGAGGATAACAAAATCAGAAAATACATTAAGGCTCGTATACCAAAGGGCTCAATTTCAAAAGTTGTTATTGAAAGGACGCTTAAGAGGATTACACTAACAATTCATACGGCAAGACCAGGTGTTGTTATTGGTAAGTCGGGTTCTGAAGTTGACAAGTTGAGAGAAGAGCTTAAAAAGCTTACTGGGAAAGATGTTCAGATTAATATTTTTGAAATCAAAAGACCTGAGCTAGATGCCAAGTTGATTGGTGAAACTATTGCTCAGCAATTAAAGGCTAGAATCTCTTACAGAAGGGCGATGAAGCAGTCTATTCAGTCGGCATCAAGGGTAGGAGCTCAGGGTATAAAAATCAAACTTTCGGGTAGATTAGGAGGAGCCGAGATGGCGAGAACTGAAATGTACAAGGAGGGTAGAATACCTCTTCATACTTTAAGAGCGGATATTGATTATGCTGTTTCTGAAGCACTTACTGTTTACGGTATCATAGGTATCAAGGTTTGGGTATTTAAGGGAGAAGTTTACGGTAAAAGAGATTTGACACCAGCAGGTGCGATGGAAGAAAGCAAGAGCGAAGGCGGAAGAGGAGAGAGAGGTAAAGGCAGAGGCAGAAGAGATTCCGGAGGAAGAGGTAGAAGAGAGAATAGGTAATAGATTTAGAAGAAAAGAAATTATGAGGTTTTACCTCAGATAAAGCATACAGATATGTTACAACCGAGAAGAACTAAGTTTCGTAAGCAGCAAAAAGGAAGAATAAAGGGATTGGCCTTCAGAGGTCATCAGATAGCTTTCGGTTCTTTTGCAATTAAGTCTCTTGAGCCAGGAAGACTTACCTCACGTCAAATTGAGGCAGCTCGTATCGCGGTAACACGTGCTATGAAGCGTGAAGGTCAGGTTTGGATACGTGTATTTCCAGATAAGCCGATTACAGCAAAGCCTCTTGAGGTACGTATGGGAAAAGGTAAGGGAGCACCAGAATACTGGGTGGCTAATATCTTTCCAGGAACCGTGCTTTTCGAAGCAGGAGGGGTTTCACTAGAAGTAGCTAAAGAAGCATTAAGATTAGCTGCACAGAAACTTCCGATGACTACAAAGTTTGTAGTAAGAAGAGATTATCAAGTATAATAATTTGAAGGTATTCGGAATCACACTATTCTGGATTAAATTAAGATAAAGATGAAAAAAGTAGATTTGAAAGGTTTAAATGCGGAGCAATTGTCTCAGCAGCTAGCCGAGGAGAAGCAAAGATTACAGAAGCTAAAGTTTGCTCATGCTATAACTCCTATTGAGAATCCAAAAAGAATCACTGAAGCAAGAAAGGTGATTGCTAGATTGTCAACCGAGTTAAGCGGTAGATAATTAATAATTAATACAGAATAGGAATAACGTGGGGAATACCACAAATCTGTTATCAAAAATGGAAAGACAAGTTAGAAAAGAGCGTATTGGTGTTGTCACCAGCAACAAAATGGACAAATCTGGAGTAATGCAGGTTGTACGTAAAGTGAAGCACCCGAAATACGGAAAGTTCATGCTCAAAACTAAAAAGATTATGTTTCATGATGAGAATGGTGAAGCTGGAATAGGCGACACCGTGAAAATTATGGAGACAAGGCCTTTAAGTAAGACAAAGAACTGGAGATTAATCGAAGTTCTTGAAAAAGCTAAGTAATTGGCTGTTGTTTTAGGAAGGTTTTAAAAGTTAAATTAAAAAAATAATGTTACAGCAAGAATCAAGAGCGAACGTAGCTGACAACAGCGGAGCCAAAGAGGTTTTAGTGATTCGCGTTTTGGGCGGAACAAAGAAAAGGTACGCAGGAATTGGTGACAAAGTAGTGGTTACCGTGAAGCATGCACTTTCCTCGTCAAGTATGAAGAAGGGTACAGTTTCAAGAGCCGTTGTGGTAAGAACCAAAAAAGAAGTAAGACGTAAAGACGGAACATACATTCGTTTCGAAGAAAACGCCGTAGTTCTACTAAGTAATAACGATGAGCCAAAGGGTACGCGTATTTTCGGACCTGTTGCACGTGAGTTGCGTGAAAAACAGTTTATGAAGATTGTTTCATTAGCACCAGAGGTTCTTTAATAGAATTCCTTTTGGAATAAATAAATAAGAAAATGGAAAGTAAAAAGAAGCATCAGAAACGTCACGTACGCACAGGAGATACTGTGAAGGTTATTGCAGGTAACTCTAAAGGCAAAGAAGGTAAAGTTACCGAAGTTATTGTGGCTAAGGATAGGGTTATTGTAGAGGGTGTTAATATGATTAAGAAACATATTAAGCCAAATGCTCAAAACCCACAGGGAGAGATTAGCGAGATAGAAGGTACTATCCACATCAGTAATGTAAAGGTGGTTGATCCATCAAGTGGTGAGGCTGCTAGAACTGGAAGAAAGCTAAACGATAAGGACAAATTGCAACGCTTTTCAAAAGCTACTGGCAAATTCATTTAATAAGATAAACGTGGGTCGGTAATCCACTGTTAAGAAAATGGCAAGATTAAAAGAAAGATATAGTAAAGAAATTGTACCTGCTCTTATGGAGAAGTATAGTTACAAATCTGTTATGCAGGTCCCACAATTGAAGAAAATAGTGGTAAACCGTGGTGTAGGAGAAGCTACAGGGGACAAGAAGCTGGTAGATACTAGTGTAGAAGAGCTAGGAATAATAACAGGACAAAAGGCTGTTCCAACAATCTCAAAGAAATCGGTTTCGAATTTCAAGTTGAGAGAAGGAATGCCTATTGGAGCAAAGGTTACTCTTAGAGGAGAAATCATGTATGAATTTTTAGATAGGCTTGTGTCTATTGCTTTACCTCGTGTAAGAGACTTTCAAGGAATAAGTGATAAAGGATTTGATGGAAGGGGTAATTATACGTTTGGTGTTACTGAGCAGATTATCTTTCCAGAAGTATCTATAGATAAAATAGCTAAAATCTTAGGAATGGATATCACATTTGTGACATCGGCTCCTACGGATG
>JBLHOT010000072.1:0-19147 GCA_047623945.1 Arcticibacterium sp. | reverse complement strand
ATGCTTTATAAATAGCCCCAATAGTTAAATTGACACCATTTCCATTGACTATTAAGTCGTCCGTAGATCCAAGACCATTAAATACCTCTCCATTAGGGAAACGCTCTTGATGGTTAGTAACCATATTGTAGGTTAAGGTTTGAAACCCAACACTGGCACCTAGATAGACTCTATCCTTAAAATTAGAACCATAAGCTAAATTAAGCTGTCCAAGGTTCCCTGTTTCAGTCACAACGCCCTGCTGTTCTACAGGAAAGCTATTTTCGGCTACCACGTACCCTCCTTGAAATGGATTAATGGTATAGGCCTGATAGTACATAGATTCTGGTGTGTCGGCATAGCCCGTATTGTTATCAAATTCATTATCCAAGTCAGTCGTCGTCGCTCCTCTTAAAGTAGCTTGTTCGGCGAAGTAGTCCATTATAGAGCTTCTATTATTGCTGCCAGCATACGCAAACTCATTTTGAAAATTCACAAGCGTGTGATAGGTCACCGCAAATGCAGACCTTTTCTGTTTAGATCCCTTTCCCTGCTTACTTATCACTACCGAAGCATGACCTAAGCCAGCCTTAGAAGAATTCCTATCCAAAGTGTTTCCCAAATAAGAGGCAGAAGTGGATACATTCCTGAAAGCTGGACTTATGCTAAATTCTGACCTATTGTAAAACCCTAAACCTGCAGGGTTTATTAAGGCACTACTGGCATCACCACCAAGAGCGGTAAATGAGCCTCCCATTCCCACTGTCCTAGCGGTTCCGTAATTGGCATATTGAGAAAAACGCAGGGCGTCTTCGCCATAAAAATGCCCGTTTATATTAACCTGGCCCATTGCTGAACCTAAGGCAACTATAGCAGTCAGCGTACTTATTATTATCTTTTTCATATGTTTTTTTGATATACAGAGGCGTTTAAGGCCTCCATTAAACTTATCCAAATAGTGGGCAAAAAAAATACCCCGCCAAAGCTCCGTTTGGAATCAGCGGGGTAAAATCATGTATTGATAACCACCTTATGCGGTGTTTTTCTATCTTGGTCTTCCAGAGCTATTAGATCTGCTGCTGCCAGAGCTGCTTGAACTACTGGTTCTTGAACTGGTTCCAGAAGAAGACCTTGTTGAGCTACTGCTGCTTGTACTTGGTCTGCTAAAAGAGCTATTGTTAGAACTAGGTCTTGAGTAGTTTCCAGAACTTCTAGTAGGCGTACTTCTAGTTGAGCTTGGCGTATAACTTCTAGAACTAGCAGAGCCTCTAGAATATGTACTTGCATTTCTGCTAGACGTAGCCACTCTTGAACTTGGAGTTGCAGAGCTTCCCGTTCTAGTACTTGCTGAAGTACTACTTCCCACTCTTCTAACAGAATTGGTACGTGTGTAAGCGTCATAAGAAGCAGGTCTTCTTGTAGAAGGAGTGTAGCTTCTGCCACTGCTTGTTCCATCTACCACCCTACCATTCGCTCTTTCAGTGATACTACTTCTAGTGCCAGATGTCGTGGCAACTCCTCTGGTCGCTACTCTTCTAGAGCTTGCTGTTGCAGTAGGTCTTCTCGTATTCACAAAGCCATCATTATAAGCACTCGTGGCCCTTCCACTGTTTCTTGGCCCATAACTTCTATTTGAAGCTAGTCTTCCATCTACACCACTCGCGAATACCGGTTGAGCACCATAATAAGAGTTTCCAAACGAATTAAAACCGTAAGAACTATAACCCCATGGGTTTCCGAAACTGTTGAAGCCGTAAGGACTGTATCCGAAGGAGTTAAAACCAAATGAACTGTATCCAAAATTATTAAATCCGAAAGGGCTAAAACCAAAATTATTGAAGCCATTGATACCTCCGTAAACAAAAGGACTGTATCCTAGATAAGAACCGAAGCTGCTTCTAAACGGAGAGTACGCAAACGAGTTAAAGCCAAATGGGCTATTGAATGAGTTCCAGCTATTGAAACCTCTGTTACCAGACCCTCCTCCCCAAGCATTATTATTCCATCCTTCAGAATATCCATCTGCATAGCCAGAAGAATAACCTGCGTCAGGTGTATATTTTCTTTTCAAATCACTAGAACTCACATAATTTTCATCATAGTAAGTATCTGTTCCCTCAATGGAAGTATCTAAAGGAGGTCTGTCAAAGGCATCATTATACTCCGAAAGGTATTGAGGATCATAGTCTCCTGCCGTTCTAGAAACTGTAGGCGAATACGCCACAGGGCTATCAGAAGAAGAACCATACAAATCATCGTACTCCCCAGAGCTAACCAGCGTTTTAGACGTAGAGCAGCTACTCATAGCTGCGGCCACCAAAACTGACAATCCGAAATATTTGATATTTTTCATAATAGTATATTTAATAGGACAAATTCAATGTTGCCTTCGAGATATAAGATGCACAAACCGTATTAAAGGTTGCTTTGTATGCATGAAATTCTTCAAGCCTTACTCTAGTTAACGAACTAGTCATCTAGATACATACAAAACTACCCAAAAAACTTATCTTTGCAAGCCCTAATAATCGCTTTAACATTTAGCAAAAAGGGCTTATCAATATTAAATACGACAGAAATGGCAAAAGGGCTTCCTACACGTAGTGAAAATTATTCTGAATGGTACAATGAACTCGTAAAAAGGGCGGATTTAGCGGAAAACTCCGATGTAAGGGGCTGCATGATCATTAAGCCATACGGCTACTCTATTTGGGAAAAAATGCAAAGAGCTTTAGATGATATGTTTAAAGAAACAGGTCATAGCAATGCATATTTCCCACTATTCATTCCTAAGTCTTATTTATCTAAAGAGGCCAGCCATGTAGAGGGCTTTGCCAAGGAATGTGCCGTAATAACACACTATAGATTAAAAAGCGACGGAAAAGGTGGTGTCGAGGTGGATCCGGAGGCAAAACTCGAAGAAGAACTCATTGTAAGACCTACCTCAGAAACAGCTATCTGGAGCACTTATAAAAAATGGATTCAATCTTACCGCGACCTCCCTCTGTTGTTAAATCAATGGGCCAATGTGGTACGGTGGGAAATGAGAACTCGAATTTTCTTAAGAACCTCAGAATTTCTATGGCAGGAAGGGCATACTGCTCACGCCACCAAAAAAGAAGCGGAAGAGGAGACTAGCACCATTCTGGACATTTATGCCAAATTCGCTGAAGAATGGATGGCTGTACCAGTGGTTAAAGGTCGTAAAACAGCTAGCGAAAGATTTGCAGGAGCAGATGACACACTTTGTATAGAAGCTTTAATGCAAGATGGAAAAGCTTTGCAAGCAGGAACTTCTCACTTTTTAGGCCAAAACTTCGCTAAAGCTTTTGATGTGAAATTTCAAAGCAAAGAAGGGAAGTTAGAATACGTATGGGGAACATCCTGGGGAGTAAGCACACGTCTTATGGGGGCCTTGGTTATGGCACATTCTGATGACAAAGGTTTAGTATTACCTCCAAAACTAGCTCCCATCCAAGTGGTTATTGTCCCTATCTATAAAGGAGAAGAGCAATTGGATGAAATAACAAAAACTATCCAGCCTATGATGGATGAACTCAAGGCTCTGGGTGTGATTATAAAGTATGATAACGACGATCAGAGACCAGGATGGAAGTTTGCAGAATATGAGCTTAAAGGTGTACCACTTAGAGTGGCTGTAGGAATGCGTGACCTAGAAAAGGGTTTGATAGAAATAGCCAGAAGAGATGATTTGAGTAAAGAGCAAAAACCCTTAGAAGGTTCCGCAACTTACATCAAAGACCTCTTAGATATTATTCAGGAAGGTATTCATCAAAAAGCGATTGCCTTCAAAAAGGACAACACCCATGAGGTAGACACTTGGGAAGAGTTTAAAAGCAAATTAGAAGACGGTGGATTTCTGTCGTCACATTGGGATGGCACCTCTGAAACAGAAGACAAAATAAAGGAACTTACTAAGGCCACTATCCGTTGCATACCTTTAGATGCCAAAGAAGAGGAAGGAAAGTGCATTTTAACAGGAAACCCTTCGTCTAAAAGGGTTCTTTTTGCGAAAGCATATTAATTAAAGAGTAGAACAAAATAATAGACACATGGTAAAAGTAGGAGATTCAATTAAGGTACATTATAAAGGAACTTTGAACGACGGAAGCGTTTTCGATAGCTCTGAAGGGCGTGAGCCTCTAGAGTTTGAAGTAGGGAGTGGCATGGTCATTAAAGGTTTTGAGGAAGGTGTTTTAAACATGAAAGTGGCGGATAAAAAGACAGTTGCCATTCCTGCGGCAGAGGCTTATGGTGACATAAACCCTGAAGCCATCTTTGATTTTGAGAAGTCTCAGATTCCAGAAGATGTACCTCTAGAAGCAGGTGGCATGCTTAATATGCACAATGGACAACAGACAGTACCTGTAAAGATTTTGGAAGTAGGCGAGACCCAAATAAAACTTGACGCCAATCACCCATTAGCTGGTAAGGACTTAACTTTTGACTTAGAATTGGTATCAATTGGCACTAGTGATGAAGCAACAGACATAAAATCCGAAAAGCTTTAAGCTTTCGAGTTAAAACAAAAAGGGCGGTATTCTCCAGTGAGATCCCGCCCTTTTTTTATGGCTAAAGAGTTCTTAAAAAATCTCTTTAGCCACAGCCAAGGTCGTATTTGACTTGCTCATGGTATAAAAATGTAAGGCCGGAACACCAAAATCTTTCAGCTCTTTACATTGATTTATACACCACTCCACTCCTATTTCCTTAGCCGCCTTATTATCTTTGGCACTTTGTACGGCATTCCTCAAGTCTGCTGGCATGTCACAATAAAACAATTCAGGCAATATTTCTAGCTGTCTTTTGGTGGCCAATACTTTAAGCCCTGGAATAATTGGAATATTAATACCTTCCGCCCTACATTTCTTTACAAATGAGATATATTTCTCGTTGTTAAAAAACATCTGAGTCACTATATAGTCTAAACCTGCATCTACTTTCTTTTTTAAGAAATTAAAGTCAATATCAAAACTAGGGGCCTCATAGTGCTTTTCTGGATAAGCTGCTCCTCCAATACAAAAATCTGGGTGCGAGTCGAACGACGCTTCCTCATAAAGGTACCTTCCTTTGTTTATTTCTTTAATATGCGTTATCAGCTCAGAAGCATACTGATGTCCTCCTTTTTTAGCCTTGAAAACATTAAAAGGCTTCGCAATGTCTCCTCTTAGAGCCATCACATTATCAATGCCCAAATAATCTAAATCAAAGAGAAGGTCCTCTGTGTCTTCCTTAGTCATACCTCCACATAATACGTGAGGAACTGCGTCTACATCAAACTTATGCATGATGGCCGAGCAAATACCAATGGTACCAGGACGCTTTCTGGTTCTCACTTCTTTCTTACCACCATCTGGCATCTCTTTTATTATGTACTCCTCTCTATGGTAGGTGACATCAATAAAAGGAGGTTTAAGCTCCATCATTGGTTCTATATCCTTGACTAATTCATTGATACTATTACTTCCCCTAGCGGGTGGAATTATCTCAATTGAAAAAATAGATTTTCCTTTAGCGGCAGCTATATGATCAGTAACTTTTGACATGTCTTAATTTAACCTTCTATCTAATGGATGGTGGATGGCCATATTTGTTTGACATCATCCTTGCTCCACAAAAATAAAGAATCCCCCTTTCATCCAATTATCAAACTGAAGTATTTCATATTCTTCGTACATTTTGGAGAATTTATCTTCAAACCAAACGATTTAAACTAAAAAACAGATGAAAAAACTATCCCTTTTAACCCTAGCGGCCTTATTCTCTTTTATGGCTACAGCCCAAGACACTGAGAAATATCAGAAATACTTAGGAAACTATACCGTCGAAAACGCACCTTTTGAGAAAATAATAATTAGTATCCAAGGCGGCTCTTTTTGGGGCGAAGCCGTAGGGCAAGGTGACTCCGAACTTATGATGAGCGATGAAGAAAATTCTTTTGAGCTAGAAGCTTCACCAGGAGCCACTGTGGTATTCAAAATGAATGACAGCAATATTGTGAACGCATTAACCCTTACCATGGGCGATAATATGGTGGACGGAATGAGAGAATTTCCTTCTTTATCCGATTTCGCTGGTCATTATGAATTTGAAGACGGAAGTCCTGTTGCGGAAATGGAAGTAGGAGAAGAAGATGGCCTATTGAGTGTTGAGACAGCGGAGTTCGGGAAAAGCACCATAGAAAACACAAGTAGAATAGATGTTTTCTATGAGTCTAATTATGACAGCGATTTCATATTCCAACGAAATGATGAGGGTGTGGTAACGGGTATACAAATCAACGTTAAAAGTCAAGGTATGACCCTAAAGGCTGAAAGGGAAATGCCAGTGATGGAAGAGGAAGCCGAAGAAGTACTAGAAGAAATGTCCCTGGATTTTTATGCCGGAGACTACAATTTTAGTGATATGGGTTTTACTTTAACGATAGAAAATAGAGATGGTAGAATATATGCTTTCTCTGACCAAGGAGAGGGCTTTATGGAACCAACAGACACTGAGCATAAGTTTGAAGCGGACGGAATGGATGTTTCTATAGAGTTTATGATGAGTGAAGAAGGTGAAATAACCGAGTTAATCTTAAACTATCAGGGAACTCCAATGAGCGGTACTCCTGCGAAATAAGATTAAATAAACAGCATAAAAAAAGCAGGCCAGACGGCCTGCTTTTTTTATATCAATCTTGTCCCGTCCTATTTCTTGTTTTTAGCTACCACCCAATTTTTAGCATTGACAAAACCTTCTAACCATGGAGAAACCTCATCTGTAGCTCTATCTTTAGGATAATGAGCCCAATTCCATGGAAAAGTAGAACGCTCAATGTGCGGCATCATGACTAAATGGCGTCCGGTAGCATCACACATCATAGCCGTGTTAAAATCTGAGCCATTTGGATTTGCAGGGTAACTTTCATACCCGTATTTCCCAACGATATTATATTTAGACTCATCATAAGGTAAGTTAAATTTACCTTCTCCATGAGATACCCAAACGCCTAAAGTGGCTCCTTCTAAGGTAGATAACATCACTGAGTTATTTTTCTGCACAGTGACAGAAGTAAAAATACTCTCATGCTTATTGGAATCATTATGAATTAGTTTTCCGTGAACTTTATGCTCGGGGTTTATCATTTCTAACTCCATCAGAAGCTGGCATCCATTACAAATTCCTACGGAAAGCGTATCTTCTCTTTTAAAGAAATTATTCAAAGCTATATTGGCTTTTTCATTATATAGAAATGCTCCTGCCCAGCCTTTGGCAGAGCCTAAAACATCTGAATTTGAGAATCCACCTACGGCTCCAATAAATTGAATATCCTCTAAAGTCTCTCTACCAGAGATAAGGTCAGTCATGTGAACATCCTTCACATCAAAACCTGCTACGTACATTGCATTTGCCATTTCACGCTCGGAATTACTTCCTTTTTCGCGGATGATAGCGGCTTTGGGCTTCACGACTTCACTATGACTATTCTCGGCTTTGCTTGAACTGGCAGATGGCTTTACTCCTGAATGTTGGGCTGGGAAGGTATAATTTAGGGCTTGATTCTTGTAGTTTTTATAGCGTGCTTCAGCGGTTCCGTTTTTTGTTTGTTTTCTGTCTAGCAGGAAAGATGTTTTGAACCAGATATCTCTAAGGTTAGGGATGTCTAGAACTATACTCTCCTTATGATTCTTAATATTCACTTGGTTGCTTTCTGTCACTTCACCAATCTTATGAATACTAATGCCCTTGTCTGAAAATTCAGATTCCACAGCTGAATCAGCTTGAAAAACTAAGCCAATGTTTTCATTGAATAAAGTCTTAACAAAATCTACCTCGCCCAGATCTGTCAGGTCATAATTGGCTCCTAGGTTCACATCTGCAAAGCACATTTCCAATAGTGTGGTTACTAAACCTCCACTACCAATATCATGACCTGCCTTAATCTTGTCATTCTTAATAAGGCCTTGTACCAAATTAAAAGCAGTCTTAAGATAAGCAGCGTCTATAATCGTAGGTACTTCCTTTCCTACTTTATTCAATATTTGGGCAAATGAGCTTCCGCCTAACTTGAAGGCATCCTTTGAAAGGTTCAAATAGTAAATAGCACCACCGTTTCTTTGTAAAACAGGTTCCACCACTTTGGTGATGTCAGAACAATTTCCACCTGCAGAAATGATAACCGTACCAGGAGCTATAACTTCATGATCAGGATATTTTTGCTTCATGGAAAGTGAATCCTTTCCTGTAGGAATGTTTATTCCTAGTTCTATCGCAAAATCTGAACATGCTTGAACAGCCTCATAAAGCTTGGCGTCTTCGCCTTCATTTTTACAGGCCCACATCCAGTTGGCAGATAAAGACACTGATTTAAGACCCTCTTTCATAGGGGCCCAAACGATGTTTGATAAAGCCTCACCAATAGAGTTTCTAGAGCCCGCAGCAGGGTCTACCAAAGCTGAAATAGGCGAATGGCCAATACTAGTAGCTACGCCCTCTTTGCCTTTGAAATCCATGGCCATTACGCCCACATTATTCAAAGGCAACTGTAAAGGTCCTGCACATTGTTGTTTGGCCACACGGCCACCTACACATCTATCCACTTTATTGGTAAGCCAGTCTTTACAGGCCACCGCTTCTAGCTGAAGAACTTGCTCTAAATAGCTTTCAATCTTATCCGAATTATAAGATAAGTCTGCGTAGTCTATCTGAACAGTCTTATCATCCATGATAGTTTTAGGAGAACTCCCAAACATATCAGAGATAGCAAAATTCATAGGCGAAGCACCTGTGGAAGAAGACCTAAACTCAAAGCGATGGTCTCCAGTTACTTCACCGACGTTATACATGGGTGAACGCTCCCTGTCCGCTATTTTTCTTAAAAAAGCTAAATCTTTCTGACCTATCACTAAGCCCATTCTCTCCTGAGACTCATTACCAATAATCTCTTTGGCAGACAATGTTGGGTCGCCTACAGGCAATTTATCTAAATCAATAAGTCCACCTGTCTCTTCTACCAATTCTGACAGACAATTTAAATGCCCTCCAGCTCCATGATCGTGAATAGAGACTATTGGATTTGTTTCGCTTTCTACCAACCCTCTAATAGCATTGGCTGCTCTTTTCTGCATCTCTGGATTAGAGCGTTGTACGGCATTAAGCTCAATACCCGCACCTAAAGCACCGGTATCTGCCGAAGAAACCGCAGCTCCACCCATACCTATTCGGTAATTCTCGCCGCCCAAAATAACTACTCTATCACCTTTGGTAGGGGTGGCCTTTTGAGCCTGACTTTCCTTTCCGTAGCCTATTCCTCCAGCCATCATGATAACTTTGTCAAAACCTAGCTTCCTTCCTCCACTTTCTTCATGCTCAAAAGTGAGCAGAGAACCAGTAATCAAAGGTTGACCAAACTTATTCCCAAAATCAGACGCACCATTGGATGCTTTGATAAGTATGTCCATGGGTGTTTGGTAAAGCCATTTACGCTCTTCCATTCCATCTTCCCATTTCTTAGAGCCGTCTTTCTCTAATCTGGAATAGGAGGTCATATATACAGCAGTTCCGGCCAACGGTAAAGAACCTTGGCCACCCGCTAATCTATCTCTTATTTCTCCTCCAGAACCCGTGGCGGCACCATTAAAAGGTTCTACAGTAGTAGGGAAATTATGTGTCTCTGCCTTTAAAGAAATAACAGAATCAAAGTCCTCTTCTTGATAAAAATCTGGCTTGTCTGCCGTTTTTGGGGCAAACTGAGTTACCCTAGGCCCTTTCACAAAAGCCACATTATCTTTATAAGCAGATACTATATCGTTCGGGTTGTGCTCCGAAGTTTTACGAATCAACTTAAATAAAGAGCTTGGTTTGGCCTCGCCGTCAATGACAAAAGTGCCATTGAAAATTTTATGTCGACAGTGTTCAGAATTGACTTGGGAGAAACCAAAAACTTCAGAGTCTGTTAGTTTCCTTTCTAGTTTTTCAGCCAACCCTTCCAAATAAGCAACTTCATCCTCATTCAGCGAAAGTCCTTCTTTTAGATTATAGGCATTGATGTCCTCAATTTCCAAAATGGGTTCGGGCTTCACATGTACATCAAAAATTGCCTGGTCAAGAATTGCATACTTTTGTGACAGCATTGGGTCAAAATCACCTTCACCCTGCCCAAATTCTTCTATTCTTTCAATCCCAGATATACCCATATTTTGGGTAATTTCCACGGCATTCGTACTCCAAGGGGTAATCATGGCGGCCCTTGGTCCAATAAAATCGGCTTCTATTCTGTTTGCAGAGCTGTTAGCTTTTGACTTTTCTTTAGAAGAATTGAAGAGCCAATGAAGTTTGTTTATGTCTACAGCTTCTATGTTGTTTGATGTTTGAACAACGAAAACGGTATTGGCCTGTCCACCGAAAAAATGAATCATTCTTTTGTGATTTGTCTTGGAGATTTGAAAGTGCGAATTTAACTCAATTGTACGAAGAAAACCATTAGTAGTATCTAAGAGAGAATTGTACTATTGAAGTACCAAAAACAAAAAAACTCCGTCGACTGACGGA
Organism: Arcticibacterium sp.; assembly: GCA_047623945.1. Classification (GTDB taxonomy): domain Bacteria; phylum Bacteroidota; class Bacteroidia; order Cytophagales; family Spirosomataceae; genus Arcticibacterium. The sequence goes on along the minus strand of JBLHOT010000072.1, from coordinate 8,614 downwards.
GCAATTCCCCTTACTGGTCCTAAATGTTTACTATTTCTTTTTCACCTTGCTGGCTCCAGAGAGGTCTTGGTCTATTCTAGGAGAGCCTTCATAATTTACCGTACTAGCACCGCTGGCATTAACTTTAAGGTAGTTGCTCACGGCTACATCCACTCGACTAGCTCCTGAAAGCTCCAAATAGGCTTCTTCTGAATCTGAATCATAAGCATTAAGCTTAGATGCTCCTGATAGGTCTGCAGTTATAAATGGGGTCTCCTGAGAAAGTGTAACTGAAGATGCTCCACTTATTTCGGCGGTTAACTCTCCAAGTTTCACATCAATATCTAATTTAGATGCTCCACTTATGTCTACAACAAACTCTGGAAAGTAAGTAAAGTCTTCAATATCCACAGTAGCTGCACCAGAAATATCAATAGCTTCTAAAGCTGGCGTTTCTATAAGGATATCTATCTTGTGACGTCTGATATTACTCAAGAAGTTTCTGCTTAGATAATTTACTTTCAATTTCTTATTGATAACTCTAACGTTTAAATCATCAACGTCTCTTTCGTCTCCATTGGCAGTTACTCTGAATTCGTTCCCAGGATTAATGACTACATCAAATGCTGAACCCACCTCCACTTCAGTAAAGTCGGCGACATTGAATATTTCCACTATCTGATTACCTGGATTAGGCTCATCAAATGGATTTACTTTTATACACGACGTAAATACACCTATGCTTAAGGCTATCATGGCTGCTACTTTTAACTTTTTCATTTCTTCAAATTTGATTGTTCGTTTACTTGACAATTTAAACTCCATTACCCCCTATGAAATTTTATAAAAAAACTTTTCCTCTTTGTTAAGCAGATGGTTAATAAGTCTTAATGGTTGTTTGAAAAATAAAAAATATAGCCACGTAGGGGTATTTTCTTTTCCTGTTGTCCTATACCAAATGAAAAAGAGAACATTGTATGTTTGCACTGGCTAAAACAAGAACATTAAACTTGCTAGATACAGAACAATCATATCTTGTAGACATCAGAGCCGGAAACCGAGCTGCTTTTGAGGCGGTATTTAGGACCTACTATGAAGACCTATCGAGATACGCCTTTTCTATATTAAAAAGAAGAGAAGAATCTGAAGACCTCGTACAGCAGGTCTTTGTCAATTTCTGGGAAAAGCGAGAGCAAACCATCATCTCTGGTTCTCTCAAATCATACCTATTTAGATCGATACACAATCAAAGCCTCAATCTCATCAAACATGAGAAAGTAAAAGCCAATTATGTAGAGCATAGCCAGTATTTTGATACGAAATTTCACTCTGAAGTAGAAGAGGCATTAGAAGGAAAAGAACTGGAAGTCAAAATAGCCGAGGCTATAGAAAGCTTACCGAACCAATGCCGTAAGATTTTTATCATGAACAGGATGGAGTCTTTGAAGTATAAGGAGATAGCAGAGCAGCTAGACATTTCAATTAAGACCGTGGAAAACCAAATTGGCAAGGCATTAAAGGTACTCAGGGGTTCCTTAGCTAGCTATCTCTCGATTATTTTATTGTGTGTGATTTTCTCTTTTTGGAAATAGACTATTGAAAAATGAGGTATACGTTTGAATTAGATATAAGGAAAAAATGAAAAGGGCAATAGACGATTACATATTGGCCAAATATTTTGATGAAACAGCAAACACTGATGAGCTCGCTCAAATAAGTGATTGGCTGGAACATGACCAAGAGAATCATAATCTCTTGAAGTCGTATCAAAAGATTTGGACAGCTACCAACAAGGAAGTAAAAGATTTCCAACCGGATGTGGAGGTGGCATGGGAAAAAGTGAATGGCAAAATCTTTGTAAAAAAAGCAAAGCCAAATTACCTCCGTATAGCCGCAGGCCTAGCAGCTGTGATCCTCTTAAGTACCTATATATTTATTAAAAACAATCAGCCTATATCCTACCTTTCCTTAAAATCTGAAAAAGCTTCTGAAGTAAAAACCTTGGCAGATGGAAGTACTGTTACCTTGAATTCTTTCTCTCTTCTGGAATATCCAGAGAAGTTTGGTGAAGAGGAAAGGCGTATCAAGCTTATTGGCGAAGCGTTTTTTGACATATCAAAAAATCCCGGCAAACCATTCATTATAGAGGCCAATGGCACAGAAATTCGTGTTTTAGGTACTTCGTTTAATATTTCTGCTAGGGACCAAAACGTAAAAGTAAGCGTCAATTCGGGTACGGTGGAATTTGTCAAAACCAAAGAGAAAAAAGTAATTCTCCAGAAGGGAGACGAAGCTTTGTATGACAGTATTAAAGATACAATTAAGGCGGCTCCAATTATTGATAGAAATATTTTTGCCTATAAAACCAAGGTGTTTGAATTCAACGATACCCACCTAGAAGAAGTAGTAAGAATTCTTAATACGGGTTATCAATCAGACATAAAATTAGACGGTCAAAACTGGTCAGATTATGTACTCACTACACGTTTTGAAAACGAAAACCTTTCTGATGCCTTGAATATTATAGCCGAGACACTAGAGCTACAGCTAAGGAATAGGGATAAATCTTACATTCTGGCGAAAAAGGCAGAATAGACGTAGGGGTTTTAGAGGCAGTCATTGTCTCCTTAATAGATAACAAATTATGAAAGTCCCAAACCTTAAGAAGGAAGCATTTCAGGATGTTTTCTTCCAAGGTCGAGGGGCCAAAACAAGTCCAAAGCCCTAACGGCATATCAAATCAAATGAAAAAGCTCTTTTTACTCCTCATTGCGGCCGTTTCGGCTCAAGCACAATCTGCTATTCTGACCAAACAAATAGCGGTAGATTTTAATAACACTCCCGTAGAACTGGCTCTAAAGCAAATAGAAAAAACGGCGGGCGTGCAGTTTTCTTATAGTTCAACCTTCGTTGACATAGACAAAAAAGTAAGCCTGAAAAGTTCAAGCAGCTCTATTCAGTCCATTTTGAATGTAATTCTTGGTGAAAAAGTAGAAACAAAAGTTCGTGGGAAATATGTCATTCTACAGAAAAAAAAGGTGATTGAAAAAAAAGAATTCTTTATCGCTGGATACGTTAAAGACTCTGAAACAGGAGAACAAATATCAAACGCCAGTATTTATGAGCCGCTTACATTGGCCTCTGCCCTATCTAATGAGTACGGCTATTATAAAATCAAACTTCCTCGAAATCAGAAAGACATAGACCTTCGTTTTTCTAAAAAAGACTACCGTACAGAAATTATTAACGTATTCGGGAGAGCAGACGAGAAAATGGACATTGACTTAAATAAAGCCATCATAGCCAAAAAGCTTACAACGTCCACCACTCCGATAGAAATAAGCCCTATAAAAGTGGACAGCACCCCTAATGATTTAGAGGAGTATATAGAAATGGCTCATCCTGAAAAAGTACAAGTGGCCGATGTGCCAGACAGCAAGAGAGTAAACATCCCTAAAATAGACCTGAGCGATGAGTTTCAGGCGATTGACAACACTTTTCACAATGGGAAAAACAAATTTATTGATTGGTTTTTAAGTACCAAGCAGAGCCTGCACATAAACAACATCACGGATAGCCTTTACAAGCCAATTCAGGTATCTTTCTTGCCATTTATAGGTACTAATATGTCGCTAAGCCCTTTTGTGACCAATGACTTTTCCTTTAACGTGATAGCCGGTTACACGGGTAATGTACGTAAGCTAGAAATAGGTAATGTTTTAAACATCGTGCGGTATAATATGACTGGCGTACAGCTTTCGGGTGGTATGAATGTGGTGGGTAGGAAAACGGCTGGTGTACAGCTGGCTGGAGGCACCAATGTGAACTTAGGCACCGCCACTGGATTTCTAGCTGCCGGGGGAGCCAACATAGCTTTAAGGCAGGCCAAAGGCTTTTTTGTAGCCGGCGGAGCCAATGTGGCTCTAAGCGATTTCAGAGGCTTACAACTAGCCCCTGTTAACTACGCTACCAGACTAAGAGGATCCCAGATAGGCATAGCCAACTTCGCCTACGAAGCGACAGGAACGCCGATAGGGTTATTTAGTTATGTGCACAAAAACGGCTATAGAAGACTAGAAATAGGAGCCTCTGAGCTTAACGCCACAGAGGTAAGCTTTAAAACTGGCGTAAAACGTTTTTATAATATTTTCTCTACTGCCTATAATTATGAGCAAAACGACAAACTGCTTTTTGGAGCTGGATATGGTATAGGAACCTCTTGGAATTACGGCAGAAGGTTTAGCTCAAATTTAGATTTAATAGGAATGGGTTATCTCACCGACCGGAGAGATAATTACGACTACTTGAGTCTCCAGTTTAGAGCGAGCCTAGGCTTAGAAGCCAAAATCACAAAACGATTAGCCGTTTTCGTAGCTCCTACGATCAACGTATTATCTACCAATTCGGAAGTACTAAACTTCAACGATTACCCAGGTTTCATTTCAGAAAGGAACTCAAACACATTTGATACCCCTTCTAAAACATACTCTTGGATAGGATATAAATTCGGAATAAGGATTTGTAATAAGGGAGACTGGGATAAAGTTAGATCTTAGGCTTTAATACATTTAATGATTTCACCGAGTCCTTTTGGGCCTTGGTGATTTTGTTTTAGCGAATCTTAAAAGCTCTTAACTTCAATTTCCAAGCAGAGACCGCCAAACGCCACTCGTAGGTCACAGAGCAAGGAGTGTTGTGTTTAATTCTTTTTCAATTTCCTTATTATAAACAACGGGCATCTGCCCCTTCCATTTATTCCATAGATTATCATCGCCAATTAGTCTTGCCATAAAATGACCTACATTTATTCGGCTTGTTTTACCAGCATTAAATAAAGCACTTCTTGTTGGTGAAGGATGAACTTCATAGTCGCTCACCAAGTCTTCGTTCAATAGTGAATCTGGACGAACAGCTACCCACTCAATAAATTCATCATTTTGACCAATTTCCTTGCGTAAAAAATCTGCGGCACTTTCATTGTCTACATGTGGAGGTAATAAAAGCCTAACCAATCCTACCAGCGTTTTTTCTGAAAAGGAAATGGGTTCGTTTAGGTCTCTATTACGGTTGCCCGTTGTATTCATCAAAACAAACCTTATGGGCTTATCTGCTGCATTATTTTTAATAGCCCTACAGAGTAGAGTAACAGAGTCAGTAACAAGTTTTCGGGGCTCACCATATATACCTTTCCAATTCATGTTATGGCCTAAACAAGAAGCCACAGCATCACATCCTTTAAGATATTCTGCCATTTGAGGCTCATTAATCTCTAATAGGCTCGCATGAATAATGCTTAGTTTATTCTTGTCTTTCCATGATTCAGGCAATTTTTGGGGCGAACGAACTATTACCTTTACTTCATGTCCCATATTCAGCAGTTGCTCCACCAAGGTCATTCCTGTTGCTCCGCTAGCTCCTACTACTAAAGTTATCATGTTACTTGTTAATTAAATCTCTGGAAGTTACTCATTATGCTAGAGCATAACAACAATTTAGCTCTTGCCAATTACTTTTTGATGACAATCAAAAGAATGGTCCAATAGAGTCTGTATTAAGAATGACGCCAATATTTAGATGCTCAAAAAATCCAATTATTCAAAAGTACATCCAATGCCATTTAAATCTGTCTACTTTATTATATTCAATAGCCGGAAATGGAACCTTAACGAAACCAACCACTTCAAATAACGTTTTAAGAAATTTCGATTTTGTGGGAATCCTTTGCAGGTCAACATCTAATGATAAATAGTATTCTCGTGTTCTTATAAAGTCAGGTACAATGATTCCAGAATCATCAAATTGAGGTGGAACACCTAATCCACGACCGCCGTACCCAAAGACTATGTTTAACCATTTCGGAATTTTTGTTGGTCTAGAAATAAATGAAGAAACATTCGCGGTTAGCCAATAGGTTTGGCTGTTATAATCGCTAAATACTCGTCTTAAATGAGTATCCCCCAATTTAGATGGATTAAGTGAAACGTATTTCTCAGATGGTCGATAAGAAAACTTCATTCTTACCCTTTGATCTTCCCATACCACCTGTTGAATACTATACAATAAAGGACCAGAAGCGTTCGCAAGTATATCCCCCCATGATGCACCCCATTCTGACTGAAATCCATCAACTATTTCCATGGAGGTTAACACTCCAAAGCCAATCAGTGATCCATTGATTGCGGCCTTTTTATTGTTTAGCCCAGCCCAGCTAAGAATATTATATGAATACTCACTAAAAGCATAGCCCGTAGTAGCATGGCCTACCTTATCAATCTGCAACCAAGACGCATTATCATTCACCCAATGAAAACTACTTCCTGGATTGTCCTTATACCATAGGTAGTAGGCATTAGCCATTACACCTGCATAAATACCACCGCCTGCAATTATTGTTGCACTTAACCTATGTGTTGTATCAATAGATACTAAAGGCTCAATTTCAGCTTTTGCATTGACAAAAACCATCATAAAAAACAATGAAAGGGCTATATTTTTTAGGCCTGCCATTTTTATACTTTAAGATAACTTATGATACTATTTAAAGGCTCCATCGTATTTTACACGCAAAATAATTGAATTATTATTCACAGAATATGACTTGGATGCAATCACGTTTCCATTTCTACCAGCATAGACAGTGATGTCCTCAAAGGCCGAATCTTTTTCACCTTTCTCAGGTACATTAAGTAATAAATACGAAGACTTTCTGGATTCATCCGGCTTCAATTTATTGTTTGGCCCAATACTTTCACCAGAAATCCACATATGAAGATCTTCATTATCCCAATTTGTGAGAGTTACCTCTACGTAGGGATTCCACATTTCCTCTCCTGAGCTAAGGCCTATCGGATCGTCTCCACATCCTGTGGTTCCTAAAAAAAGTACTGAAGCGATAAAAAAAACTAACTTTTTCATGATAATTATTATTTGAAGTTTGAAATAAAAGTTGATGTTTTGTGAGATTAAATTGAGCGTCAAGAAACCCAATACTCACTAAAATTCTTATTGTTCTAATTGTTCTAAGATAGGCAGAGTACGTTAGCCCTACTGTGATAAATATCACATAATCAGTCATATATGACAACGGTCAGTGGGTGCACTGACTTCTATCAAGTCACATATCAAAATTGGAATTTTAAGAATAATTCAAACTACAAAGATCGGAAATAAACTCTACGCGAACTATGTTCGGAAGAACAAACAAGTTGCAGTCATTTAACCAAGATCAATTCAATATTTGCCCTTTTATAGACTTCGAATCTAGTTAATAAAGTAACGTACTCTGGAATTTAATAAGCAATATTGATTCAAAAACTTTAAGTAAGACTTACGCCATCGGTAATTGAGCTCAAAGCTAGTGTATGTATATACTTTCTATTGAAAATCTTAACTAAACACAATTTAGACGTGAATACTAATAAGAAAAAGGTAATGCAATACACATATCCGTTTATACCACAGTAAAACCATTTTGTAATATTGGTTTTACTATTGATACTTAATACTTTACATATTTCAAGTTGCATTTTTTCATGAAACGACGTTCTACAGAACGATGAAACACAACAAAACTCCTACTAAATGCTACCAAAGCGATATCCAGTCTGATTCAAAATAATAAGACTTTTCTAAATAAGATACTAACGCTTCAATTCGTTTTCTAACGGTATCATATATACATTTAAGGTTCATAAATAATAATCAATAATGATTAAGTCAAGAAAAAAAACATCACCCTTAGCAATGCTACTCGTTGGAGCATTCCTGTTTAGCTGTGCTGAACAAGTAGAACCCTCAGAGCTTTTGGCAGAAAATTCGTCAAATGCAAAGACAAACAGTATTAATAGTCGAAACTTTAAATCCAAGAGGAAGAAAGGCATAAATCTTGGTACTGCCGGAAATTTTGCGATTCTTACAAAATCGGGAATTACAGATGTTTATAAATCTACCATCAAAGGAAATGTAGGAACAAGTCCAATAACAGGTGCTGCTCTTTTATTAAAATGTGATGAGGTGGAGGGAACAATATATACAGTGGACGCTGCGGGCCCACTTTCTTGCAGAGTAGCTGATGCTCCAAGACTAACAAAAGCCGTGGGAGATATGCAAACCGCATACACAGATGCCGCAGGACGCTCTGATCCAGATGAGCTAAATTTAGGTGCAGGAATTATCGGGGGTGATACGTTACTTCCAGGGCTTTACAAGTGGACCAGTACCCTTGTGATTAATAAGGACATAACACTTCATGGTGACTCAGATGATATATTCATATTCCAAGTTTCAGGAACTTTCAATATGAGTTCTGCAGTTAAAATGCTGTTAACCGGAGGTGCTCAAGCCAAAAATGTTTTTTGGCAAACTGCAGGTGCTGTTACACTAGGTACCACAAGCCACTTTGAAGGAAACCTATTAGGCCAAACCTCGATTGCGGTGCAAACAGGTGCGACAGTAAATGGAAGGTTACTAGCACAAACAGCGGTAACGCTACAGATGAACTCTGTTACTGCACCAAGTGAAGGTGAGCACGCTAAAATTGGTGACTTGAGAGATTGTGGAGTTGTTTTCTGGGTAAACCCCGAAGATAAGACAAAGGGTTTGGTCTGTGCTCTTAAAGACGCCACCAAAAAGGTCA
>JBLHOT010000071.1:0-19155 GCA_047623945.1 Arcticibacterium sp. | reverse complement strand
AGAAAAGTATACTTGCCCCAAAAGCTTAAAAGGTCAATATGTTATCGCAAGGTCTGTCTCAGCATCCCTCAGGATTTAAATCAATATTTAGATATATATAATATTAGGGATAATGGAGAATAGCATGATTTAAGCCTTAACCTCGTTTCCTCTTAATTTATTCGTCAAATTAGCAGAAAGAGCTTCTCTCCGATACTCAAAAAAGAGGATTGTGAGATTTATCTTAATTTCTAAAACCTACCAATGTGATTACTACTTCTATTTTCGACATGTTTAAGATTGGGCCAGGGCCATCAAGTTCTCACACTATTGGGCCTATGAAGGCCACTTATGATTTTTGGGAGCGTATAAATAGCTTACCAAAAGAGAAAATGGAAGCGGCTCACTCCATAGAAATTAACCTGTATGGTTCCCTTAGTATGACGGGGAAAGGTCATGGAACGGATAGAGCTGTAGTCGCTGGTCTTCTTGGTTGGCTTCCTGAGAAAGTAAATCCTTCAGTGTTCAATAATTTGCTTCAGAATGCCGAAGAAACGTATGCCATAAAAATAGGTGAGAGAGAAATACATGTATCGGGAGAGTCCATAAAATTCCAGAAGAAACGCTATAATTCTCCATTTGCTAATACATTGGTAGTTAAATTACTAAGTTCTAACGAAGAGCTTATTCATGAAGAAGAATATTATTCTGTGGGTGGTGGTTTTATACAAAGAAAGGGAGAGGAGGTCTTAGATATTTCGGATTTGGAAATACCTTATCCTTATCAAACTATGGATGGGTTAAAGGCCATCCTAAAAAAGCAGAACGTGGACCTAATGCAGGTTATGATTGCTAATGAAACGGCTATTTCTGGACTTTCAAAAAAGCAGATATTTGCTCAGTTAGATACGATTTTAGACTTCATGCATAAAGCTGTCAAACGTGGCTTGAAAACCAAAGGAATACTGCCGGGAAGAATAGGACTTCGCCGTAAAGCACCCTTACTCTACGAAAAGGCAAAAGGCAAGGTGGCTACGACAGACAGTTTTATCATTTTTTTGAACGCCTATTGCTTAGCAGCTTCAGAGGAAAATGCGGCTGGAAGCATTGTGGTAACCGCTCCAACCTCAGGAGCCTCCGGTGTTATCCCGGGAGTAACGTACTTACTCAAACATCATTATCATTACGACAAACAGCGACTACGGGAAGGAATGATGGCCGCTGCTAATATTGGTTTCTTAATTAAACAAAATGCAAGTATTTCTGGAGCAGAAATGGGCTGTATGGGTGAGATTGGTTCGGCTGCAGCTATGGCCGCAGCTATGCTCATGTACTGCACCGAAAATTCCATTGAACGCATGGAAGCCGCCGCAGAAATAGCCATTGAACACCATTTAGGGATGACCTGTGACCCTATAGGCGGGTATGTCCAAATTCCTTGCATTGAACGCAATGCCATGGGTGCAATTAAAGCATATAACGCCTACTTATTGGCATCTTCTGGAAATACGCACGACCAAAAAATCTCCTTGGATAGTGTAATAAAAGTGATGCGGGCAACAGGGAAGGATATGTCCAAACGCTATAAAGAAACGTCCAAAGCTGGATTAGCCTTGAGTATGACGGAGTGCTAGAAACCATCCCTATCTCTTATAAAACCCTTTAACCCTCCTAAACTTACCATCAATCTTCGGATTTTTGAAGCCAAGTATTTTGGTGACTAGCGGATATACATCAACGTTTTGGATGGTCCCTAGATGCTCGTTTTTCTTGATGTTTGGCCCACGAGCATATAAAATGCCTCCCATTTCTGGTGTGGTATATGGGTCATATCCGTGCTCACCGGTTAGTTTTTCTGGCTCAGCTTTGTCCCTATAAGCATAGCCAGGCTCAGCTACTAAAAGTATATCACCCACTCGGTCGTTTTTGCTGTACTTCCAGCCTTTGGGCATGTCTTTTTTTCGGTAGGTTTTGAAATGGTTTTCAATCGACTTTAAGGCAGCGTAGGTGCTTTCTATTTGACTTCCTGCCAAATAAATCTGAGAGAGAACCCAATCAGAAACAACCACAGCACCTTCTGGAATTTGGGCCTTTATAGTTTTAGAATCTATCCAATCCATGGTATTTACTTCTTTCATGCCATGGTCAGAAGTAATGATAGTATTGACGGGTAAGTTGACTTCTCTTAGCCTGCCCATTAAATAACCTAAGATTTTGTCAGCTTCTTCTACGGTCTTTTCTAGCTCTGGAGAGTTTGGGCCTGTTTTGTGACCTTGACTGTCTACCAAAGAAAAATAGAGTGATATAAATCTAGGACGCTCTGTGGCTGGCATATTGAGCCATTTAATGGTTTGGTCTACACGTTCATAATTATCTACTCGGCCATCGTAGAGATAATAATAATCTGGGAAACGTCCTTTTATAGGGGCTTCAGAACCAACCCAAAAGTAGGAGGCAGATTTGTATCCATTTTCCTGAGCGAGTTGCCACAGCGGCGTGCCTCCATAGAAATAGGCGTCTTGCACACTATTTCTGTTGCCAGTGCCGTAATGAGCCTTTGTTACTTTGTCATAAAACTGATTGCCTACCAATCCATGATTTCCAGGATACAGGCCAGTGACAAGGGTGTAATGATTAGGGAATGTTTTACTGGGGAAGCTAGGTCTTAGACTTTCAGCTGCAGTGCCTACTTTGATAAAAGCATCAAAATTTGGCGTATTAAATCGGCTTACATAGTCATGTCTAAAGCCATCAAATGAAATCAGTAGAACGTAAGGTTGCTCTTGTGCCATGCTATTAAAAGACAGCAAGGCCACAAGACTCCAAAGGAGCGTATTTTTCATGAGTTTTGAGATTAGATATTTACAAAACTAACCTATTGAGTCAGGATTTCATTTATTTCTTATTTAGCGGCTTTTGTTCCTGTTAGTCTATTGAAAATGTGAAATTCTCTTATCTAATTGCCTTAAATTGAATAATTTTGGAGAAGAACGTGTTATTGAACAACAACCAGACCTAAGACTATTATATGGCTAACCTAAATATCGACGCGAGAAAGAAGAACACCTACGATGTCATTGTGATTGGTTCTGGTATAAGCGGAGGATGGGCGGCCAAAGAATTTTGTGACAAAGGACTGAAAACCTTGGTTTTAGAAAGAGGCAAAGATGTTAAGCATGTGGTAGATTATCCTACCACTAACATGCAGCCATGGGAGTTTGACCATTTGGGAAGGGTTTCTCAAAAAACGATAGAGGAGAATCCGGTGGCCAGCAACTGCTATGCCTTTAAGGAAGACACAGAACATTTTTTTACAAAAGATAAGGAACAACCCTACATCCAAGAAAAGCCTTTTGATTGGATTCGTGGCTATCAGGTAGGAGGGAAATCATTGCTTTGGGCCAGAGGCACGCAGCGATGGAGTCCTTATGACTTTGACGGCCCTGCCAGAGATGGTTTTGATGTAAAGTGGCCAATGACTTATGAGGAACTAGCTCCTTGGTACAGCCATGTGGAGATTTTTGCGGGGATAAGTGGAAACAAAGACGGCTTGGCGGCTTTACCAGATGGTGAGTTTTTAAGGCCCTTTGAGCAGTCTTGTATAGAGAGTTATTTTTCTAAGGAAATGAAAAAGCACTATGAAGGTGCCAGGCCAGTTATCATTAGCCGATGTGCTCACTTAACAGACCCACAGCCTATTCATTATGAGCAGGGGCGTGGCCAATGTCAGCAAAGAGACTTATGTCAGAGAGGTTGTCCGTATGGCGGGTATTTTAGTAGTAACTCTTCTACGCTTCCATGGGCTATGCGAACTGGGAATATGACACTTAGACCGAACTCTGTTGTTCATTCTATCATGTATGACGAGAACTCGGGCAAGGCTTCTGGGGTCTTGGTGATTGACGCAATTACAAAGAAAGAACGTAAATATTACGCCAAAGTTATTTTTGTGAATGCCTCTACGGTCAATAGCAATATGCTTTTGCTTAATTCTAAATCTTCCCGTTTCCCGCAGGGTTTAGGAAATGACAATGGCCTCATGGGTAAATACATTCATTTTCATAATTTCATTACGGGTATTACTGCCGAGTATGAAGGTTTCCAGGATAAGAAAACCACAGGAATTAATCCTGGCGGAAGCTATATTCCACGTTTTAGGAATGTTTTTAAACAAGAAACCAATTTCCTAAGAGGTTATGCTGCTGGTTTTAGTGGCTCTAGAATGACAGAAAATGATAGTGAAAGTATAGGTGATGATCTTCGGACCAATTTGCTCCAAACGAAATATACCAATTGGAAAGTAGGTTCTCATTTTATGGGAGAAACCATCCCGAAATTATCTAATCACTTGAGACTTGACGAAAGTTTGGTAGATGAATGGGGGATTCCTACCGTAAGGATTTCAGTGTCTTTAGATGATAATGACGCCAAAATGGCAAGAGATTATAGAGAGCAAATGACCGAAATGCTGGACTTAGCAGGTTTTACAAATATAAGGCCGCATGTTAAAAGTGATTGGAATCCGGGGCAAGACATCCATGAGATGGGTGGTATAATTATGGGAGAAAGTCCCAAGGATTCACAACTAAACAAGTGGAACCAGTTACATCATTGTAAAAACGTATTTGTGACAGATGGGTCTTGTATGACCAGTGGCTCTACCCAAAATCCATCCCTTACCTTTATGGCCATTACAGCCAGAGCGGCAAATTATGCAGCGGACCAAATGAATAAAGGAAACTTATAATTTTCCCTAAATCAAACCCTTAGAATGACCAATAACGATATCCTGAGAAGACTTAGATACGCTTTCAATTACAACGACGAAAAAATGGCGGGCATTTTTGCTCATGCCAAATACCGTGTGTCAAAGCCTATGATAATAAGTTGGCTGAATAAAGACAGCGATGACGATTTCAAAGAACTCGCAGATGTGGAGTTGGCTAATTTCTTAAATGGTTTTATCACGGAGAAAAGAGGTAAAAAAGACGGGCCGCTTCCTCAACCAGAGACTCGACTAAGTAATAACCTCATTCTGAAAAAGCTTAAAATAGCATTGAACTTTCAATCCACAGATATGATGGAGGTTTTTGGTCTTATGGATGTCAAAATGAGCGAGCACGAACTAAGTGCTTTTTTAAGAAATCCAAAACAGTCTCAATACCGTCAACTCAACGACCAGTATCTCCGTAATTTCTTGTATGGGCTGCAGAAGAAGTTTAGGCCTTCGTAGAAAGTGTGTTTATCAGAGGAGTGTTGTCAGTCCTAAAATCAAAAAATCATGAAAAAAATACTAGCTCTTTTAGCCTTATTAATGTTTACAGTTTGTGAACCAACAAAAGCCAATAACCCAAAAGGAAGTAGCTTAGAAAGCCCACAAGATTCAATTCGGTTCGCCGAACTAGACGTCTATTGGGAACAAGTCTCTAAAACTGTAGGAGAAGGTAATTTTGAGGGTTATAAAGCCCTCTATCACCCAGACGCTGTTGTGGTTTTTGCGGGAGGAGAGAATAAAACTTCAGTCTCTATAGAAAGTGCTCTAGCGAGGTGGGAAAAAGGCTTCAATGATACCAAGGCAGGTAGACAAAATTCTTCTGTAGAGTTTCGTCTTTCGCAACGGATTGGTAATGACAGCACTGCCCATGAAACAGGTGTTTTTCGCTATAAATCAAGTGATAGCAATGGCAAGGTGGTGGCCAAATACTTCGTTCATTTTGAAATGTTATTCGTTAAAAAGAACAACGAATGGCTTTCATTAATGGAATATCAAAAAGAACCGGCAGCTAAGGAGGCATGGGATGCCTTGAAATAGGCAGGATCCACTTAAATTCTAACAAAAAACACTATGAAATCTGTTCTGTTTATACTTGTTTTTTTTAGCCTGAAATGTTTTTCTCAGACCGATACTGCAACAGTTTATTTTGACAAAAACTGGAAAGAAATAACAGAGGATAGTGCCTCTTTTTACAGTATTAGATACCAATTAAATGATTCGCTTTGGCAAATAAATGATTATTTCATAGATGGAAGAACTCAAATGACTGGGACTTGTACGGGTGCCGACTATGCCAATCGAGTTGGGAAATTTAGATACTATTCGGAGGATGGCATTCTAGAAATTAAAGAGAATTATTTAGCAAACGGAATCGTCAGTCAGGTAATCCATTACTATAAAAATGGTCAGGAAGATTTTATTTATGATTACAGTCCTGAAACGGGTAAGCTTATTTCGAGAAAATTTTACACTGAAAATGGCGAAAGAAGTCTTTTTACGGAGCCCATTTTTAATGGTGGCATAAGAAAGATGAATGCCTATATTTCTAGTAGCCTTAAATATCCTGATGAAGCCCGCAAAACAAAAATTCAGGGAAGGGTACTCGTAAGATTTCTCATTGAAAAAGATGGGACCATAAATGAATTGACAGTCCCAAATTCCGTGCATCCCTTACTAGATGAAGAGGCCATGAGAGTGATAAGTGAAATGCCCGAATGGATACCAAAGCAGAGAGATGGAAAGCCACTAAGAATCTATTTTACCTTACCCATTAATTTTAAGTTGTACTAAGGATACATTTCAATTCACAACCTCCTCCTTGTCCAGCATCTCCTCCAGTTTCTCTAAAAACAGCATTTCTGGTCCAAATTGCCAGTCGAAGTTTTTAGACTGATTACCCATATGAGCATGATGATCTTGGTCTAAAATGTAATTTTTAGGCTTTTCCAAAAGACGGACTTTGCCATAAACATCTTCCAGTTTGTTTCTTAATTGTTTGAACTCACCATCAATTTTTCGGAGTTCTTGTTCGCCTTTTGATTTGTCTACATCCTCATCATACTTTTTGAGACTTATTAAGCTTTTTGCTGTAAATTTTACGAGCTCATTTATTTGTTCATAAACCTCTAAAGTGTATAGGTTCCTTACTGCTTTACTTTTCATTATAGAGATGGCTGCCGCAATATCTTCGCAGTCCTCCATAGTTTTAGAAGCTTCTTTTAATCTCTTCGCATAAGTCTCTGTCCATTTCCCTGGGCTATCATTTTCAGGCATACTGATGATGAGATTTGACTTGGCGTCTTTGTTGGTTCTCAAATATCTCCTGTTGCCCTTTTCCATAAAGGTATTCTCCCAGATTCTTACCTTTTTCTCCAGTTGGTCTATGAAAGCATATTCATCATCTGGCAGATAACTAGAAAAGGCTCTTTGTCTGAAATTGGCCTTGAATTCTGCCATAGATATTTGTTCTCCTGCCCATGTACTTTCTGCAAAACCAAAGATGCCTCGCTTATAGGTCTCAATATGTGGGGAATCATCATCCCATAGGGTGAGTAAAAGTCCTGTTAAATGTTGATCAATAGAACTCTTTGCAAAAGCCCTGATATTGTGCATGTTACTTTCTTTAGACGGCATCAGAGCCCACCTTGTCTGGCCCGCGGTAGCACCCATCACCTGAAGGCCATGAGATGTAAACCATTCCATGGCTTTGGTGTTTCCTAGCGATTCCGCGTGAGAATAATTCCACCGCATGTAAATACAGTTTTTAGGAAACTGATCCAGAAACTGTAGGAGCGTACCTTCATTTTCAGCCCAAATAGAATCCACGGTAGCCTGGTTCATATTTATATCAAACATTGGCTTTTCAAGGTTGGCGTATTTTAGGGGCATGTCATCCCAGAAGATAGGAATTCGGTTGTTTTCAGCTGCAAAAGCACAAACTTTATTAAGCCATATAAGCTGCAATTCTAGTTCAGATTGGCCACTGTTTCGGCCTGTGGTATGTACCTCATCTCCTCCAATGTGCAAGTACTTTCCATGAGGCGTTGCTTTCATAGCATCACGGTAAAGGTCAAACTGGAGTTCGTAAGTTTCTGGATCTAATGGATTAAAAGCCCAATCACTCTTTGGGTCATCTCTTAGATGTTTGTATTTCTCATGCTTTAAGATAAACGAGGCATGGCCTAAACCCTGAATTAAAGGACTGATGCTGATGTTCCGATTTATCGCATATTCAGATAGTGCTATCCATTGATCCATACTCATGGCATCTGCACTACCAATAATTGGATGTGTTTCGTAGGCAAGTTTATCCTCTACTTCGGCTATAATACCGTTTATTTTAAGGCTAGCTAATTGGTCAATTAGGTCAAAGTAATAGTCTGATTTTTCTAGGTGATGTTTCACATCTAGATGCACAGAGCGATAACTAAGCAGTGGCGAGTCTTGCATGGCTACTCTTGGCAGTTTTAAGTTTTGTTCTTCTGCATCTTCTTGAAACTGTTTCAAAGTTTGCAAGGCATAAAAAACACCAACTTTATCTTTCGCCGTAATTGTGATAGCATTCTTTTTTATGGTCAATGAATATGCTTCTTCTTTTACCGACTTATCCAACGTGATTCTTAGAAGTTTTTGAGCATTCAGGATAAGTTTTTCAGCCTTCGGCAAATCTAGGTTCTCAGTAATCTCTTTGATTTCTTTTGGGCCAATAAGACTAAAGCCATCAAAGGTCACGACTTTAGGAGAAGGCAAAATCTTGAAAATCTCTGCGGGGCTTTTTTGAGCAAATGCAGCGTTAGCTAAAATTAGAGCAAAACATAAAGATTTTAAATACATAGCAGGTTCTTAAGGTTGAATACCATATTACTTTCTAAATTTAAGGATAAGTTTGGCTAAGCCAATTTCTCTGAGCACAAGATTTTAGAGTAGATTATTTAGACTGGCTATTTTCGAAGTTAATTGTTGCGATTTAGACCTTAAACGAAACCCTATGATGAACAGAAGACTATTTTTAAGAAATTCACTACTTGGTGGTGCCGCTCTTTATTCGGGCTCACAATTGCTAAGTGCCTGCAGAAAGGTGGAAGATCTACCTAAAATATCACTAGCTCAATGGTCATTGCACCGCCAATTTTTTGATAAGCTACAAGACCCAAATAACTTTGCCACCATCGCCAGAAAAACGTACGGCATAGAAGCAGTAGAATATGTCAATCAATTTTATGTGGACTCTGTAAACGATGAAAAGTTTTGGGCAGAGATGAAGCTAAAGGCAGACGACGCAGGAGTAAAGAGTCTGCTTATGATGGTGGATAATGAAGGAGATTTGGCAGTAGCCGATGATGCTGAAAGGAAAAAGTCCGTAGAAAATCATTACAAGTGGGTGGACGCCGCTAAACTATTAGACTGCCATTCTATTAGGGTCAATGCTTTTGGAGATGAAAACAAAGAAATCTATGCGGAAGCTCTCAAAGACGGTATGGGTCAATTGGCCGATTATGCTGCCAAAGTAAACATCAATGTCATTATTGAAAACCACGGTCTTTTTAGTGCAGATGGTGCTTTGATTTCTGAAGTTGTAAAGGATGTCAATAAACCGAATTTTGGCACTTTCCCAGATTTTGGAAATTGGTGTATGAGTGCTAAATGGGGGAGTACACAGATTCCCTGCGATATTGCCTATGACCGCTACCAAGGAGTAGCAGATTTCCTGCCTTACGCCAAAGCCGTCAGTGCAAAATCCTATGATTTTAATGAGGATGGAGAAGACACCAGAATAGATTATGGAAGGTTGCTACAGCTGGTAAAAGATTCTGAATATGACGGATATATTGGAATAGAATACGAAGGCTCCCTTAAAAGTGAGCATGATGGAATTATAGCTACAAAAGCGTTGATTGAAAAAAAATGGGCTGCTTTAACTTAATTTAAATGAATAAAACAATACATCTCGCTTTTCTCTTATGTCTCACGGCATTGATTTCAATTCCCGCATTAGCACAGGTTTCGGATGGACATTACCTCTATGTGGCCACACCAGGAATTAGGAACTATTTGGGTTATGGAGGTCATGGTTTGTTGGTTTTTGATATTGAAAAGGACCATAAATTTGTAAAACGCATTGCTACCAAAGGTTATAAAGCGACAGGGGTTCCGTCAAATGTAAAAGGGATGGCAGTGAGTAAACAATTAAACTCTGCCTTCATAAGCACCCACGAATCTGTTCAGAGGATAGACTTAGCGTCTGAGAAACTCATCTGGGAAATCCCATATGAAGGCGGTTGCGATAGAATGGCAATTTCACCAGATGGTAAGATCATGTATTTGCCTTCATTAGAAAAGGACTTTTGGAATGTGGTGAATTGTGAAACAGGGGCTATTATCAAGAAATTGATGGTTCATTCTAAAGCTCATAATACTATTTTTGGGCCATCTGGTAAAAAGGTTTATTTGGCAGATATGGGCACTCCTTTACTCCATGTAGCAGATGCAAAGACTCATAGTATTGTCAAAAAAGTGGGCCCTTTTAGTGCGGCTATTAGGCCTTTTACCATTAATAGTGACGAATCTAAAGTCTTTGTTAATGTAAATGACCTACTCGGTTTTGAGGTGGGGGATTTGAATACAGGAGAAAAGTTAGCATCTGTGGAAGTGATGGGCTGGAATAAAGGCCTCGTGAGGAGGCATGGTAATCCAAGTCATGGAATAGGTCTTACACCTGACGAAAAAGAGGTTTGGGTTTGTGATGGTTTTAATATGCGACTGCATGTCTTTCAAGCCTTCCCGCCTTATCAGCAACTCACTACCATAGCCTTAGATGATATGCCTGGTTGGGTCACTTTTAGCATAGATGGTAAATACGCCTATCCATCAAGCGGAGAAGTGATAGACACCAAAACGAGAGAAGTGCTTTACCTTCTAAAAGATGAGCATTACAATACTGTTTCTAGCGAAAAGATGGTTGAGCTTTTCATGAAGAATAGTAAAATAGATAGAGCAGGAGACCAATTTGGAATTGGCAGAGCTCACTAGTCCTTATCAAGAAAACTCATTAAGGCAGCCAAACTTTCTTCTGGCTGCTCTTCCATGGGTACATGTCCAGCACTTGGTAAAATAACTAGTGTGTCGTTTGGTAAATCTTCATGAAACCGAGAAGCCTCGGATACGGGAATTAAATAATCCTTAGCTCCCCAAAGGACCAGAGTAGACTGTTGGATATTTTTCACACGGTCAATTGGAATGCTATCTATGACCATGGTCATTCTGTCTACCAAGGCCTGTCTATTTCCAGCTCTAAGGGTTAACTCAAAATAACGGTCTAGCAAAGCATCGTTTATCAGAGACTTGTCGGCATATACATTTTCTACGCTAGATTTGACCATAAACCTAGGAGTGATGAAAGTCATCACTTTATTTAAAAGAGGCGTCTGTGCAATCTTAAAGGCTATGGGGACGCTTTTAGACTTCATAGGGTATCCAGCGGCGTCTATAAGTATGAGCTTTTCTACCATTTCTGGATGCTCGGCTGTAAATCCCCATGCAATAAGCCCTCCTAAAGAATTACCTGCCAAATGGCATTTTGTAATGCCTTTGGCATCTAGGAAGTTTTTAATGAAACGAACATAATTGGACAAGGAGTAGTCTCGACTTGGTAGAGGTCCTGTTAAACCAAAAGCGGGTAAGTCCATTCTCAGAACTCTTCGCTTTTCTTTTAAGGTTTGAACCCATGGTTCATAGGTATGCAAGCTAGCTCCAGTGCCATGAATTAAAACCAGCGGAATGGAATCAGAACTTGGCCCTTCGTCTCTAAAATGAACATCCATGCCATCTATGCCAATAAACTGAGATGGGGCTGGAGCATATTTAGCCTTTAAGTCTTCTAGAGGGATATCTCTATGACCAAATAACAGACTAATGATGGCTATTAAAACAATCAATGATACGGCTACAACCTTGATAATTAATTTCATCTTAGACCAATTTTTCTTTAAAAAAGTCTAGGGTTCTAGTCCATGCCAATGTGGCCGCAGCTTCATCGTACCTTGGCGTGGTATTGTTATGAAAGCCATGATTTACCTCTGGGTAAAAATGAGCTTGATGTTCTACTTTATTTGCTTTCAGAGTTGTTTCGTAGTCTTCCCATCCGGCATTCACTCGCGTATCTAAACCAGCAAATTGAAGGATCAAAGAAGCTTTAATTTGAGCAGTTTCTTCTGCGGAAGGTTGTCCACCATAAAACGGAACAGAGGCTTTTAGTGACGGCACTTTAACGGCCATCATATTGGCTATCCAGCCTCCAAAACAGAAGCCTACGACGCCTATATTTCCATCACAATCTGGATGCTTTTGGAGGTATTGATAAGCTGCTATAAAGTCTTCTAACATTTCAAAACGGTCTCGCTTTCTTTGCATCTCCCTTCCGTCATCATCATTTCCTGGGTAGCCACCTAAGGGAGTTAATGCATCTGGAGCAAGGCTTATAAATCCTTCTAAAGCAGCTCTTCTACCCACATCTTCTATGTATGGATTAAGTCCTCTGTTTTCATGAACCACAATAATTCCAGGTAATTTCTTTTTTGAAGATGAAGGTTTTGAAAGCAGCCCTTTAATGCTTCCACCGCCTTTTGGAGAATCATAGTGGAGGTAATCGGAATCTATTCTCGGGTCATCTGGCTGTACCAAAATGCTGTCGATGTAGTTAGGCATCATAGCACTCATTAACGATCCTATGGTAATGCCTCCAACAGCATACAGACCCAATTTTTCAAAAAATTGGCTTCTGTCTAGCTTATTATGAGCATAGTCGTCATACAAATCAAATACTTCTTGTTTGATATCCTTTTTGTTTAATTTTTCCATGAGTTGATTTGTTTTCATTTACTAAACCTCCTTAAATATACAAAAAGCTTTTTGTCATATTTAATAGCGTTAAGTGCTTAAAGGTTGAACTATGATCTTTTAATAAAGCTTGCTAAAACCCTAACAACTAAAACCCTACCAACTATCCACGGCATGCCCAGTCCCTCCTTTATAGGTCTGTTCAGAAATGCTCGCCAAACTGTTTGATATCCATGTTCTGGTGTCTTTTGGGTCTATCACTTCATCAAATTCTAGATAAGCTGCAGCTTTAATCGCTTTGCCTTTTTGATAGGCTGCATTAACGAGTTCATCATTTAGCTTTTGTCTGGCATCGGGGTCTTTTTGAGCTTCTAGTTCTTTTTTGAAACCTAGCTTTACGGCTCCTTCTAGACCCATTCCTCCAAACTCACCAGTTGGCCATGAAATCGTAAAAAAGGATTCATGCATTCCTCCTCCAGCCATGGCCATGGCTCCTAAACCATAAGCCTTGCGTAAAACCACAGTGAACAGAGGCACTTTTAGTTGAGCTGCGGTAATAAACATTCTCGACGAATGACGCACCATGGCTGTTTCTTCACATTTAGGGCCAACCATAAATCCTGGAGCATCACAAAGTGATATCATCGGTATTCCGAAAGCATTGCAAAGCTGCATGAATCTAGCGGCTTTATCGGAAGCATCACTGTCAATGGCTCCGCCTAAATGCCTGGAACTATTGGCCAGTAAACCATAGGGTTTCCCGTCAATTCTGACGAAAGACGTAATCATATTTCTGGCAAAAGCGGCTCTCAATTCTAAGACAGAATCTTTATCAGTTAATGCCTTAATGATTTTCTTGATGTCATAGGCATATCTGCGGTCTTCAGGTATTAAGTCTCTTAAAACTTCTTGAGGTTCGCATTTCCATTTCTCTAGATCGCCTTGGAAATAGCTTAAGTATTTTTTTGCTGCTAAAACGGCCTCTGCCTCATCTTTGACCAAAATGTCGATAACACCATTCTCACTTTGGATTTTTGAAGGGCCAATGTCCTTCGGGTGAAAAACACCTAAGCCGCCACCTTCTATCATGGCAGGGCCTCCCATGCCTAAAGATGTATTTTCTGTGGCAATGATGACGTCTGAGCAGCCAGCCAAAGCGGCATTTCCAGCAAATGAATAACCAGAAACGATGGCTATCCTTGGCTGTTTTCCTGAAAGTCTGGCATAGGAGACAAAGGTAGGTACGTCCAATCCACCTGAGGAAATATTATCAAAGTCTACATCACCAGGACGGCCACCACCACCTTCTAAAAAGAAGATAATAGGCATGCCTCCCTTTTTTGCCATCTGTAATACCCGGTCGGTCTTTTTATGGTTAAAGGCTCCTTGGGTGCCGGCCATCACCGTATAGTCATAGCTTAAGACTAAACATTTGCTTTTGGCCTTGCCAAAATCGACTCCATTTACATTAGCTATTCCTGTGATGAGCCCATCGGCGGGTGTTTCTTTGATAAGGTCTTCCTCAGTCTTTCTTGTTCTTTGAGCAGCTATGATAAGCGAGCCCACTTCTAGAAAGGAATCTTTATCGCATAAGTCGGCAATATTTTCTCTTGCCGTTCTCTGTCCCTTGGCCTTCCTTTTGGTCACGGCTTCTATCCTATTTTCGTCTAGCAGGTAAGCTTTGCGTTTATAGAAGTCTTCGAGCGTTTTTTTTAGTTTCTGTTTGGCCATTGACCTCGGTTTTTTGTTGATCATAAACTACGTGAATATTATTTAGCCTAAGTCTTACTCCATTCTAATGGTATATGGCCATCCGGCAAATTGGACAGCCTTCGTAATAGTAGCATTAGTGAACCTGGGCCAGCATTCAAAAGTCACTTCATTAGTGGTTTTGTTAAAGCGAATCAAACCATATCCGGCACCATTAGATGGGCTATCAGGGTTGGCGTAAGCGTACATCGTTATTTTATTGTCAAAGCCATCCAAAAACCTACCATTCCATGGCAATACTCCATCAGAGTTTTCTCCTGCTTTTTCGTCTTCTGGCCACCACCATCGGCTATAATAATTGTTTACAATGGCCGGAACTACAAACGCCCATGGGCCGTCTTCATACTCGTTAATACCATGTTTAATAACCGTGGCCAAATGCTGGTCTCCTGCTATGTGAACGGCATTGGCTTTTTTTATCACCGATAGTGCTTTATTCCTGCCTTTTTGGGGCCAACCGTTTGAATCCATATCGGCATGTAGTCTATTTTCTTTTTTTCCATGTAAATGAGCTCCACCACAAAAGCCAGTTTGTGATAAAACAGCTTTCATTTTACTTTGATTACTTCCCCAGTTTTCTAAGAAATCTAACTGTCTTTGACCCAATAGTTCTAAGCCATCCACATCTACCATAGCTGGGTTATAAGTTGGATCTCTAATATGGTCTGGCCTTGGACCAATTTGAGGTATTTTGCCCTCTGGGCCTGATTTGAATTTTCGGTCTTCTATAATAGCGAAATCAATGCCCCCCACGTTAAGATTTGTATAATAAACACCAATGCCCTGTTCGATCACAGTGGCATCATATGGATCCGGTAAATGGGCTGTTTGGCACCTCTCCACCATTTTGATATACTCATGATGATAAAAATAACCGCCATCGCTTCCGGCGGAGGTACTCGCTTTTTTGCCATATTCACCCCATAAATTCCCTTGTCCTATGTCATGGTCGTCTGGGATACTAATACACGGACGCTCTCTGAAAACTTCTTTGAATTGCATACCAAACTTTAACCAAGCCGCGGTATGTTCTGAATGATCATAAGATTGGTCACCGGCAAAAAAGATAAGGTCAGGATTTTGATGATTGATATTCCGGACATAATTGGCCCTGTCACCTCTGTCCTTATTGCTATTGCATGATAATGCGGCCAAAGAAATCTCATTTTTTTCAATTGGGTCATGTCTTATTAAACCTTCAAAAAAAGCATTTTCGCCATGTCTAATTCGGTATGAAATATCATCCTGGTGTTTCCAATCCTCTATTCTAAATAATGCCGACCAGCCAAGGTCATTTACTTGTTGTGTTTGAACTTCCTTCCATTCATCATCTAGCTTTAATTCCAGTCTGACTTTACGCGTTTCTTTAGGATAAAGTGGAAATAATTGGGCAGTGAGTTTAAGAGTTTCGTTTGCCACCGTATACATACCAAAAGCCACTACATCCTGTCGGTCAACTTTTAGATCAATGATCGGGTTTGGCATTCTATTCCACCAATCATTGATAGCTAGGGTGTCAATTCCTGTAAATGGAGCAATGAGTGGGGGTTCTAGGTCAGCATTGTTGTCCTGAGTGTTTGTATTACAACTAAGAGCAAACAATGAGATAAAGAGGATGAAGAGGGTGTTTTTCATTTTATTATGGGTTGAAACCGAAATTATAAAAAAAATGAGGCAGAATCTATTTTACGTGAATTACTAGACCTTAATTTATGGCCTATTTTTCAAAATAATACCTAGAATAGTTCTAAAAAGCACTAAATTCGGCATGAATTAAAAACTTCAAATACAGACTTCATGAACAAACAAATTTTATTAGTGGAAAGGCCTGTTGGCTTACCAAAAGATTCAGATTGGAAACTAAACGTTGCTGAAATTCCAGAATTACAAGACGGGGAGATTTTGGTTGAGCAAGATTATATTTCTTTGGATCCAGCCATGCGTGGATGGACCAAAGATGTACGTTCGTACATACCACCGGTGGGCTTAGGAGAAGTGATGCGTGCCGGAACTTTGGGAAGAGTGGTAAAAGTTAATAATCATCTAAGTTTTAAAGTAGGGGATGTGGTTACTGGTATTGGTGGAGTGCAACAATACTCGGTGACTAACGGAAAAGGGTATCAAAAAGTGGAGTCCGCTCAAAGACCATTAACGGAGTATTTAGGTACGCTAGGAATGCCCGGCATGACGGCTTATTTCGGAATCCTGGAAGTGGGAGAGTTAAAAGATGGTGAGGTTGTAGTGGTTTCAGGTGCCGCTGGTGCGGTTGGAAGTGTAGTAGGACAAATAGCCAAAATTAAAGGCTGTACCGTTGTGGGTATAGCTGGCGGCAAGGATAAATGCGATTACGTTGTTAACGAATTGGGTTTTGATGCTTGTATAGATTACAAAAACGAAAACGTACATGCAGGACTTAAGCAGCATTGCCCTAAAGGCATAGATGTGTATTTTGATAACGTAGGTGGAGAAATTTTAGATGCAGCCTTAGGAAGAATAAGAATGCATGCACGAATAGTCATTTGCGGAGCTATCTCTCAGTATAATAGCGAAACACCTGTTAAAGGGCCAAGCAATTACCTTTCATTATTGGTGAACAGAGGAACCATGCGTGGTATGGTGGTTTTTGATTATGCTCCCAGATATAATGAGGCTAGAGTTCAGATGGAAAAATGGCTCAATGAAGGCAAAATGAAAAGTAAGGAGGATGTGTATGAGGGCATTGAAAATTTCAATGAAACGCTTCATAGACTTTTTAATGGTCAAAAGAATGGGAAATTAATACTTAAGGTTTCTGAATAAAGAAACTTTTCATTCAATGAAAAGGTGGAATCTACATATGGATTCCACCTTTTTTGTTATCTAGCCATTCAAATTGAGTATTTTTATTGAATGAAATACACCTTACTTTTTCTTGTCGTATTTAGTTCCTGTACTAAACCTGATACTGGTGAAACTGTGATTACTAAATGGCAGGGCGATAAAAAATCTGCGATATCCATTACCTACGATGATGGTATTATAAATCAGTTTACGGTGGCACGGCCCATTATGAATGACTTGGGCTTACCTGCTACTTTTTACATTATCACCGGAAAAGTGGAAGGTTCTGGCAAAGGAAAATTTATTGGTAGAAATCCTGAACTGATTATTCAGGAAACAGCAAATCAGAAAACGAATGCTACTAATTTCTTTGAAAGAGCCTCTTTAATAGCCTTTACGGGTACAGATGAGGCGGAGGATTATCATTCTAGAGTGGGTGCTAGCTTTGAGTCTGGAAAAGTAGAAGAGGCTTATGCCTTAATGGATGAGGCTTACGAAAAACTAAGAAATGGTCTCTTGAAAAATACCAATGAGGTGGTTTTTCATAATAATAACGTGGATAGTACCACTTGGAGTCAATATAAACAATATGCTGACGAAGGACACGAAATTGCCAGTCATACGGTAACCCATGCTCGTTTAGCCGTTTTAGACTCGGTAAATCTTACTTACGAACTAGAGCAAAGCAGAGCAGATATAGAAAAACACTTAGGTGTGGATTATACGTTTTCTGCCGAGTGTCCATATGGTACAGAAAATGAACGTGTGATGGAATTTGCCCATCAAGTTTATCCTGCTCTGAGGAATAGGATGCCAGAGGCTTATTTAGAAGAGCTAAATAGATCTAGTAAAGTAAATCCGGGAGAGTCAGATAGGGAATATGTTCAATGGCAAAGAGGCCCTTTGTCCAATGTAGATGTGGCTGGTATGAAGTCTTGGGTAGACACATGTTTGTCTCATGATAATATATGGTTGGTCTTAGTATTTCATGGAGTAGATGGTATTGGCTGGGAGCCTAGAACCGAAGCTGAGTTGAAAGAATATTTTTCTTATATGAAGGAAAAAGAGACAGGACTCTGGGTTGCCACATTTGCCGATGTTACCAAATACATCAGAGAAAGAAAGAGTACAAAAGTAAAGGCGAGTAGGGAAGGAGATAAATTGGTGCTACATATAGATTCTGGCTTAGAAACCTCTGTGTATGATATTCCGCTAACGTTCAAAACGTATTTGCCAAAGGACTGGGAGAAGGTTTCTTTAAATGATGAAAGTGAAGCTTTGCCGAGCTTTAAAGACAATAAAGGAACCTATGTTTTATATGATATATTGCCTTCTACCGGAGAAGCAACCTTGACTCGGAAATAGTTTTTGAGTAAAACTGAATTTGTCTTTTTTTTGAAACGAAGTGGGACAAAAAACAAAAGGCATTCCAAATATTCTGGAATGCCTTTTCTGCTATAATAAGCTCTCTTTTTTTATGCTAACACTTTCAAAGCCGCGTCATAATTAGGCTCTTGTACTATCTCCGGAACTAGCTCTGTGTACGTCACTTTATGGTTTTCGTCTAAAACAATAACGGCTCTTCCTGTAAAACTTTTAAGTGGGCCATCCACTATCTGAATACCATAGTCTTTGCCGAAATCACCTGTGGCCACATCAGATAAAGTTTCTACTTGGTCTGTGCCCTCTGCTCCACAAAAACGACCTTGAGCCATTGGTGTGTCTCTAGAGATGCATAAGATTTTTGTGTTATCTAATTTAGCTGCCGCTTGATTAAAATGCTTTACAGATAAAGCACAAATGCCAGTATCTATGCTTGGGAATATATTCAAAACCACTCTAGAACCTTTGTACTTATCAAGATTCACTCGGGACATATCCTGAGCTATCAGTTCAAAATTCTTGGCTTGCTCGCCTATTTGTGGCAATTCGCCATTGGTGTTTATTGGGGTTCCTTTTAAGGTTATTTGAGCCAT
>JBLHOT010000070.1:0-19319 GCA_047623945.1 Arcticibacterium sp. | reverse complement strand
GGCTACTATTAATGGGGTCATCGGAACTAACTCTGAAAAGGTTTGGGAAAATAACCATAGAAAGGTTAATCTTTTTGCTTTAATAGCTGTTCATACCATGCTTTTATTGGGTATTGCCTTGCTTGTCCTAGCTATGGGAAATGCAGATATGGCAGCTGTGATTAAAACTTCAGCAGGAAGAAAACAATACATGGAACACCCTACGATTGGTATCATAGCGGCAGTTTTGGTAACTATAGGAAACGTCAAAAGTAAAAAGGCTATAGGAAACGGTAAAAAGTTTAAAAGCACCATGATATTTTATGGCTTGGCTTTAGTTCTCGTTTTGAGTAGGCTACCTTTTGAAAAACTGTTTTAATGAAATTGATTCTATTTGATGGCGTTTGCAACCTCTGTAATGGGTTTGTAAACTTCATCATTGATAGAGACAAAAAAAAACAATTTAAGTTTGCCTCTTTACAATCAGCATACGCTCAAAAGCTACTGAAAGACAGGCCGAATGACTTAGATAGCGTTGTGTTCTATGATGGCGAAAGCTTCCTTGAAAAGTCAGAGGCTGTTTTTGAAATAGCTGAGATTTTGTCGGGGTATAAATGGCTGAGAGTTCTTAAAGTAATCCCTAAAGGAATAAGAGATTCCGTGTATGATTTCATAGCAAAAAACAGATATAAGTTTTTTGGACAACGAGAGACTTGTAGAATTTCGACACCAGACCTGAAAGGACGATTTTTAGAACACTAGTATAGCTTAAGGTTTCTCGTAATTAATGGCTTTTAAGAGTTCTTCCATATTGGTGTCACTCACTGGGATGTCAAATTTATCTATGCTAATACGATGATTTCTAATGCTTTGAATTTTATCAAGGTTCACAATATAGGACTTCTGAACTCTCATGAAGTTTTCAGGAAGGCGTTCTTCTATTCCCTTTAGCGTAGATTTGGTGAGAATAGGCCGTGTCTGATTTTTTACAAAAATTTTGATGTAATCTTTCAGCCCTTCAACATGAGAAATATCATCAAAAACAATTTTCACCAGAGAGTACTCCACGTTCACAAAAAAGAAATCTGCTGTATCTGTACTCGTTTTTTCTTCGGTCAAATTCACTTTTTGACCACTCTTTTTATAAAAATCTAAGGCTTTATGTGCGGCCTTAGAAAATCTATCAAAGCTCACAGGTTTCATGAGATAATCTATAACGTCTAAATCATAACTTTCTAAGGCATAGGAGTCATAAGCCGTCACTAAAATGACCATTGGTTTATCTTTTAGGCTCGCTAAGAACTTGGTTCCTAGCATTCCTGGCATCTGGATATCCAAAAACATAAGATCTATTTTATGCTCTTGTAAAGCCTCCATGGCTTCATAAGGATTTTTGCAGGTCTTTATTAGATTGAGAAATGGCACCTGCTCTATATTCTGTTGCAAAAGCTTTCTAGCCAAACTTTCGTCATCTACAGCTATACAGTTTAGTTTTAGTACAGACATCTTTAATTGTTTTGGCGTTTAAGATTAATATTGAGCTTGATGGCAAATTTATCACCGTCGTCGTTGATATCCAAAGTGTGCTTGTCAGGATATAAGAGTTCTAATCTTCTCCTTACATTTTTTAGACCTATGCCAGAGCTACTGTCTTTTTCTTCTTCGGTTTCAGGGCCTATTTTATTAATAACCTCAAAGGTTAAATCGGCACCTTGGTAGTCAAGAATAATATCAATCTTGGGTTCCAAAACCATTCCTACGCCATGCTTAAATGCATTTTCTACAAAAGGTATGAGAAGCATAGGCTCAATAGTTAGGCTACTGTCGTTGCCTCCTATGGCTACATTAATGCTCACGTCTTCGCCATACCTAACTTTTTGTAAGTCAATATAATTTCTGAGGTATTCTAGTTCTTTGCTTACCGCTACTTGCTTGTTATCTGTCTCGTACAGCATGTACCGCATCATGTCTGATAATTGAATGGTAACAGGCTCTGCCATATCAGACTTGGAGCGAATTAAATAGACAATACTATTGAGCACATTGAATAAGAAATGAGGACTTATTTGCGATCTCAAAAATGATAACTCCGACTTTAATCTTTGCTGGTCTTCTTCTCTTTTGTGAGTCTCTTCATCTATGATGCTAGTTACCAGGCCGTAGCCAGTCCCCATGGCTGCTATAAATATGACAGGGAAAATAATAAAGAAGCTATAGGTGTCACGCCCAGGTTTCATAATGTTTCTTATATATACTTCTGCAAACATGTACGATATACAGATGGCAATAAGAATAATAAGGTAATAGGTGACGCCGTGCTTTTTAAATATATCTGGAATGAGGTACTTTATGATTAAGTAGAAGAAAGGAACCTCAATAAACCTTACCACAAACACCATCTGAATAATTTGTAGCCTCTCGGGGTCGCTTAAATCATTATCATTCATAAGTGGATAGCCAAGCCAAAAAATCCAAAGCAGTGCTTGGAATAATATCTTATAGATATTTCCGGATTCGTTATTTCTTAAAGAGATGTTCATACAATTAATATAAACAAAGTGGTTTAATTTTTCAAAGTCAAGTTCAAAGGATAATCAGAGACATTGTGAAGATAAATATAGGGTTATTATCGGGTTAAATATTGGTCGTCGTCTCTATCCGTTTGGTCACCTGTATCAATCCATTTATCTAGGTCTATTTTGAAATAAACTTGACGGAGCTATATTTATACGTGGACTTT
This sequence comes from Arcticibacterium sp., assembly GCA_047623945.1. Taxonomy (GTDB): domain Bacteria; phylum Bacteroidota; class Bacteroidia; order Cytophagales; family Spirosomataceae; genus Arcticibacterium. The sequence goes on along the minus strand of JBLHOT010000070.1, from coordinate 16,600 downwards.
TTATGCAGTTTAAACCTCTTATCGTTCTTATCCGTCCAGATTGAGGATGTCCAGAATCTCATTGGAATTATAATTGAAATGTTCCTAATAAATTGATTTGGGTGAAACATCGGAAGTTTTAGCTTAAGCGTCGAATAACTTTATGTTAAAACGTTATTTCGTAAACTAAATAACTTTCTGATTCGTATTGGATGCGAAGTTTAAAATTAAACCAAAATGTTTTTATGAAAAAAGTAATTTTATTAGGTGCCCTTTTTGTGGTAACATTGGGAGCTTCAGCCCAGAAATGGTCTGTAGATAAGTCTCATTCAAATGTAGGTTTCACCCTAACGCATCTCATGCTATCTGAGGTTGATGGAAACTTTAATGATGTTGATGCCTCTTTTACATCAAAGAAAGAAGACTTTTCAGATGCTGTTTTTAGTTTTACAGCTCAGGTAACTAGCGTAGACACGAGAATTGAGCGAAGAGATAACCACCTTAGAAGTGCCGACTTCTTTGAGGTAGAGAAATATGCAACAATGGCTTTTAAAAGCACATCTTTTAAGCATGTTGGTGGTGAAAAATATGTTATGACAGGAAATATTACTATAAAAGGAGTAATCAAGCCAATAACGTTAGATGTAACGTTAAAAGGCCCTATTGTAAATCAAAGAAGCAAAAAGCAGATGGTGGGTATAAAAGCTACCGGCACTTTAGACCGTTTCGACTTTAATGTAGGCTCAGAGTCTGGTACGACGGTAGGAAGAGAAATAACTATACACGCTAACGGTGAGTTTAGTAAAGAGTAAAAAATAAAAGGGGTTTTATTTTGGAGGAGAGTCTTAATTGGCTCTCCTTTTTTGTGCCTACTTCTTATTTTTTATAGTGTAAGAGTATCCTACGCCTAGAATATTGGCACTATCTGCCTCTAAATTTCCCGATCTTTCTATTCTAAAAAAGGCTTTTAGTTTTCCGAAATCGCCCATTTTATAATCTGTGCCTAATGTCAATCTAAATTTATTCAGACCGCTTTTTTCGAGGTCGTTCAATGGATAAAAAAGCTCAACCGCAACTTCTGGATCAAGTTTCCACTTAGGGAAGTTATAGCCCGCTCCAGTCTTAAAACGGACTTGCTGTTTAGCGAGGGCATCTGTTTCGTCTAAATCCATTCTGTTTTGATAACGTATCCTGTGCTTTAAGGAAAATCGCCTTAATTTATAGCCATATACAGCGTCTAGGTTATACCTGAACCTATTTTCATATCCTTGAATTTTGCCTTTGTTGTCATTGTTTTTCTCAAAACGTAAACCTAAACCGAGTTCAAAGTTTTTTAAGAGTTCATACTCCACAGATAATTGAGTGAAATAGGAGTCAATAGTTTGGCTATTTTCCTTTAATCTTAATTGTTCTTGAAGCTCTAGGCTAAGCTTAGAGCTGGCTTTATAGTCTATGGCAATGGAAGACCAAGTATTAAAGTCTGGTCTTGTGTTTTCCTGAGCGTAAACTTTACCTACGCAAAGCAGGAAAAAAATGAAAACGTACTTTTTCAAATCAATTATAACTTATCGTAATGAATAATAATATCTGCGGTGTCTTTTAAGAAATCTACATCTTGGATTTCCATGCGTTTAATTTTCAAGCCTGTCCTTACTTCTAGGTCTGCTTTGAGCTGATCTAGGTTCTCTGGCTTGATGTTCTCTATTTTCTCGTAGACAATATTTTTACTTATTTCATTATTTACCCTCCAAAGCCTCTCCATGATATATATGGCACCTACAATTAGGATGTTAATAGAGAAAATTTCTGCGTAACTCATTTTCTTATTAGCCAGCGAGTTTACGACCGAAACGCCAATAACAACGAAGAGGTAAGTCATTTCTTTAATGGCTATCGCATCTGTCCTATATCTGATGATGCCAAAAATGGCAAATAGTCCTAATGCCATACCTATATCTAGTTCATATTTTTTTAAGGTAAAGCACAAGAAAAAGACGATGATACCAATCATGTAATAGGTAAAGAGGTAGTCCTTTCGTTCGCTAGATTTAAAGTAGAGTTCTCTTATAATTATACTTAAAAAAAAGATATTGATAATAAACCGAAATAGCATTTTATAAAAATCATCATCAAATAAGGGTATGTCTAAAAATTCCATATTTAAGCAGTTAGTTTTTGTATTTTCAATTGTACTTTTTTGAAAGCATTGTACTTTATATTGTCATAAAGACTCACCATTCCCAAACAGTATTTGCTGATGCTGTAAGGTAATATGTGCCTTTTTTTCAGAGCCCTATAAAAGGGTGTTTTGCGGTCTACCCCTTCTTGTTTAATTTCTATGATGGCCAGGTTTTCAAAGGCTTTCTCATTAGTATTATTTCTGAAACTTAGATTAAAGTCTAGAGTGACCCTTTCTTTCTTTGCTTTGCTTACAAGGGTAATTCGGTTGAACCTGTTTTCCAGTATGGGTTCAAGGTTAAATTTACCCTTGGTTGTTTGATTAATAAACTGTTTTGATTCTGTAGAAAGGCTGGTTTCAAATCCATCAAGAGCTATTCTATTTTTCTTGGTAATACCTTTACCATTTTTTCTTTTTACCTCTAAAAAGTGAAGGTTAGATTCTACGTAATTCCTGATTCTAACTTTCAGTCTGTTTAGTTTGCCGTTATGATGCCACTGATAAAAATCATGTTCTGGGGTATCAAAATAAAGCGAGTTATAGGTCATGATACGGTCTTTATTTATCTCTAAAAGGCTGTAATCGTTTAAAACGGCTGTAAGTATTTCTGGAACCTTTGTTAGTGGCAATATAAACTTAGTATCAGCCCTATTCATTAAAGCTACTTCATCCATATCTTGAAGGCTTATCGGCCTAAAAGCACTTATGATTTCTTTTATTTTTTGATTCATACTAGCTACTTTCTAATATAGACGTAGTCTCGCAAAAGAACTTGTGCTTTGTTTTCTTTTTATTTTAAGTAAATGGAGAATAATTACTAGAAGAGATGAAGCGAGATGGCTTTTTAACTTTGAGAATTCCCAAGGCACTAAGAAATGTGTCGGGTAAAATATTAGTCTCTGCTAAATAGAGAATCTACAAATTCGGTCTTATTGAAGACTTGTAGGTCTTCCATTTTTTCACCTACGCCGATGTACTTCACGGGAATCTTGAACTCATCAGAGATACCTATAACCACGCCACCCTTCGCTGTCCCGTCTAATTTAGTGATAGCTAAAGAATTTATTTCTGTCACTTTAGTGAATTCTCTAGCTTGTATCATAGCGTTTTGGCCCGTACTGCCGTCCAAAACCAGCATGATTTCGTGAGGAGCTTCTGGCAATACTTTCTGCATTACTCGTTTTATTTTTCCCAGCTCGTTCATCAGATTTACCTTAGTGTGTAATCTGCCCGCCGTATCAATGATAATGACATCGGCATTTTGTTCTATTCCAGCCTTAATGGCATCGTATGCCACGGAAGAGGGGTCGGTGTTCATTCCATGGTCAATCACTACTACACCTACTTTTTCACCCCAAAGCTTTAGCTGGTCTACCGCTGCTGCCCTAAAAGTGTCTGCCGCACCGAGGACTACTTTTTTGCCATTCTTTTGGAAATTATGAGCTAGCTTACCAATGGTCGTGGTTTTACCTACACCATTTACACCTACCACCATTAAGACATATGGCTTAGGAAGGTTTTTCGTCTCAAAGCTGTTATGAACGTCTTGGGAATTATTCTCTTCCAGAAGGGCTGCGGTTTCTTCTCTAAGGATTTTATCCAGTTCATTTACTGAGGTGTATTTATCTTCTTCTACACGAGTTTCTATTCGCTTAATGATTTTGAGGGTGGTGTCTATTCCTACATCTGAGGAGATAAGAATTTCCTCTAGTTCGTCTAGGACGCTTTCGTCTACTGTAGATTTGCCAATAACGGCACGGCTCAGCTTATCAAAAATTCCGTTTTTTGACTTTTCTAATCCCTTATCTAAGGTCTCTTTTTTTTCTTTGTTAAAAAAGTTGAATATGCTCATGTAGATTGTCCTCTATGTTGACTTTTATACGGCCATTTCACAAAAATAAGTTCTTTTGCCTCTCGCTTCTTTTTATAACACAGAAGATTCAAAAAAAGATTCGCTAATCTGAGACGATAACCTTTTGGGTTTCATGGTCTCAGCGTCCAGGGCTATCCAAAGGGTAAATGCTTTCACTAGCAATTCTTGACCTCTTTTGATTTCATAGTGCCTTTCAGAGCTAATGGCGGTAAACTTAGAAACCCATGTATGTATGACGAGTTCGTCGTTCTCTTTGGCTGGTTTTAGATATTCTACCTCGTGTTTTCTCACTACCCATCTTATTTTATCAGATACTTCTTGAGAAACTGAGCTATACCAGTGAGAAATCGCAGCCTCTTGTAAATAAGCGATATAAACCACATTATTCACATGATTTAGTTCATCTAGGTCTTCGGGCTTTACTTTAACCACAAAAGTATGAATAATAGGCTTGGGCATAGTCAAAAATAAAAAAGCCCATCCAGTATCGGAAGGGCTAATCTTAATAAGATCTAAAGTCTATTACGCCTTTATAAAATTATCTACTTGGTCTGCAGGTACCATTTCTTCTTTAAAAGTATAGGCTCCAGTCTTAGCAGATCTCACTGCTTTTACAACTTTAGCATAACTTCTAAGCTTAGACTTATCTTGCAAACTCGCAACTACTTTCTTTGCCATGATTACTCTTGTTTAATGGTTATTTAATCTCTTTGTGTACAGTGTACTTTCTCAAAGTTGGATTGTATTTCTTCAACTCCAGTCTAGTCGTCGTATTCTTACGATTCTTAGTCGTAATATATCTTGACATTCCAGGCCTGCCAGACTCCTTATGTTCCGTGCACTGCAAAATTACCTGAACTCTATTTCCTTTTTTAGCCATTGCCTTATATAATTATAATATCTTGTCCTCAAATGGGGCTGCAAAGATAAGTATTAAGTTAGCTTTAACAAATGGTGGACAAAAATTAATTGTATCTCTTAACGTTTTCAGTGCTTTGGGAACTATCTATCACTAGTACTAGACTTAATATCAGGCACTTGTTAAGTAAAACAACTTTTTGCATCGGTCACTGTTTTGAGTAATTCTGGGCTAAAGTAAGATTGCTGTTTTATGTGAAAGGTGATAAAGGAATAAGGCGGTCTGATTTTAGTTTTTGACTCAGTTCATCCGTTGATATACCTTCCTCCCTTAGTACCAGAGCATTTTTTGACATTCTTTACTTTTTACAGATGCTTAAGAACTTTTTCTTTCGTCTGAAATGGCCAGTACCACGAGTTTGTCCCCTGCCTCGTCGAGTACCTTTGGTAGATGTTCCATCACAGGATCACAAGACCCCTAAATAAGTGGCCTAGAACTTAAGAAGGACAACTTTACCCCCAGGTTCTCAAAAGAATGTTGTCCCATTTAAAAGTGGGTACGAACATTTGTGCTGGCCCCGATTATCTAAGGCTAACAAGGTATTAAGGCATCTTGTTAGAAAACAGTAAGCCGTGGAAGAAGGCAGTTTACTTCATGTTTTATGAGGAAAGAGAGCCTTCATAAACGTTCAAAATGATAATTTATGAAGGCTTTATTTCTTATTTAGAAAGGTAAATCATCCTCACCCTCTAGGGCCGTAGGTATTTCTGTAGCCGCTGCCGGTGCACTTGCTGGTGCCGCTGCGGGTGCTGTTCCGGCACTGCTGCCTTCTAGTCTCCAAGACTTCACATCTGTATACCATCTGCCGTTATATTCTCTACTTTCCACTTCCACAGAAGCGGTTACTGATGAGCCCACTTTAATCAAACTTTCATTGATTTTGTCTCCCCACATTGCTACACAAACTTTTTTTGGGTAGGTGCCTTCTGTCTCAATGATAAACTCTTGCTTCTTCCATTGACCATTTTTGCCTTCACCAGTTTGCAATGCTAAAACTTGAATAATATTTCCGCTAATTTCCATTCTAATATGCTAAGTATAGATTTGTTACTAATTTCGAACAAAGCTAAAAAATAGACAGCTAAAACCGAATCAATCTAAGTGGTTTCTCTTTTAATAGGCCGTATTGCTTCTTTACAATCTTTTGAGAATGGAAAAATCCCGAAGGGGGGCTTTCTATCTCTTAGAAAGAACGGATTCTTTTTTTACAAAAGGTCCGACAATAATCTTTTCGCGACCGCCTCTGTTGGATTTATTTTGAAAGGTTTAAGGCCGTATTTAGAGGGTGAAAACCTAAATGGCGTGTCGTCTATTTTGAACAAGCTCATCCCTGGTTTTGACATGTATCAAAACAAAGATGGTCTCATGACGTATAACTTTTGGACCACAAGGCCAACAAATCACTTTCCTTTTGGCTATTTAATGCGTCATCTAAGGCATTTTAAGTTACCAGACGACATTGACGACACGGCCCTAGTTTACATGGTAAAAGAATTGGAAATAGACTGGTTGAAAGACAAGCTTAAAGAGCATGCTGGGGATACTAAAATTTACGGTACATGGTTTGGTCAAAATATGCCGATAGAATACGACGTGTGTGCACTTTCAAATCTCATGTATTTGATTTTTGATTCGGGTTTACCACTAAATGAATTTGATGAGGCTACTTTGGTCTTTTTAAAAAAGGTGCTGGGGTCAAAGAATTACTTAGATAATAGTTTTTGGGTTTCAAGACACTATGGGAGTGTTCCATTAATCGTTTATCACTATGGCCGTTTTTTAGGAGGCTTTAATCCAAAGGGTTTTGCTGACGTCAAATTGGAATTAATTAGGACTATAGAGGTTCTATTTAACAAAGAGGAAGTTTGGATGAATAATGTGTTATTGCAATCAGCCTATATCAAACTCGGAGGGAAGCATGAAGAAGTCTTAAACTGGAATGCCTTGGCGTTGGGTTGGGAGGAGAAATGGAAAAGTGAGTCATTCGCTGCTTTTATTGGGGCCCCATTTGCCCCATATAATTCAAAGTGGACGAGATTTTTGGCGTCTAAAAAACTTTTCCAAATTCAATGGAAAAGTGAGGCTCATGAACTAGCCTTAATATTAGAAAACGTAGTTTTGCGAAATACGATGGACAGACATGAGAGATAACGATTTAGAAGAGCAACCAAATAACCCGCTTCATGGAGTGAGGCTTGATTTTATGTTAGATACCTTGGTCGACCGATTTGGCTGGGGAGGTCTGGGTAAAATAATCCGCATTAACTGTTTTAATCTTAATCCGACTAAAAAGTCATCTTTGAAGTTTCTACGGAAAACAGATTGGGCAAGAAAGAAGGTGGAAGACCTCTATCTGGAAGTGATGAGAGATTAGTCTGCTCATTTTCTTAGTTTTATAAAATCGAAAAGGCCATTTTAAGGTCAATTTACGTACTTTTGCCGTTTGACGATTTAGACCCTGCAATATTGGCAAAACAAGCACTTTCTGATATAGAACTTACCGGCCACGACAAAATCGAGGTTTTCGGTGCCCGCGAACATAATCTTAAAAATATAGATGTCATTATTCCCAGAAATAAGCTGGTGACAGTGACAGGCATAAGCGGCTCAGGCAAGTCCTCCTTGGCTTTTGATACCATTTATGCCGAAGGGCAAAGGCGTTATATGGAGAGTTTTTCTGCTTACGCCAGAAGCTTCATTGGGGACATGAAAAGGCCAGAGGTAGATAAGATAAATGGCTTATCTCCAGTTATTAGTATTGAACAGAAAACCACCTCAAAAAACCCAAGATCCACCGTAGGAACCACTACAGAGATTTATGATTTCCTTAGGCTGCTCTTTGCCAGGGCTGGAATAGCCTATAGTTATGTCACGGGCAAACCCATGATTAAGCAATCTCAAGATCAGATTGTAGAAAAAATACTTACGGAATATGACGGGCAAAAACTTAGCCTGTTAGCACCCGTTGTAAAAGGTCGGAAAGGTCATTATCGCGAGCTTTTTGTTCAAATACGAAAGATGGGCTATTCCAAGGTCAGGATTGATGGGGAGGTGCAAGACCTAGTGCCAAAGATGCAGGTAGACCGTTATAAAATCCATGATATAGAAATTGTGGTGGATAGGATTGCCCCAAAAACGGAAGACAGGTTTAGAATAAGCCAATCTGTAGGTACGGCACTAAAAGTAGGGAAGGGCTCTATGCTTTTATTGAACGAAAATGGTGATCTACAATACCTCTCTCAGAATTTAATGGATCCGGAGTCTGGTATTAGTTATGAGAAACCTTCTCCTAATTCGTTCTCTTTTAATTCACCCTATGGCTCCTGCCCAACTTGTAATGGCCTGGGTCATGTGCAGGAAGTAACGGAGGAATCTTTAATTCCAGACAAAAAACTAAGCATTAGTAGAGGCGGGATAGTGGCTTTAGGCGAGTACCGTGAACTTTGGATTTTTAAGCAAATTTCTGTTATACTCAAGAGCTTCAAGGCGAATATAAGTACACCGATTGAAAAAATTCCGGAGGAGGCCCTGAAGGTTATTTTATATGGAAGCGAAGAGCCGGTGGCCGTACCATCAAAGAAATATCCTGAAGAAGACTGGAATACAAAGTTTGAGGGTATTATTAGTTTTTTGAAGCGGCAGCAAGAATCGGATAATGATAAAATCAGAGATTGGCTAAAGGATTTTATGATTGTAAAAACTTGCCCAGACTGTGAAGGGGCAAGGCTGAGGTTAGAGTCTAGGCATTTTAGGATTTCAGATAAAAATATTGCCCAGTTGGCAGGTATGGATATCTCTGATTTGGCGGCATGGTTTGAAGGGATTGAAAGCAGCTTAACCAAAAAACAAAATCAAATAGCTAAGGAGATTTTAAAGGAAATTAGAAAGAGAATTGGCTTTTTGAATGGTATTGGCCTAGACTATTTAACATTAAATAGGCCAATAAGATCGCTCTCTGGTGGCGAAGCTCAAAGAATCAGATTAGCCACTCAGATTGGCACGCAGCTGGTAGGGGTGCTTTATATCATGGATGAGCCCAGTATTGGACTGCACCAAAGAGACAATGTTAAGCTGATAACTGCCTTAAAGGATTTACGGGATTTGGGCAATACCGTCTTAGTTGTAGAGCATGACAAGGATATGATGCTGGAGTCTGATTATATCTTGGATATTGGGCCCGGGGCAGGTAGGCATGGCGGGAAAGTAGTAGGACAGGGAACGCCGACAGAATTCTTGAAAAATGGCAGTAAGACTGCTGATTTTTTGAGTGGTCGAATAGCCATTGAAATACCCACAGAAAGAAGAAAAGGAAATGGAGAGACTCTAATTCTAAAAGGGGCCGAAGGAAATAATCTGAGAAATGTCGACCTCAAAATCCCTTTGGGGATGATGGTTTGTATTACAGGAGTGAGTGGGAGTGGTAAGTCATCCTTAATTCATGACACGCTATTTCCTATTCTAAACAAATATTTTTATCGCTCAAAAAGGGAAGCTCTGACCCATAAGAAAATTACGGGGCTTGAGCATTTGGATAAAGTTATAGAGGTAGACCAATCACCTATTGGCCGAACGCCAAGAAGCAATCCGGCCACGTACACAGGAATGTTTACAGATATTCGGTCACTTTTTGCAGAATTGCCAGAGTCTAAAATTAGAGGATATAAGCCAGGTAGATTCTCTTTTAACGTAAAAGGAGGAAGATGCGAAACTTGTAGAGGTGGAGGCAAGAAGAAAATTGAAATGGACTTTTTGCCAGATGTTTTTGTGGAATGTGAAACCTGTAAAGGCAAAAGGTTTAACAGAGAAACGCTGGAAGTACGCTTCAAAGGGAAGTCTATTTCTGATGTTTTAGACATGACGGTAGAGGAAGCTTTGATCTTTTTTGAAAAGCAGCCTCGCATAAATAGGAGGGTTCAGACCTTGTTTGATGTAGGTCTGGGATATATTACGTTGGGGCAGCATGCTACTACACTTTCTGGTGGGGAGGCCCAAAGAGTAAAACTTTCTGAAGAATTGTCTAAAAGAGACACCGGCAAAACTATTTATATTTTGGATGAACCTACTACCGGTTTACACTTTCAAGATATTCAGAAGTTGCTAGATGTTCTTAACAAACTGGCCGATAAAGGAAATACCGTCCTCATTATTGAGCACAATATGGATGTGATAAAGGTGGCAGATCATATTATAGACTTGGGACCTGAAGGTGGTACAAAAGGAGGATACATAGTAGCTCAAGGATCCCCAGAAAAAGTGGCTAAGGTAAAAGAAAGTTATACAGGGCTTTACTTAGCGAAGGAATTGAATTCTTAGTTTTTAGAAAGAATTTTGCTATTTTTATAGAAATGTTTGTCCAACTTTCTTAATATGGATTGTTAGATTAGTCTGGATTTCACCCATACACAACTATGAAAATTAACTCTTTATTCTTCTTTGCATTGATAATGCTATCCGGTTTAATTACCTACGCACAACCAACTTTTACCACCAGTTTTTCTCCAAGCACTATTGGTCCAGGTTCAAGTAGTGTTTTGACCTATACTATTACTAATAGTTCTGGCTCTCCGGCGGCTGATTTGGCCTTTACAAATACTTTGCCGGCTGGAGTCACATTAACAAACCCCTCCAACATAATTTTTACAAAACCTGATGGAGCAGTTACAGCTCCTGACGGAGGAACTACGATTAGTTTTAGTGGAGGAAAACTGGCAAATGGAGCCTCTCTAACGATCAAAGTAAATGTAACAAGCACTACCCTAGCTACACATACAAACGTAACGGGCGATCTTACTTCAAGCCTAGGAAATAGTGGTACAGCCACGGGAGATTTAACAGTTTCTAATTCCCTGACCGCCTTCTCAAAAATATTTACTGAAGATACGGTGAAGGTCAATGAGAAGACTACATTAACTTATACTATTGATAATTCTAATGTAACATTTAGTGGCTTCCTGACTAATCGATTTACTGAAAATCTACCTCTTGGTTTGAAAGTCTCTAATCCGGCTGTGTATACTTCCAATTGCCCAAATCTTACTTTTGAGCCCCAGCCTGGGAATTCAAGTTTTACTTTCTTGTCAAAGTTTGTGACAAGTTATAGCTGCACAGCTTCAGTGGAATTGGTAGCAGATAACCCTGGAAGGTATATTAGCTCCAATTCAGTAACCACGCAAATTAATTCCGGAACATTAAATGACTCTGGTATTGCCATTGCGGTCCTTCAAGTGGAGACTAATAACTTAAATAATATAGTCTTTCAAAAGGAGTTTCTAAAGCCTACAGTTGCCCCGGGAGATTTAGCGACGCTTAAGTTTACCATAACTAATTTAGATCGTGGTCAACCACTGACTGCGATTAACTTTTCCGATGATTTAAATAGCTTTTTAACAGGAGCTCTGGCTCAATCATTACCGTCAAATGTATGTGGTGGTGTTTTATCTGGAACGAGTACACTTAGTTTTACAGGCGGTAGCGTTGGGCCAGAGGGTAGCTGTGACTTTTCTGTTCAGGTCTTAATTCCTGCTGCCGCGGCAGGTGGAACTTATACCAATGAGACAACGGCCATTACGGGTACAAAATCTGGGAGTTCAGTTACTGGGCCCACAGCAAAAAGTGATTTAACCATTCAATACAAACCCACACTTACAAAAACTATAATCCCAAACCCCGTTGCTCCAGGAAGCAGCACAATTTTTAGGTATACACTTACCAATACAGATCCTGTGAATGCCATGACTTTGGGTAAATTTGAGGATGATGCACATGGTTTAGCCGCTACGGCAAATTTTACTTTCCCATCGGGAGGTTTTTGCGGGAGTGGCACTATGGCCTATAGTGTGGACTTTAATGGCAGTAGAACTAGTATTACACTCTCAGACGCCTCATTGGCCGCTGGAGCCTCATGTACATTTGACGTAGGTGTTGATTTGCCAAATACGGTTGTAGGAGGAGAATATACTTCTCAGATTATTAATTTAAGTGGAGAGTTAAATGGTGTAAATACCATTGGTAAGCTAGTATCTAATGAGGTGCTAAATGTCACTGCAGCACCTCAATTAACAAAATCTTTTTTAGGTGCTGCCCTGCCAGGAGACACTTTGACAGTAGAATATGTACTTTCTTTAGACACTAGTGCCACTCAGTCCTTCACTGGAATCATGTTCACCGACAAATTTCGCACATTAACCTCCGGGTCAGTAACTATTAGCTTGGAGACTACTGAAATTAATAGTACACTGTGTTCTGGGGCTGTCATAACTGGATTAAGTACTGACTCCATTTCTTTCAGTAATGGTTCATTATCTCCCGGAGATACCTGTAAGTTTTACATTAAAGTTAAAGTGCCAGATAGTGCAGGGATGGGACAATTTAACAGCACTACCTCGGTTTTGACAGATGATGGATCATTTACTGGAGTTGCAGCATCTGCTAATTTGGATGTCATTGGGCTAGTTATTAAGAAGGAAAATTCTAGCCCTGTTTTTCCTGGGGATCAGATGGCAATAACCTATTCATTTATAAATCCTCACCCTTCTTTTGCTCTCTCATTTTATAACTCATCGGGCACTTATTTTCAAGACAAGCTAGACGCTGAGTTAAGCGGTTTGACTTATACTGGCGGACCAGTTTCAAGCTTTTGTGGGACAAACTCTGCCTTAACAAGAACTACTTCTTTGCGTTTCAGTCAAATAGAAATAGCCCCTTCAGATACATGTAAATTAGTTGTCAATGTAGACATCCCAGTAGCTGCGAGTTATGACATTTTTAATACAGAACTTTCGAGGCCGACATTTCTGCTTCAAGACGGTGTTTTTGTGCAAACAAACCAGGGCAATGTTCTTTTAATGAATCAATCTTTTGAAGTTTCACCAGGGCTGGAGTTTAGTAAACGTTTTCTCACAAATGCAGAGCCCAAAGATACTGTATCATTAGAATTCAAAATAAAGAACCTAAACCCCACTAAAACGCTGACTAATATAGCATTTACAGATAACGTAAGTGCCATGCATCCTGGATTCACCACAGTAGGACTTCCACAGAGTAATGTGGTTGGAGCTGGTTCTTCTCTATCCACAGTAGCAGGAGGTGATTCCATCATTAATCTTAGTGGTGGCTCTTTGGCTGCTGGTGCAGAGATAACTTTTGTGGTAAAAGTCAAAGTTCCTGCTGATATATACTCAGGAACCTTTGTGAATACAACGAGTCTTATTTCTTATGACTTAAACGGAAATACTTTGTCCTCTAATGCCGCCACGGCAGACTTGATTGTTAATAATAATAGGAGGCCTACTTTCAGCAAAGCATTTGCAAATGATACAATTCTAACTGGTCAAACAAGCACTTTAACATTTACAATTGACAATTCTTTGAATGGGGATGCAGTAACCAATATTAACTTTAGTGATAATTTACCCCAAGGGATGCTCATTGCGGCTAGTCCAAATATTACAAATTCCTGTGCTGTAGGTACGGTAATTGGACTTGTGGGCTCTGCCTCTTTTTCAGTAAGTAACGCTTCTATTTTGGCAAATAGCACTTGTACTTACTCGGTGGATGTCAAAATTAATAAATCCAAATTGATTGTAAATCAATCTGAGAATTTAACATCAGCTGTAGGTAATAGTGGCCCAAGTAAAGACAGTATTTATGTCAAAATTCCAGAGCCTATTTCTTTCAGTGCTTCTACTTTAAGCCATAACGCTATAGGACTTACAGCCAGTCCAAATGCAAACAACATGGACTCTATACTGGTGGCATTTTCTTCTGATGGCGTTTTCGGAGAGCCAATGGGTCTTTTAACTTCTGGAAATGCTATAGGCGGAGGTGGAGAGGTTTTATATAAAGGTTTGGCCTCTGGCCTACCAAACCATATGGGACTTACCCAGTCTACAAAATATTACTATAAGGCATGGTCTTATGGTTATGACCTTTATTCAAAGAATGGTTTATTGGCCTCAGACACTACATTGGTAGATCCAGCTCAAGTCTTCGGCACACAAGCTTCTCAAATGGTTAATTGTGTAACAAGTACCTTAAAACTTACGGTAGATACAATTTTGAATATTGGAGATTATCAATGGCAAGTTAAGTTGGGGGGTGTTGGATCATTCAATAACTTATCTGTGACCTCAAAATATCCTAAAATTGACTCTTCTACGTTAACTATTGGTATGTTGTCATTGACTGACGATAAAAACGAGTATAGATGTATAATAGCTACAAAAGGAGATAAGGACACGACTTCGTTATACACACTTAATGTTTTCGGTAATCCAATTGTTACCCTTAACCCAAAAGATTCAAGTAATTGTGCTGGGAGTGATTTTGAATTTTATGTAGCAGCCACAGGCCCAGGACTGACCTATCAATGGCAGAAAAGAGTTGGCTCAAATCCGTTTTTAGATATTGGAGGGGCAACGAACGATACTTTAGCATTAAGTGCTGTTCCGGTCTCAGATGACAGTACCTTCTATAGATGTGTTATCACCGGAACTTGTGGAGTTTCAATTTCAGACTCTGCAATTTTAAGGGCACCATTGCAGCCTACGCTTTTGGCGGGAACTGTAGTAAATCCAACGACCTGTTTGGGTATGGATGGTTATATACAATTTACGAGCACTAATTTACCAAATGGGACATATTCCTTAAGTTTTACGAGTACAGGAACAGCAAGCCCACAGAGTGTGACAGTGAGTGCAAATGCCTTCACAATGCCGAATCTTTCATCGGGAAGTTATAGTGATTTTTCTGTGACACATTTAGGGTGTACAGGAAATGATGCAAGCAGCAAGGTATTAAGTGATCCCCCAACACCTACAATATTGGCAGGAGCAGCCACAAACCCAACGACCTGCTCAGGAACAAATGGTAGTATTCCATTTAGGACTACTAATTTGCCTGACGGAATATATTCATTAAGTTTTACGAGTACTGGGACATCAAGTCCGCAGAATGTGACAGTGAGTCTTAATGATTTCACTCTGTCAAACCTTTCCTCTGGTACTTATGGTGGTTTTTCTGTGACATACCTAGGATGTACAGGAACAGATGCGAGTTTTAAAACAGTGTCCGATCCTATACTTTCAGCCTCGGCCTCTAATTCTGGTCCATATCAAGAAGGAAGCTTAATTCAATTGGCCGTTTCTAATGGAACAACTTTCGATTGGACAGGACCATCAGGATTCGTAAGTAGTCTTCAAAATCCTTCAATCCCTAAGGCCAAAACGACCAATACTGGAATATATACTGCTACGGTGGCAGATAACAAGAATTGTTCAGCAACACTTACTACAAATGTTATTGTGGGTTGCACTTCTCCTGCCATGAGTTATTATTTAGTATATGGAGGAAACTCACCAGAGCTCATTGCTCCACTCCAACAGAATTTGGAAATTCAAATATCTAACAGGCCTATCACTGTAGTGGCTGTAACAACTTGTTCAGCACCCGTGGTGGAAAGTGTAGAACTTCAGTTATCTGGAACAAGCGTAATACAATATGAAGTAGATAACGACATGCCATTTTATCTTCATGAAATAGATAATGCACCTAATGGAGCTGTTCTTGATGAAAACCTCTACTCTTTTCAAGGGCGGGGTTACGACCAAAATGGGGCACTGGGTAATGTTGTAATAGGACCAGATGTTATTCAGTTTTCGGTGGTCTTGGGATTAGATAACATTACAAGCCCAACTTTGTCGGCTGCGGAGGTATGTGTAGGAAGTAGCATCATTGTAACTTCTTCTACATTTACAAATGGAGAAACGAGCGTTTTTAAAGTGGGAAACCTTTTCAATGCCTATTTATCCGATGAGAATGGAAGCTTTGCCAATTCTGTTTTAATTGGGACTTCCAGTAATGCAGGTTCTATCAACAGTACTATTCCTAACTACGTCAAAGGTGGTTTGAATTATAAAGTGATGGTGATTTCAACAGCCCCAGTGGTATCATCACCGGCATCTGCTATCTCTCTTCACGTTATCCCTTCGGACCTAGGTCTAGTTTCTCCCTTACATGATATTGACAACGTGGTACAAACTAACAAGGCAATAAATGTTATTAATGCTAGGAATAAGATTGAGAATACTTCAAGAGTTGATTTCGAAGCAGGAAGGAGGATTAATTTGGACCCTGGGTTTGAGTCAAAAGAGGGCACGGTGTTCAAGGCGGCAATAAAACCGACTTGCCCATCAGTACCAGATTAGTTCTATTTAACTATTAGTTCGATGTTCCCTTTCAGTTCCTTATCGCTCTTTTTGTCCCAAAGTTTAAATAAAAACCGGTAAGTACTATCTTTAGTCATTGGCTTTCCGACCCTGAGATTAAACTTGAGATTTTTAGCATCTTTGGTGCTTACTCCGGACAATTCATATTTTTTGAAATAATCTTCGACATAGTAAATGACATTATCATCAGAATCTACCAAAGTGTTTTCTCCTCCGGGGAAGACACGTCCATTCTCATCTGTTCGGAAGTCATCTACACCCAAGATCTCAATGGTTAACTCTTCTCCAAATCCGATGCCTTTATCTGCTTTTAAAGCTTGGTTGGCATAGGCATTTAATTGCTCAGGATTAAGTCCCTTAGTTTTCACAAATAGTCCTATTCGTTCATTACTGACATCGGAATTACATCCGACTAATAATAGGAA
>JBLHOT010000069.1:0-19381 GCA_047623945.1 Arcticibacterium sp. | reverse complement strand
GCTTCACGTCCTTCAGAAATAGCCCAAACCACTAAAGACTGACCTCTACGCATATCACCCGCGGCAAAGATTTTCTCATTGCTCGTTTGGTATTTTGGAGCGTTGATGTTTCCTCTTTGGTCGTACTCCACACCTAGGTCATTTAAAAGACCTTCTTGTTGTGGATGCAAGAAACCAGCTGCTATCAGAGCCAACTCACATGGTACTTCTTTCTCTGTTCCAGATATTTCCTTCATGACCATACGGCCATTGTCTTTTACCCATTCAATGTTGACCAGCTTCAAAGCCTTCAGATTGCCCTCGGCATCTCCTACAAATTCTTTGGTATTGATTTGCCACTCTCTGTCTGCCCCTTCCTTATGAGAAGAGCTTGTGCGAAGCTGCATAGGCCATAAAGGCCAAGGAGTACTCTCCGCTCTTTCCAGTGGGGGCATTGGCATGATTTCTATTTGATAGATTTCTTTGGCTCCGTGACGGTTAGAAGTACCCACACAGTCTGACCCCGTGTCTCCTCCACCAATTACCACGACATTCTTCCCAGCGGCACTTAAATCTCCATTTTGATAGGAAATCCCTTCATGACTCTTAGAGAAATCCACTTTGATACCTTTGCCGTCTGCTACCCTTTTGTTTTGTTGGCTGAGGAATTCCATTGCAAAATGAACGCCTTTTAATTCTCTTCCAGCAATGTTTAAATCTCTTGGCACTGTCGATCCTCCTGTCAATACAACAGCATGGAAGTCTCTTTCTAGTTGGCCTGCTTTGATATCCACGCCTACGTTGACACCAGTTTTAAAAATGACACCTTCTTCTTCTAAAACAGCAATTCTTCTGTCTATGATGTCTTTGTTCAATTTGAAATCTGGAATACCGTAGCGAACTAGGCCTCCAATCTGGTCTGCTCTCTCAAAAAGAGTAACAGTATGCCCTGCTTTGTTTAATTGGGCCGCGGCAGCCATACCGGCAGGCCCAGAACCTACCACCGCTATTTTTTTATCTGTTCTTTCCTTAGGAGGCTGAGCCACTACCCATCCTTCCTCGTAAGCTCTTTCAATGATAGATTTCTCAATGTACTCAATGGCCACAGGTGGTTTATTGATTCCTAGGACACAAGAAGACTCACAAGGTGCAGGACAAATTCTACCCGTAAACTCCGGGAAATTATTGGTGCTTGCTAGAATCTCGTAAGCCTGCTTCCAGTTTTCTTCATAAACAGCATCGTTAAATTCAGGAATGATATTACCAAGCGGACAACCGTTATGGCAGAATGGGATACCGCAATCCATACAGCGGGCGGCTTGCTCATTGGTTTGTTTGACGTCGTACTTCTCTTCTACCTCTTGGTAATCTTTCTTACGTTCTTCTACACTTCTATAGTTAGAGGCGTGTCTTTCAAATTCTAAAAAACCTGTAGGCTTTCCCATTTTATTGCTGTTGTACTAATATTCTAAAATTGATTTCCTTAGGCTGCCTTAGCAGCTTCTTTTCCACTTCTTTCGGCTAAAATTCGCTTATAATCGCGTGGGTAAACCTTTACAAAGTTCTTTTGCTCAGCTTCCCAATTTGCCAAAATCTCTTCTGCTACTTGACTCTTTGTAGCGTCTTTATGCTTGCCTATCATACCTTTAAGCAATGCCTCGTCATCGGCAGTAAGTCCTTCTAAATCTACCATTTCTTTGTTGCATTTAGCATCAAAGGTTTTGTCCTTATCGTAGACATAGGCTATCCCGCCGCTCATTCCAGCAGCAAAATTTTGACCAGTAGGTCCTAAGACAATCACAGTTCCGCCAGTCATGTACTCGCAGCCATGGTCTCCTATCCCTTCTACAACTACTCTTGCTCCTGAATTTCTTACAGCAAATCTTTCCCCAGCCAAACCACTGATATATGCCTCTCCGGAAGTAGCTCCATAGAATGAAACATTACCAACTATCATATTATCTGCGGCAGGAAAAGTGGCATCTCTATCTGGATAAGCAATTAACTCCGCTCCACAAAGACCCTTTCCGAAATAATCGTTTGAATCGCCTTCTAATTCTAACTTCAGTCCCTTTGCAGAAAAAGCTCCAAAAGACTGTCCAGCAGTTCCCCTATACTTATAATGTATAGTTCCAGCTGGAAGCCCATCTCCTTTATACTTTAAAGAGACGGCATTCGATAGCATAGCTCCTACCGTTCTGTCTAGGTTATTTATAGGATAGCTGGCTGCCACGGCCTTACCATTTTCTAAAGCTTCTTTGGCATCTATAATCATACGTCTGTCTAAAACATTCTCAATACCATGATCCTGCTCCTCTTGCTTATAAAGGGCTACTTCGCTTGCCAATGGCTCTTTATAAAGAATTTTAGACAAGTCTAAGTCCTTGTATTTCCAATGCTTAATATCTGTGCGTTTTTCTAATTTCTGAACCTGACCCACCATTTCATTAACAGTTCTGAAGCCTAGCTCAGCCATGATTTCACGCATCTCCATAGCCAAATACGTAAACATATTAACTACATGCTCTGGCTTGCCGCTGAATAATGCTCTCAGCTCTTTTCTTTGCGTAGCAATTCCTACTGGGCACGTATTTAAGTGACACTTACGCATTAAAATACAACCCGCCGCTACCAATGCCGCCGTAGCTACACCAAATTCTTCTGCTCCTAAAAGTGTGGCTATCGCAATATCTCTTCCTGTTCTTATTTGGCCATCTGCCTGAACAGTAATTCTGCCTCTTAATTTATTCTTAACTAAAGTTTGATGCGTCTCGGCCAAGCCAAGCTCCCATGGCAAACCTGCATGTCTTAAAGAAGACAGAGGAGATGCTCCAGTTCCACCGTCGTAACCTGCAATAAGAACCACATCGGAATGAGCTTTTGCTACACCAGTGGCAATAGTACCCACACCAGCCTCGGATACAAGTTTTACAGAAATCCTTGCTTTTTCGTTAGCATTTTTAAGGTCATATATCAATTGAGCTAAATCCTCAATAGAGTAAATATCGTGGTGTGGTGGAGGGGAAATCAAACCTACGCCAGGAGTACTGTGTCTCACACGGCCAATCCAATCGTCTACTTTGTGACCCGGAAGCTGACCTCCTTCACCTGGTTTAGCTCCTTGAGCCATTTTGATCTGAATTTCCTCTGCTGTAGATAGGTAATAACTCGTTACACCAAATCTACCCGAAGCCACCTGTTTTATTTTTGAAGATAAATTATCTCCATTTTCTTTTAAGGTATAACGTATTTCGTCTTCGCCTCCCTCACCAGAGTTAGAGCTTCCTCCAATCCTGTTCATGGCTATAGCCAAGGTGGTATGGGCTTCCCAAGAGATAGAACCAAAAGACATGGCTCCCGTAGCAAAACGCTTAAATATATTCTCAATTGGCTCCACTTCCTCTAAAGGAATGGATTCCGATTGTTTGAATTGCATTAAACTTCTTAACGTAAGTGCCTCTTTTGACTGGTCGTTTATGGCTTTAGAATATTTCTTAAAGATTTTATAACCTTCCATCAAATCCTTCTCCCCTACTCTGCCAGACTGCTGCAAGAAATGTATGGTATCAGGATTAAACATGTGCTTTTCGCCACGCTGCTTCCACTGATAGACGCCTCCTACTTCTAGCCTTTTGACAGAAACTTTTGCGGTTTCAGGAAAAGCCACACGGTGTCTTACCACCGCTTCTTTAGCCAAATCATGAATATTTAGACCACCTATTCTAGATACCGTTCCAGAGAAATATTTATCAACTACCGTTTTGTTTAATCCTAAGCACTCAAAAATTTGTGCCCCTTGGTAAGATTGAAGCGTAGAGATTCCCATTTTTGAGAAAATCTTAAGAAGCTCCTTGTTTACTGCTTTAATATAATTGGCATAAAGCTCTTTGTCTGTGAACTCACCGTCTATTTGACCAGAAGCATTCATTTGACTTAAAGTCTCAAAAGCTAAATAAGAACAAATTCCTGAAGCACCGTAACCTATTAAAGTGGCATAATGATGCGTTTCCCAAACGTCTCCTGCTTCTACAACAAGACCAGCCTGTCCTCTTAATCCTTTACGGATAAGATGATGATGAATAGCAGAAACTGCCAATAATGAAGGAATAGGAGCATGTTCTGAATCTGTGGCCCTATCTGAAAGCACCAAGATTTCAAAACCGTCCCTAATAGCATCTTCAGCGTAGCGACAAATTCGCTCAATGCCAAAAGCTAAAGCTTCTCCAGGGTTTTCAGAACCTACAAAGAAGTAAGTATTAATGGTTTTGGCCTGGAAGCCGTCCTGATCCACAAAACGAAGTTTGTCAAATTCCTTTGGGGTTAAAACCGGCTGCTGTAACTGTACCTGGCGGCAATGCTTTGGTGATTCCGTCAAAATATTATCTGCCGTACCTACAAAAGATATCAAAGACATGATGGACCGTTCTCTGATAGAATCTATCGGAGGATTAGTCACTTGAGCAAAAAGTTGCTTGAAGTAAGAAGAGAGATGCTGGCTCTGGCTAGATAAAATTGCCAGTGGGATATCTATTCCCATAGAGCCTATAGCTTCTTTTCCTAATGAGCCCATGGGGCCGATAATCATCCTTAAATCCTCCGAGGTATAACCTGCCGATATTTGTCTGCTAAGTAATCTCTTAGGATTGTAGTGGGTATAAGGTCTAATAGACTTAGGTAACTTTTTGATATTTATCTTATACTTCTTTATCCATTTGGCATAAGGCTGTCTTGAGCAAATTTCTGCTTTTAGCTCTTCGTCTGGGATAATTCTGCCCTGCTCCATGTCTACCACAAACATTCTACCAGGCCGCAAACGGCCTTTAGAAACTACTTTGGATTGGTCAATATCTAAGACACCAGCTTCTGATGCCATGACTACGGTATCATCATTCAATACCCAATACCTAGAGGGTCTTAAACCGTTTCTATCTAGGGTAGCACCTACTATTTTACCATCCGTAAATGATATAGAAGCTGGGCCATCCCATGGCTCCATGATAGTGGCATGATACTCATAAAATGCTTTACGTACAGGATCCATGGCTTCATTACCATCCCATGCTTCTGGCAGCATCATCATCATTACATGTGGCAGCGACCTTCCTGATAAGTAAAGAAGCTCAATGGCGTTGTCCAGCATCGCTGAATCTGAGTTGCCTTTATCGCAGATAGGCATAATCATTTCCATTTCTTCTTTGGTGAAGAATTCGGAATAGAAAGACTTCTCGGCAGCACGAATCCAATTGACATTACCTTTCACCGTGTTTATTTCTCCATTATGAGCAATAAACCTAAATGGCTGAGCCAATTTCCAAGACGGGAAAGTATTAGTAGAAAACCTTGAGTGTACAATCGCAAAAGCAGAAACCACTTTTTTATCTTGTAAATCTGGAAAGTAATATTTTAGCTGGTCGGTAGTTAACTGTCCCTTGTAAGAAATAGTCTTACATGAAAGACTAGAAATGTAAAAAGTCTCACTCACTCCCTTAACAGAGTCTCTAATAACCGCAGAAGCAAATTGACGAAGGACATATAGCTTTCTCTCAAAAACGATATCTTCTTCTATATCCGAAGGCATTTTAATAAAAACCTGCTCTACCCATGGCTCTACCTTCAAGGAACCTTCTCCTAGGGTATCGTTTAAAGTAGGCACTTTTCTGTAGCCTAAAAGCTCTAGGTTTAGTTCTTCTATTTTTCGGTTAAAGATTTCTCGGCACTCTTCTCGAGCAATGCCATCGTAAGGGAAAAATATTTGGCCAACACCGTACTGGCCAGCTGATGGCAACTTAAATCCTTTACTTCTGCATTCAGAAACAAAAAACTCGTGAGGAATTTGAAGTAAAAGCCCTGCTCCATCTCCCGTATTGGGGTCACAGCCGCAAGCACCGCGGTGGTCCATTCGCTCCAACATATGGATGGCGTCTGTGACTATGCTATGTGATTTTCTTCCTTTGAGATGTGCTCTAAATCCAATTCCGCATGCATCATGCTCAAACTCACTTTGGTATAAACCTGAGTTTTGTTCTGTTTCAATCATTCCTTTTGTACTCCTGTTATGGTGTTGTAGAATAGGTTTGGTCGGCCTTAATTGGCCAAGATGGACGCTCACCTAGCAGAGTTAAAACCGTGGTTCACATTTTCCCCCGCCTTGCAATATAATAACAATAAAAATTGAGATTGACAGTAATTATGCGATTTTAAAGGCCGTAGAACAATAAAATCTTATTATGAAAATTAATCATTGGAATAATACAATTTACCTCTCGAAAATGATTGTCATGACAAGTTGTTTGGTTCAAAAGTGGTCGATTTCTTCATTAATTAGAGGTAAAATGAGAATTATTAGGATTGAAAACGGAACAAGACTGGTCTTTGAATCATGTTTTTCTTAAATATTGTTCAGCGATTCAATTTACCGCTGACTCAACATAGACTAATGTTCTACCAAAACTTAAGACCGTTCTCAACAAAACATTGAATGTGCCCGAATGAAACTCCACACCCTAGGCACGGTATGAGTTGAGAAGGAATGAGTGTTCAGCAAACTGAAATTGCTTTTATGCAAAACTTCGACTTTGCATAAAATAGAAAAGTTGAAATCTACCACCTCCTTAGACCAAATGTATAAAAAACAGCAAGAAGCCCTCCGATCTTAAAAGCCAAAGCGTTGCACCTTGTTAAAGGCTCTACTTTCTATTTATTAAAATGACATAATTAAGATCCTGAAGAAAATACCATAGCCGTGCCTCTTAATGCTCCCGAAAACTATCTGGACCCAAAACCTCAATAGGTTCCATAGAAAGCTGCAACGAAACGTGCTACTATCTTAATGATGCCAAGTAACCGTCCAAAAACTAATCTTCCAGAATACACAAATAAAGCTCTGTGCTGCGGAAGTGTTAAGTTCAATTGAATTGGAAAGTTTTGAGAAATCAAAGCAACCCTAAAGCGTCAAAGGTTCACCTAAATTCCTTACCATTGCCTGATGAGAAGTTTAATTGTTTTTATGGTACTTTACTTCAGTTTTATACTCCAAGCTCAGCAAACCGAGGTTATAATCATTGGGGCTGGGGCCAGCGGCACAATGGCGGCCATTCAGGCATCACGCTCTGGGGCAAAGGTGGTATTACTGGAAGAAACGCCATGGGCTGGAGGCATGCTGACTTCTGCAGGAGTAAGTGCTATTGATGGCAATTATAAATTAGCTAGCGGTCTTTGGCAAGAATTTAGGTTGGCCCTAGAAACTCATTATGGAGGTGCCGAAGCATTGAAAACGGGGTGGGTAAGCAATGTCCTTTTTGAACCGCAGATTGCTGCCAGTATTTTAAGAGGAATGCTGGATTCTTCAGGGGTGGATCTTCGGCTCAATACTCTTGTAAAATCCATTAGAAAAAAAGATGGACAATGGCATGTTAAAACCAAATCTAATGAAACTTTTGTGGCTCAAATACTAATTGACGCCACAGAATTGGGTGATATACTAGCCAACTTAAAAATACCCTATGATATTGGTATGGACAGTCGGTATAATACTGGAGAAGAAATCGCACCGAAAGAAGACAACACTATTATTCAAGACCTCACCTATGTAGCCGTACTCAAGGATTATGGTCCCAAAGCAGATAAAACTATTCCCAAACCGAAAAATTATGACCCAAATCTATTTTTGTGTGCCTGTGCCGGTGTGTGTGACCAAGATACAATGAGCCGGACGCTTTGGTCTTGTGATAAGATGATAACTTATGGAAAGCTACCCAATAACCTTTATATGATTAATTGGCCCATTTACGGCAATGATTTTTATGTCAACATGATTGAGGCGAGTCCTAAATTAAGAAAAAAGATGCTCAAAAGGGCTAAAGAGCATACACTAGCCTTTGTGTATTACATTCAGCATAATCTTGGTTTTAAAAACCTGGGTCTGGCAGAAGATCTCTTTCCCACCAAAGATCACCTTCCTATTCTTCCTTATCATAGAGAATCAAGAAGAATGCGGGGGAAAGTACGATTTGATCTCAACGACCTCTCTAAACCTTTTGAACAAAATGAGGCCCTGTATAGAACAGGCATTGCCGTTGGTGATTATCCTGTGGATCACCATCACGCGGCCTACCCTGATCACAGCCAACTTCCCGACCTCCACTTTTATCCCGTACCTTCTTATTCGCTTCCTTTGGGCACCTTAATTCCAGAAAAAGAAAAGAACTTCATTGTAGCTGAAAAATCTATTTCTGTTACCAACCTAGTCAATGGCACCACCCGACTACAGCCAGTCTGCATGTTAGTAGGTCAAGCGGCTGGAGCTTTGGCGGCACTGGCTATAAAACATCATTTAAGCCCGGATGAGGTTGAAATAAGAGACGTACAAGAAGAACTGCTTGAAGCAAAAGCTTTTTTAATGCCTTACCAAGATATTGCTACGGATGATTCTGCTTTCAAAGCTATCCAAAGGATAGGAGCCACTGGTATCCTCAGAGGAAAGGGTGAGACCATAGGTTGGGAAAATGTGACGCTTTTTTTTCCTGATAGCTTGGTGGATGCCAATGAGATTTCTCATCACCTAAAAGACTTTGGAATTGCGTTAGCTCCAAAAGATGAAGAACTTAGCTATCTTGATGCTATGCAATTGGTTCAGGAATTAAACGGAGAAAAATATCAACTATCATTCTCAGAATCCCTTCGTCAGGCTGGTCTATCTGGCCTTCAAGATCCAAAAGATAAAATTACTCGTAGAAACATGGCCATACTCCTTGATATCCTAGCAGACCCATTCCATACTTTTCAGGTAAATCATAAAGGTCAGCTAAGCCGTAAGAAACAATACCCATAAAATTTAATACTATGCTATTGATTACTTCTATTACTTGAATCCACCAGTGTTAATTGGGTGTCATTCTAATACTTCCCCTAAACAAGAACCTTTTATATGCATTTACAAACCAAACTACGTCAACAAAACACTTTTGATGCCATTGTCATAGGTTCAGGAATAAGTGGTGGTATTGCCGCCAAAGAATTATGTGAGGCTGGCCTTAAAGCTTTAGTATTGGAACGAGGCCGGGATGTAAAGCACGTTCAAGACTACCCAACCTCGATGTCGAACCCTTGGGATTTAGCACATCATGGAAGAATGCCCAAACAGGACCAGTTAGAAAATCCTGTAGTAAACAGATGTTATGCCTACGATGAAGCTACCGAGCATTTTTTCGTAAAGGATAAAGATCATCCTTATATACAGGAGAAACCCTTCGATTGGGTGAGAGGCTACCAGGTGGGCGGAAAATCCTTAATCTGGGCTCGTCAAACACAACGCTGGAGTGATTTTGAGTTTGAGGCACCTGCACGAGATGGCTTTGCCGTTGACTGGCCTATTCGGTACAAAGATTTAGCTCCCTGGTATAGTCATGTTGAAATATTTGCGGGTATCAGTGGTCACCGAGATGGTATTGATTCTTTACCTGATGGCGAGTTTTTAAAGCCTTGGGAACTGAATTGTTTAGAAAAGCACATCCAAAAAAGGGTAGCAGAAAACTATAAAGACAGACAAGTAATCATTGGCAGATGTGCCCACCTCACAAATCCACAAGAGCATCACCTAGCGACCGGAAGATCAGCTTGCCAGGCCAGACACCTCTGCTATCGAGGCTGCCCTTATGGAGCCTATTTCTCTTCCAATAGTGCCAGTTTACCCGTGGCGGCGGCTACCGGTAATTTAACTTTAAGGCCAGATTCTGTAGTTACAGAAATCATCTTTGACGAGAAAAGGAATAAAGCCAGTGGCGTTAAAGTAATAGACAGAATCACAAAGGAGGAACATATTTATTATGCCCGAATCATCTTTGTAAATGCCGCTTGCTTAAACACTAATCTGCTCTTACTAAATTCAAAAAGTAGCCGATTTCCTGAAGGTTTGGGTAACGACAATGGTCTATTAGGAAAGTACATTGCTTTTCATCAATACAGAGGACAAGGCAAGGCCAGTTTTGAGGGTTTTGAAGATCAATACTATTTTGGAAGACGACCAACCTCTGCCTTTATGCCGTCCTTTAGGAATCTTAGAAAACAGGAAATGGATTTCCAAAGGGGTTATATGGTGGCGTTTTCTGCCTCCAGATCTAAGGGGATAAAAGCCCCACAAAGTTTTGGTGCTGAGCTAAAGCAAAGTACAGGCGAGGTGGGTCCATGGTCCATTTACATTCAAATGCAGGGAGAAACAATCCCTGTAGAATCTAACCATATTAGGTTGAGCAAAAATAAGACCGACTCATGGGGCGTGCCCCTTTTGGTCAGCCATATTGAGTACCACGAAAATGATCACCTGATGATGAAAGATTTTCAGCAGCAAGCCTCAGAAATATTAAATAGGTCTGGCTGTAAAGACATCTCTATGTTTGACTCTCATCAAAACCCAGGGCTAGATGTTCATGAAATGGGTGGTGTACGAATGGGGAATGATCCAAAAACCTCCATGCTTAACAAATGGAATCAAATGCACGCCTGCAAAAATATTTTTGTAACAGATGGGGCTTGTATGACTTCAGTAGGAAACCAAAACCCCTCTTTAACATTTATGGCTCTAACTGCCAGAGCGGTCAATTATGCCGTAAATTCCAAAGATATTTGAAAGTGATAAAGACAAATTACCCAAATTAAGATTATTCCGAATAATCGATTTCTTCCTTTTACAAATTAAGGGCGGGATCGAAACCTTGTTATTCGAGTTGGACACCACTTATTGGGTAGCTCTTGATTTACCTAACTTTATTCTGCCATTCATTAGATTATCGAAGTTGGCTAATCAGAAACAATCATCTTTAAGATTACTTCTAGCATCGGATTACGATTCGTAGGATCCCAGACAGCTAATAGCACGGTCCGCTGTGCAATGTTCTCTAATGTGATAAACTTTACGCCTTTAATATCATCTATTCTCAAGGACTGAGGAATAATAGAAATACCAAAATGGTTTTGCACCAATTTGTAAATGGAATCTGAGTGAATGGTATTATGAGATACTTTAGGGGTATATCCGCTGTCCCCAAATATTTGCATTACATTCTCAAAGTAAGATGGACTGTACTGTGAATCGAACAATATAAAGGACTCCTCACGAAGCTGAGACATATCCTTAAAAGTATTATGATTAAGGTGGTGATCCGACGGCAGTACTAGGCAAAATGGCTCTCTAAGAAGCACTTGTGACTCTAATTCTTGAGGGATCGCCGAAAGCCGAACAAAGCCCATATCTAAATCCCGAGTTAGTACACCTTCTATTTGAGCTTGATTTTCCATCTCTTTGAGTGTAAAATGTACACTAGGATAATCTTTTCTAAAGGTCAATAACAGATCTGGAATGATTTGCTGCATCGCAGAACCCACATACCCTAGTTTTAGATCCCCTTGCAGTCCATCTTGCAAATGCTTCGCATGTTGCACGGCATGATCTATCGCATTAAGATGACGTGGCAATTCTTGCTTTAGATAGGCTCCAGCTTTGGTCAATTGCACTTTACGGTTATGCCGTTCAAATAGCTGAGCTCCTATATGATTTTCCAATTCTTTGATTTGTCGGCTTAGACCCGGCTGTGATATATAAAGTCTTGCTGCCGCTCTTCTAAAATGCAATTCCTCCGCAACGACTTGGAAATAGCGTAGATGTCTCAATTCCAATTGATACCTCATAGTTATTAATTTGACACAATAATAGTCTTATTGGTTATCAAAAGTTACCCTAAATTTGGAGAACTTAAACTATAATCGAATGAATTTTCAATACGGAATAGATAATCTCACAGTAGATATAGCCATTTCTATTGCTCATGGTGAAACTAAGGCCATCCTGACATCAGATGCAATTGACAAGATTAATATCTGTAGAAAGAAGGTGGAAACCATGGCTAATTCGGATAAGGCCGTTTATGGAATAAATACTGGGTTCGGTCCATTGTGCGACAAACAGATCTCCCCTTCAGATACAAGTAGACTTCAGGAAAACCTACTGATATCTCATGCCGTTGGCGTTGGAGAGCCAATATCAAGTCATCTATCCAAACTCATGATGATATCAAAGGTCCATGCTCTGAGCCAAGGATACTCTGGAGCTAGGGTAGAGCTCATAGAACGAATCATTTATTTTATTGAAAACAACATGCTCCCTGTAGTTCCTAAGCAAGGTTCCGTGGGTGCTTCAGGTGACTTGGCTCCACTTTCTCATCTATTTTTACCCCTATTGGGCGAAGGAGAGTTTTGGCTTGACGAAAAGATTGTTCCTGCTGACGAAGTGTTATCCTCTCACAGCTTAAAGGCAATGCAACTCCAAGCCAAGGAAGGGCTGGCCTTAATTAATGGTACACAATTCATATTGGCACATGCTATCATAGGATTGTACAAAATGAAATACCTCTTACACTTAGCAGATCTCTCGGGCACTATGAGTTTGGAGGGATTTCAAGGTAGTTCAGCTCCATTTAAAGAGGCATTGCATCTAATCCGACCCTTTAAAGGAAGCCTAGAAGTAGCAAAACACATAAGAGACCTTTTAGTGAACTCTCAAAACATTAATTCTCATACGGGCTGTGAACGTGTTCAAGATCCATATTCTTTAAGATGCATGCCTCAGGTACATGGTGCATCTCGGAATGCCTATTATCATCTTATGGAATTGGCAGAAATAGAAATGAATTCAGTGACGGACAATCCAATCGTCATGAGTGACACAGAAGCCATATCTGGCGGCAATTTCCATGGTCAGCCACTTGCAATGGCCTTGGATTATGCCTCTATTGCTGTGGCAGAATTAGGAAATATATCAGACCGTCGATCTTATTTATTGCTAGACGGAAAATATGGGCTCCCCAGAGCACTTACCCAATATGGTGGGCTCAATTCCGGTTTTATGATTCCTCAATACACCACTGCCGCACTTGTAACAGAAAATAAGTCTTTATGCTTCCCTCCATCTGCCGATAGTGTGCCGACATCATTAGGTCAAGAAGATCATGTTTCTATGGGAAGTATTTCAGGTCGAAAATTCAACCAAATATTAGGCAACCTTGAAATAATTCTTGCTATAGAACTTATGTATGCTGCTCAGGCCATGGAATTTAGAAGGCCGAATACTTTCTCTACTATCATTGAACAAAATCACAAAATAATTAGAGAAAAAGTGGCAAAACTTGAAGAGGACAGACTACTCAAAGACGACATAAAAGAAATAATTAAACTGGTAGAAAATAGAAAGCTAGTGACAGGATAATAATTCGGACTGCTGATTGTAAAAGCAGTCTTAAGGTATCCCATTGCTTTTTCTATTCAAATAGATATTAAACTCATGACATTCCAAGAAGAAATATTAAGAGGACTGCCGTCGACACTCCCAGCTGCTCAACCCTACCCAGCAAATGCGAACAGAGCCCCTAAGCGTAAAGACATTCTGTCGAAAGAAGAAAAGGAGCTCGCGATAAAAAATGCACTCCGATATTTTCCTAAGTCATGGCATCAAGAACTATCATGGGAATTTGCCAATGAACTACAAGAATATGGTCGAATATATATGTATAGATTCAGACCAAGTTATGCTGTATATGCTCGACCCATCGAAGTATATCCTGCCGAGTCTCAACAGGCCGCAGCTATTATGTTGATGATACAAAACAATCTAGACCCTGAGGTAGCACAGCATCCCGATGAATTAATCACGTATGGAGGGAATGGAGCGGTATTCCAAAATTGGGCTCAGTATGTACTTACCATGCAATACTTGGCAACAATGAATGACTCACAGACACTCCATATGTACTCTGGTCATCCAATGGGACTTTTCCCCTCTTCCAATGAAGCTCCAAGAGTGGTGGTCACTAACGGAATTATGATCCCGAATTACTCTAAGCCTGATGACTGGGAGAAATATAACGCTCTAGGAGTTACTCAATATGGCCAAATGACGGCAGGATCCTATATGTACATTGGCCCTCAGGGCATCGTGCATGGTACAACCATTACTGTCATGAATGCTTTCCGGAAAATACTACCCAAGGGAGCGACCTCCGCTGGGAAGATATTCCTCACGGCTGGCTTAGGAGGGATGAGTGGTGCCCAACCTAAAGCAGGAAATATAGCCGGCTGCATCACTATCTGTGCAGAAGTCAATCCTAAAGCTGCAACTAAAAGATACCAACAAGGATGGGTGGATGTGCTTGTTGACAATATGGATGAATTAATCCTCCGAGTAAAAGAAGCACAAGCGAATGAAGAAATAGTGTCGATAGCCTATGTTGGAAATGTGGTGGAAATATGGGAAAGGTTTAACCAAGAGGATATATATATACATATAGGCTCAGATCAAACGTCGCTTCACATTCCATGGACGGGCGGCTATTATCCTATTGGTCTTTCTTATGAAGACTCAAATAGACTCATTGGAGAAGATCCTGACGCCTTTAAAATCAAAGTACGGGACTCCCTGATAAGGCATGCCGCGGCAGTTAATAAACACACAAAAAAGGGGACTTACTTTTTTGACTATGGTAACGCCTTTTTATTGGAAGCATCAAGAGCAGGTGCTGATGTGATGGCACCAAATGGGATAGACTTCAAGTATCCATCTTACGTACAAGATATCCTAGGGCCAATGTGTTTCGACTATGGTTTTGGGCCATTTAGATGGGTCTGTGCTTCTGGAAAATCTAGTGATTTAGACCGTACAGATGAAATTGCAGCTGAGGAATTACAAAATATAATGAAAGAAGCCCCAGAAGAAATTCAGTTACAAATGCAGGATAACATCACTTGGATAAAAAGTGCTAAATCAAATAAGTTGGTCGTGGGTTCTGAGGCTAGAATACTTTACGCAGATGCAGAGGGTAGAAGCAAAATAGCACTAGCCTTTAACAATGCTATAGCAGCTGGAGAAATAGGGCCGATAGTACTTGGAAGAGACCATCATGATGTAAGTGGTACAGACTCCCCATACCGTGAAACTTCTAACATTTATGATGGAAGCAAGTTTACAGCGGATATGGCAATTCATAATGTTATAGGTGATAGTTTCCGGGGAGCCACTTGGGTTTCCGTACATAATGGCGGAGGAGTAGGCTGGGGAGAAGTCATGAATGGAGGATTTGGCATGCTACTCGATGGCAGTCCCGAAGCCGAAGCTAGACTAAAGTCCATGTTATTTTACGATGTAAATAACGGGGTAGCCAGAAGAAGTTGGGCTCGAAATAAGGAAGCCCTATTTGCCATAAAAAGAGAAATGGAAAGAACCCCTAGTTTGAGGGTGACTCTTCCTAACTTGGTAGATGAGAAAATTCTAGAAGGATTATTCTAAAGCAAACCAAAATAGACTTCTAAAAAATGAAGAAGATTTTCAAAAACATAAAAGAACTGATTCAAATAAGAGATCCCGACGTTTCTTTTATTGCGGGAAAGGATATGTCTGTGCTTCCCACCCTAAAAAATGCTTTTCTGACGATTGATGGTGGTAAGATAAGGGGTTTTGGGGAAATGGAAGATTGTCCGGATGGTCAGTTCGATGAGGTAATTGACGCCACTGGCAAAATGCTTATGCCCACCTGGTGTGACTCACATACACATATAGTTTATGCGGGCAACAGAGAGTCTGAATTTATAGCTAGAATCAAAGGAGCTACGTATAAAGAAATTGCAGAAAATGACGGAGGCATTTTAAACTCTGCCATAAAGCTACAGCAGGCCAGTGCTGAAGACCTTTATCTACAAAGTAAAACTCGACTGGAAGAGGTCATACAATTAGGCACTGGAGCCGTAGAAATAAAATCAGGATATGGCTTAACTGTTGAGGGCGAACTTAAGATGCTAAGGGTCATTAAAAAACTTGGCGAAGAATATCCTCTACCAGTAAGGGCGACCTTTCTAGCTGCACATGCTATACCTTCTGAATACCAGGATGATAAAGACCATTTTCTTCGATTGATGATTGAAGAGGTGATGCCCGTTATTCAACTGGAGAAATTGGCGGAGTATGTGGATGTGTTCTGTGAGTCCGGTTACTTTACCGTATCCGACACTGAACTCATAATCTCTGCAGGTAAAAAGTATGGTTTAAAAGCAAAAATCCATGTCAATCAATTCACCGCCATCGGCGGTGTACAGGCCGGTGTGAAACATAATGCACTCTCTGTAGACCACCTGGAAGAGATGAGACCAGAGGATATAGACGTCTTAAAAAATACAAGAACAATGCCCGTCGCCTTACCCAGTTGTTCCTTCTTCCTAGGCATACCTTATACTCCAGCCAGAAAAATGATAGATGCGGAGCTGCCCCTCGCTTTAGCCACCGACTACAACCCTGGATCTACTCCTTCTGGGAATATGAACTTTGTAGTATCCCTCGCTTGCATAAAAATGAAAATGACTCCAGAAGAAGCCATAAACGCTGCAACCATAAATGGAGCATATGCCATGGGACTGGAATATCAAGTTGGCTCCATCACTATAGGAAAGCGAGCAAACCTAATCATGACCAAACCAATCAATTCTTACGGTTTTATTCCCTATTCATTTGGCACTAACTGTATAGAAAAAGTATTCCTAAATGGCGAAGCTTGGTAATAGCATTTATGATAAGTAAATTATTAAGCAATCTTGACCGATACAAACCTCCTACTGAAAACTGCTGTTTTGGTCGCAGCACTTCAGCAGATGCTGGCATTCAATATTGGTATCAAGCCATAAAGACCATAAACCTTCAAAAGTCACTATTAAGTTCTGGTAACATAGCGATCGTTGGTTATCAATGTGAGGAAGGTATACGAAGGAATTTAGGTAGGATTGGAGCCAAAGAGGGTGCTGATGCAGCAAGGAAACAATTGGCAAAGCTAGCCTATCACCATTCTCGAAAAAATATATTAGATGTAGGAAATGTGGTCTGCGATGACACGAATCTTGAATCTACGCAACAGAATCTGAGTGATATTATTAGCCAATTAGTAAGCCATAATATTTTTTCAATTGTTATCGGTGGTGGACACGATGTAGCATATGGCCATTTCAAAGGACTGCAACAAGGTCTAAATCTGAAAGAAAATTCTAAAATAGGGATTATTAATTTCGATGCTCATTTCGATTTACGACCTGTTGGAAAAGCAGGAAACTCAGGCACACCTTTTAGTCAGATACTTGAGGAACATGGTGATAGGGTGAAGTATTTGGCTCTAGGAATACAGCAACAATCAAACACAAAAGAATTATTTAACAATGCTGATCGGCTAGGTGTAAAACATCTATTTAATTATGATTGTGAAGTCAGCAATATAAAGGCAATATTCTCTACCATCGACACCTTTCAGGCAGAAGTGGATCACCTCTATGTCACGATAGATATGGACGGTTTTTCTTCAGCTTACGCTCCTGGGGTTAGTGCTCCATCTCCAATGGGCTTTACTCCATTTTTTGTATTCAAGACTTTAGAATACCTCTTTAAGACTAAAAAGGTAGTAGGGCTAGACATTGCAGAGTTATCACCAAAATATGACTTAGATAACGCCACTGCTAGACTAGCTGCAAGACTGCTCGATTTTGCGGTGGGGAAGGTTTAGAAATCTATATTATCAAGCTAATGACTCATTTCTATTTGACCATTATCTTCAGTAGCAGTAATTGTTCAACTCTCATTAGAAGAAAACTGTAGTAAAAATATTTCACTTTGAAACTGAGAATACTGTTTGGCACGAACTGACAATACAAAGGCTTTCTGTTGGGTATCAGTTCAAAAGAAACTGCTGTCAGGTCGAGCGAAGACGAGATATTCTTATATTCTGACTTTCAAGTGTTCTAATCTTCTCCACCTGATTGAAACTTTTGACAGACTTCCACTAGGGGTCGGTCCCTTAGAAAAAATACACTTTATGGCGATAATAACGCCTCTTTATTAGACACCTCCTTTAATGAAACAAAAATCTAAGAAACCAAAAAAAAGCAAGCCCTGTCAAAATAAAAGGTCAAAAAGATTAATAATCCACAAAAAAAGCGAGCATTTCGACTCATTTTTCTAAAATAACATAAGGCCTATTTACTGTACAAAACCCAAACCTGCCGTCGTATTGGTCATTGGGTCTATCAATATAAATGCTCCGTTAGAAGGGTTATCTACATATTTATCTGCAAATATTTCTCCAGCGGTCTTGAAATTAACCACTCCTATCTCGTTCAATTTAATCTCATTTCTGTCCTGAGACTCTTCTAAATGTTCTACATCCAAAACAGAGTCTATCGAAAGACTTTTTGCTTTTTGAACATTAATTCCATGCTGTAAAAGGTATGTTTTGCCCGCCGTTAAAGGGGTGCTATCCATCCAGCAGATTTTAGCTTGCAAAGCCTTCAAACCTATTGGAGCAGTATTGGCTTTAGCCAGCATGTTACCTCTACTAATATCTATATCTGTCTCTAGCGTCATCACCACAGAATCTCCGGCTACACCCTTGGCTAATTCCGTATCGTATTTTTGGATGTTCTTTATCGTTGACTTTTGGCCGCTAGGTAAAGACACCACTTCGTCACCTATTTCAAACTCTCCGCTACTAATTCTACCTGCGTAGCCTCTGTAGTCATGGTATTCTTCTGTTTTGGGTCTTACCACATACTGCACACCCATCCTAGCCGGAATAGCATCTTTGCCGGTTCTCACTTGCTTGTTTTCTACAGCTTCTAAAATTGCGAGAAGGTTTTTGCCTTTGTACCATGGCATCTTGTCAGAATTCGTGGTTATATTGTCTCCAAATAAAGAAGACAAGGGTATAAACGTAATTTTCTGCCCCGCAAAACCAGCACGACCTACTGTATTTTGAAAACCTCTTTTGATTTCCTCAAACTTAGCTTGGTCATAATCTACCAAGTCCATTTTATTGACGGCCACAATTACATTCTCAATTCTTAGCAATTGACTTATATAATAGTGCCTTTTTGTTTGCTCAGAAATCCCATTTCTAGAATCAATAAGTATAATAGAAACCGAAGCATTACTGGCTCCAGTTACCATATTTCTGGTATACTCAAAATGACCCGGTGTGTCTGCTATGATATACTTTCTAGTCGGCGTATTGAAATATATATGGGCTACGTCTATTGTTATCCCCTGCTCTCTTTCGGCTATAAGGCCATCTGTTAGGAGCGACAAATCCGTAAAGTCTAATCCTTTTCTTTTAGAAGCCTTTTCTAGTGCCTCAATTTTATCCTTTGTGATAGACTGAGTTTCGTACAATAAACGACCAATCAAGGTACTTTTACCATCATCTACCGAACCCGCTGTTGCTATCTTTAAAATATCCATTTCTTCTTCTTAATAATCTTTTAACTCCTGTAAGGTCGGTCGGTGACGAGACCTTTATTCAATTTTTTCTAACGGTGACTGTCTTAGACTGTCGCT
>JBLHOT010000068.1:0-19527 GCA_047623945.1 Arcticibacterium sp. | reverse complement strand
TAGTTTGCCAGTGGTTGGCTTAAAATTGATTTGATTCCCATAAGACTTAATAAATCCTTTCAAATTTACGCATTCTGAATCTATTCAGAGGGCAGAATACCACAATCAAGTTAGAATTATGCTAAAGTCTTTAACCTATCTTCAAAAGCATTTCCTGAGCACTTTCTGATTTTGGATTAAGTTCTAAGGCTCTCTGGTAGTACTTTTTTGCCAATTTCTCCTTTCCTGAAAGAAAATAGGCTTCGCCCAATGAATCAAAAGTATTGGCATCTTCAGGGAAAAGTTTGGTGTTCAATTCAAATACAGCAATAGCTTTTTTAAATTTTTCTTGTCCAATTAACATATAACCCAGAGAATTTAACCCTCTGGAATTCTCCTTTATCATGTGCAACGCCTCAATTACTGAAGATTCTTTAAGCCTTTCTGGCCGGTCTGAAAGTACGTATTCCTGAACACGGTTTACTAAGTAGTAGGCAGGTGAATAGCTTCGCCCATTTAAAATTTTCAGCAAATCCATCTCTAAGCTTTCGACAGGTTCCTCGATTATCCTTCCTATTTCCTTTCCGTTTCGTTCGATGATAAAGGTGGGTACCCTAAATATAGATTCCGCATAAGCTGTTTTATCTGGTGACTGCTTATAGTTTTTGCCAGTGTTATCTACCATGTACATTTCATATCTATTTGCTCTAATACCTGCCATTGACATGATTTTTGAGAACTTAGGTAGGTCTCTTCGCGTATCTCCACACCAAGTGGCTCCGTAAATAATCACTTTGAAATCCTGGTGTTCCTTAATCTGGTTTGTGAGAATTGAGTCTGGCTCATACGTCTTCAGGTTCTCCAAATACCAATAGCTATAGGGAGCGGGGGTCAGAGCCGAAAAAGTAGTTCTGCCCACGAGCATATTCTGCCCATTTTTTGAGAGCATTTCTTTGTTAATGAGGCTTAGGCTAGGATTGCGGTTTCGCTGGCAACTAAAAAGTAAGAACGAACCGAGGCACAGAGTAATTAATTTCTTCATAGTTTTAATGTTAAGGTTTACACAAAACTATGTTTCTGAGGGTGGAGGCGATGTTAATAAGTTCCTAATCAAGATGTTAAAGCCTATTAACAAAAAAGCCTCGTGAAAATCATTCACGAGGCTTAAGAACTATTATTAGCGTGTCTATTCCGCCTTTAAGACGGCTTCGGCCAAAACCAAAACTTTATTATTTACTACCTCAATAACACCACCATCTACTAAGAAAGAGTTCTTTGAACCATTTTGTTCATAGGTCAAATTCCCTTTCGCCAGAGTACTGACTAAGGGAGCGTGGTCATTGAGCAATTGAAATTCACCATTTTTCCCTGGGAGCGTAACCATAGCTACTTCTCCTTCAAAAACATTCTTATCTGGTGTTATAATCTCTAATATCATAGTGCTTAGTTATTTGCTGCCTCAGCCAATAATTTCTCTCCCTTAACTTTAGCGTCTTCTATTGTTCCTACCAAGTTAAAAGCCGACTCAGGCAAATGATCATAAAGACCATCCATAATTTCATTAAAACCGCTAATAGTATCGTTAATATCTACCAAAACTCCTTTTAGACCAGTAAACTGCTCTGCCACAAAGAAAGGCTGAGATAAGAAACGCTGAACCCTTCTGGCTCTAGTTACAATTAATTTATCCTCTTCAGAAAGTTCCTCTAAACCAAGAATGGCAATAATATCCTGAAGTTCTTTATATCGCTGTAATGTATTTTTTACACGTTGAGCACAGTCATAGTGAGCGTCCCCTAATATTTCAGCGGAAAGAATCCTAGAAGAAGAATCCAATGGATCCACTGCCGGATAAATTCCAAGCTCAGCAATTTTACGACTCAATACCGTAGTGGCATCTAAGTGAGCAAAGGTTGTGGCTGGAGCTGGGTCGGTCAGGTCATCTGCAGGTACATAAACCGCCTGAACAGATGTAATAGAACCACGTTTTGTAGAGGCAATACGCTCCTGCATAGCACCCATCTCTGTAGCTAATGTTGGCTGATAACCCACTGCAGATGGCATACGACCTAAAAGAGCCGATACCTCAGAACCCGCTTGTGTAAAACGGAATATATTATCAATGAAGAAAAGGATATCACGTCCCTTACCTTCTCCATCTCCATCACGGAAGTGCTCTGCAATAGTAAGTCCAGAAAGGGCTACTCTAGCACGTGCTCCTGGAGGTTCGTTCATTTGACCAAAGATAAATGTGGCCTGAGAATCCTTCAAAGCTTCTTTATCCACTTTACTCAAATC
Source organism: Arcticibacterium sp. (assembly GCA_047623945.1). GTDB lineage: Bacteria > Bacteroidota > Bacteroidia > Cytophagales > Spirosomataceae > Arcticibacterium. The sequence goes on along the minus strand of JBLHOT010000068.1, from coordinate 17,250 downwards.
CCATCCACCTTTTTCCATGGACTCTTTGAATTCGTCACCGTATTTTACAATACCCGACTCAATCATCTCACGAAGCAAGTCATTTCCTTCACGCGTACGCTCTCCTACTCCTGCAAATACAGAAAGTCCAGCGTAAGCCTTCGCTATATTATTTATAAGCTCCTGAATAAGTACTGTTTTACCAACACCGGCACCGCCAAACAAACCAATTTTTCCTCCTTTAACATAAGGAGCCAAAAGGTCTACTACTTTGATACCTGTAAAAAGTACCTCGGTAGATGTTGCTAAATCTTCGAACTTTGGTGCTTTACGATGAATAGAAAGTCCCTTTGTATTTACTTCACCAAGACCGTCAATGGCCTCACCTACTACATTAAAAAGACGTCCTTTCACTTCCTCTCCAGTGGGCATCATAATAGGAGAGCCCAAGTGAGTTACCTCCATGCCTCTCTGAAGACCATCTGTTGAGTCCATCGCAATGGCTCTAACTCTGTCTTCGCCTAAATGCTGTTGAGTTTCTAAAACTACTCTCTGCCCGTTAGGTTTAGTTACAGATAGTGCATCCAAAATTGGTGGAATTTGCGAGTCTTTCCCTTCGAAACTTACGTCTACTACAGGTCCAATGATTGATGAGATTCTTCCGATATTAGCCATACCTAGATATTTGTTATTTCGTCTACTTTGAGATTTGGACTGCAAAATTAAAAACTCCGTAAGGGAAAACAAACTTAGAGCTTGATGTTTTTTGCATTTTTTTAAGAGAATCTTTCCCAAAAGAGGCAAAACATAGGAAAATTAAAGGAATCATATCTCTAATCTAGGCTGAAAAGTGCTTGCTTGTTTATGTACTCCCATAGAAACACCCCAACCACAATGGTAAATTCCAATGCAACTAAGCCTAGATTTTCGTTTACCGGCAAAGTAGCGTAGGCTTGGTACGAAAGACCCACCATAATAGTCCAGACTAATGGAAATCGATAATTCGAAAATAACGAAATGGCAAAAAGCACAATGATATACCATGGATGAATGGTCGTGCTGCACAAAAGATGCACAAATAGAATAAAAAGCGAAGTATCAGCAAGCCCACCATAAGAAAATGACTTCTTGAGAATCAATATAAGGCTGGAAATAGCTAAAAGAGGACCAATAATGGCAATCAAATTGTAGCCAAATAAAAAGAATCCAACTTTTCTCAATAAATAATACAGCCCTGCATTAAACTCGAAATTATGAAAATATAAATCCAGAGAGTTAAGGACATTTAGGAAAATGTCTGGTTCAAAAAAAGGTAAAAAGAGGACAATGTTTATCGCTGATACAATAGATACGAACTTGAAACCCTTGGCCCAACCAAGCCTAAACCAAATCATAGGAAGAAAAACTAAGGGTATAAGTTTTACGGACACGGCCATTCCAAAAAAGACGGCAGAAACTAACAAAGAATTTCTCTTAACGTAGGTATAATATGCTAACAATAAAAGAGATAGCATTAATCCTTCAAAATGAAGATTCCCTACAGTCTCCAAAATTATAAAAGGATTGAAAGCGTAAAGGGCTACAATCTTGTTCCTTTTTATCTCCGAATAGTTATGATGTTCAGCGATTCTAAACAACAAATACATGTTGAGCATGCTACCTGAAAAGAGTATAAGCCGTATCGCTACGACACTATGCATGATAGAGCCGTTTCCGAAAAATGCTCCAATAGCAAAAAAGAATTGTTTGAGTGGAGGGTATAGACTAAAGTAGTTGGGAGAGTTTAATTTCTCCAAAAGCCCGTTCAACATAGGGCCAGAATATTCTGTTGGTAAAAATAGGTATGGGTTTTGGCCAGAAATACTTAAATATCCGTCCCAAACGAACCTGTAAACGTCATCTGAAAGTACCGGCAGGTAAAAAATAAATATTCCTCTTAATACTACAGCCCAAAACCAAACGTTTTTTATGGTCCATTTCGTTTTGATGACATCATAAAGATAAATAGCGAAAAGAATCATTATGCACCAAAAATAGAGCCAGAAGTCTGCCCTATCCTTATGAACAAAAATCAAAAGGCAGTAAAACAAGGTAGAAAGCAACTTTAAAGCTATCTGCATAAAAAAACCGTCATGATTAAATGACGGTAATTTAGGGTTAAATAGGTAAATCAGGGTATTATTTACGTGCGAGCTTCGCCTCGATAGTCTGTTTTGTGTGAGGCACAGCTCTTAGGCGTTCAGCAGGGATTAGTTTACCTGTATCTATGCAGATGCCATACGTTCCATTTTTGATTCTTATCAGAGCCGCCTCTAATTGCGAAGCAAACTTTTTCAAACGGCCGGAAGATTGGCTCAATCTTTCCTTCTCTCTCATATCTGCTCCATCTTCCAGCGTTTTGCTTCCTACGGCCGTGCTGTCAGTTCCATTGTCGTCTTTTCTGCTAAGAGTGTCACTTATGAACTCAATTTCACTATTGGTAGAAGCCAACTTCTTATGTATGATAGCCTCAAACTCTGATAGCTCTGATTCGGTATAGAAGGTTTTTTCACTATTTACAGCCATGATCTCTACTTTTTGGGGTGAAACTACTTTTTTCAATTGTAAACTTGGCCGTAAATATATGTTTTATAGGTTTTTAAATCAATGAGGAAATTCATATTTATTTTAAAATCCGAATAAGCTTTTTTCCCTTGTATTTTAGCTTATCTCCAAATAATAAATCGAAATATTCCCCTTCCTATAAAAATATGATACGCCCATATACATCTTGTCAATAGAATAAGTCGCCCTTAAATACATTACTATATTTAGAAACAATGCTCTTTATTTAGAAACAATTCTCTTTATCGATGTTGTGGCAAAAAGGGCATTGTCTAAACTTGCGTTAAACAAAAAAGACCCGTCCTAGTTAAAGGACGAGTCTTGAATTCTGAATAGTTAAGCTTAATTCTCTTTAGAAAGAATTTCTAAGTCAAAAACCAAGGTGCTGTATGGAGGAACACCGGAATTTCCAGCGGCTCCGTAGGCCTTGGCCCAAGGAATAATAATGGTAGATTGCTCCCCTATTCGCATATTGGCCACGCCATCTTCAAAGCCCTCTATGACCCCTTTTGCTCCAAGAGTCACTAATATTTCTCCCTCATCAAATACCTTTTTGTCAAGAAAATAGCCCTTATACTTCACTTTCACTTGGTCACCAGGCAATAACCCTCCTGTGGCCGGTCTATTCTCCGTTCTAATAATACGAACACCTATATCTGTTATTTCTGGATCCCTAAGACCATTTCTTTTTATGAAAAGGTCAATGAGACCAAACTCATTATAGTGTTTAACCATCTCCATTTCTAGAACGGTTACCTGATATGCCATCAAAGGCGTTCCTGATGGAGGAGAAGCTCCATAAGCCGCCGAAGCTGGCAAATAATAAACTCCTTTCTCTCCCTCGCCGAGTGTACTTACTGCGAATAAGAACCCTGTATAGACGGAGGCCGCTATGCTCGCATCAAAAAAGCTTGAATCTGACACGGTTTGTTGAAAGATGATTTGCCCGTCAAGTGTTTTAAGGCTAAAGGCAACATGTAAAGCTAAATCTTGTGTCGCATATTTTGGACTTGCTACTTCTTCGGTTTTTTTCCAGAAGATACCCGTTGATTGACTTTCTGTAAGGCCCAAATTATTGCTCTCATTATAAGCCTTTATTTCAGCCACATTCTCATTATACTTCTTATTATCTTCGTTTTCAACAAATCCCTTCGAACAAGACGTAAGGACAATTATGAACGGAATAACAGCGATGAGTCTTTTCATTTTACTATAAACATTTTAAATAATTTCATTAGTTATAACGGGAACTATAGCTTTTTAGTTGCTTAAAAGCATTCTCTTTATTTTGTCCTCTTAATCTTAACCATTGGGATTGGTTTAGTTTTGACCACTTTGACAAAGCCAAACTTACCGTTCGCAAATCCAAGTTTTTACCACGGACCTATTATTCTGATAAGCATCCATTCAAAAACTTTGAAAAGCTAAGACAAGGGTAAAAGAGCCTGTAGGCAACTTGTTATCTTACTTTCTTCCTATTGAGAAAAGTTCAATGTCAAATACTAAAGGCGTGAATGGCGGAATTGTTGCACCTGCACCTCTTTCTCCGTAGGCTAAACCTGAAGGAACAATGAAGGTAGCTTTCTGACCAACATTCATGGTTTTAAGAGCTTCATCCCATCCCTTTATAACATATCCTAAGCCCACTGGAAATGTAAACGTCTTGTTCTGGTCAAAAATATTTCCATCAAAAAACTTCCCTATGTAACTTACTGTCGCTGTATCACCAGCGGCTACTACGGCCCCAGAGCCTTCTTTGTCCGTTAGGTAATAAATACCATTCTCCATTTTTTTAGCTTTAGGATATTTCTCTTTCACGAAAGCTGCTATTTCGTCTGCCTCCCCACTTCTTTTGGAATTCAAAGATTCTTCATATTCCGCAAGAGTCTTAGCACTTTTAACGCTTACCAGAAATTTCAAATCTGAATGTTCTGGCACTCCTGGAGGCAAAGGCTGTCCAATTCTACTAAAAAGTGAATCTGCACTCACATAAACCGTAGCACTATCTCCTTCAGAAAGCTGAAAAATCGCATTTTCGAAAGACCCTCTAAATTCGCCCCTTCTAGCTGGTACTGTCATTGCCTTGCCTTCCTCCCATGTATTTCTGAAAACCGTATCTAGCTCCGTAGAGATTTTCATATTTAGTTCCAGCATGTCGCCTTCTTCTATTTGTTTTCCAGAACCTTCTTTGTGCATTTGAATTCGGTCTCCTTCTTCGGTCTCAGTAACCTTAAATTGGCTACAAGAAAAAAGAATAGATAGTGCACCTAGAGAAAGCAATTTGATGTTAACGTTCATTTGTTTTTTTTTGTTTAACTGTTTGTTTATTAAGCTGGTTGAGCTAAAAGATTTTCTTTGTAACCTGGTAGAAGTTCTAGAAACTTCGATATCGTATCGTCTAGAGACTCTGTAGATCTTCCCCCTGAAGCATTCTTATGGCCTCCTCCGCTAAAATGTGTGTTGGCAAATTCAGAAACAGAAAAGTCATCTACTGACCTAAAAGATATCTTTATCATATCTTCTCTTTCCGTAAAAATGACTGACATTACTGCCCCTGCTATGGATAATCCATAATTTACCAGACCTTCGGTGTCCCCTTGTTTGGAATTAAATCTATTAAGTTCTTCTCGGGAGAAGAACAAATACGCTACTCTGTACTCTTCCAGGTATACTAATTTTTCGTTTAAGGCAAAGCCCAAAAACCTCACCCTGTCTAGCGTGTTTTGATCAAATAACTTCCGGTTAATTCTGTTTGGGTTGATCCCTTTGTTAATCAGTTCGCCGGCTATTCTATGAACTTGTTTAGAAGTGCTATCAAACTTGAAGGATCCCGTATCTGTCAAAATCCCTGTATAAAGACACGTTGCTACATCCTTATTTACTAATGCCGTAAAGTCTAAGTGCTCTATGAGTAAGTAAATTAACTCGCATGTAGCGGCGGCCTTCTCATTCCAAAAAACAAACTCCGCAAAGTCTTCAGGCCTTTGGTGATGATCTATCATCACTTTAGGTGCTTTTGATTCCTTAATCAAAGCCTCCATATCTGCGAGACGTCCTAAAGAAGAAAAATCTAAACAAAAAATAAGGTCGGCCTCTGCCACAGAATTCGCCGCAGCCAGCTTACTTTCCTGATAATTAAGGACCTTTTCTACGCCTGGCATCCAGCCAATATAGTCCGCATGGCCACTCGGGCTGATAACTTGGACTTCATGATTTAGTTGGCTTAAAAGTGCCAAAAGGCCCAGTGAAGACCCAAATGCGTCACCATCAGGGTTTGTATGTGCGGTTAAAACAATTTTTTTAGGACTTGAAAGCAAGTCTAAAAAATGTTCTTTTTTCTCCTTATCGTCTGTAAAGTATTGATGCATCTTTTGAAAATTGGCTGCAAATGTACAAATGATAATTGTAAGTGTTCAATTAAAGTTAGGCGGTGATAAATCGAAATAAAGTACCTTTACAACCAAATTAAGAGAATAACAAGCTAATTATGATTACAAACAGAACTTTCACAATGATTAAGCCCAGTTCAGTGGCTGCTAATAATATAGGTGGAATCATTGAAATGATTGAATCTGCCGGTTTTAGAATTGTTTCAATGAAAAAAACCATGCTAAGTCCTGCTCTTGCTGGAGCGTTTTATACCGTCCATAAGGAACGTCCTTTCTACCAAGAACTATGTGAATTCATGTCATCGGGACCTATTATTCCTATGATTCTAGAAAAGGAAAACGCAGTGGCTGACTTTAGGGAACTAATAGGAGCAACAGACCCAGCTGAAGCCGCAGAAGGCACTATCCGTAAAAAATATGCTAAATCCAAGGGGGAGAACGCTATTCATGGTTCAGACTCTGATGAGAATGCTGGAATTGAGAGTTCTTTTTTCTTTTCAGAAATAGAGCAATATTAAAAATATATGCCTAGAATTTTAGCTATTGATTACGGCGGAAAAAGGAGCGGGTTGGCAGTTACTGACCCGCTTCAAATTATTGCGACAGCCCTAGAAACTGTGCCAACGAAAAGTTTATTGGCCTATCTAAAGGTTTACCTGGAAAAGGAAGATGTGGAGTGCTTTGTTCTAGGAGCCCCCACTAACCTGGATGGCTCAGACACAGACGCGACAGCCATGGTAAAAGCCTTTTCACTAAAACTCCAAGAAGTTTTTCCTAACAAAGAAGTTCACTTTATCGACGAGCGGTTCACCTCCAAAATGGCCTTTCAAAGCATGATCGATAGTGGCGTAAGCAAAAAGCAGCGGAGGGAAAAAGGGAATATTGATAAAATAGCTGCTACAATTATCCTTCAGGATTATATGAGTCAACATCCTTAAGCCCACCCTCTAAGTTAAAAAGGTTTACCAGACCATAAGTTTTGGAAAGTAGCTTTATCGCCTTTGTACTTCTCAAGCCACTTTGGCAATGAATAACCACTTTGGTATGGTCCTGCTTTATCGCAGTGACGAAAGCATCTAATTCTGACAATGGCATCAATTCTCCACCAATATTATCCATTTCATATTCACTAGCCTCTCTCACATCTATGAGTTGAACATCTTCTCTATCTTTCAAAAGGAGAAACTCACTGTAGCTAATGCTTTTTAATTCCTCTTCGCCAAAGGAACAAAAGGCTTCATAATCTATTAGTTTCTTTATCGGTTCCATGGAAAAATTTCTCTGGATAGCTACCTTTCTGAAGTTCATGGAAAGAGCATCAATAATCAAGAGCTTTCCACTTAATACTTCACCTAGACCCGCAAGTATTTTAATTACTTCAGTAGCCTGCAAGGAACCCACTATGCCTGCCATCATTCCCAACACGCCCGCCGTAGCACAATTTGGTGCCATTTCGGCTGAAGGAGGAAGAGGGAATAGCTCCCTATACGTTGGCCCTCCCTTGTGATTAAAAACAGAAACCTGCCCTTCAAATCTATAAATAGCACCATAAACAAAGGGCTTATGTTTCAGGACACAGGCATCATTTACCAAGTACCTCGTTGGGAAATTATCTGAACCATCCACAACCAAATCATACTTGTCAACAATTTCTAGAGCATTTTTTGATGTTAAACGAGTGAAATGTGTCACGATTTCAATGTTATCGTTAATGCTTTCAATTCTTTTCTTAGCTTCTTCTATTTTAGACTTTCCCACAGATTCTCCAGAATAGATCACTTGTCTCTGCAAATTTGTGAGATCCACACGGTCGTCTTCCACAATACCAATACGCCCAACTCCCGCAGCAGCCAAATACATCAAAACAGGACTCCCAAGGCCACCACACCCTATTACCAAAACCGAGCTTTCTTTAAGCCTTTTTTGACCCTCTATTCCAAATTCTGGAATAAGGACTTGGCGACTATATCGATGTAGTTCCTCTTTGCTAAGCTCCATCATTTTTTATTAATAATTGAGCTCCGTGTCCATTCTTTGAATTGAAGACTGCCATTCCGTTTTTTAATTTTACACCATCTGCTGGATCCACTTTTAAAAGTGTAGCCCCATCCATATCTACAAAATCAAAAAGAGAAGATAAATGGGCAATAGAAGATATCCCAATACTACTTTCGGTCATACAACCTATCATCAGTTTGAGATTCATAGAACGAGCCAAACCTACCATTTCTAAAGCTGGGAAAATGCCTCCACACTTACTTAATTTAATATTAATACCATCAAAATAAGGTGCACAAGCCTTTACGTCACTCAAAGAAAAACAGCTTTCGTCTGCGAAAAGAGGGGTGTTCGTTTTTGCTCGAATAACATTGTTTTCTTCAAATAACTCTTTGGCTAACGGCTGCTCTATGAGCTCCAGATTTACCTCTTCCAAATAAGGGAGTGCCTCTATGGTTTCCTCCAAACTCCATCCTGAATTTACGTCAATCTTAAAAGGAGCAGAAGAGATTGACCTAAGATATCTAAGGGCGGCTAAATCGTCTTCTCCTCCAAGTTTTATTTTAAATGATGAAAAGTCTGAACCCAGCAGGCCTTCTCTCATTTCTTCTTCAGAGCCCATTCCTATTGTGAAACTAGATTGTGGCAAATCATAAGACCTTAATCCCAAATATTTCCATAATGGTAGGCCGGCCTCTTGAGCCTTCCAGTCATAAAAAGCCATGTCTAGGGCACACTTTGCAAAGTGATTTGGCCCAAATAGTGCGTCTATATGTCTCCAAAATGTAGCATGCTCTTCATTGAAGACTGGGATAATTTTATCCCATAACCTTTTTATTAAGGCAATACTATCCTCTACTTTTATGTTATAGTATGGGACATGAGAAGCCTCTCCTATACCTACAATTCCTTCATGCACAATCTGAACGAACAGGGTGTCTGTGAATGTACGAGAGCCATGAGCTATCCTAAAGGGCTTCTTGTTTTCCAGGCGATATGCAAACAGATTTAATTTCAAAGGATTTCCATTTCAAATAGTTCTGCCAAATGCCCTTTTAAGACGCTTGCCACTTCTCCCAGTTCTAAGGTTTTCCCAAGCTCTAAATGCATAGATGTTACAGCTTTTTCTTGAATTCCACAGGGTACAATATTACCAAAGTAAGCCAATTCTGTATTTACATTTAAAGCAAGGCCATGCATGGTTACCCACCTACTTGCCTTTACCCCCATCGCACAAATCTTTCGTTCACCAAACATCAAAACTTGAGTGTTTTCTCCTTCCAGCCACACTCCCGTAAACCCTTCAGAACGTCCTCCTTTTATTCCATAGTCCTTTAGCGTTTTTATAACCGCCTCTTCTAGGTACCTTAAAAACTTATGTATGTCAGTAAAAAAGTTGTCCAAATCCAAAATTGGGTAAACAACCAATTGGCCAGGCCCATGGTAGGTAATATCTCCACCTCTATTAATTTTATAAAAACTTATCTCATTAGCTTCTAATCCTTCCTTATCAAGCAATAGGTGCTCTTCCTTTCCGCTTTTTCCCAGCGTATAAACATGCGGGTGCTGGCAAGTCACTAGATGATTTGGCGTAGGCTCTTTCGTATTGTTCTTCCTGTTTGCTAATTTGACAGCCACAATCTCTGCAAATAGCTTCTCTTGGAAGTCCCATGCTTCTTGATAATCTATCAGTCCTAAATCAATTATATTTACTTTTTTGTTTTGCATAAACCCAAGACCTCATTCTCCTACAATCTAAATATGAAAGCTTCTGTTAAACCCAACACTTATCTGGACAAAATAATTTTTTGAAGGTCGACATTAATATGAAAAACAAAAGAAAAGTTGGGGAAAAGGGAGAACAGTGGGCAGTAGATTTTTTAAGCAAAAAAGGCTACACCATCGTAGAAAGAAACTACCAAGTCAGTCATTTAGAAATCGATATTATATGCGAAAAAGACGGCTGGCTTATTTTTATAGAAGTAAAACTTAGAGGAGATAATGAGTACGGGTTGCCAGAAGAAAATGTTGGAAAATCAAAGCAGAACTTCCTAATTAAAGCCGCCGATATTTATCTTAACCAAAGCGACTGGTCTGGTAAAGTGAGATTTGATGTTATAGCTATCACTGTTTCTCCTTTTGAAATCGTTCACTTTGAAGATGCCTTCTATTAGCACACGAAGAATTTTACACTTACAATCATAAATTTATATCTTTGGGCATACCTTTTTCTTTCCTATGCTTTATTATCTTTTTGAATACCTACAAAACGTCTTAGACCTTCCTGGAGCAGGCGTTTTCAGATACATCTCTTTTAGGGCCTCTGCAGCCACCATACTATCTCTTGTTATCGCCGCTGTTTTCGGAAAAAAAATAATTGACATTCTCCAGAACCTACAAATAGGAGAGTCCATCAGGGACCTCGGACTTAAGGGTCAAATGGAGAAAAAGGGAACTCCTACTATGGGCGGCTTCATCATCCTTGCCTCTTTACTCATTCCTGTTTTGCTTTTCGCAAGACTTGACAATGTCTATATCATTCTGCTCATTATTGCTACCGTTTGGACCTGCATGATAGGTTTCGCAGATGATTATATAAAAGTTTTCAAAAAAGACAAAGAAGGTTTAAAAGGACGATTTAAAGTAATTGGCCAGGTTGGCCTGGGCCTTATTGTGGGGCTAACGCTTTACTATAACGACAATGTGGTCGTAAGAGAATACTTGGCAAATGGTGAATTCCTTGAAATTTCAAAACTAACGACAACGGTGCCTTTTATGAAAGGCAATGAAATTGATTATGGAATTCTTGGTGGCTTTTTACCAGACGTCCTTGCCTGGTTACCCTATGTGTTTGTTTGTACTTTCATCATTACTGCTGTATCAAACGGAGCAAACATCACCGACGGAATTGATGGCCTAGCAGCTGGCACCTCAGCTATCATAGGTTTAGCCATAGCCGTTTTTGCATACCTCTCCGGGAACAAAGTTTTCGCCGAGTATCTCAACATCATGCTGATCCCTAATTCGGGCGAGATTGTAATCTTCTGTGCCGCTTTCTTGGGAGCCTGTATTGGTTTCCTCTGGTATAATGCCTACCCCGCACAGGTGTTTATGGGCGACACAGGAAGCCTTATGTTAGGTGGAATAATTGCGACAATGGCCCTAGCTTTGAGAAAGGAGCTTCTTATTCCTGTCTTGTGTGGCATTTTTCTTATAGAGCTTGTTTCTGTTATGGCTCAAGTCGGCTATTTCAAATATCAAAAACGGAAAAGGGGCTTGGAATACGCCCAGGCAAATCGCCTTCTCTTGATGTCGCCACTTCATCATCATTACCAAAAAAAGGGCATGCACGAGTCCAAAATTGTAGCCCGATTTTGGATTATAGGGATTATTCTAGCCGTAATATGCTTGGTCACACTTAAGTTGAGATAATCGTTAAATCTTATCAAAGGCTCATTCAAGAATAATATAACTTCGGGAAAGGTTTGTCATTCCTGATACTGGGTAATGCTCACATTGAATTGCTAGAAAGGAAGCCTTTATGACCTCAACATTGAGAGTACATTGTTTATTAGAATTGATATGTCTATTTAATAAATGCCTGTAAGAAAGACAGAGGCTTAAAACCTGTTTGATGTAAGAACAGCCTTTGAAGCTCCCGAGGAGCGATATATAGGTAGCGAGGGGTAAAACCCCTCGCAAATGTGTTAGAAAGTGCTCTAGTTTGGCGGAATTTTGGTCTATAAAACCAAAATCGTGACAAACGTATCATTGAAGGTGTTTAAGGTTAGTGAGTTAACTAGTTTCCTTATGTCGAACTCAGGTTTAAAAGAAAAAGGTTATACCCTAACTCTTAAAATGTGTCACATAAACAAATTTGAAGACAAAAAACTAAAATACTCCAACTCGAGAATGCAGCTTCGCTGGTTGAGGCATGTAAAGGAATAATTGTCAATTACTTCTATAGGTGGCAAAACAGATAAGCAGAAAGCTTCATAGCATCATTCAAACTTTTATTAACATCAACTATGACACAATAAAAACAGCCTCTTTCTCTTCAGACTTAAAAAGCACATTGGCAAGCACACCATTTTAGGAATCACGCACCTTTTAAACCCAATTAATGGAAGGGAGTAAACTTTCTCAACGGCATAATGCTCTATTAGACTGAACGATTTGGCCTCTAAAGCGAATGGAAGAAGACCTTCTCCAATGTATTACTTTTTGGCTTTAGCGGTACCTTTCACTTTGTAGGCCTTCAATAAAACAGCCACCATGCTGACAAAGAATAGCCTAAGGCTTTTGAAAAGCGAGTTCTTAGGGCTGAGGAAAATCAGTCTCAATAAGCCCTGTTACATTTAATCCATGAACCTAGCGTTGAAAAAGGGCTGTTGAAGTGAATAGACTAGCTAAAAAAAGCCCCTTGTCAAGAAGTATGACAAGGAGCTTATTGAAAAGGGCTTCATTAACCTATCCTGGGTACCCCGGGTTTTGGGGTTTTAAATTCGGATTGTTTAACATTTCTTGCTTACCAAGAGGAAGCAGAAGATGCTTTTCTTGAAGAGCTTGGTTAGAACTCAAATTTATATGTCCCACAAACTCATCAAAACCATCTGAGTTTTCATTGTAGGCTTTTCTTAGTCTCACCATATCAAACCATGCAATTTGCTCATAACAGAGCTCATGCCATCTTTCTTTCCATACAGCCTCTCTGAAGCTGCTCTGATTAAACTCGCTTAAAGCAGGTGTGCTTAAAGTAGCTCTATCCCTTATTTCCTTTAAAGCATCATAAGCTTCTTGCGTAGGTGCACCAAGTTCGTTTTGAGCTTCCGCAAATAATAGCAATACTTCAGCATATCTTATTTGGGGAACGTTCAGGTTATTGTTTCTTGAACCTGGAGCGTCCTTAGTTCCGTTTGCAGCTCTGTTAAAGTGTTTGAAAATATAAGAAGCCCCTAAGTCAAACTCGGCTCCACTACCATTTGTATAGTAGGTGTTATAGAAATAGCCGTCCTGATTTTTAGTTCTTAAGTCTCCGTCCTCGTAAGAGTTGTAAAAAGCGGGAGTTGGTACGGTACTACCCGTTCCTGAAGGTCCATTATAAGTAACAGGCTTAAAGTTAGGGTACATATTCCCCATAGGGTTGCTAGCTACAACATTATTATACTGAAGCATAAATAGGTGCTCTACCGTATTTTTCAGGTTCTCCTGATGCACTTCTCCATAAGTAGAAAACAAACCTATAGAGGCATTACCATTGGCATAGTCAATAACCTCTTTCGCTTTTGATGCGGCTATTTGATAGTGAGAAGATCCTTTCTGTAAAGGATAACCCGCCATAGTTAGATATACACGAGCTAGCTGAGCTTTTACCGCTGCTAGAGATACTCTTCCACTAGCATCCATCCATGGAAGCCCTGCTGATTCTGCTATTTTTAAATCAGACACTATGAGACTATAAATTTCTTCTTGAGAAGTTCTAGTTGGTAAGAAATCATCAGAAGAAGCCGTTTGAGGATCTGTTATTAAAGGAACATCACCCCATAATCTTACTGCCGTGAAATATGCCGTAGCTCTTAAAAAACGGGCTTCGCCCAATATTTTCGTTTTTTGAGTTTCGTCCATTGGTTTAATATCTGGAACCTTAGCCAACACCTGATTTGCTTGAGCTATGACTTTATAAACGCCATTCCAGTAGTTAACTACGTGTCCGGTGTTACCATCATGTACTAAACCATAAAGGTTGTTTAAGTCTGAGTTTTGAGCTGTTTCGGTAGTTGAAGTACCCGAAAGAGCCTCTAAAAGCTGCCAGTTAGAAGAGAAAATACCAGCACCATCTCCCATAAAACGCATGTCTGCATATACAGAGGCCAAAGCAGCTTCTGCATGGTCAGGTATTTGATAAAAACTTTCTGGGCTTAAGTTTGATGGAGCTACCTCATCCAGAAAGTCAGAGCAGCTCACGGTACTGAATAAAATGATAATACTAAGTATCATTTTACCAATTTGGTTGTTTATTAAAAATCTCATTTTGTCGTTCTTTTTGATACTTTAGAAATATTATAATGTTACCTGAAGACCTAGCATGTAAGTGGTAGGTTTTGGGTAATTGTGCCATATCATTCCTTGAGAGAATGCATTGTTTCCGTTCCCTCCTCTAATAGGAGCCGTTTCTGGATCCCCCACAATCGGGTCTTCCACTTTCAAGAAGAAGTTTTGAACTGAAGTGTAGATTCTTAGCCTCTCTAGTTTCAGTTTTTCAACGGTAGCGTTAGAGAATGTATAACCCAACATGGCATTTTTCCCTCTTAAGAAAGAGCCATTTTTAATCCAGTGAGAGTCCACATTTGTTACATATCCAGCACGCGTATCTCTGATTTCAGCAATCATGGTGTTTTGGTTCGTTGGTGTCCAAGCCTCTAAAACTGACGTGTAGCTGTTTGCAAGTGCTTGACGATCTTCACTCGGATGAAGGTTCATCATCATTACATCATTACCAAACATAAATTGCATTTCGAATAATAAGTCAAAACCTTTATATCTAAGATTGTTAGTGATAGCTCCCCAGCCTTTAGGGCTACCATTCCCGATAATAGAACGGTCGGCATCTGTAATCGCTTTGTCACCGTTCACATCTAAGTATTTGATATCACCAGGAAGCATAGTAAGACCATTTCTATAGCTGGTAAACTGAGCTGCTTCGTCACGCTCTGCTTCGCTCCAAACACCTAATCTTGTAAGTCCCCAGAAAGAACCTACCGGCTCACCTACTCTAATAATGTTTGTAGGATTTGTGAAGTTAGGGCCACCAACATTGAAAATGTCAGATGGTGTTGCCAAAGACAATACTTTATTCTTATTGAAAGAGATGTTAAATGATGTAGTCCACTCTAAAGGCCCACGGGCAATATTATTAGCGTTAATCGTGAGTTCTAAACCTTTGTTTTCCATAGAACCTACGTTTCTACGAATAGTTGCATAACCACTTGTTTGTGGTACTGGAGCATCCAAAAGCATATCAGTCGTTTTTCTATAGTAGTAATCTGCTTCCAGATTGATTCTCCCTTGGAAAAGGCCAAGCTCTATACCAAAGTCAGTTTGAGCTGTCTTTTCCCAACGTAAATCTGGATTTGCTAACCTAGAAATACCTGTTCCTGAAACTCTACTATCATTGTAAATAGTAGTGTAATTAGAGTTAAGTAATGAAAGCGATGAATAGGCTGGGATTTCAGAGTTACCTGTCAGACCATAACTCGTTCTTAATTTCAAGTTAGAGATAACGCTATTGCCTTTTAAGAAATCCTCTTCAGACACACGCCATGCTAATGCACCAGACGGGAAGAAAGAGAACTTATGATTTTCTCCGAACTTAGAAGAGCCATCGGCACGTCCTGTAAACGTAACCAAGTACTTATTCATTAAACCATAGTTTAACCTTCCAAAATACGAGTTAAAGGAGTTTCTACTAGCACCCGAACCGACAGATGGGTTAGTAGCCCCAGCTCCTAGGTTATTGTATGAGAAATAATCAGTGGCAAAACCAGAAACGCTAGCACGCATATCAAAAAAGTTAGTTTCTTGCCACGAGATACCTAAAAGGCCGGTAATGGAGTGAATGTCTTTAAAGTCTTTGGTATACGTCAAGTAATTTTCAAGTGACCAAAAACTCTCTTTAGCATTGTATGTAGACGCATTGCCTTGTGCACCAATGTTCAAGGTTCTTGTTTGAGATTCATTGATTTCGCCGGTCCTAACGTTTGCACCCAAAACTGTTTTCATCTCTAGCCCTTCCATAAACTTGATATTGGAGTAGAGACTACCAATAGAGGTTTGTGTATTCATTACATACCTTCTGTTGGTAGACCTATGTACCGAACTCATGGTTCCTTCAGCAAACGGGAAGTCTCTGTTATTAGCAAAGGTTCCATCTTCATATCTCACAGGTAAGAACGGGAAGTCTTCCACTATTTGACGAGCTACGGCATCGTTAATGTCGACTACGTTTTCTGTTTGGTTATTGTAGTTTAATGTTCCTCCTACTTTTAACCAGCTGGTGATGTTGTCGTCAATTGTAAACCTGGCGGAGTATCTCTTCAAATAAGAGTTAATCAAAAGACCCTGGTCATCTCTGTATCCTAAAGACAGGGAGTGTTGTGTTTTTTCATTTCCTCCGCTAAAACCTAATTGGTGATTTTGAGATATCTTGTTTTGAACATTCGCCTCTAACCAGTTGGTATCATATTTTGGATTGCCATTAGCATCAAATATTCTTGGGTCTGTTCGGCGTGATGCAGGATTTAGGTATTCCCATTTCCCAGCAGCCCAACCATCTGGGTCATATTTTGCCATGTTAGCCCACGCTAAATCCTCTACAGCCATGTATTGTTTTGTGTTCAATACTTGTGGAGGATTTGGCCCAATGACATTTACAGAGAAATCTGTATTATAAGTAACGTGACTGTCTCCGGCTTTACCCTTTTTAGTAGTTACCAAAATTACACCATTGGCTCCTCTTGCCCCGTATATTGCTGTAGATGATGCATCTTTCAATACCTCAACAGATACAATATCATTTGGGTTAATGTAGTCAATGGCTGAAGTGAACTGCGACTGATTTCCCTGAGGTAGCATGACACCATCTACCACATATAAAGGGTTGTTAGAAGAATTAATAGAACTAAATCCTCTAATTCTTACTTGTGTTCTACCTCCTGGTCTTCCAGAATTAGAACTTACCTGAACCCCTGCCATTCTTCCTGAAAGGCCTTGAGCCAAAGAAGGTGCGGGTCTTTCTAATAGCTGATCTTCCTTAACGGAACTCACAGAACCCGTTAAGTCAGACTTTCTTAGGGTACCGTATCCAATTACGACTACCTCTTCAAGCACTTTATTATCTGGTGCTAGAGAGATATTAATTAAGGTTCGGTTTCCAACTGAAACTTCCTCGGAATCATATCCAATAAGAGAAAAAATCAACATAGCACCAGAATCTGGTACTTCAATTTGATAGGTGCCATCTACATTTGAGATGGTACCTCTTGTAGTACCCTTCAAAACAATGCTGACACCAGGGATTCCGGTGCTTGTTTCGTCTTTGACAGTACCGGTTATTTTCTTGTCAACCGCAGTTTTGTCGGAGACATCGATAGCCTGGCCATGGGTGTAATCTTTGGCAATGGAGCTGATTGTGGAGGATAAAAGAATGGCTGAAACAGCCGCAGTAACTTTTACTCCTCTAAACCACAAATTGCGGGTCGAGAATAATTTTAGCATTGAAAAT
>JBLHOT010000067.1:0-19828 GCA_047623945.1 Arcticibacterium sp. | reverse complement strand
CATCTCTTAAATTTGGATATAAACCTCCGACATCTTTAATCTCCCCATGATCTGTTCTAGAGCCGCTTGCAATATATAGAGAGTATTTCGTATCATTTAAGGTAATAGCACTGAAAGCATGATCAAAAAGCGTAGTAGAAGAAGCGTAGAATTGCGTATCCAGCATGGCGGTGAAAACTTTATTATTTCCATTAGAATCGAAGGAAACCTTGATAACTTTTCCTTTACCTCGACTATTTGGAGAGTCAGCCTCATTACCAACCATATAAAGTGCAGAATTATAAAACATCAACCCTTGCATCCTATTTATTGGGTGCTGGCTTGTTGAAATAAAAGATTCTCGGTACTGCGGAACACCGTTTACTACTCTAATCCTATAAATATCTCCGCCAAATGTATTCATGTAAAAAACACTATTTAAGGAATCAAATACGATTCGAACAGAACCATATTCGGCATACGCATAAAATGAAATTTGAAGTTCTGTCTTTAAAGAAGCTGGACTCCCAGAACTAGTTGAGTTTGCCTTTTCATATTTAGAAATTGGTGGAGAAATAGTATCCGATGGGTTTAAAAAGAAACCTATTAAGAGTAAAATGTTTACTAAAATAGTCATTGCGTGATTTGGATTATGGCTTAATATACCACGTTTAGGTCTTAAATTAAAATTGTAATTGTATTTCCTAACCATCTAAAGCACGGTCACTCTAACACTTAATAGACAACTTCTCCGATTTTTAGGCAATAAAAGAAGCCTTATTGCCTTAAAGCTTATTCTTAGTAGCTAGAACAATAACTTCTAATTAAATCTCACCCGATAAACCTTCGACCAAAGCTTTCCTGTAACCAGAAACTCGTCTTTTGAGTTATCATAGGCTATGCCATTCATCACATCTATGTTCGGGTTTGCTCGGTATTCGTTCTGGGCTAGTCTTGTTAAATCTGCTTTAGCCACTACTTTCCCATTTGTAGCGTCTATTTTTAATATTTCATTTTTCTGCCACACATTGGCATATATAAAACCATTTACATATTCCAGCTCATTCATGGCCTGAGCACCATAGCCGCCTTCTTTGACAATCATTTCTTTTACTTTACTAAAGTCTTTAGGGTTTATATATGTCAGTTTGTAGGTACCGTCACTCATAATGAGATGAGTCCCGTCATTGGTAAGGCCCCATCCTTCTAGATTAGGAAAAGTAAACTCATCAATTTTTTGAAAAGTATTTAAATCATAAACATTGCAGATTTGACTCTTGTATGTTAATTGATAAACCTTATCGCCCAAAAGGGTAATTCCTTCCCCAAAAACACTTTTACCCAAGTTTACCTTAGCATCTAACACCCCTGTAAGTGTAT
Organism: Arcticibacterium sp.; assembly: GCA_047623945.1. GTDB lineage: Bacteria > Bacteroidota > Bacteroidia > Cytophagales > Spirosomataceae > Arcticibacterium. Next base: position 18,469 of record JBLHOT010000067.1, on the reverse strand, counting down.
CTAAAACACCTATTTGAGTTTCGGTAAATCGTAGATATTCCGGTGCACCGGTGCTCTCATAAATTAGACCATTGTGTATCTCAAGGCCTTGCGTAAAAAGGCTTTGGTCGTGAGGGTAATTTCCTAAAATTGTAAATTTCAAGTCTGCTGTTTTGACTTTAGTGATCGTTTTACTCTCCGTTTTCTTTGAGTCTCCGCATGACCATATAACTAAGGAAACAAGAGCTAGTATGTGTAAGTTACTTTTCAATGAATCTTTTTATTTTATCTTTTAAAACATTATTAATTTTCACATAAGACTCTGTAGACCATCCTGCTACATGTGGAGTCAAAATGACATTGTCTTGACTAACAAGGTAGTCAAAAGCACTTTTCTGCTCTTTGTTTAAGGCTTTTAACTTCTCGTTTTCCAGTACATCCAGGCAGGCTCCTTTTACTTTCCCAATCTTCAAAGCAGCTACCAAATCACTTAAAACGATTATTTCACCGCGAGCAATATTACACAAGTAAATAGATTTCTTAAATCTCTTAAAAAAATCAGAATTGACCCACTTATCTGTTGCCTTAGTCAAAGGAATATGCAAACTTAATACGTCAGCATTTTCATAGATTTCTTCTAAATCACATTCTGTAATTATATGATTGCCAAAACCGTATTTGAATTTATCATAAGCTAAAATTTTACAACCAAAAGCCGCTAATCGTTCTGCTGAGGCCTGGCCATTATTTCCGTAACCAATGATTCCTACTGTTTTTCCTGCTAACTCTTCTCCTCTATTGACTTCCCTGTTCCATTGACCTATTTTCACTTCTCGGCTACCTGTATTTATCTTATGCAAAAGACTGAGCAGCATACCTATTAAATGCTCTGCAACTGCCACTTTATTGGCTTCATTGGCCCCAAAAACAGTTACATTAGCCTTTTCGCACGCCTTCAAATCTATCAAATCCAATCCGGCACCTGCTCTTCCTATAAATTTCAATTTAGGAGCATACGAAAGAAAGGACTCATCTATTAAAAACTTACTTCTGATAATAAGTCCCTCATAATCTCCCACTTTCTCTAAAACCTCCTGAAAATCTATATTAGGAAAATAATCAACTTCTAAACCTAACTCTTTAGGCATTTCTACAATGGAGCTATGCATTTCGTCCACAATTAATATCCGCATTCTTTAAATTTAGTATCGTGGTACAAAAATGAGCTTTTAAACTTAAACTTCATGCTCTCCAAGGCTCATGGCATATTTTTGTATCCTTATTTATAGTAAATTAGCATTTAGAAAAAAAGCAAAATAAATCCCATGGAGGACCGCATCATTCCAAAAATCGGAATAAGTATTGGAGACATTAATGGCATAGGACCAGAAGTAATTATAAAAGCACTTTCTAGCCCCTCAATAAACAAGATTTGTACCCCAATCATTTATGGCTCTGGAAAGCATCTGAGTAAATATAAAAGTCTTCTAGGTTTTAATGAATGGCAGTTTACTGGCATTCACAATATAAAACAGATTAATAAAAAGCAGATAAACCTTATCAACTGCTACGAAGGGCCAAATTTTGAAGTTTCTTTAGGAAACATTCAAAAAGAAGCTGGGCAGCTAGCCTTCCAAGCCCTTGAAAGGGCGACACAAGATTTAAAAAACGGGGATATTCATGCTTTAGTCACTGCCCCAATTTCTAAGGACAACACACAGGGAAACGGATTCGATTTCCCTGGACATACGGAGTATCTTGCTCAAACTTTTGAGTCTGAGCATGTGCTTATGTTTCTTGTCAGTGAAAAAATAAAACTTGGTGTTGTTACTGGTCATATTCCGATAGAACAAGTCAAAAAGAACATCACTAAAAAGGAAATCACTTCTAAACTCAAGCTAATGATCCAGAGTTTGGAAGTAGATTTTGGTATTCAAAAACCTAAAATTGCCGTTTTAGGACTAAATCCTCATGCAGGAGAAAATGGCCTTTTAGGTAAGGAAGATGGTGAAATTATAGCTCCCGTGATAGAAGAACATCGTAAAAAGGGACAACTTGTTTTCGGGCCTTTTCCCAGTGATGGCTTTTTTGCTACTCAGCAATGGAGGCAATATGATGCTGTTTTGGCCATGTATCACGACCAAGGCTTGATTCCTTTTAAAATGCTAGCATTCGATACTGGCGTCAATTTCACAGCGGGGCTTTCTGTGGTTAGAACCTCGCCAGATCATGGTACAGCCTTTGACTTGGCAGGAAAAGGGGAAGCAGATGCAGGTTCAATGCTTCAAGCCATATTTGCAGCCGTAGATATCAATAGAAAACGTTCTGAGGATAAAGAATTAAGAGAAAGTGCTATTTCGCCAATTAAAATTCAGCGAATCATTAAGTCTAGTAAGGAGAAAAAGTAAACTCCCCTTCGTTTAGATTAATATCTTGAATTGGGCTCCTAAGTCTACTTAATTCTATCTGTGCTACTTGATTGTAGATAGAAGTAGTTTGTAAAAAACGATGACCTAATATGTTTTGCAGCAGATGAATGTCCATACCAGCCTCCAGTGCATGTACCGCATAACTGTGTCTGAGAGTATGTACTGTGGCAGATTTTCCAATACCAGCCTTTTTTAATGCCGATTGAAAGAAAAGTTGAACGTTTCTAGAGCTGTAGGGCTTACCGGAGTCTCCAGGAAACAAATAATCTGTTGGGCCTTCTTTCACAAAGTACCGTTGTACAAAATCTACAATATTTGGAGCCAACGCCAGGTCTCTACTAACCTTCCTTTCTTTATCCCAGACTGTAATAACCTTTTTGTTAATTTTCAAATCGGCTACTTTCAAATTAATACCCTCACTAATTCTCAACCCTGAATTATAAATAAGGAGCAATAAAGCCTTATGCTTAATGTTATTTACAACATAGAAAATTCTTTTTATCTCTTCTTTGGACAGCGAATCTGGAAGTTTTTGTTCTTTAGTTTCGCCTGTAGCCTTTATTCCTAGTTTTCTTGAGAATATAACTTCGTAGAACAATTTTAAAGCCTTACCAGCTTGAATAGCCTCAGCCTTGTCCTTCGCTTCTCCTAAATCTATGAGATAAGTACCTATAAACTGGTCCGTAATTTGATTTTGTGGCATATCCCGGGCCATATTATAGAACTTGAAAATGGCATTTCTATATGCCGAGACTGTCACACTATTGTATTTACCAGACTTCATGTGTTCAGTAAATCTTTCAATAAGGTGAGTCATAAGAGTTTTATTAGTGCTATAAATTTACATAAAGGTATACGTTAGCTTTTTCTTATTAAAACATATGGATTGATAATTTAATGCGAACCTTTCGCTTCGCAATCCCTTAACTAAAGAATACAATTTATTGATTCCAAAATGCAAGAGATTCTTAATCATCTAACTTTTTTGACACTGATTTAGCAATATGCCACCCCCCAGTCCAAGCCGCTTGAAAGTTAAACCCCCCTGTTACGGCATCAATATTCAAGACTTCACCCGCCATATAGAGCCCAGAAGTTTTTAAGGATTCAAAAGACATAGGATTAATTTCTGACAGATCCACACCACCGGCTGTGACAAACTCTTCTTTAAAAGTACTTTTCCCTACTACATCAAAATCCATTTTCTTTAAATTGTCAGCCAATTTTTTAAAATGCTTTTTACCTGTTTCACTCCAATTCTGAAACTCGCTAATATCACTTTTTTGACATAAATACTCCCAAAACCTTTTAGTGAAACCAAACATAGGGAAAGCCAGTACTCTCTTTTTGGGTGACTCCACTTGATTGTTTCTAAATGTCTGAATAATCTTTTCAGTGCTTGTGCCTGGAAGCCAATCCATTTTTAAATGGAACTTATAATTACACTTTTCCAGTTCAATCGCCGCAAAGGCAGATAGCCTCAAAATGGCAGGGCCGGAAAGTCCCCAATGTGTGATTAATGCTGGCCCAGCACTACTAAAACCCTTAATACTTGCCTTGGCCCCTACAAAGCTGTTCCCGGCTAAGGCGTGTAAAGCCTCATCATTTATTTTAAAAGTAAAAAGTGAGGGTACCGGAGCGTTTAATCTATAGTCCCAAGTTTTTAATTTATCCCAAATAGGCCTTGAGCTTCCCGTCGCCAGTATGAGATTACGACATTTTACAACTTCCCCAGATTGACAATTAATTGACCAAAATTCATTTTCTTTCTCAAAATCTGTTACTCGAACGCCTGTCCTGAGTTCTATTTTCAGACGTTTAATTTCCTTTTGAAACAAATCAATGATAGTCTGAGAAGAATTGCTTTCTGGAAACATCCTCCCATCTCCCTCCTTTTTTATAGCCACTCCCCTTTCTGAAAACCACGATACGGTTTCGGCAGGCCCAAATCGCTTGAATGGTTCCAGTAGAAATGCCTCTCCTCTTGGATAGTTTTTAATAAGTAATTCTGGCTCATAGCAGTGATGAGTCACATTACACCTTCCACCTCCAGATACTTTTACTTTCTGGAGTGGTTCGTTGTTTTTCTCAAGAATTAGAACCCTTAGACTTGGATTAAGGTCTACAGCATTAATTGCGGTAAAGAAACCTGCTGCTCCACCTCCTATAACCACTAAATCGTACATTTCTACTGACTGACGTGCATTTTCGATAAGGCCGTTCGTTTATTTCGGAGCAAAAGTATCAAATTATCTAAGCCTTTAACAGTCTTTCCAAACTCAAAAGTGACTCGGTGTGTACCTTCCTTATCGGTGATTTCAATCCACTCGGCTCCGCCATCTGCACAATCTGGGCAGCCATAAACCATTTCGTAGGATTCAAAATCGTCTATCTTTTTAATGTCATTTAGAATTTCATTCCATACATCTTGCGAAAAAGTAATAGGAATGATCTCTTCTCTGAATTCTACGCTATTATTACTAAACTCCGTGTGCCTGATAATAAACTCAGCTTGCTGAGCACCCCAATCCAAGCTTAAGGTCTGGAAACAAGGTCCCAAACAAAAACCAAAACTCTGCCCGCTGCTTACCCTATATTGCTTGTCATTCTCAGGTGAGACCAGCGAACATGAAGACTGTACGATTGTGGAAAATATTACCGCCAAAGTCCATAGTTTCTTCATTAGAATGGAGATTTTTGTATTCAACGTTAAACTCTTTTTAAATGCTTAACTCAGCACAAGTTACATATATAACCCAGACCCTCAGCGTTTCTTCGCATTCTGTGAAACAGACGGTAACACTTTTAATGGAAGGAGCCACTGTTCCTTTTATTTCAAGATATAGAAAGGAGAAAACGGGTGGATTGGATGAAGTTCAGATAGCTGATATAAAAAAGGCTTACGAGAAATTCTTAGAAACAGATAAGAGGCGTGAATCAATTATTTCGTCTATTGATGAACAAGGTAAGTTAACACCAGATTTAAGGCAAAAGTTGACAATTGCCTTGCATTTAAAAGAACTGGAAGATCTCTACTTGCCGTACAAACAAAAAAGAAAGACTAAAGCCGTCATGGCTATTGAAAAAGGCTTAGAGCCCTTGGCTAAAAGGATTTTTGAGCAAAAGGAAAGTAGTTTGGATGCTCTTTCGAGCCAATTCATAAACAAGGCTGTTAAAAACAAAGAAGAGGCACTAGCTGGAGCGAGGGACATCATTGCCGAATGGATTAATGAAAACCTAGAGTCGAGAAATAAGCTTAGATTGATTTTTGACCGAGAGGCTATTCTTAGGTCTAAGGTGAAAAAAGGCAAAGAAACTGATGGAATTAAATATCAGGACTATTTTGATTTTAATCAAAATCTTAAAAATATACCTTCTCACCGTCTTCTGGCCATTAGACGTGGAGAAAGCGAGGGTTTCTTAAAAGTGGGAATTGAGATAGATACGGAGAAAGCCTTAAACAATTTAGATAGACAATATCTGAGAGGCTTACCGGCTTGTAAAGAGCAGATGGAAATAGCTATTGAAGATGCCTACAAAAGACTGCTAAACCCATCTATAGAAAACGAATACGATAACCTTAGTAAGGAAAAAGCGGACCAAGCGGCTATAGAAATTTTTGCCACAAACTTAAGGCAACTCTTACTTTCAGCCCCTTTAGGACAAAAGCGAATTTTAGCACTAGATCCGGGTTTTAGATCGGGATGTAAAACAGTAGTCCTAAATGAATTGGGAGATTTACTCTATGATACAGTGGTATACCCCACTTTTAAACAAAACGAAGCCGAAATTACAATAAAAAAGTTGGTAGCGGATTACAAAATAGACGCTATTGCTATTGGAAATGGCACAGCCAGCAGAGAGACCGAACAGTTTATAAAGTCCATAAAAACAGGCGTAAAGGGCGTCTATGTTGTATCTGAACAGGGTGCTTCTATTTACTCAGCTTCCGCAGTTGCCAGAGAAGAGTTTCCGAATAAAGATGTTATTGTACGAGGAGCTATTTCTATAGGAAGGCGATTAAAAGACCCTTTAGCCGAGCTGGTGAAAATAGATCCAAAATCTATCGGTGTAGGCCAATATCAGCATGACGTGAATCCTAAGCAGTTAAAAGAAAGCCTAGATACGGTGGTAGAAAGCTGTGTAAACTCCGTTGGTGTCGAATTAAACACAGCCTCAAAGCATTTGTTGGCTTATGTTTCGGGTCTTGGGCCTAGTTTGGCTCAAAACATTGTAGACTATCGAATGAAAAATGGTAAATTCTCTTCAAGAAAGCAACTTCTAAAGGTGCCTAGGCTAGGAGACAAGGCCTATGAACAAGCTGCCGGTTTCCTGAGAATTCATGGTGCTAAAAACCCATTAGACAATACTGCGGTTCATCCTGAGCAATATTCGTTGGTAGAACGCATGCTTAAAGACAAAGGAGTTTCGGTGAATCAAATCATTGAAAACGATGAAGTAAGAAAATCTATTCCTTTAAAAACCTACATCTCCTCAGAAGTGGGCTTACCTACCCTGAACGATATCATGGCTGAATTGGCCAAGCCCGGAAGAGACCCCAGAGAGCAACTGGAGGCCTTTGAATTTGGGAATGTACATAAAATGGAAGACCTACATCAAGGCATGGTTTTGCCAGGAATCGTAACTAATATTACTGCTTTTGGATGTTTTGTAGATATTGGTGTTCATCAGGATGGCTTAGTCCATGTCTCTCATTTGGCAAACAGGTTCGTTTCAGACCCCAATGAGGTGGTGAAAGTTCACCAAAAAGTAAAAGTGAAAGTTATGGAAGTGGATGTGGCCAGAAAGCGTATTGGACTGAGTATGAAGGAGGTTTAGTTCATGGAAGTTCCTTTCAAATATTAAAAAACCAGTTAAACCTCACGCTAAAAACAAACGCTTTTCGTTTCTCATACAAAACCAAGGCATCGCTTTCTAAAATGAAATCTAATAGTCTCTCGGCTATTCTAATGGCCCTCTTTTTTTTTCTTTGAGTTCTCATGCTCAAAGAACAATGAAGTTATTGCACCCGGAAACTTGTTAGATTTTGACTGCAAACCTACTGCACTAGTTTTGGGCTTAGGGGGAAGCACAAATTTATTCCCGCTAAATAAGAAATTAGATAAAATTGTAAAAGAATACTTTTTTCAGGATGGCCACTATCTTGGTAAAGGAGTTTGTGAAAATAATGTGGCAGTTAACTACTTCAATTTTAGTTTTGAAAAGCCCAATTTTTTGATTCCTGTTTCGCTGGAAAACGATTCCTTGTTACTTAAAAATTATGCCTTAAAACTTAAGGGCGAGAACCTCCTAATAAACTTTAAAGGCATCCTCACAGAATCTGACTCCGGAGACGTAGTAAACGCAGAACTAATTGTGGCCCTTCCTAATGGAGATGAATATAAGAGAAAACTGAATGATTTTGTTTTTAAAACTCCAGAGAATTAAAAATTGCCATTGACCCACACTCTAATTTTGGTTAATTTTTATTTGTACAGAAACTAATTCATAAACTCTATTTGACTCCATTCAAAGTCGATATCATCATTTTTTTGCGGGAGACCTGGAGTGCTACGTCCATCGGCAATATATTTTGACAGTGAGGTTTTTAACTCCAGTACCTTATCAGAGTGTGCTCTTAATAAATTATTTTTTTCACCAGGATCGACTTCGAGATTGTACAACTGATATTTCGGTAGCGTAGCAATAAGTTCTTTATCATTAGGCTTTGGAACACTCCATCCTCCAGATCCAGCACACATAATGAGCTTCCAGTTGCCTTTTCTTATGGCAAAACTCCCGTTTATAGAATGGTGTACAATGGCCTCCCTAAACGGAGCATCATTTTGGGTTTGAGCAAATAGCGAAACTAGGCTATAACTATCTTCTCCTTCACTATCTGCCAATGAATAGCCCGTTATTTCGGCACAGGTGGCCATAAAATCGGTGGTACAAATCGTTTTATCAGAAACCGAACCTTTCTGTATTCTTCCAGGCCATTTAGCAATAAATGGCACACGGTGCCCCCCTTCAAAAATATCGGCTTTATGGCCTCTAAAATGGTAACTTGGATAATGTCCCTCCTCCTCTAGTTCATTAATCTTAGCCGCCGGTGAGCATCCATTGTCACTTGTAAATATGATTAAAGTATTGTTTTCTAATCCTGCCTCTTTTACAGCATGTTGAAGTTGTCCTATGTAATCATCAATCATCATCACAAAATCTCCGTATGGATTCAGACCACTTTTACCCTGCCATTCTTCAGTGGGTAAAATTGGGGTATGTGGTGATGGTAACGGTAGGTACAAAAAGAATGGTTTATCAGCTTTGGCCTTCTTCTTTATATGTGCTATTGCCCTTCGAAAGAAATTTGGAGTAACATCTTCATGAATGAAATCATCTGCAGTAGGCCCTTCTCTCCACCATGAATATTTTCCTTTATTAACTGTAGTTGCGGAAGGAATACTTGTTGAATTTCCATTTTCAACGTAGACATAAGGAGGCATGTCTAAGGATCCACTGTGGCCGTAAGCATAATCAAATCCTAGGTCATTGGGATTATTGGTAATAGGTTTCGTAAAGTCAATATTGACAGAATCTTTCATTGCCCAATCCCAGCCTAAGTGCCATTTTCCTATAAAAGCAGTATCATAACCCTGCTTTTTAAGTACAGAAGCCACAGTACTTCTAGTATTTGGTATGAGTGCCTTTGATTTTCCCCATAAAACAGAACTCTTAAGACGTGTTCGCCAATTATAACGCCCTGTCAAAATACTATACCTAGTAGGCGTACAAACAGAAGAAGAAGTATGAGCGTCTGTAAACTTCATACCCTCGGATGCTAGCTTGTCTATATTTGGTGTTCTTATTTTCCCCGATTCATTAAATGAAGATATATCTCCGTACCCCAAATCATCAGCTAGTACATAAATAATATTTGGTTTGCGTGCATCTGTGGTTTCCTTATTCTCACAGTTTGTGAGAATAAATAAGGGAGTTGCTACAAGAATGCACTTGATAAATGGGTTCATAGATTCTTTTATCATCGTTTCGATAGGTTGTCGTTCAAGGTATAGTCCAACTATTTCCGTCCTATTAGATACTTATTCCTTTTACATCTCATTTATAACACCCTGAATGTTGGCTGTCATATAAATCAATTCCTTGTAAAGGAACGAATCATTCAAAAGTCTCTTCCTAATCAGAAAAGGTATTTAGTTTAAAGTTAATGTTTTATTCATGTCAAAGCCCAAAGAAATTTATAAACCGACTCTGTATTTTTAATCCTATACTTAGCTACGGTTTTCTTATTTCCTACTTTGATTGTGACCGTTTCTTTCGGAAGATCTTGAAACATAAATTCATCCGTCCAGTCGTCACCCATAGCCAAGATAAAATCTGTTGTTTTATCTGCTATAAACTTAGACGAAGCTTTTCCTTTATTGACCCCGCTAACTTTTACCTCCAAAACCTTATCTCCTTCCATTATTTCTATGTTATGATTAGCTATAAGTGGCTCAATAGTGGCTTTTAGCTCTGAGGCTCTGTGTTCGCCCAAAACAGGATCTACCCTCCTATAATGCCATGCCATAGAATAGTTTTTAATCTCAATTTGTGATCCCGGAGTTCTGTCTGTAAACCGTTCTAGAATTGGATAGATGACTTCAAACCACCTATTATTGACACTTTCTAACTGCTTCCAGTCCTTTTCTTCTTTGTCTCTCTGCCAAAGCCCATGTTCTGTGATTAATGTATAAGGCTTATGTCCAAACCAAGTCTCGAAAGTTTCTTTGTCTCTTCCCGTAATAAGAACTAAATCATTTTTTGGATTTGCGTTAAGCTCATCCAATAACTCATATAATTCAGGTGTAGGAATAGCGTCTTCTGGCTTATTTTTAAAAGCAGCTAAAGTGCCGTCATAATCCAAAAACAATGTTCTAGAAGCCGAAGACTTAAATTTAGTGCTTAATTCTTCTAGAACTTTATCTTTTATAGCAATGGCAGAATGAGCCGGCCTAGACGCTATTACATCCTCCAAGTTTTGCAAAAACTCGTGAGCCCAGCGTTCCACGTTGTACCGTTTCACCCGCTCTTTCATAATAATGTTACCCTTTTTCTGGCGTGCCAAAGGCATTTCCAGAGCCTCTTTAATGGTATCCGCTATTTGGTCCGCATTATTCGGGTTTATGATGAGAGCTTCATTAAGTTCTTTAGCAGCACCGGCCATTTCACTCAATATTAATACCCCTGTATTATCCACTCTACTGGCTATATATTCTTTAGCCACTAGGTTCATTCCATCTCTAACGGGCGTTAAAAGAGCAATATCACAAGAGCCATACAAGTCTATGAGGTTCTCAAAAGGCATAGACCTATAGAAATACCAGATGGGTGTCCAGTTTACCTCGGAAAACTTACCATTGATTCTTCCGACTAATTGGTCTATTTCGTTCTTAAGGTCTTGGTATTGAGGTACGTTAGAACGGCTGGGTACTGCCAACATCACTAATCTTACCTTGCCTAAATACTCTGGATATTTTTCTAAGAAAACCTCAAAAGCCAAAATCCGTTGGGCTATTCCCTTGGTATAGTCCAAACGGTCAATACTTAGTATGAATTGGGTATCGCCTTTAATGGCTTTGTGTTTATCAAGACTTTCTTGAAACTCGGATTTTTTACTGCTTTTTTGCTGAGCAATTGCCGCATCATGAAACTTATTATAGTCAATACCCATAGGAAATGAGTCTACTTTAACTCTTCGTGCATCATAAAGAACATAATTAAAGTTAAGCTCACACATCAGAATCCTTTGCACAGAACTCAAGAAATGCCTCTCGTACTCATAAGTATGAAAGCCTATTAAATCTGAGCCCAGCATCCCTTTTAGGATTTCTTCTCTCCATGGCAGGTTTCTAAAAACCTCATAAGATGGGAAAGGTATATGAAGGAAAAATCCAATTTTCACATTTGGCCTTTTCTCTTTAACCATTGATGGTACTAAAAGAAGTTGGTAATCATGAATCCAAACAGTGTCGCCGTCTTCAATATTGGCAAGAACTAAATCTGCAAATTTTTGATTTACCGTTTTATAAATTTCCCAGTCCCCTTTATTAAATTCGGCATATTCTGTAAAATAATGGAATAATGGCCATAAAGTACGGTTGCTAAAACCAAAATAAAACCCGTCTATTTCTTTTTGAGACAAAGAAACCGACCTACACTTTTGATTTTCAAGAGCATTCTCTACTTTAGGAGCTAGAGAAGGATTAACCTCTTCTTGAGTAAGTCCGCTCCAGCCAATCCAGATACCATTTCCCTCGGCATGAACAGACTTGAGACCAGTAGCCAGGCCTCCTACACTAGGTGTGGCTTCTACCTCATTATTAGCAATATTCAAAGAAAGTGGAAGTCTATTGGAGACAATGATTGTTTTACTCATGGGATTATTTAAAGTATAAAAGTTAACATTAATGAGAAATTTAGACTACGGAATGATTGGTAACTGCCAAAGTGCCGCTTTAATAAACAAAAGCGGAAGCATTGATTGGTGTTGTTTACCAAAATTTGACTCCCCATCAGTTTTCGGAAAGATACTTGACGAAAATAAGGGTGGGTCGTTCGAGATTATAGTAAATTCCTCTTATAGCACGATTCAAAAATACATATATAAGACCAATATTTTAGTCACAGAATTCGATAATGGAGAAGATACCTTTGAAGTTATCGACTTCATGCCTCGGTACGTCGCTGATGATAAAATTCAGCAATCTCCGGCTGAAATAGTTAGATACATTAAACTCACCAAAGGAAAACCTAAATTCCGAGTAAAGTATGACCCAAAAATAGGCTACGCCAAACAAGATCTAAAGAGCTCTGATAAAGGAAACTATATAAAAACTAAAACCATCACTGGAGAGTACGACTCCATTTACCTCTACAGTTCATTTTCCAATAAAGCCATTCTAAACGGGGATGAACTTATTCTTACTAAGAATGAGTATTTCTTAATCAGCTATTTTGAGAAATTACTCACTCAAGATGTGGATAGGCAGTACCTGAAAATGCAACGAACCAGAGTATATTGGCTTAACTGGGCAGAAAAAACGACTACCTATAAGCTCTATAATGATGAAATTTTAAGATCCGCTTTAACCCTTAAAATGTTGACCTACGAGCGAACTGGGGCCGTTTTGGCTGCAGCCACCACTTCACTTCCAGAGACTATAGGTGAGGTAAGAAACTGGGATTACAGATTTTGCTGGATAAGAGACGCCAGTATGGTAGTAAAAGTGGTATCTAAATTAGGACATAAAAAGATAGCAGAGAAGTTTCTCGAGTTCATCGTTAAGATAGTCCCGAATAAAGACGAGAAAATGCAAATCATGTATGGTATAGATGGGCAGAAAAAACTTACCGAAGAGATCCTAGAGCATCTGGATGGATATATGGGCAGTAAACCCGTAAGAATAGGAAATGCAGCTTACCACCAAAAGCAAAACGATATCTACGGCATTTTAATGGATGTACTTTATCAACAGTATGTTAATTTTAACAACACTCTTTTTTATAGGGAGGAGCTCTGGACCATAGTCAAATCTACCATGGTTATTGTTAAAAACAACTGGCAAAAAGCAGATAAAGGTATTTGGGAGTTCAGGACCGAGGAAAGGCATTTTACGTTCTCTAAGCTGCTTTGCTGGGTGGCAATAGACCGAGGAGTAAAAATAGCAGAACTCCTAAACATGGACGACAAGGTGAATAAATGGCAAAGCTTAAGAGACGAAATAGCCGAAGACATAAGACAAAATGCTTGGTCAGAAGAAAAGCAAGCTTATACTCAGAGTTATGGTTCTCCTCACCTTGATGCTTCTACCCTCCTCATGGAAAGCTATGGATTTATTGATGCTAAAGACCCACGTTTTGTGAGTACAGTCCTCGCCACCGAAAAGGAACTTTGTAGAGATGGACTTATGTACAGATACATTAACAATGATGATTTCGGATTACCTTCTTCTTCTTTTACCATCTGCTCCTTTTGGTTTATAAACAGTCTTTATAAAATTGGGAAGAAGAAAGAAGCCAAAGTGCTTTTTGACCAGATTCTTGGCTACAGCAACCATCTGGGCCTATTCAGTGAGGATATTGACTTTGAGAGTAAAAGGCTCTTAGGTAATTTTCCACAAGCTTATTCTCATTTGGCTCTTATAGAAACAGCTATTAATTTCTCAAGTCTTAGTGATGAGCATCAAGAATAATTAAGAGAAAGCAAGTACCGTAAACAGAAAAAGAGGCTGCGTTTAGGGACAGTCTCTTTTTTCTTTAAAAGCAGCTTTAATACTACTTCGGCTTAATGATTTTAGTCCAAGTCAAAAACTTGATGACGGGATATGTTGGGTCAATTTCAAACCATCTTTTGGCAAAGTTGATTGACATTGGGTGTTTGTGATGGTTGTTTTGAAAAAGCTCTCCCATCATTAAAAAGTCAAAAAGTAGACTATTCTTTGATTTATCTTTATTATCAAAGTTTTGGTAACCATATTTATGTCCACTCCAGTTTACAATGGCTCCATGAATAGGCCCCATCATAAAATGAATAGGTAATAGGAAAAAGAATGCCCAATGGATATCAAAGTAAAAATACCCAACAACGTAAAAAGCTACATAAGCCAATCCCCATAATAATCTAGAAATCCACGAATCGCCAAATTTGTCAATGATCTGCCACTGCGGAAAATCTCTATCAAACCTGTCTTCTATTTTTGTTTTATAATCTGCTAGATTAGTGTACAAGTCTTTAGTCTTCCACATCATCGTAAAAAGGTTTTTTGAATGATGAGGAGAATGTGGATCTTTCTCTGTATCCGAGAAAGCATGATGCATGCGGTGCATCACGGCATAAGCTCTAGGATTTAAATAAGACGAACCCTGTGTGATGTAAGTAAACAAGTAGAAAAACTTCTCCCAAAATTTATTCATTCGGAACATTTTATGAGCCGAATAGCGATGTAAGAAGAATGTTTGACTAAAAAGAGACAGATACCAATGTCCTACAAAAAAAGAAAGTGCAGCTACCATATATTATTATAAATTCTAACGTGGTTTGTAAATACAAGAACGAGCCTGTATCCAAAAAGTTCAAAATAAACTATGCTTAATTGCCAACGGATACTCAAGTTCTTAGGAAAGTCCAAATACCCTGAGTATAGTCCAAAAGAAAATCTAATAAGAAGTAAAGGCAAAAGAGACAATATTCGCACCCATTTGAAGTGCTTTTAAACGCACAGATTGTGGGTCACCATAAACGGACTGGTCTTCCCAGCCATTTCCTAAATCGCACTCATAGGTAAAGAAACAAACCAGTCTACCTTCGTGAAACAAGCCAAAACCCTGCGGGGGTTTATTATTATGCTCATGAATTTTAGGAAGTCCTTTATCAAAATCATACTTCTGGTGATAAATAGGATGACTAAAAGGTACTTCTACAAAATCTGCTTCTGGAAATACCTTTTTCATTTCTCTTATCAGAAATTTACTCAGTCCATAGTTATCATCGGCGTGAAGAAAACCACCTGAAATGAGGTATTTTCTCATATTGCTCACCTGTGCATCAGAAAAGACAACGGTTCCATGTCCTGTCATATGAACGAAAGGGTATTCAAAAATCTCAGGACTACCAGCTTCCACTATATCTTCATCACTGAATATGTTAGTTTTCAAATTTTCATTACAGAATTCAATGAGATTTGGGACGGATGTTTTATTGGAGTACCAGTCTCCGCCGCCATCATATTTGAGCTTTGCTATTTTTATGGTCCGTGTTTGAGCATACAATGTTTGCACAAAAAACAATAAACCAAAAGTTGCAAGAACTATTTTTTTAAGATCCATATTACAATAAATTCAATAAAGTAACCGCCACTAAACCAGCTGTTTCTGTTCGTAACCTGCTCTGGCCCATACTTACCATCTCAAAACCATTGGCCCTAGCCTTTTCTATTTCAGATTCAATGAAATCACCTTCTGGCCCTATCAGAATATGAGTTCTGCTCCCAATTTCTTTCTTCTCTAAGGGGATAGAATCATCAGACAAATGAGCCATAAATTTTTGATGTGTTGCATCTAATGACAATTCATCTATGTATTGCCCAAATGGCATCAAATCATTCATTTTGGGCAGATAAGCCTTTAAAGACTGTTTCATTCCTGCAATGGCAATTCTATTTAGCCGGTCAAGTTTCAAATGCTTTCGTTCTGAATTCGCCGTTTGAATAAAGGAAATTTCAGAAACACCTATTTCTACAGCTTTCTCCACAAAATACTCTGTCCGGTCTATGTTTTTAGTTGGAGCTATAGCAACGGAAACATATCTATTTGGCTTACCGAAAGCCTCTTTTTTGTCAATAATCTGAAGTCTTGTCCTTTTAGGATGGGCGTCATGAATACTACAATGAAACATATTTCCAGCTCCGTCTGTAACATCTATCTGGTCATTTTCTTTTTTACGAAGTACACGTATGCAATGCTTGGAGTCTATTTCATCCAAAAACAAAAGCTCTTCAAAATTTTCTTGATAGAAAAGACGCATACTACTCCCCGAACTCTTGCTTAAAACTAAATCTATTATTGTCAAGCTTGAAAGTGCCTGCATTAAAGTCATCTACAAACCTGCTAATATCTTCTAGTGTAATTAGCTCTGCATTTACAGCCGCTTCTAATCCTATTCCAAATTCAAAATCAGGGTCTATATTAATAAACTCACTCACTTTCATGTCTTCGTCCTCTTCCATTTCCATGATAAATTCCTCTATCAATTCATCTGCTTTAGGATTAGGCACATAGCCATCTTCACGCTCTTCTATCGGTATAAAATTCTTATGAATGGCTGTTACTCTTTTTTCTGCTTCTTCTAGCAAAACACCATTATAATGCAGTTCTAAAGTAAAAATGGCAGCATCGTAAATCACTTCTTTCCCCTCATGCTTTCCAATAAACTGAAACTGATAATACTCTCCACTATCAGAAAGCTCAATGTCGTCAAGCACCATAACGAAGTTTTGGCCTTCCTCTGTACATTCCTTTCTTAATTGTTCTATTTCCTTTGGATCGAATCCTGGATTCATTGACATGACGGTTTATTTATATCTTTGAGCCAAAGTTCACAAATTCCATTGAATGAAAGAAAGAATACAGTTTTTGTTTATCTATTTCGGTTTCTGGGTTGCCTTTTTCCTGACGGCCCGTTTACTTTTTTTAGGCTATCATATTGCCGATGCTAAACTTCTCACATTAGAGACCTTGGCTGGTATCTTTTGGAATGGCATTCGAATGGATATGTCTATGGCAGGCTATTTAAGTCTTCTCCCGTTCCTTTGGGTTACTTTTTTTAGGTGGATTAAGAAGAGCATTTTCGAGCGTGTGCTGTACGGCTATACGCTCTCCTTGGTTTTCTTGCTCACATTCTTGAGCGTTATAGACATGGAAGTTTATAATGTTTGGAATTATAGGTTGGATGCCACCCCCCTAGAGTACTTAGAAAGCCCCAGAGAGGCCTTTGCTTCTGTAAGATCTTCTCCGGTAATACGATTACTTATTACGAGTATCTTACTTATAATCCTTGCCAGTGTTGCAGTTTACCGAGTAATAGGCCATAAAATAAATAGCTGGAAAAGCATCAAAAAGTTGCCGTATATGCCTATCGCTTTATTCTTGACGGCCGCCTTAATCATTCCAATAAGGGGCGGTTTTGGCGTAGCCACAATGAATCAAAGCTCGGTTTACTTCTCCGACAACAATTTTGCTAATATAGCGGCAGTAAACGCCTCTTGGAACTTTCTGAGTTCCTTGGTCAACAACAATAACATTAAGGACAACCCATACACCTATTTGCCCAAAGAGGAAATATCTAAAAGCATTAAGGAGCTTTTTCCTGAAACCTCTAAACCAGAAAAAGTACTCAAACCGAATTTAGAAAAGCCCAACGTACTCCTCATTATTTGGGAAAGTATGACAGAAAAAGTGGTGGATCTTACCTATCATAATAAAGAGGTCACTCCTAACTTTAATAGATTAAAAAAAGAAGGTGTTTACTTTTCTAATATTTATGCCTCTGGTGATAGAACAGATAAAGGTCTTGTCTCTGTTTTAAGTGGCTACCCAGCCCAGCCTACTAAATCCATCATAAAAGAGCCTAAAAAGACTCAAAACCTTGAGATTCTTACTAAAGACTTTCAAAAGCAAGGATACAGAACATCGTTTTATTATGGAGGAGAAACTGAATTTGCAAACATCAAAAGCTACCTATACGCCGCTGATTTCGAAAGAATTGTAGACCTTAATGACTTCCCTGAAGAACTGCATGTAACAAAATGGGGTGTTCATGACGAAGAGATTTTCAGTAAGTTCTTACAGGAACATAGCTACGCTAAAAAAGACCCGTTTTTTGAAACAATATTGACTCTTAGTAGCCATGAGCCCTTTGATGTACCCTTAGACTCTGCAGTGATTTCGGGTGATACAGAGGAAGAAATGTTTCTCAACTCGTTATATTATACAGACCGCGAATTTGGTAAGTTCATCGATTCCGCCAAAAAGCAGCCTTGGTGGTCAAATACGCTGGTGGTTATTATTGGAGACCATGGCCATAGATTCCCTAAAACAGATAAGAGGTCAGATAGCTTTAGGACACCCATGCTTTGGACCGGAGGGGTCATTTCTAAGTTCAGGATAGTAAGTGGAATTGGGAGTCAAATAGATATGCCAAAGACGCTCCTAAACAACCTAGGGCTTGATTCTGAACAATATATTTGGAGCAAGGACATTCTATCAAAAAACAATGCTCAGTGGGCCTATTTTAGTTTTAAGGATGGTTTTGGACTTATTCAGGAAGATAAAGAATTCTTATTTGATAATGTCGGCAAGAAAATCATTAGCCAAAGTGGCGAACTCTTACCCAATGATATTCGAAACGGAAAAGCTTTGCAGCAACATACCTTTCAGGATTATATTGACAAATAAGTCATTTTTAGAAAATAAGTATACTTAATAGTACTTTTTCAATAAAA
>JBLHOT010000066.1:0-20312 GCA_047623945.1 Arcticibacterium sp. | reverse complement strand
ATTTCCTTTTTGTACCCGCTGGTAAAGAACATAAATTTGAAACATTCTCGGCCGATTTTAGCACTTGGGTTCTTTTCTATGGCCCAAAAGGAGGCGAAATTAAGAAATAACATGAGCAAAGAACATCAATACTCCCTCACCATAGAATGGACGGGAAATACGGGCAGCGGAACCTCCAACTACCGCTCTTATAAAAGAAGCCATACGGTAAAACTAGATGGCAAAAAAGACATAGAATGCTCTTCTGATCCTGCATTTCTTGGAGAAAGCACAAAGCATAACCCAGAAGAGTTGTTGCTCGCTTCTGTTTCTTCCTGTCATATGTTATGGTATTTGCACTTATGTTCGGTGGCAAAAATAAATGTCGTTTCTTATGAAGATAAACCTTCTGGCATTATGATAGAAACTTCAGATGGCGGAGGCCACTTTTCTGAAATTACGCTGCGTCCAAAAGTAGAATTGAGTGATAATTCTCTGGCCCAGAAAGCAGATGAACTTCATAACGAGGCTAACCGACTTTGTTTCATAGCCAACTCATGTAATTTCCCTATTCACCATAAAGCAACTTACCCCGTTGGAGCTTAGACCGACTTGCGAAAACTGCCGTAAAGCATTACCTGTTGACAGCACAGAAGCTATGATTTGCACATTCGAGTGTACTTTTTGTATTGAATGTGTAGAGCGAGTTTTACATAATGTTTGCCCTAATTGTAGCGGTGGTTTTTAGAAAAGACTTGTCAGGCCAAGTGGACAAATACCCAACAAGTACCAAGGAAGCATACAAACATGTGGACATGGCTTCTTTTCAAAAAACGCTAGCGTCAAATAGGGATATTGAAGCTCAAAACCGTTAGATTTCATTCCCGATTTACCATAAATATTAAACGGGCTGTGAAATTTCATGAAAATCCAATATCAATCTGACGAATTAATCATTCTCGAGAGTTCTCTTTTCAGGACGACCTCCACCATAATTATATCTGAGAAATCCATTCTTTTGGTTGATCCCAATTGGCTTCCTATTGAAATAGATTTCATAGCCAATCTCATAGACAAGCTAGGAAAAGGTAAAGCGAAGCACTTGCTATTTACCCATTCTGATTATGACCACATCATAGGCTATGGCCGTTTTAAGGACTTTAACACCATAGCTTCGCAAAACTTCATAGACAATCCCGACAAGGGAAGTATCCTGAGTCAAATCAAGATTTTTGATGACGAAAACTATATCCTGAGAGATTATGACATCAGTTTTCCAGAGATAAAAACGGGTATTACCTTAGATGGCCAATCATTAAAAATCAATTCGGATGAATATTTATTTTGGCAAGCCAAAGGTCATAATATAGATGGTCTCATTACTTTCAATAAGACCAAAGGCATTTTGATAGTCGGCGACTATCTCAGCAATATTGAGTTTCCTTACATCTATGACTCCGGCAAAAACTACAAAGACACACTAAATAAACTAGAACACATCATCAGTACCGAACATGTCAAATTCCTTATTTCTGGACATGGTGACTTCACAACAGATATAGTCGAAATACAGTTGAGAATAAAAGAATCCAGAGACTATATTCATGAGCTAGAAAGCTCTGTTAAAAATGATACTGATTTTGACTTGGCCAAATTATTCAGGCGTTATCAATTCCCTAGTATTATGAGGCAATTTCATGAGGGGAATGCGGCATTACTGAGGAAAGAGAGATGACTCAGTAATCTTAAGGGAACTGTAAATCTCCGCCATTCCAAAATCCTAAGCAAAATAATCTTATTAAATTTCATAGCTTTAGCAAAAAAAGTACGTCATGAGTTATTGCGAGTTTTGTCGTGAATTACCAGAAGATAATGTCCATAAATATTATCATGATTTCCAATATGGTTTTCCATTAGAAACCGACAATGAACTCTTTGAAAGGCTGGTTTTGGAAATAAATCAGGCAGGACTTTCATGGAATACTATTCTGGTAAAAAAAGACAATTTCTTTAAGGCATACAGCGAATTTGACATCAAAACTGTGGCCAACTATGATGAAATTGAAAGGGTAAGACTCTTAAATGATGCAGGTATCATAAGAAATAAGCTTAAAGTAAATGCAGCCATCCATAATGCCAATGTGATTTTGGAACTTCAAAATGAGCATGGAAGCTTTAAAGCTTGGATAGAGCATCACTATCCACTCACCAAAGAGGAATGGGTAAAGGTTTTCAAGAAGAATTTTAAGTTTGTCGGTGGTGAAATAGTGAATGAATTTCTTCAGAGCACGGGGTACCTACCTACGCCTCATGATAAGGACTGTCCTGTTTATGAGCAGATTGAGGCGGTCAAAGCTGAACCTAAGAAACAAAAACCTCAACCTTGAGATCTGACAAGAAAGAAGCCCTCCAGGAATTAATCCAAGAGGGCTTCAATTATATGAAAAATAAGCACGGTTGATTAGATTAACTTCCAGCCGTCTCTGTACTTTCTGCTTACAAACTTATTGGCCTCATCGTAATTGGTTACTTTCATGTTTTCACCATCCCAGAGAAGCTTTTTACGACCTTCATATTTGGCGGCTCTACCACTCCCTGAAGTGCTTTCCTGATAACTTCTAATGGCCAGATTACCCATAATCACCGTTTCTGTCAAAGGCCCAGAATAGTCAAAAGAAGAGGTAAGTGCTTTATGTTCTTTACTTCCGAAGCCTCCTTTAATAGCCTCAATCCAGCTGAGATGGTGTCCATATTCCGTCATTTTATGATTTTTTAGTCCACCATCATACCCTTTTGGCATTTCTAAAATATCGCCTGAGTTTAGATATATCTTAGGATTCGCCCCATAAGTGCCACAAGTCATAACACCTTTTTCTCCGATAAGCATAACACCATTACTAGAATCGTCATCACCTAAAGGATGATCAGCAGGAATAATATTAGGATGAAAAGGTCTTATACCTCCATCTGACCAATACATAGCAATAGGCTTATCATTCACAGCGGTACCGCCAAACTGAACTTTCACGCTAGAAGAAGGAGGGCAGCCTTCTGGAATATACTCTGGATTCCAGTCTTTTAAGAATATCTGACCTACACTACATTCTACTTCCGTTGGGTAACCCAACTGTAGGACTCTAAAGGCTGGGTCAATCAGGTGGCAACCCATATCTCCAAGAGCACCGGTTCCAAAATCCCACCATCCACGCCACTTAAATGGGTGATAGAGTGGGTGATAGTCTACTTCTTTGGCAGGCCCAATCCACGTATCCCAGTTTTTAGCCGAAATGGTATCTGGAAGAGGCATTTTCTCTGAAGGCACTGGAATTCCTTGTGGCCAAACGGGTCTGTTGGTCCAAATATGTGCAGCATCCACTTTGCCAATTAAACCCTGTCCAAACCATGCAATCATTTGCTGCTGGCCTGGATTGGAAGCTCCTTGGTTTCCCATCTGAGAAACTATCTTATATTTCCTAGCCCCTTCCGTGAGCATTCTGGCCTCGTAAATGTTATGGGTCAGAGGTTTTTGAACGTACACATGTAAGCCCTTTTGCATGGCAGACATAGCCGCCACACCATGATTGTGGTCTGGTGTAGAGATGGTAACGGCATCTATGTCCTTTTGATTGTCCAGCATTTCCCTAAAGTCTCTGTATACCTTCGCTTTAGGAAATTTCTTCATAGCCGCTTCGGCTTGATTCAAATCTATATCGCAGAGAGCTACTACATTTTCGGAGCCTTTATTCCAGGCATTCATAATGTCGCTTCGGCCTTTTCCTCCTGCACCTATTGCGGCTAAGTTTAGTTTATCGCTGGGAGCTTTAAAGCCTTTGCCAAGTACATGGCGTGGGACTATATAAAATGAGCCTGCAGCTAGGGCACTTTTTTTGATAAAATCTCTTCTGCTGTTTTTGTTTTTCATTGGGTTGGTATTCTTTTATTTAAATCTTGTTGGCGTTGGCACATTAAGAGTTTCTTCACGGAACTGAAGGATAAAACTTACAGCTTGACAATTTTGTAAGTTTTAGCTGCATTTCCAATCAATAACTTCAAAATGTAGACACCTGCTGCTTCTTTGGAGAGGTTCTTAGATATTTTCTTTTCTAAACTCATTCTTTTGCCCTGAACATTCGCTATTTCTGAGCCTTGAAGATTATATAATATAGCACTCCCCTTTTCATCTCCTAAAAGGTCAATTTTCAGGTTCCCCTCTGTTGGATTAGGGTAAATCACAACGGAATCTAACTCAGTAAATTCTGTGGCAGTAAGTACAGATTTTAGCATAAATCTGGCCGTAATAGGTAAATGGTCTGAAGTATTATCTGGATATTCATCTATTCCCACAAAGGGCAATAAAAGCTCCGTACCTTCTGGAATGATACTCTCAAATAGCTCATCGGATATCACGATATGGTCTATGACATTGTCATATCCTATAAATGATTTCTCTCCCTTTTTGCTCAGTTCTCCAGAAGGAATGCTCCACTTGTTGTCATTCGCAAAATTAGCATAGGTAGATTCTGTAAAACCACTAACGACGGTCTCATCTACATCATCATTAAAGTCTCCCGCTATAATTATGGATGCCAAAGAAAAATGCTGCTCTAGACTATCCTTTAAAACCTGCACATCAATTTTCCTCATATTATAAACCTCCGCTCTCTCGTCTGGATTATTTCTATTGGCTCTGGCATGAATACCTATGATATGCAATCTTCTTTCTACACCGTCAATAGACACATCGCATACAAAAAGAGCTGGCAACCTGCCGCTGGCCCAAAATCGGTCAAAAGTGTCTGGATAGTTATTTATTGGAGGTGTTTCGATTAGTAAAGGCCTTAGCTCTACCATTTTCACAGTAGACTGTTTATAGACAAAACAAACACGCTGTGCGTTTTCGGGTTCACCTCCACCAGAGACAGCTGGGGAGCATGCACCTGCATAATTATCAAGACGATCCACCAAGGCATTTAGAGAAGAAATATTGGTTATCTCTTCTAAAACATATACATCTGCATCTGTTTCTCTTAAAACCTTAGATGCGTTTTCTAACTGAAGTTCATCGTTTAAAGGGCCATTGCCAGCACTCCCAAACCACTCCAAATTCCAGGCAGCCAAATCAAAAGTGTATTCCTTCGAAATATTCAGGGCGGAAGCAGGAATTTCACCTAAGTTTTCTATGTCTGTTTCTGTTCTTGGGTAAAGCTGAAATTGGTCTCTAAACTGCCCTACTACGGCCGTCATGTTAAAACTTCCTTGCGGTTTGGCGTGCCCGTCTAGTTTTGTTTTTGACCAAACCCTTGTGGTGCTAACTCGGCCGCCTTGTTCCACTCGTTCATTGGTGTTTGGCAGAAAGACAAAATTCTGGTCTTGAAGACTGACCTCTTCTACCCTAACTAATTCACCAGCATAGTCTGGCAGTTCTGATAGTAAAATGGTTTGGACAGATATTGCTTTATTATCATAAAGCTCAATAGGGTTTTGTGTATCCCAGTTCAAAACCACTTCCTGATTTAGCTCAGAAATGAGTCCATAAAAATGAATGCTGTCACCAATATTCAAACCAAAATCGCCCTCCAATCTTATACCTCCTGTTTCGTCTTGCATGTAACTAAAGGATGGAAACTCATTTGCAGAGGCTGAGATTCGACCAGCTATTTTTACAGAGTCTCCCTGGCTTAACATCTTTGTGTCTTGAATAGCCAAGCTGCAGTTATTTCTTAACGAATAAACCTGATAGGTCTTTTGATACATGACTAACTCCTTTGACTCGGCATTATCTACTTTAAACTGTAGACTTCCACTCTTTTCTTTCAACGAGCTTGGCAACATTTTGATGTAAAAGACCTCAAAAAAGTTATTATCTTCAGAGGTGAACGTCAACTGACTAAACCAATCTTTCTTGTTTTTAGAGAATTGAACGACATCAACAGCTGGTACCAAAACGTTCAAGGATTTCTCTGGCCAAAACGCATTCAAATTAGCTTCAAAAACAGCCTCTTTCTCACATTTTGAATTGAAGGCATAAAGACTCTCTGGCAGTACCAAAGATAAATTCTGTGACTGACCTAAGGAAGTAGCACCTTCCCATGAAGTAGCCACTTTCATTTCGTCTATCCTTAAACTAGCCGCTTTGGAAGAGCTTCCTTGTCTTAGTGCCAAAGAGCCTATGTTGGGACTATCCTTTTCGCCAGAAGGTGCTTCGGCTAAGGGAGTTATTTCTGTAGCACTCGGCTTTTCTAAGACAAAGACTTCTACTAAATCATCCGTATTTGAAGTATTCAAAAAGGAGTATTTCAGAACCAATTGATAGGTCTTGTTTAATTCAAAAACAGTATTACCATAGTCAGGGGTGGTAGATGATTTACTCACACCAAACTGAATCCCGCCACCTGAAGATTTCACATAGAGCCTTCCCCTAAAAGTAGACCCTAAATTAGCCGGCCCGAGATGCAAAAAATACTCTCCAGACGAGCTGGCATTACTAACATTCACTAGACTGGAGACATAAACAACAGACGTTTTTTGGGAGTCAAAATTTATATGGGCGTCTTGGCCAGAAGCTGAAAGCTGAATAGCACCATTTGTAATAGCACTACCAAATGTCAATCCATCAGAAACCAGAATAGGATTAGCTCCATTTCCGCTGTGCTCGGTCCAGCCAATATCGGTTAAAGCCGTATTTTCTGGATAAGCAAAAGACTCTTCGAAAAGTTGGGGAAAAGCTGAGAATGGTACAAGAAAAAAAAGAATTAAGCTGTTTTTAAAATTCACTTGAGTAGCTATAAAATGAAGGCCAAAGTTCGGGAATCAGATTTAGCTCTGATAACATTTAGTGCTTATTATTAATAACTAGAGTTAATGCTTAAATGAACAATACAGATGTTTGAAGTTAGCCATCATTATAATACGTTTTAGAGGGACTTCTTACCCATTAATCTGTCAATCCCTCATTTTAAGACTTCATTAAAGGCTGACAACTTCATCCAAAATTATACCAAAAGAACATACACAGCTGAAAGCTTTATTGAACTTAATCCGGATTTTAAGGTTAATACTACAGAAGCGTTTGAGGTGAAAGCTGAAACCATTTGCCCGTAAAAGCCTACTTAAAGTCAATCTTCCGATGAATTTTATTAATATTTAACCGAATATATTGATATTGCTTTTCGGTAAATATTAGGTTTATGCCTAGTAAATTAAACCACAATAAATATGAATTCTAATCTAGCCGTTCTTATAGACGGCGATAATATACCTTCTTCTCAAGTCAAAGAAATGATGGAGGAGATAGCTAAATATGGCAACCCTACCATAAAAAGAATCTATGGTGACTGGACTAAACCTCATTTATCTAAATGGAAAAACCTTCTCTTAGAAAATGCAATTACGCCTATACAACAATACGCTTACACGACAGGAAAGAATGCTACAGATTCTGCCATGATCATAGATGCCATGGACATTCTCTATTCAGAAAAAGTGAACGGATTCTGTCTGGTATCTAGTGATAGTGACTTCACCAAATTAGCCACTAGACTTAGAGAAGCTGGTATGCAAGTAATTGGCATTGGAGAGAAAAAAACACCCAATCCATTTATAGTCGCCTGCGATAAATTTATTTATATAGAAATCCTCAGAGGCCAAGAAGAGAAAAAAGAAGACATTAACACTACTAAAAAACCAAAAGAAAATGTTGATGCCATCACACCCAAGGTGCTGAGACTTATCTCTTCTACCATTAATGACTTATCAGATGAAGAAGGCTGGGCTTTCTTGGGTGATGTAGGTAGTTTATTACAGAAAAAGCAAACTAATTTTGACTCAAGAAACTACGGTTTCGAAAAACTTACGCCCCTTATAAAGTCTACGGGAAAGTTTGATATTGAGCAAAGAGAAAATGCTAAAAGTCGATACAAATTGATTTTTGTTAAGAATAAATAGAATCTCGAATCCTCAAGATTGAATGGCATATTAAAGAGAGTCGCAAAGGCATCGCGTAAAGCATCACCTAAGATTGGACTTTACCCCGAACCTATATACTCATGAAAATCGGTAATAAGACGAGACAATAATTCAAACTCAACTAGTCATTTTCAAACAAAGAATCTTCTCTAGTTCCAAAACTCATTGACATAGTACATTTTATAAAAAAAACTGCTGAGGATAGTCCTTAATTCGAGTTATCTTATCTTCACTTAAAATAGAAAGCAAAAATGATCAAATGGGGAATTATTGGCGTAGGTGACGTCTGTGAAGTAAAAAGTGGCCCTGCTCTGCAATTGGCCGAAGGTTCTGAACTTATAGCCGTGATGCGTAGAACCGGTCACTTGGCAGAAGACTATGCAAAAAGGCACGGAGTATCCAAGTGGTACTCTAAAGCCGATGACCTAATCAATGACCCCGAGATAAACGCCATTTATATAGCCACACCACCCGATGGGCATGCTCCGTATACTGCAATGGCGGCCAAAGCGGGCAAGGCAGTTTATGTAGAGAAACCTATGGCACGAAGTCATCAAGAGTGCTTAAAAATGGTAGACATCTGTCAGCAATCCTCCGTCCCTCTTTTTGTCGCTTATTATAGAAGGGCTTTGCCCAACTTCCTTAAAATAAAGGAATTAATAGATTCTAAGGCCATAGGTGATGTCCGTTTTTTAGATATAAAACTACGACAAACGCTGGTCCCCGCCCTAGTAGGCCAAAGTGAAAATCTTGACAACTGGCGAACACAACCAGGCATTGCAGGCGGTGGTTACTTCTATGATTTAGCTTCTCATCAACTCGACTTTTTAGATTTTATTTTTGGGCCTATTATAAAGGCAAACGGGATAGCTAAAAATATGGCCAAAGGGTATCAAGCAGAAGACACCACCTTAGGTATATTTGAATTTGAAAGTGGTGTAATGGGAATTGGTAGCTGGTGTTTTGCGGTATCTCCTGAATCTGAAATTGAAGAAACTACGATTTATGGTAGTAAAGGAAGGATTTCATTCCCCTTTTTCACAGGTACCCATGTCACTCTAAAAGTGGATGGAGAAAAAGAACAACGATTTGATTTTGAGATGCCTAAGCATATCCAGCAGCCCTTAATCCAAAGTATGGTGGATGAGTTAAATGGAAAGGGTAAGTGTCCTTCAACGGGTGTTTCTGGGGCTAGGACAAATTGGGTGATGGAGCAGATTTGTGAGAGGCTGGATATTTGACGCTTGTTGTGACCCTGAATTTAGGTGTCAGTTGAACAACACTTTACTATCTATACCCTCTTCCGAATTAATTGTTTAGATAAGAACACATCCATCTTTATAGACAGACCATAATAGACTCTATTATTAAAATAAAAGAACTTGGTAGTCCTCTCGTGATTTAAAGTCTTAGTACAGTTCTATATGGTACAGAACCCTAGTATCTCGAAAGGGACTCTGACTTAAACGGGTACAATCTCTACCTCTGTAGTATTTTCTACTTGTCCATAAGCAGGGCATTGTTTCTTGTTACAAGAAGTAAAAACAAAAGAACCAAATATTAGAAGAGCTAACAGTCTTAATTTCATTATGTATAAAGTCTTTTTCATAGGCAATATTACAAAAAACGAACCAAATGTATTAATATTTCCCTAAAGCGTGTCAGAGTCATGATTTCCCAACTTTTCTGGCCTATTTCTTTCACTCCTATATCCTAAAATCCGGAGCATAGATTCTGCATCTTGTTCTTCCGCAAAGAGTTCTGTTGTAAGGTTTCCTTCTTGATCCAAATCCACCAAAACATGTTTTGAAGCAGGGATTAAACAATGCTGAATACCGCCATAACCACCTAAAGATTCCTGATAAGCCCCTGTATGAAAGAAACCGATAAATTGCTCTTCCTCTTTTTCTTCATCAAACATCGGCATGTAGAGATCTTCCGAATGAGCTTCTGTATTATAATAATCTGCAGAATCGCAGGTTAGCCCACCTAAGTTCACTTTGGTATAAGGAGCATCCCAATTATTTACTGGAAGCATAATGTATTTTTGACCAATACCCCATGAATCCGGTAATTGGGTAATGAACGAACCGTCTATCATGTACCAAAACTCCCGATCGTTTTGCTGTTTGATATCAATCACCTTATAAATAGTAGCTCCGCTCTCTCCTACCGTATAGCTTCCAAACTCGGTAAATATATGAGGAACCGGAACATCGTTTTTGTTACATATCCACTGTACGTTTTCAATGATTTCATCAATCATTCCCTGATAATCATAGTTAAAAACAACAGAGGTCTGGATAGGTAATCCGCCTCCAATATCAATGCTATCAAGCTCTGGACATATTTTTTTAAGCTCGCAATACTTAAACATAAAACGAGTAAGCTCAGACCAATAATATGCGGTGTCTTTAATACCTGAATTGATAAAGAAGTGAAGCATTTTTAGCTTAAAACGAGGATTTGGTTTTATCTTTTGCAAATAAAGTTCATCAATATCTTTGTAGCGTATACCCAACCTAGAAGTATAAAAAGCAAAGTTTGGCTCCTCGTCCGTGGCAATTCTTATTCCAACTTGCACTTCCTTAGATTCTGTGGCATGTTGTAAATAATAATCAATCTCATCCCAATTATCCAGGACAGGAATCAGGTTTTCAAATCCATCGTTAAGCATTTCGGAAATGTACTGCAAATACTGAGGCCTTTTATGGCCATTGCAAACGATATAATTACTCTTTGATATTTTACCCTTTTTCTCTAAGGTCTGAATAATGGGCATATCGAATGCCGACGAAGTTTCTAAATGAATATTATTTTTCAAGGCTTCGTCCAATACATATTTAAAATGGCTAGACTTGGTACAATAACAATAGGTGTAGTTACCCTTGTAATTGTATTTCATCATTGCATTTTTAAACATCAATCTCGCATTTTTAATATGCTCACTTATTTTCGGCAAATAGGTGAGTTTCAGCGGAGTGCCATATTTGGCTATGATGTCCATGAGAGGAACATTGTTAAAAAGAAGATTATGATTAACGTCCACGCCGAATTCGCGTGTTGGAAATTCAAAAGTCTGTTGAATAAGATCTATGTATCTTTTCATTCGAAGGCGAAGTACCTGATAATTAATTCCAGAATAGGCTGGACCCGAAACTTGTGCAAAAGTGCTATAAAATTCACAAATTGCAATCGGAAATCAGGCATAAAGGAAACACATACTCATTTTTAACAATGCCTTAAACATCGTCTATGTCAAAATCTGGTAAAAAAATTCATTTTATTGCTGTTGGAGGGGCCATCATGCATAATCTAGCACTTGCATTACATAAAAAAGGTTATCAAGTAACAGGCTCAGACGATGAGATTTATGATCCAGCCAAAGGCAGATTAGCCAAAGCTGGCATACTTCCCGGAAAAATGGGCTGGGATGACACTAATATTACGAGCGATTTAGATGCTGTCATATTAGGTATGCACGCCAAAAAAGATAATCCAGAACTAAAAAAAGCTCAGGAACTTGGCATTGAAGTCTATTCTTTTCCTGAATATGTTTTTGAGCAGTCAAAACAAAAACAAAGGATAGTTATAGCAGGAAGTCATGGGAAAACCTCTATTACCAGTATCATACTTCATGTTCTGAAGTACTATAATAGGAATTTCGACTACTTGGTAGGAGCTCAGATTGAAGGTTTTGACCTCATGGTAAAGCTTACAGACGACGCTCCCATTATTATTCTAGAAGGCGATGAGTACCTCTCATCAGCTCTAGAAATGAAACCCAAATTCTTGTTTTATCATCCTCATATAACACTCATTTCCGGTGTAGCCTGGGATCACTTCAATGTGTTCCCAAAGTTTGACGACTATGTGAAGGCCTTTGATGAACTAGCTGCTGGAATGCCAAAGGCAGGTTCACTTATTTTTGATGAGACAGATGACATCGCCAATATCATTGGAAATCAGCCCAAAGAAGATGTGAATAAATTACCATATAAGGCTCATCCATATGAAGTCAAAAATGGTAAAACTTGGCTAAAGACAGATAATGGGGCCATTCCAATTAAGATATTTGGGGAGCATAACATGAAGAATCTTCAGGGTGCTAAATTGATTCTTGAGAAACTTGCCATAACCGAAGAAATGTTTTATGAGGCTATTCAAACTTTCAGTGGGGCTGCCAAAAGGTTAGAAAAACTTGGAGAGAATAAGAATACGCTGATTTACAGAGATTTTGCACACGCTCCCTCTAAAGTAGGTGCCACTACTGCAGCCACCAAAGAGCTTTTCCCAGACAGAAATCTTGTGGCCTGCTACGAGTTACATACGTATAGTAGCTTAAGCAAAGACTTCCTCCCCCATTATGCAGAAAAGCTAAACGCAGCAGATGATGCCGTGGTTTTTTACAGCCCACATACGGTAGAGATGAAGAAAATGCCCGCTATTTCAAAGGAAGAAATTAAAAGAGCCTTTGGAAGAGACGACTTACAAATTTTCACTATGGCAGAAGAATTAGAAGCATATCTTGTAGCCCAAAACTGGTATAAATCAAATCTATTGCTAATGTCTTCAGGCACTTTTGGCGGAACTGATTTCGCAAAGCTATCTAAAGACGTATTGAGCTTAACAGTTAAAAAAGTAACAAGAGTGGCCAAGGTCAAAAAGAAGTCATGGCGAGGGATTTTTAAGAAGAAGTAAGTACAAATTCTATGAAGCCTCGAATTCTTGCTATTTCAGGAAGTCTCATCCAAGAATCAAGTAACAATAGGTTAATTAGTCTTCTCTCAAAAAAATCTGACATAATGCGGATATCTTAATATCAACGAGATTGGACTTGTTACCTCATTACAATCCAGGCCGAGATATACCAGAGCCAATTCTTGAGTTCAGAAAAGACAGAGAAAAGGCAGATACCATTCTCATTGTAAGCCCTGAATATATTTTCAGTACGCCTGCAGTGCTTAAAAAGGCTCTTGACTGGTGTGTCTCTACAGAAGTATCACTCATAAGCCAGTTGGAATTATCGTAGGAGCGGCCTCCGGGAATAAAACCATGGAACAGCTAAATCTGGTTCTAGCCACTATTTAGGCAAAAGTAAGTCCTAAAACTCAGCTGACAATTTCAGGAATAAAAGGTAAAATAGGCGATTTAGAAATGAACTCTAAATCACCTTTATTAACAGATTTAGAAGAACTTATATTAAACCTAATTCCTGAGAAATAGTTTAAAAAACGAACGACTTTATCTAGCTAGGATAAACCCACTCCCCTCGATAATCTCTGGTCAGGAGCTTATTAGCCTCATCATCATCTACGACCATATCTTTTTCATGATCCCAAGCTATACTTCTGCCAAGTTTGTCTGACACCATGCCAAGCATGCACATATTGGTCGCCTGTCTTCCATGTTCTATATCTGCATGAGGTAATTCTTTCGTTTTAATTGATTTCAATAAATCTGCCCAAACTAATTTGATATTTTGGCCATCGGGTTGATCCAACTTTGGTTCTTCATGAATAAGTGTAGCATTTTTACCATGAGGGTAAAATGTCCAACCCTCCTTCCAGCCCATGTGGAATGTTCCCTCTGTTCCATGGAAATAGGCACCTACGTTTTCGCCCCTTTGAACGGGCCTTGTATTATTGATGCTGTGCTCCCAAAAACACACAAAGTCTTCAAATTCATACGTCACCAATTGATTTTCAGGAACATTCTGGATGTTGTTTCTTTCTTTTGATGTACTCACAGAGAATATTTTTTTAGGAGCCTTTTCTTCCGTCCACCAAAGAATCTGGTCAAACCAATGAGGTCCCCAATCTCCTAAAGTGCCATTTGCAAATTCCGTCTGCCGTCTCCAAGACCTAGGGTGAATACCAGAATGGTATTCCATTAAAGCAGCCGGCCCACAGTATAAATCCCAATCCAACCCAGAAGGTTTCTCCTCACTTGGCCCTTGAGGTCTGTTTCCTTGAGAGTAATTAACAAAGGCCCTTACTTCTTGAATTCGTCCCACTTTTCCAGACTTTAAAAACTCCATCCCGCTTACATTGTGTGGAGAATATCTTCTATGGAAATCTACAATACAAATACGCTTATTGTCTCTCGCGGCCCTTTGAATGGCTGTGCCCTCTTTTAATGTATGAGAAATCGGTTTTTCTAAAAAAACATGTGCTCCATTATTCATGGCTTCTATCGCAATTAAGGCGTGCCAATGATCTGGAGTAGCATTAATGACAATATCAGGTTTAGCTTTTTTTATACAATCCCTAAAGTCTTTATACTTTTTGGGCTTATCGATACACCATGTGTTTAATTCCTTTTCGCAACTAATTATTTGATTTTCATCCGCATCGCACAAGGCCACTATTTCGGCCTCGCCAGAAGCCACAGCTTCCCTTAAAATATTGGTTCCCCACCAGCCGCAACCAATTAAAGCTACGCGATATTTAGATGTCTTACCATAGGTAATGAAAGGTCTGGAAAGAATTCCAGCAGATACTAAGGCAGATGTCTTGAGAAATGTTTTTCGATTCATTGGGCTTCAGTTTTATAGTACAATTTAGAAAAAGTGAATGATAAAATCATTTAAACTAAAGTTTTAAACATCGAACTTTTGTTCTGACATTTCCATTTCATAATAAGCAAAACCTATCTATGACTTATAATTTCGACCAACCTACTAACCGCGAAAACAACAACAGCATCAAATGGAGTAAATTTCCCAAAAACATCCTTCCCCTTTGGATCGCGGACATGGATTTCGAAAGTCCCATAGAAATTAAAGAAGCTCTTCAGAAACTGATAGAACATCAAATTTACGGCTACGCTGGGGCTCCAGCCGAACTTTATGATGTTATTATTGAACGTCTAGAAAAAAGGCATCATTGGAAAATTAAGAAAGAATGGATTGTCCTTTTACCTGGTTTAGTGCCTGGTCTGCACGCCTCGGCTAGGATATTTGAGTCCAGGGAGTTAGAAATACTAACCTCTATTCCTGTTTACTTTCATTTAAGTTTAGCAGGAAAATACGCAGGTGCTCCGACCTCAGAAGTTCCCTTTATTTGGCAAAATGACAGGTGGGAAATGGATTTTGAGACTATGCAAAAGCAAGTCAAAGCTGAGACAAAAGTCTATATGCTATGCAACCCTCATAACCCTAATGGACGAGTTTTCACAAAGCCTGAATTAGAGAAACTGTCGGCCTTCTGTTTGAAAAATAACTTAGTACTTGTTTCTGACGAAATTCATTGTGATTTGGTCCTAGACAAAACCGCGACCCATATTTCTGTAGCCTCCATAAATAAAGAAATAGAACAACGTTCCATAACACTTTTGGCTCCAAGCAAAACCTTCAATATAGCTGGCTTAGGTGGCTCCATGGCCATTATTCCAAATGACGATTTAAGGAAGCGTTTTCAAGATGCGGGTTTCGGAATCATGCCTCATATGAATGCCTTTGCCTGCCAAAGTATGATGGCCGCCTATAAATATGGTGAGGCATGGAGATCTGAAATGGTAAATTACCTAAAAGCAAATCATGATTATTTGATGACAGAAATCAATAAGATATCATCCTTAACTATGAAGCCTTTAGAAGCCACATATTTAGCTTGGATTCATTGTGACAGAGCTGATATTACAGATTTAGAGACCTACCTCTTCAAATTCGGACTTGGTGTTTCTGGAGGACATCAATTTAAAGGAAATGCCTACTTTAGATTGAATTTCGGGACGCAGCGTAAAAATCTGGAACTAGCTGTGGAGCGTTTGAAAAAGGCGTTTGTTTAGATGTTCACTTCGGGGCATCAGTTTACGGCAGAGTATTAAGTGTTTATGAATTAATCCCTACCTTTTCAGTTTCCTGAGTTCTATATTACTTATCCAATTTTCCAAATTCGACATAACCATTCTAAAATAAATAAAGCTATGAAACACTTACACTTTTCAAATCAAGACAAAATGCCTGTTTTGGGCCTAGGAACATGGAAATCTGCTCCAGGAGATGTTTATAAGGCCGTAAGGATGGCTATAAACTTGGGATATAAACACTTTGATTGTGCCCATTTATACAATAATGAAAAGGAAATAGGACAAGCATTTGCGGACGCATTTGAGGCTAGTGACGTAGAAAGAGAAGACCTATGGATAACCTCTAAACTATGGAACAACTCCCATAAAAAAGAAAACGTGGAAGCTGCCGTAAAGGTTACTTTGAACAACCTTCAGATAGATTATCTAGATTTATATCTTATCCACTGGCCTATTGTGCTTAGAGATGACATTATATTTCCACAAAGTGGTGATGAGATGGTTAGTCTTACGGTTACACCTCTTTCCGAAACTTGGGAAGGTATGATAGAGATAAAAGAAAATGGCTATGCCAAGCACATAGGCGTTTCTAATTTTAGTGTTAGTAACCTAGAGAAAGTAATTCAAAAAACGGGTGTTACACCAGAAATGCTTCAAGTGGAATCTCATCTATTTTTACAGCAAAATGAACTAAAGGAATATTGCGACAACAAGGGTATCCTTTTCACAGCTTACTCACCTTTAGGCTCTGCCGATAGAGCCGCCAATAGAATATCCAAAAATGAACCACAGTTATTTGACAATGTAGTGGTCAAAAGAATTGCTTCTGAAAAGAATTGCTCTGTAGCCCAAGTCATGCTGGCCTGGGCAGTGATGCGTGGAACCGCTGTGATACCAAAATCTGTGAATGAAAAACGATTGGCAGAAAACTTAGCAGCCGCAGATATAGAATTGTCAGATGCTCAAATGGCTGACTTGGCTGCAGTAAATATGGATTACAGATTCATTAAAGGTGATTTTTGGTGTTTGGAAGGCACAGATTATACTTTAGAGGGCCTTTGGGGGTAAGGACTTGCCTTAAAAGGCTCAACTTCATGGTAGTCTTAAGTACCAACAAACTATTTTCAATGGCTCTACAAGTAACTCAGCCACCACTTATCGCGATTATTGGTTTTGTAGTGGTCATATCTTTGACATAAAGGATAGAGTCCGACGATTAGTAAAACCCAAATGAGATAAACAATCCATAGGTTAAAACCATATCCTTTTAGTTCAGGCTGAAGCACCACAAAAAAGTCAATAATCATATCTGAAAACTTAAAACCTGTAAGTTTAGCAGCGAACAAGGCGACTAAGTGTATGACATAAACATGAACGATATAGAAGAACATGGGTACTCGGCCAATGGTGACAAGTTTGGCAGCCCATGTGTGTTCTTGCCATTTTTCTACAAGGGCTAAAAAAACCATGGACGGCCCAAGCGTTATTAATAAATAAAGCAAGGAAGGTGGATACTTGGTGATATCAAAAAAGGACATCAATGTGCTACTAAAGCTTTCATAAGCAGTCCATGGTTCTAGGTTGCCATAGACATTAATATACCTGAGTACGAAGAATAACAGGGTGGTAGAATAACCTATATATAGCAGTTTTCTTGTCCTTTCAGAAGATAAGACACTAGGCCTATAAAGTTCTCCAAAGTAATAACCTAAAGCCATCACAAATATCCATGGAAGGGCTGGGTAAATAAAGGCCACACCAAAAAGACCCCCAATTTCAACTAAGCCTCTTACATGTAGAAATGACCATAAACCAGATCCCAATAGACTTACAGGGGCATAAGAGTCTAAGTAATTATGTCCGAAAACTACCAATAATGAAAGGGCAATTGTAAGTTTTCTGGGTAAGTGAATGATGCCAGCTAAAAAAATCATGGAGACACCAAGCACCCAAATTACTTGAAGAACCGTCATGGAGTAATCCAACTGAAATAACCATGCAAATTTCATGATGGTGATTTCAACAAAAATCAACCAGAACCCTCTTTTTAAAAGCCAAATAGATAATTCTTTTTTTGTTCGCCGCTGACCTACAAAAAATGCAGAAGTACCAGAAAGAAAGACAAATACAGGTGCACAAAAGTGGGTCACGAACCGCGTTAAGTATAAAAACAAATTACTTTTTACAGGGTCCGATGGGTCAAAAAAGAAGGCATCAAAATGAAAGAAATCTCTAGTATGATCTAAGGCCATAATGACCATTACCAGACCTCTAAGAAGATCTATGGACTTAATCCTTTTATTAGTTTTCATGTGTTAATAGGTTTAAAGGCATGGCTAGCAGAACAAATTCACACGAAGATAAGGCATTATTAATAATAGTTTTAGGACAGTAGCCTTCATCATTACCAAGCTTTGAACTGAGAAGCTTTGTATTCATGGCTTCGGTACAATCTTTCAATAGAGTCTATCTCTAAATCATTTCAAAGCGACAAAAATCACTTAGATTAGTAGAATCGATAAGGTGAATATTTTGACTTTTAGTATACCTAAATGTTGTGCTTAACAGAAATTCAATAATTCCTTTTCTAAAAGAAATTTGAACTTCGATGTAATAAATAATGATATCTGCCACTAACTATAAAAAAGCTTCTTGAGTAACGATTTCTATAAAACATCTCTCCTTCCATTTTCTGGAATAATCATAAAGTTGTGTCGGGCATACACCAATTCCCAGGAAGACTTTGAAGATTATTTCCAAGAGGTCTGCTTGCAGATTTGGAGGAGCAAAGAAAACTTCCGTGAGGAATCTGAATGGAGCACCTGGGTCTATAGAATTTCCTTAAATGTTTGTTTGACATTGCTTAAGAAAAAGAATGGCCAACAGTTCGTATCCGACTCTTTAAGGTTTGAAGAAACCGTAGAAAACTATGCGTTTTCAGACGAATCCTTGAATCTTCTTTATGATGCTATCAGAAGGTTATCTGAAATTGATAGGGCCATCATTACCCTTTACCTAGAAGAAAAATCGTATCAAGAAATTGCCGATATCATTGGAACAAATCCAAACAATATTGGTGTGCGTATTAAACGAATTAAAATTAAACTGAAAGACTTGTTAGATGGAAAAATCAATTGAAAGCATATGGAAAGAAGGTTTTCTTAAAAGTGATGCACTCGTCGCACCAAAAGTAAATAACCTCTACACCCAAAAATCAATTCACGTCATTGATAAATTTAAACGAATGTTCAAGATAAATTTGATTGCAATCGTGGCATTCTCGTTTGTCTTTTTAATCGTATCCTATTTTGTAGGTATACCTATAACGGGTGTCCTATTTTTTATAACGCTTACAGTACTCGTCATTATAAATAAGAGGCTATTGGAAGGATTGGAAAAAATAGATAAGGGTGTAAGTAGCTATCAATACTTAAAAGCATTCAACGAATGGATAAAACTGCAGGTCTCTGTCAACGAAAGGTTTGCAACGTTTTTGTACCCAATAATATTCCTTTCAATGATCATCGGCTTTTGGTTTAAAGATGCTGAGGGTATACCCTTGGGTAAAAGACTCGTCGGGGAGGTACTTCATGGTTTTCCAGACATTTACATGGTGCAAGGAGTCCCACTCATAGCCATTGTGTTCGTAATTTTCATGGTGGCCTTGTTAGCTTTTTTCGGTGGGCGGATTTACCAATGGGATCTAAACATAGTTTATGGTCGAGTATTCAAAAAACTAGAAGAATTAATGGCCGATATAGAAGAATTAAGCACTCCTTAAAACCTCAGCTAAAAAATAATCAAGCTTAGCTGTAATATTTTTAATTTCTAGCCACTAACCAAGAAAACATTAAAAATTATGAAATTAAAGAACGCACGTATTTACTTTGAAAGTTTAGCAGCCGAGACGAATAAGAAATCTAAAATAAAGGTTTACAACAAATTCATCCAAATCATAAGCAGTTTGGAGAAGAGAAATTTATCAGAATCTGAAATTGAATCTATAGAGAAAGAGCTTGATGCCCTTAGTTTAGATTCCTCCAACGAAAAATTCAGTAACGCTCTTCGTCAGTTTGAAAAATACTTAAAACAGACTTTTTCACTAACAACTAAAGAGTACTATCAAAAATTATATGGCGGTTTAGGATTATTGGTAGGTTTGCTCTTTGGGGTGATTTTTCTATCGAACCTAGAACGCTCTTTAGGTATTTCTTATGGTTTAATTGGCGGAATGGTAGTCGGTTCACTAATCGGTCGCCAATTGGACGCTCAGGCAAAAACTGCAGGAAATCTGCTATAAATACACTTCGGCAAACTTCGTCTATTGCCAATCTATTAACACTATTATCTTTCAATTCAACATCACCAATAAGTTTTGGCCTGGATACTTATATTAAAAAAATAACGAAAATGAAATCATTAGTAACAATGTAACTATTCAGGTCAATAATTCAAGTTTGTAGTTTCTTTATTCACATGTTGAATTGACTTTTTTCAGTTGGCCTTAAATCACGCAGTTTATGCACAAATGATGATAAGTAAGTCTTTGATGTTAG
>JBLHOT010000065.1:0-20668 GCA_047623945.1 Arcticibacterium sp. | reverse complement strand
CCTTACTTGGGGCACTTACATCTATACCTAGAAAGCCTTTTAGGTGTTCTTTGTTTGCCGACAACTTCTTCTTCCAGTAATAGAAGGTAGCCTTATTTATTGACCGTTCTTTGCAAAACTGCTTAGCCGTAACGCCACTCCCAGAAAACTCAATCAAAATCTCTTGCCAATCCATCTTCATAATCCTTTTTGATTACAAAGATCTATGACTAGATAATGGATTTCAAGATGTACTTGCTCGGGGGGATACATTGTTCTTATCCTAATAACGGCATTCCTAAGCTTTCATAGTCGGGGCCAGACTAAGGTAATTGACTCAAATCAAGAGAGTATTCAGATTCTTGCTGGAGAAAAGTGGTGGGGTGGAGCCGTGAATGATGGAACAAAAATGCCTTTCGAAAATGGCTACTCCTATGACATGTATGGAAATGTAAAAGGGAATCAAGCTCAGCCGCTTTTGATATTAAATAAAGGAAGAATCCTCTGGTCAGAATCTCCATTCAAGTTTTCTTTTTTGGAGGACCATCTTATGCTTGAAAGAAAGGACAAGATCTATCTGTCCGAAGGGAAAACCAATCTAAAAGAGGCATTCAGATTTGCTTCAAAAAACTATTTCCCTGCCAACGGAAAAACGCCAGATATGCTTTTGTTTGAGCAACCTCAGTACAACACTTGGATAAAATTAATTTACAACCAAAATCAAGAAGATATTTTAAAATATGCTCATGCCATCATTGAAAATGGGTTTCCTCCTGGCGTGCTCATGATAGATGATAACTGGCAAGAAGCTTATGGTAAATGGCGATTTCGTAGTGAGCGTTTTCCTTCTCCAAAATATATGGTAAAAGAATTACATGATCTTGGATTCAAAGTTATGCTTTGGGTATGCCCCTTTGTAAGCCCAGATACGTAAGTATTTAGAAAGGCGGCCAAGGATGGCCTGTTCCTCAAATATCCACAAAGTCAAACGGTGGCTGGCTCACCACCATCTTACGCTAAGGATGTGGCTATGATTGGCTGGTGGAATGGCTACAGTGCCTTGTTAGATTTTTCTAATCCCCAAGCTCAAGATTGGTTTAAGGCAGAACTACAGTATTTAGTAGATGAATTCAAAATAGATGGTTTTAAACTAGACGCTGGTGATGCAGGTTTTTATCCATCTTGGCCTAAGAGTCACAAAGGTAATTTAACTCCGAACGATCATACAGAACTTTTTGCTCAAATAGGGCTAGCTTTTCCCTTAAATGAATATAGAGCGACTTGGAAAATGGCGGGCATGCCACTGGCTCAAAGGCTTCGTGACAAAGGACATAATTGGACAGATTTAAAGACACTCATTCTAAACATTACCCTACAAGGATTAATGGGCTATGCCTTTACGTGTCCTGACATGATTGAGGAGGCGAGTTTAATTCATTTATAAATTGCACTACTATAGACCAGGAATTAATAGTCCGCTCTGCACAGATTCATGCGTTAATGCCAATGATGCAATTCTCCGTAGCTCCTTGGAGAATTTTGGATAGTTCTAATCTTCAAGTTGTGAAAAATGCCGTTGAACTGCGTAAAACCTTTACTCCCAAAACCCTAAAGCTAGTAGAAGAAGCCGCTAAAACGGGTGAGCCTATTGTGCGTACCATGGAGTATGTTTTCCCTATTTCAGGCTATTAGGCCATTAAAGACCAATTTCTTTTAGGTGATGAAATACTGGTAGCTCCTGTATTAGAAAAAGGCCAAAAGAAACGTACTGTGATATTGCCTAAAGGGACATGGGAAGGGTTTGATGGAAAAACATATACCGGGAATAGTGAAGTGAGTATTCTCGTAAGCCTGAATACCATACCATATTTCAAAAAATTGGACTAACGTGTCTCTGTAGCTAGTTCACCAAATCGGGCTTTAGCGAACGCCATCTGGCAGCTTGCCCACCTGATTTGAGATTAACCCATTGTTACAGTAAGCTTACATAATTCGTCCTAACCAATTCTCATCTAGGAGAAACTAAAGAAAGCATCCAATTTAATGGGGTGATTTTTTTTTTGGTTTATACGTCAAAATTGCCAATTTGTAATTGGCTATATGCTCAGCCGAATTCTGATAATTTTATTAACTTTTCTGATACTAATTCCTAAATAACTTCATGATGAAAAAATGCTTTTTTTTTATTCTCTTATTAAACTGTGTCATCGTAGCACAAGGACAGACTGACGAAAGCCCAAATGAAAAAGTACAGATCAGCTCCACAAAGGGAAAAACGAAGCTAAGCATCAATGATGCTGGAGTATTATCTGTAAATGTATCTCCTAAGAGGGTTCTCAAATTTAAAGCTGCAGGATTGGTTCGTTACAGTGATTTCGGTGCCAAAGCCGATGGCAAAACCGATGATATAAACGCCATTGCAGCCACCCATGCTTTCGCTAATCAGCACGGACTTTTGGTGAAAGCTGATAACTCTGCCACATACTACATTGGAGCAAAGGAGCGTACAGCCATTATCCAAACCGATACCGAATTTGGCAAGGCAACCTTCATCATTGACGATACCGAAGTACAAAACCGAGAAGCCCCTGTTTTCAAGGTTAGTTCCGACCTAAAATCCTTTAAACTGGAAACCATTACCTCACTTAAGAGAAATCAAAAGAAGATAGACGTCTCCTTACCTCAAACCTGTCTGATAACGGTCACCAATTCCAATGTAAAGCACTATATCCGATTTGGCCTGAATCAAAATAACGGATCTGAACAGACAGATATCTTTTTGGTGGATAAAAACGGTGTCGTGGATATGAATGCCCCGATTATCTGGGACTTCGACCAAATCACAGAGATAACCGCCCTACCCATTAACGAAAAAACATTGAAGATTACGGGTGGACGATTTACCACGATTGCCAATAAAGAGGCCTCAGAGTACACCTATTATCAGAGAAACTTATCAATTAGACGCTCTAATGTAATCGTGGATGGTTTAGAACACCGTATTACGGCTGAAGGAGACCATGGAGCACCCTATAGTGGTTTCATACATATTAGCGACTGCAGTAACGTTACCGTTCAAAACACAGTTCTAACAGGACACAAAACATATGGCACGATTGGTAGGGCGGGCAAGCCTGTTTCTATGGGTACTTATGACCTTTTAGTAAATCGTGCCCTCAATGTATCCTTCGTGAATTGCACGCAAACAAACGACATCGACGATCGCACATACTGGGGAATCCTGGGTTCTAATTATTGCAAGAATCTTCTTTATGACCACTGTGTTTTGTCTCGTTTTGATGCTCACAAAGGCGTTGCCAATGCCACCATCCGTAACTCTACCTTAGGACACATGGGAATCAATGCCATTGGTAGCGGAACCTTTACGGTAGAGAATAGCATTATCCGAGGAAGAAGCCTTATCAACCTGCGTTCTGACTATGGCAGTGCATGGCAGGGAGAGTTCATTATCCGTGATTGTGTTTTCGTGCCCGCCGGTGGTAAACGAGGCAATGCCTCATTGATCAATGGCTACAATTCTGGTCAACATGATTTCGGTTATACCTGTTATATGCCATTTCGTATCACCATTGAAAACCTTCAAATAGACGACTCTAATCATCACGATGATTACGAAGGCCCGGCTATTTTCAATAATTTCAACTCTAAAATGGTAGACAATTCCTACAAAGAGACCTTTCCTTATGTCATTACAAAAGAAGTCATACTAAAGAATGTGACCACCGCCAGCGGTAAGACTCTCAAGGTCAGTGACAATCCGTTTATGTTCAAAGACGTGAATGTAGTCGGATATTAAATTGCGAGCAATACTTTAGCAAAAATGGAGAGGCGTCTGTCATAAAAGGCTTCACGTTAAACAATTAATCAGACGTTTGAATAAATAGATCCTTAATCACTTTGTAAATGATTTTTCTTTTTGAATTAGGCTATACATTCATTTTTAGCCAAAATTAGGACGCTTCTGCGGGCTGTTTAAAGAGTATTCGCTTTGTGGAAGGTCTCTGGAACCGCTATTTTAATTTAAAATGGTATTTTGCTAATTGAAAGCAGTAATTTTCAATTAGCGACTGCACAATTATAGCAAATGTTTGAAATCAAAATAATATGGAACTGTTAAGAGAAATTTTAGAATTTGAGTTAATAAGAATCGGTGAATATAGTTTGGAGGTCATTACAATATTTCTGGCCTTTCTCATAATTATTATTACAAAGGTTCTTTTATGGATAATCAAGAAATCAATTTTTCGTATTAGCAATTCAGACCCATCCAATGAGGGTAATACTTATTCTTTATACCAAATAATCAAATACGTAGTTTGGGTAGTTTCTATTGGCTTTTTTCTTGAAACATTAGGAGTTAAGGTAACGCTATTAATAGCTGGTTCCGCAGCTTTACTTGTTGGAGTGGGACTTGGCCTACAGCAAACCTTCAACGATGTTATATCCGGAGTCATTTTACTTTCTGAAAGATCAATTAGAATAGGGGATGTTTTGGAAATAGATGGAGACATAGTAAAAATACAGGAGATTGGCCTGCGAACGTCCACAGGATTAAATACAGACGATATTTCAATCATTATTCCCAATTCTTTAATTACAACCAATAAAGTCATCAATTGGAGTCATCAGACAAACCTAAACCGCTTTAGAATTGAAGTTGGAGTCACTTATGGCAGTGAGGTAGAATTAGTTATAGCAATTCTTGAAGAAAGTGCGAAAGAACATGCTGAGGTTGATACCGATAAATTAGTAGAAGCAAGATTAGTGAATTTTGGAAATTCTTCTCTAGACTTCCAGGTGCTTTTTTATAGCAGTACAATTTTTGGCTCGGACAGGATGAAAAGTGATATTCGCAGAATAATCAATAGGAAATTTATTGAAAACAAAATCACGATACCTTTCCCCCAATTAGATGTACACATCAAGTCTAACAAATAACGAGACTGATTCTAAACTCAACATGATTGTTTTCATAAATGATTTATATCAAGATATTTAACGGGCTTATTGAGTCTGATAACGCTATAAGTAAGTTTCATTAAAAAATACAAGATGCCAAGGCCAAAAACTAAATCGGAATTACTGGATTTGAGTCAATCAAACTTTCATAAATTAAATGACTTCGTTGAGAATATGGAAATTGAAAAACGTAAGAACGATTTTCCACAGGGAACAATGAACCGAAATATAAGCGATGTATTTATGCATCTTCATCATTGGCATTTAATGCTGATGAACTGGTATCGTATAGGAATGACTGGAGAAAAGCCTGATATGCCTGCAAAAGGATACACTTGGAAAACGTTACCAGACCTCAACAAATCGATATGGGAAAGATATATAGACATGGGTCTGGATGAGGCACAGAAACATTTAGAAGCTAGTCATAGAGACCTGAGAGAAATAATGGAGGGCCACTCAAACGATGAACTATTTGAAAAGAAAAGATACAAATGGACAGGCTCCACCTCGCTTGGTGAATATCTTATTTCAGCAACTTCCAGCCACTACGACTGGGCTTTAAAGTTGATTACAAAGGCAAAAAAGAAACGACAATAGCCATAAGGCAAATACTGCATTCCTTGGTAAAGACACATAACGGAACTAGTTTAGGTAATTATTCGCTCCAAATACAATTTAAAGTTTAATCGTGAACAGAAAAGACTTCATAAAACAATCGGCATTTGCGGGTACATCTGTCTTATTACTCAATGGATGTAACTTGTTTTCCTTTAAAGAAACACATACGCCTTTAGACGGCCTTGTGCTTAAAAAGCCGAA
Organism: Arcticibacterium sp.; assembly: GCA_047623945.1. Lineage (GTDB taxonomy): Bacteria > Bacteroidota > Bacteroidia > Cytophagales > Spirosomataceae > Arcticibacterium. The sequence continues at coordinate 14,887 of JBLHOT010000065.1, read as the reverse complement.
GAAAGCAGAAGATATATTCGATTATATAAAGAGAGTAAAGGGAACATTTGAGACAACACTTTACAGACAGATTCTAGGGACTTCCAACGAACATAAAGAAGGCGATAAAACCCTGAAGGTAGCTGCCGTAAGTGAGCAGTCTAGAGCATATGCCAGAGTTTTGCTGGGCAATACTAAAATTGGGGATTTAGATAAGAACATTGTTTATACCGACGATCTTTTGGCCCTGATTCAACAGTCTACCAAAGAAAATAAGGTATTGGAAGGTTGGACGATGGACAGGTTGAAGAGCTTTACTTTAGGTGAAACTGAAGAAAGAATCAAAGAAATCATGCCAAGTTTAAGCAGCGATGTCATTGCTTGCTTGGTAAAATTAATGAGTAATGAAGAACTCATCCTCCTCAGCCAAAAAGTGTTCAATCCATTGCCAAATAGCAAGATAGGAAGTAAAGGGTATATGGGAGCCAGAGTACAGCCCAACTCCCCTACAGACAATATAGAAGACATTAGTTGGCAAGTATTTAATGCATGGTCTTACGCGGTTGGAGACGTTGTACTAGGAACAAATCCTGTTTCCAGCGAAGTGGAGTCTGTGGCTAAAATTGAAAACGTGCTTTATGATATTATCACGACTTTTAATTTAGAAGATACCATTCCAAATTGCGTGTTGTCACATGTAGATGTGCAGGCAGAGGCAGAAAAAGAAAAACCGGGTTCCACAGGAATTTGGTTTCAAAGTATTGCGGGAACGGTAAACGCAAACAAAACATTTGATGTAACCATCGAAAAAATGATGCAATACGCTTCTTTTCGTGATGGTCATTTTGGTTTCTATGCTGAAACTGGCCAGGGTGCTGACTTTACCAATGGGCACGGTGAAGGCTTTGATATGGTGATGCATGAATCTAGAAAATATGGTTTTTTAAGAGCCTTAAAACAACAAATCAATGCACTGAAAAAGGAAAATAACTCATGGGTTCATGTAAACGATGTCGCAGGTTTTATAGGGCCAGAAGTTTTTAAAAGCAAAGAACAGCTGGTAAGGTGCTGTTTGGAAGACACTGTCATGGGAAAGCTACACGGATTGACCATTGGCTTAGACATTTGTTCTACGTTACACATGGATGTAAATTTAGAAGATCTAGACTGGTGCATCGAAAAAGTGATGCCAGCTAACCCAGCTTATTTAATGGCTCTTCCTACCAAAAATGACCCTATGCTTAGTTATTTGAGCACGGCCTTTAACAATCATGTTAAGGTGAGAGAGCAGTTTGGCTACAAGGTGAATGATGCCATGTGGGAATTCTTTAAAAATATAGGCGTTATAGATAAAGAAGGAAAGCCAACTGAACACTTTGGAGACCCTATTTGGGTTTATTACAAATTTCGCCAAGCGAAAAAAGACAAAAGAACCTTCGAAGAGATTTACCAAGAAGGCAAAGCCTGTATAGCACGTATAGAGGATAGAGGCGTGCCTATTGCCCAGGGTTACGGAGAAAACTATTGGGATTTAGAACCCGACTTGGACAAAAAAGTTCATCTTTTATATGATGATGCCAAGGTGAGTTTATGGACAGAAATGAATAAAAGCTTTGTGAAAAGTATTCCAGCCTCGGTTCCAATTATAAGCCAATCAAAAGACAGAAAGGATTTTGTCTACCATCCAGAATCGGGAGAGGTATTAAGTATCAGGTCTATTGAAGCTATTAAATCAATAAAAGACGACTGGGGTAATAATGCACCAGACATTCAAATTGTAATTTCTGATGGATTAAATGCCAGAGCCTTAATGGATGACGGGCATTTGCTCCCTTACTTAAATGGATTAACCGCTTCATTAAATAATAAATACGCCATTTCTGATAAACGCATTGTGATTACGGGAGGACGAGTAAGGGCCGGATACGCTTGTGGAGAGCTGCTGTTTGGACAACAATCTTCTTCAAATAAGTGTCATGCTATTATTCATATTATCGGTGAAAGGCCAGGTTCTGGGCATCACAATTTTTCAGCCTATTTAACTGTTGCACCTTCTTCAACTTGGAATAAAAAAGATGTGGTAGACCATGATATTTCTAAAGTTGTATCTGGGATTTCAGACACCTCACTAAGTCCGAAAAAAGCCATTCAGAGTACATTAAAAATTATTGATAAACTATTCTTAAATCAAAGGTCTTAGATCTTTAGGCCTTCCGACTACTTGGTTTTTAAAACCTCTATATAATTAGGAGTAAAGTACTTGTGACCGAAAACGATTCATTCTACCCCGATACCTTTAAGTTTCCATTTATAATGTGCAGATATAAGTTAAGTACCCAAACTTGAAACTGTCTCACACCGTAATTATACATATATTAGCTAATCATAAACCAGCAAATTGTCAATTGAATTATCCCGAAAGTAAAGCTTTGGAGCTAAGTGATTTTAAGGATATGGACTACTATGCTGTCCAAAACTTCCACTTGCCCATTGAGTTGATGATGGAGAACGCAGGACTTCAATTGGCCAATCTCATTGCCCGCTCTACTAGACTTAATCAAATCATTAAGATTGGAGTCGGAAATGGAAATAATGGTGGTGGTGGGCTAGTTACGGCCAGAAGGCTATCAGGCTGGGGTTATTCCGTATATCTAGACCTCCTCACAGACATCAGCAAGGATTTGCCAAAAATACAATTGGAACGAGCTATAAGCTTTGGAGCAAAAGTTTCATCGCCAGATGTATTTGACGTCTGGGTAGATGCCTATCTAGGCTTTTCTCAAAGATTACCTCTCCAGGATGTTTTGCTTGAAAGATTAAAGGAGGCAAATAATAGTGATGCTTTGAAAGTTTCACTTGACATCCCCACAGGATTTATGGGCGAATCTAGTGCCATATATTTTCAGTGTGATAAAGTGTTGACACTAGCAGCTCTGAAAAAAATACTTTACCATTTACCTAAATCAACTGAAATCTATATTGCTGATATCGGGATACCAGCCGCTGTCTATAAAAAACTCGAATTAGACCCGTTTCCCTTTAACACGAACAATGTTTTAAAATTACTCCGATAGCACATGAGCAGCGAGCAAGTGGATGGGGTAAATGGGCTACCGATTTAGTGAATCCCGACTTTGCAGAATATGAAACTTATATTGGTTTGGGTATTAAAGCAAATACAAAGGAAGAATTATAAGATGTCATGACACGCCTTTTTGCTCATCAAGCTCCGGCACTTTTAGGAATTAAAGCAGATGTAAAGATGATTTATTTAAGTCCAAGTACCTTTAAAACAGAATTTGTAAGAGACTTATTAACTTCAATCTTTATTCACCATGTCTAGCTTACTAATGAAGAAAACTTTAGCTTACTTTCTATCGGCCCTTATCCTCTTTAGCATAGTTTCTTGCCAATCGGTAAGTAGCCAAGAATTACCATGGTCTAAATCGGACCTCTTATTCGAGGATAGCGGTACAAATAACTGGCAAGAAAAATGGCTGCTTGATGGCCAACACTCCAAGGTCATAAATACAGAAATGGGAATGGAACTTATAGCTGGCACCGAACATGGCAATGACACCTGCCATACGGTACTTTGGACCGAAACAAGCTTTAAAGAAACATCTGCATTGAATATGATTATACCAGAACAGATACAGTCACGAGGTGTGTCAATATTCTCTATTTTCATGCTACCGGAAATGGCGAGCCTGAATACCCCGCTGATATTCAATTATGGAATGATAAGCGAAAGGTGCCTAGCATGAATATGTATTATAATAATATGCATGCTTACCACATAAGCTATGCCGCTTTTTCAGCCAAAGAATATTCCGGAGATAACGATTATGTTCGACTCCGGAGGTACAATCCTAATGGAAAAGGAATGGACGGAACAAGCATCCCTGAAGACCATTTTAAGACGGGACTTTTTAAGACTGACGTGAGTTACCACATTCAGATTTTTAAATATGAAAACCTGATAGAGATGCGTGTTCAAAACAAAGAAGATAATTCAGACCACGTAGCTTACAAATGGGATGTATCTGTTCTTCCTGATTGTGATTCAGGGAGGATTGGCCTCCGTCATATGTATACCCGCAAAGCGAGATATCAGAACTTTAAAGTCTGGAGCTTAGAATAATTTCATACTCATAAATGAATACTTAGGAATGAATTCCCAACTTTCCTTTGCCTTCAGACTTCTACAAACAAGCTTAAAGTCTGATAAAAACTATTTCATGAAGAGCGGTCCCGATGTGACCTTTGTCATATTATAGGGATTTAAAAGCCCGTACATTGGCAGGAGTGATATCCCATAATGGGATAGCAAGAATGAACATGTACACTACTTCTATTGATGTATTAATTAAAAACAGAAAACTATGAAACAAGTTGGCATTTGGATTGACAAACGAGAAGCAAAAATTATTTCATTAAAAGATGGGTCTGAGAAGCTAGAAACAATAGCCTCTAACATTGAAGATTTTCATGTATCCGGGGGGAGTGGAACAAGACTTAAAGGTGGGCCTCAAGACGTGGTACAAGATAGTAAGTTCCTAGAACGAGAAAGGCATCAATTAGCAAAATACTTTAAGAGTTTAACCAAATATATGGCTGATGCGGAGTCAGTAGTTATTTTTGGTCCTGCTCAAACAGGTTCAAAATTCAACGATGAATTGTCAAAGAATCACCCCTTATTAAAAAGTAAATTAAAGTCTGTTGAAAAAACAGATAACATGACTGAAAATCAATTAAGGGCATGGGTTAGAGATTATTACAGTTCTGTTAAATAAACCATAGAAAACGTCTAGTCAAAAAGTACTTGAAAGCTTTTTTCATTTAAAATCAAACAAAGCTTCCCATGATTTAATGAAGTATTTGATATTTTTGGGATTAATAGATTCGGTCAGGGTTATTGTGTCCTACGAGACCCAAAGTTGAAACTCTATTTTTGTAAAAAATCAATAACTTAAGCATATGAGGTTTTTTTTCACAGCGGCATTAATTTTTCATGGACTATCAAACCTTCACGCCCAAGACATAGACAGCGTTTATTTCGCCACAGGATTCAAAATTGGAGATGTAACAAATTCTTCCGCTACTATTCTAACAAGATTGTGCAAAACACCTAAGCCAGTAGCCGTTTATCATGAAAGAAAAGAGTCCGTATTTAGACACCCGATAGATTTTGATAATGATATGCCCATTCATGAAATGGAAGGGGCCGTTCCAGGTTCATCTGGTCAAGTAAGGATAGAATTCATTTCTGAAGACACCCTAATAAGTATAGACTGGGAGTACGTTTCTACTTACAAGGACTTTACGATTAAAAGAAAAATTGACGGCTTACTGTCTAACACACATTATTCAATCATTCTTCAGGGAAGAAAAGATGTCAAGTCCCCTATTACAGAAATAAGGGGAAGCTTTAAAACAGCACCTTCGGCAAATGAAGAAGCACCTGTCTTTTTTACTACATCCACATGTCAATATTACTGGTCGTTTGATGATAGTCTCCGTGGCTTTAAGATTTATGACAGTATGCTGAAGCTAAACCCTGCATTTCATTGTCAAACTGGAGACTATGTATATTATGATAAACCAGGGCCTCTGGTCAATAATGTTGAGCTGGCTAGACATAAATGGCACGCCATGAACTCTTGGCCATCTCTCTTAGATTTTTACGGCAAAACACCTCTATATCTCCAAAAAGATGACCACGATTTACTAAAGGATGACGCCGGTCCATCATCTACCCCATTAGGCAGCCTCAGTTATGAAGATGGTTTGGCCGTATGGCGAGAGCAGGCTCCCATCAAAGGCACACCCTACAGAACCTTTAGATGGGGCAAAGATTTGCAGATATGGTCGGTAGAAGGTAGAGAATTTAGAAGTAAAAATAAAACACCAGATGCCCCTGACAAAACCATTTGGGGCAAAGAACAAATACGTTGGTTTAAAGAAACCATCGAAGCCTCAGACGCAACTTTTAAAATTCTTGTTTCACCTACGCCAATAGTTGGACCCGATAGGTCAAAAGGCAAGTTTGACAATCATTCAAACGCCTCTTTTCAAACCGAAGGCATGTGGCTGAGGAAATACCTTGCTGATCATAATGTATTTGTCATTAATGGAGACCGGCATTGGCAGTACGTTTCTGTGGATCCAGAAACGGGTTTATGGGAATTCAGCCAAGGACCGGTAAGTGATTTTCATGCTCAAGGTTGGAATCAGGACGACAAAAGACCAGAGCATAAGTTTTTAAGAGTAAAAGGAGGATTCTTGGGCGTTAAAGTTTATCGTCAAAAGGCTGATGCAGTAATAGAGTTTATACATTATGATACTGATGGAAGTGTAGTGAATAAAGAAATAATAAAAAAACCTTTAGGTAAGGATTTTGATTGAAAATAGATGCGGTTCTCAATCTAATATTGACTGCTATAATGTGCTTCAAGCAGTATGTTTAGAGTCCTTTCTCAATAGGTTCAGAAAAAATACGTATATTCACTACAGGCTCACGACCCGTTTATGTCAATACAATTTATATATAGACAAACAAGATAGAATGGCATAAGGAATGATGTCATTTGCAAACCTTTGTGTGGATTAACTCACTCAGGTTTAAATACAAGGAATGGGTGATGATGAGATTTTGGAACTAAATCAGTTTGAAGCTCTAATTCAAGGACTTATTGATGACCAATACGGTTGTTGCAATGATTTCTTGTTACCCGCTACCGTTGAGGGATTAAGAACGAATATGTCTACCCTAAAAGCTGCCGGAGTCATGAAACCTGCAGGTATTGGCAATAAAGTGGCTTTCCAAAAAGATACATCCATTAGAGGGGATAAAGTCAATTGGATTCAGGACGAAAGCACCAATCAATACGAGGTCATTTACTTAAGTAAAATAGGGCGTTTTATTGATCACTTAAATAAAACATGCTTCACTTCTATAAAAACCTTTGAAAGTCACTACGCTCACTTTGAAATCGGTAGCTTTTATAAAAGACATATTGACCAATTCAAAAGTGAAAAGGGTCGAAAGTATTCCATCGTCTTGTATTTAAACCAAGATTGGAAACAAGAGGATGATGGCATGCTATCCTTGTACCCTTCCCAGGGCGTACAGAAAGATATTTCACCTTTAGAAGGACGTATGGTATTCTTTAGAAGCGATGAAATGGAACATGAAGTCCACCCCTCCCAAACCAGAGATAGAAGAAGCATAGCGGGTTGGTTAAAGAATTAGGCCATGGCCAGGGTTTTAAATCTTACACAATTCGAAGATTGTTTAGTGCCCTATTTATTCACTCTTTGCTTTAATAATTCTTCAATTCCGATTCATTTACTTAGATTACGGAGAAACCATTTTCGTAGTCATGAAAGAAGAATTAAAAAGAGTCGTCGGTGTTGGCGGTTTGTCTCTTAATATCATAAATATCACTGTGGGTGCTGGCATTTTTGCATTGCCTGCTATCATTGGTGTAGCATTGGGGGCTTTCAGCATATTGGCATACTTGTTTTGTGGCATTATGATGGCCGCAATAATGCTTTGTTACGCCGAAATAGGAACACGTATTTCAGGTACTGGAGGCAGTTATGCTTATGTAACAGCTGCATTTGGAGATTATGCTGGTTTTATTGTTAGTTGGCTAGCCGTTTTCGGATGGAGTATATTAGGAAGTGCTGCACTCATGAATATCATTGCCGATTCCCTTGCCATCGTTTTCCCTATTTTCTCCAATCCTTGGATACGGGCTTTATTATATTTTGTACTCTTAAGCTTCTTAGTTGTCACAAATATTCGTGGAGCCAAGGAAGGAGTCGCCTTCATAAAGTGGATAACCATCATAAAATTGTTGCCACTATTTGGCATTATCATCTTCGGCTTTGGACTTATTGAAATAAGCAATTTCCACTGGGAACAACTTCCTACAATCAACACATTTGGCAATACGACCTTGGTCTTGTTTTTTGCCTTCGCTGGTTTTGAAACAGCCCTCGGAGCCAGTGGAGAAATAAAAAATCCGCAACGTACGATACCTCTAGGGATCTTGCTCGGAGGCGGATTACTGATTATCATTTACCTCCTCCTACAAACTGTGACCTTGGGAGTGCTAGGCTCTCAAATGGAATCTGTCATGGATGCTCCACTTGCTTCTGTGGCAGAAAGAATTGTAGGTTCATTAGGTGGCACTCTGCTGCTGATTGCCGCTGCTATTTCTTGTTTTGGTGCTGTAAGTACTGATGTTTTGAATACGTCGCGTGTACTCTATGCTGGGGCGGGTGACGGTTTATTTCCAAAGTTTCTCACTAAAATTCATCCAAAATTTACGACGCCATACTGGTCAATCATCTTCTTTGCAGGAATGATTTTTCTTTTTTCAATTTCTGGAGGTTTCAAGCAATTAGCCATATTGGCAAGTGCTGCCATTTTGCTCATCTATCTATTTGTAATCTTAGCAACCATCAAACTAAGGTTTAAGAAGAAAAATGAGATAGATACAGGTTTTAAAGTACCAGGTGGACTGATAATTCCGGCTATCGGCATTGCGTCCATAGTGTGGTTGCTAACCAGCCTAAGTAAGTGGGAACTCATATCTACCGCCATTTTTATTGCGGTAATATCTTCTCTCTATTTTGCCATTGAATGGATGAAAAACAAGTCCACATGATTATACCTTTTACGAAAATAAAAACAATAAAAAATGAGTCATATTGAATCAAGATTGAATGAATTAGGAATTAAATTGCCGGAAGTTCCTAAACCGATTGCGAGCTATATTCCTGCTAAAAGGACCCGAAACCTCATATATACGGCAGGCCAAATTCCCGTTATAAATGGAGTTAATTTAAAAGGAAGACTTGGAAAGGATATTACGTTAGACGAGAGTAAAAATGCCACTAAACACTGTGCATTGGTTGTTTAGCCGCAATAAAGACCATTTGCTCTCTTGATAAAGTTGTGAGTGTTGTCGCTATTCATGGATTAGTAAATTCCACGACAGAAAACACCCAGAAAGCGGATGGAATGAATGGAGCCTCCGATTTTATAGTAGCAGTTTTTAGGGAAATTGGAAAGCATACACGAACAGCTGTTGGAGTGAGCGTTCCTCATAATATAGCAGCTTCTGTCTATATGATAGTAGAAATTAAAGACTAATGACACGTTTCTAACATATCAGGTTGAATGAACAGAATGGGGCATCATCATCTTGACACCTTGAACCTGAAAAATCGTGTAATCATAAAAACTAATAATCTCCCTTACCATTCAGAGACCAAGAGACATAGATTTCAAAGTCCGGAAGATATTCTCATTGGTTTTGTTACTAATTTAAAACCTTAAAAAAAACTGGATGGCATTAAAACTACTCTGCCAAGCAGAACGTATAATTTATAAACTCAGGATATGAACAATATTAAAACGATAAAAACCTCGGAGCTTAAAGACCGAACGCCTACACATCATCAAGTCAACGGCCTTGACCTTGTAATCATCAAATATGATGAAGCCTTCTCTGTTTTATATGGAAGATGCTTACACAGAGGAGCTTTAATGTCGGATGGGCATGTAGAAGGCAATAACCTTATCTGTGGGCTCCATGGCTGGGACTATCGCTTAGACTCAGGCGTTTCTGCCTACAACAATTCTGAAGTACTTCATAAATTTAAATCTAAGGTAATTGACGGCTATTTATGCGTAGATGAAGATGAAATCAATGACTTCTTAACAGAGCACCCGCAGCCCTTTAATCGGGATAAATACCTAGGCCAATACAGTGACACCCATCCTGAAAGTACAGAACCATATACAGGGTTTATTAAAGAATTATCTCAAAAGGGACTTAAAAACTACGGACATCATGGGCCTTCAGCGGCCATGGGCGTAGACAGAAATACATTACCCAAATGGGAAGACATTCAGTTCTTACCTGCTCAATTAGCCAGCAGACCTCTTCTAGATGAGGAAAGCGTAGCCACTGCTGTAGTCATTGGCCCTAAAGCTAAAAAGCCTCTAAAACTAGATATTCCAGTTTTTGTTTCAGACATGAGTTTTGGAGCCTTATCCAAAGAAGCCAAGATTGCTCTTTCTAAAGGGGCAGAACTTTCTGGTACCGGTATTTGCAGCGGCGAAGGTGGGATGTTGCCAGAAGAACAAGCCAATAACTCCAAATACTTCTATGAATTAGCTTCTGGAAAATTTGGCTTTTCATGGGATAAAGTAAAAAAAGCACAGGCTTTTCATTTTAAAGGCGGACAAGGTGCCAAGACTGGTACGGGAGGACACCTTCCTGGGAACAAGGTAACCAAAGAAATTGCAGAAGTCAGAGGCTTAAAAGTAGGAGAAACAGCGATTTCTCCAGCGGCTTTTCCAGATTTAAAAACACCAGAAGATTTCGAGGCAGTAGCGAATGAAGTCAGAGAAAAAACTGGTGGGATACCTATCGGATTCAAAATAGCAGCCAGTCATATAGAGGCAGACATAGATTTTGCTTTAAAAGTAGGTGTAGATTATATCATACTTGATGGCAGAGGAGGCGGAACTGGCTCTGCCCCTACTATTTTACGTAATAATATTAACGTCCCTACCATTCCTGCTTTGGCCAGAGCCAGAAAGCACTTGGATAAATTAGGCGAGACGGATGTTACCCTAGTGATAACAGGAGGACTTAGAGTAGCCGAAGATTTTGCAAAGGCAATGATGCTCGGTGCCGATGCCATTGCGGTTTCGAATTCGGCCCTTCAGGCCATTGGATGTTTGGGTATGAGAGCTTGCAGCTCAAACAATTGTCCAGTAGGAATAGCTACTCAAAAAGAAAACCTTAGAAACAGGCTAATCATTGATTCGTCGGCAAAACAACTGCATAATTTCTTTAAGGCCAGCACCGATTTAATGAAAGTGGTAGCTCGCTCTTGCGGTCATGACAACGTGTCTAAGTTTAATTTTAACGACTTATCTACGCTGAATTATGAGATGCATCAGTTCACAGGAATTCCGTTTGCAGGAAATCATCAATAGGAGAAAACACGGTGAAGCCAATTATTTAAATATAGCCTATGACTGGATATACTCAAACTGATCAACAACTACATTGGCTGAGCCAAATAATAGCCAAGGCAAACAGAACTTATGTTCCTGCCGAAGAAGATGATAGTCATACAAACCTCTACTTTAATGCCTTATGAAATCAAATAAAGGGTAGATGGATAAAAGCGGGTGATTCCAAAATCATTTTCGCATTAAACCTTGGTACTCATTTGAAATCCATTTAATGATTAGCTAATGGAGGTAATAATACACAGTATTCAGACTTATTTTTCCATTGTACTTTAGCCAGCCTCTAAGTTTAGGATTTTGCCGAAACCCTAAACATTGAGTCGATTTATTCTCTTATAATGAAAAGATTATTCTCTTAATCAATTAGAGACTCAGACAGTTTAAATATAAATTACAACGTACTTTACATACCTTAAAGGCGAATAGAAATCAGCAACAGAAAAGAATAATGCAAAATCTACTATTTGATTTTATCAATAAATACGTTACTCTTTCGGAAAAGGAAAAAGAAGCTATGGTAGCTTTAGATATTTTCCGTTCGGTGAAAAAAGGGACAGATTTATTAAAAACCGGACAAAGCTCTAAGGAAGGCTATTTCGTATTAAAAGGATGTTTAAGAACTTATTATGTCATTGACGGCGAAGAAAAAACCACAGCCTTTTATACAGAAATGGAAGGCATCACACCAAATTGTGTGTTTACCAAAAAACAATCGGAATATTACGTAGCCACTACTGAAGATTCGATAATAAGTGTTTCGAACCCTGATATGGAAGCCGAAATGTTTGATAAATTTCCCATATTTGAAAAGCTTTGCAGGGTATTTTCAGAAGAGCTTTTAGCCAAAGAACAAATCAATTTTGATGGTTTTAAGACTTCTTCTCCAGAACAACGCTACTTGAGTCTATTGGAAAAAAGACCCGACCTCATCCAACGAGTTCCTCAACATCAATTGGCCAGTTTTTTAGGGATAAAACCTTAATCATTAAGTAGATTAAGGGCACGAATTTATGAAAAAAGTAAGGCCTAGGTTTCATTTCTTAACTTAAGTGAACGTTTTGTAGCCGCCTGTCTTTGGAACTTTGCATTATTAAAAACACAAATAATTGAAGATATGCAAAGTAAGATTTTAGCACTCGGTTTTGTCTTAATGCTGACAACCTATTCACAAGTCAATGCCCAATACGCCATGGAGGACAGTACTTATAAAAAGTGTTTCGTAGGTAGTACTTTGGCTATGTTAGGGGATTTTCCCAAAAACAATAAACCTGATTTTGTTGAACTGAACTTCGGTTATCGCCTCACAGAGAAAGATGTAATATCTTTAGAATTGAAAACTTGGAAATATGCCTGGCCACTCGGTATTCCCCCTTTTAGTAAATCATTTGAAGCTCCTGAAACAGAATTCCCTGGATACATCAGAGAGAAAGGTTTCGCTTTAGTATCAACGCTATTGGTGGAAAGGCTTATACACTGGTATACACGTTATGAATGCTTGGCAGACCTTTCATAAGGCCGACGGAATTAAAATTGACAAAGGATTCCAGATTTTCAACACGTATAGAATAGGTTATCACATTAATTTTTTTGAAGACAAGTTTTTCTTTGAGCCATCTCTGGCCGTTACACACCGTCCTTATCACACTAAAATGCCTGATTCATTTAAACAATTCGATGACCAGTGGTCTAAATTTCTTTTTGGAGAACCTGGCTTGCATTTTGGGTATAACTTTTAAAATGCTCCCTCACGCGAAGTGGACTTAAAAGCAAATCATGGTCCTCAGAGACATGATAGCTTTCAGAATAGCTCTTGCCTATTTCCGCACCAAGAAGATAGATGAGCTGGAAGGCAAAAGTCTGAACGGCCTTTTAGTTGATTTCTAGAAATAAAAGAATCCAGTAGATTAGTTCCGATAAGCTACTTATTCTAATCGTTTTACATAAGTCAAATAATTAATGACAAAAAAATCAAGGTATTAATTAACGAACCCCTAGCTTGTACTATAATACTGACTGCTTTCAGAAGGTAGGCAAATCAGATAGCTCAAAGCAGTAGATAAATTAAGAGATAAATTTGATGACAGAAAAAACAGAGGAATTAGACAATTATTTAGACAATCATTACATCCACAGAAGTAATTGGTTGCGAGCTGCTGTACTTGGTGCAAATGACGGAATTTTATCAACTGCGAGTATTGCTATTGGCGTTGCTGCTGCAAGTGACATTAGAGATCCAGTAATATTAGCCACCCTTGCAGGATTAGTAGCGGGTACTTTATCGATGGCCGCTGGAGAATACGTCTCGGTTAGTTCTCAAACAGATGTTGAAAATGCAGACATTGAACGTGAAAAGCAGGAACTAAAAGATATGCCAGAAATTGAGTTACAGCGACTGGCAGATATATACGAAAAAAGAGGGCTTAAAAAAGACACTGCTTTAATAGTAGCGAAAGAATTAACAGAACATGATGTATTGGGTGCACATGTTAGAGATGAATTAGGGATTAATGAAATTAGTCAGGCTAAACCTCTACAAGCCGCACTTGCTTCTGGAACAGCATTTACGGTAGGTGGTTTACTTCCTTTTTTAGTAACCCTCTTTCTTCCTTTGGAGAGTATGGAATATTCACTTTATGGTTTTGCACTATTTTTTCTTATAATTTTAGGAGCCTTGGCAGCCAAAACAGGTGGCTCTAGTATTACTAAAGCAATTGTCCGAATTACTTTTTGGGGAACGGTAGCTATGGGGCTGACTGCTATAGTTGGTTACTTATTCAATGTGAATGTCTGATAAAATAGCTAGACATAACAGCATGTTTGAAGTATTGTTAACAAATGATTTACACGAGTATTGAGTCTTCTTTCATAGGCCAAATACTCTTGGTTAACAAATCATACTTAGTTTATGAAGAGGTTAGACCATCATGAGAATAATCACCCTTTTCCTTTTTATCTTTTCACTAGCGTTAAACGCCAATTCCCAAATACTAAAAAAGCCAATCCCCGATAAATTGGTGGTGCTTACCTTCGATGATGCTCCGGCAAGTCACTACTCAGTTGTGGCACCTTTATTAAAAGAATTCGGATTTGGTGCTACTTTTTTTGTGTGTGAATTTCCTCCAAATTATAAAGACAGTACCCTTTATATGAATTGGAGACAGATTAAAGCACTAGCTAATATGGGCTTTGAAATAGCCAATCACACACAAACTCATGCTAATGTCACCAATTTATCCCAAGCACAATTCAATGAGGAGCTAGCTTATATAGAAAATAAATGCGACTCTTTGGGCATTTCAAATCCAACTAATTTTGCCTATCCTGGCTATGGCCTCAATTCTAAGGTTCTCAAGTTTTTAAATCAAAAAAAGTATGTTTTTGCAAGGGCTGGTGGCAGTAGAGTTTATGACCCTTTGGTAGACCATCCCTATCTTATTCCAAGTTGGGCAACAGATACGGATAATAAGAACGAAATAATGGCATCTCTTGAAAAGGCAAAAAAAGGAAAAATCGTGGTGCTAACCCTGCATGGTGTGCCAGATATTGAACACCCTTGGGTAAATACACCTCCCAAATTATTTAAAGAATATCTGCAGTATTTGTATGACCATAAGTTTAAGGTCATTTCGCTAGGAGATTTGAGTAACTATATAAATGCTGATAAGGCTAAAGAAGGCATTGTTCCTAATCTGGCTAAAGAGCTGAAAAAATAAATCAATATTTATGATATCAGAATAATCATCCTTAAAGTAGCAAAAAGATTAACCAGAGGTGATGATGTATCCTTGTTCTCAACTTTAGTGGAAAGATAATCGCTGGCACAAGAAAATTGAAATAAAC
>JBLHOT010000064.1:0-20683 GCA_047623945.1 Arcticibacterium sp. | reverse complement strand
AAAAATGACAATAAAGACCTTCACCAAACTAGAATCTGCCAATACCCTTATCATTCCGTTTATTAAAGATGATAAATTGGAAGAGCAATTAATCCAAAGATCAAAGTTGATTGCTTATGAAATGGAAGAGCTGGGTAACAGCTTTTCTGCTGAAAAGAAGGAAACGTTGATTGTAGCTACACCTCATAAAAAATATAGTAAGGTCATTTTTTTTGGCCTAGGGAAAAGCCCTTCGAGCAAAGAAATTATTGACACTTTTAGGTCTTTAATAAAAAACAATAAGAAGAAGCTAAGCGGCGAAATCGTAGTTGATTTGAAAGGGAACGCTGCTTTGGCTGAGTTAATGGCCAATGGGATTTCTTTGGCTTCCTATGATATAGGAATGCTTAAAACGAGAACAGAAGAAGAGAAAAACGTTTTTAATAACGGGGCCAAATTTAGTTTTTGGGTTACGGCAAATCAGGAAGAGAAGATTCAAGTAAGTATAGGCAGAGGTTTGGCCACGGCCGAAACCCAAATGAATATCATGGCTTTGGTAGATGCTCCATCAAACTACAAGACGCCCCAAATGATGGCTGATTATATTCTAAAGTCGGGCAAAGAAAATGGTTTTAAAGTAAAAGTTTACGACGAGAAGGCTTGCGAGGAAATGGGTTTTCATGCTTTGTTAGCGGTAGGAAGAGGAAGTGTAGATAGGCCAGCCAGAATGGTGGTAATGGAATACAAATCTTCTAAAAATGCCAAGAAAGTAGGTTTAGTGGGTAAAGGGGTCACTTTTGATACAGGTGGAGTTTCTTTAAAACCTGGTAACGGCATGGAAGACATGAAAATGGACATGGGAGGCTCAGCGGCTGTGATAGGTGCAGTGGAGTTGGCGGCAAAGCTTAAATTAGATGTAAACCTAATAGGTATAGTGGCTCTTACCGAAAACTGTATAGATGCTTTAGCCATAAAGCCGGGAGATGTAATTAATTCTTACTCTGGTAAAACCATCGAAATAATAAATACAGATGCGGAAGGTCGATTAATCTTAGCAGATGCGGTGCACTATATGGCCACAAAATTTGAACCTGAAGTAATGATAGATTTAGCCACGCTTACAGGAAGCTGTATAAGAACATTAGGTCATGTAGCCGCTGGTATGATGACCAAAAATGATAAGCTGGCTGCTCAACTAGAAAAGGCTGCTGAAACTACAGGTGAAAAGGTTTGGAGATTGCCCCTTTGGGACGATTATAAGTCTGAAATAGACTCTGATGTGGCAGATATTAAGAACCTTGGAGGCCCATATGCTGGTGCTACCACGGCAGGTAAATTCATAGAGTACTTTACGAATGAACATCCAAATTGGGCTCATTTAGATATTGCTGGAACGGCATTTGATAAAAACGAATTTGCAAAAGGCGGTTCCGCTACGGCTTACGGAGTTAGGTTATTGACAGAGTTTATGGAGGCCTATTAAGAATCATTAGAACTCCAACTTCTATTTTACCAAGTGTTATTGAACGTATAATTTATATATGGACACAAACTCATATTAAAACTAGATAAGGCGGTTATCAAAAAGGCTAAGGAATATGCCGCAGAGAATAAGGAAAGCCTATCAAGGTTAATTGAAAAATTACCT
The DNA here is from genome assembly GCA_047623945.1 of Arcticibacterium sp. Lineage (GTDB taxonomy): Bacteria > Bacteroidota > Bacteroidia > Cytophagales > Spirosomataceae > Arcticibacterium. Next base: position 19,056 of record JBLHOT010000064.1, on the reverse strand, counting down.
CAGGGCCATCATAAACAAAAGAACAGATGATATATAGATTACGTCTTTTGTGAAAGGCATCTCTACGGGAGTTTCAATACCAGCTGATTTAGATTATAAGGCAATGTATAGAGAGCATTTATTGGAAAAGTTTAGAATAAACTTCGGTGATTTTGAGGATGCTGTTCAATACTTTGCAACTCTACCTGGTGATTGTGGGGTAATTATTTCAAGAGATAAAAAAGATTTTAAAGATGCTCAAATTCCTGTATCGACGCCTAAAGAATATTTCATTAGATGTCAAAACAACTCCAACACCTCATTAGCCAATCTGTTCTCATGATCAAGCAGCCATCTTTTACGGTTCAATCCACCTGCGTAACCTGTTAAGTTTCCATTTTTACCTATCACTCGGTGACAAGGAATGATGATGGAGATTGGGTTTTTACCATTAGCGGAAGCGGCCGCTCTTATGACCTTTGGTTCGCCAAGACTGTTCGCTATATCTATATACGTAGCTGTTTTTCCGAAGGTTAGTTTCCCCAAAGCCAACCAAACCCGTTTCTGAAAGTCTGTTCCTTGCGGGTTTAGTCTTAGGCTAAATTCTTTTAAGTAGTCAGCAAAATAGGCAGTAAGCTGTTCGGTCAATTCAAAGCTAATTTTCGGCAAGTTCAGGTCTGACTCTCCGGCTTTATCACAGAAGAGCACTTCTTGGACAGCCTCCGAATCTGTAACAAGTTTTAAGATGCCAATAGGGCTTTCAAAATAAGAAGTGTATGTTTCAGACATTTGAACAAAATATTGAAGTTTTAAATTAGAAATTTTAAACGAACTTTGGGCTTTGGTTTCCTTAAAAATAGTTAGTGCTTGTAAGCTTCCCTTTTCCAGAATATGTCAATAGAAGAAATATATCAACGATTTAAGAACTCGAATAAGATTTGTACGGATACCCGTAAAATTGAAAAGTATGACCTCTTCTTTGCCTTAAAGGGAGATAACTTTAACGGAAATAAATTTGCCGAACAAGCCATTAAAAACGGGGCTAATTATGCCATTATAGATGAAGCAGAGTTCAATACTTCACCACAGTGTATTCTTGTAGACAGCGTCTTAGAAACGCTCCAAACACTGGCTAACTTTCATAGAAAAACGTTTGACATTCCAGTTATAGGACTAACCGGTTCAAATGGAAAAACCACCAATAAAGAGTTACTAAAAGCTTCATTATCCTCTATTTATAAGGTGCATGCCACAGTGGGGAATCTCAATAACCATATCGGGGTGCCACTCACACTCCTTGCTATGCCGACAGATACAGAAATGGCGATTATAGAAATGGGGGCAAACCACCAAAAGGAAATTGGCGAGTTATGCCAAATAGCTGAACCATCTCATGGGTATATCACGAATATTGGTAAAGCTCATTTAGAAGGTTTTGGGGGATTGGAAGGAGTTAAAAAAGGAAAAGGGGAGTTATACGATTTCTTAAAAGCTTCGTCGGGCTATGCCTTCATTAATGAAAGCAATGAGACTTTAGTGAGTATGGCTCTTGAAAAGGAACTGATGCAAACCATTTATTATGGTAAAACACATCATAATCTAGACCTCATCCTAGATTCACCTGCTATTTCGTGGAAGGACTTAAGTACTGATGACACTTATACGTCGGTTCTTTCAGGGAAGTATAATTTTGAAAACATTCTGGCGGCTTATGCTGTTGCAAGGTTTTTCAATGTGCCCGCGGAGAAAGCCTCTGAGGCCTTGAGCCATTATAGTCCAGATAATAACCGCTCTCAAATTGTTGAGAAAAGAGGTAATGCTATTTATTTAGATGCCTATAATGCTAATCCGTCTAGTATGGAGGCTGCTGTTCGTAACTTTTCTAACTTAGAAACGCCCAAGGGCAAAGTCGTCTTTTTGGGAGACATGTTTGAGTTAGGAGAGTTTTCGGAGATCGAGCATCAAAATTTAGGCAAATTGGTCAAAGAAGGAAATTTTGAGACCGTGGTTCTCTTCGGTGAGCAAATGAAGCATGCCCTTAAAAACTTACCTCAAGCATATTATTTTACAGACAAGTTTTCCATACATAATTGGATTTTGGACAAAAAATTTGAAGACAAAGCAATTTTGATAAAAGGGAGTAGGGGCGTCAAACTGGAGACACTGCTAAACTTTATCGGAGTAGATTGATAATCCCATCTCTGGTCTGACTGATAAGTTGGCCCTCTACTTTGAGTCTGGCCCGCAAATAGAAGCTGTAAACTGCAACTGGAGCGGCTTGGCCACGATAATTCCCATCCCAAAGGAATATTGATTTTCCATTAAAAGGCTTGTCTATAACAATATACATCACAGTCCCTCTTTTGTCTTTGATTTCTAAATCAAATTCGAATTGGTCCTTACCAAAAAGCATGAAAACATCATTTTCGCCGTCTCCGTTTGGGCTAAAGGCACTAGGAAAATATAACTTAATGCAGCCGTCTTCTATCAAAACCGTATCAGCGGAAGGACAAAAAGCACCTATTTTTTGAACAATATTAGGAGCCATATTGATTGATGCTAAGACGGGCCTCATTGCCCACCACATTTCCATTATAAAGCCATTCTATTTTCTCAGAGGTCTCAGAAAGGAGGGTTAGTTCAATCTGACCATTGGACAGACATTCCTTTCGAATAGAATCTCCTAGATTTAATGGGCTTGCATCTAGAATCACAATTTTCATTTCTACGGGCTGACTTTCACATGTTCCATCCATTTGAGAAACAAAAAACCGATGAACACCTATGATTTCTGAATCAATTTTGGGTGTTAGTTTATTCCCTTCCTGTAGAAGGCCCATTCCTGATGAGTCTGCATACCACCTTATACCAGTTCCTAAAACAGATAAAGGTTGAATACGATCTCCTTGGCAATACTGTTGGAAAGGTTCAACGTCTGGTGGGCTTAAGTTGGTACCACTAATAAGTTGTTTTTTGTTGCTGAATACTTCTGCGTCGCAAGCCTTTTCTATTCTGACTTGATATTCTCCTGGGCCCGTAGTTAAATAGATTTTTTCATTTGCTTCTGGGATTTCAATCCCATCTTGAAGCCATTGAAAAGTGCTTCCATTCTCGTTAAGACCTTTTAATTCTACAGATAAAAAAGGATTACAGGCAAGGCTATCTGCCTGAAATATCAAAGTGGCTTTGGCTTCGGAATAATCTGGGGCTATGGTATTTGGCAGATCTGAAGAAGATTTAGCATTTAAGGAGAGGCCTTGATATTGAAAACTTGCATCATCACCTTTTTCATTCGGTTTGTGTAGAATAGATAAGAAATTAGCGTCTCTGTGGGCTAGGTATATTTTGCCATCAGGGCCCAATCTTAATTTACCGAAACGTCCCGGTTCATAAATAACGCTACCGGGGTTTGAAGCATCTTCAGCACCAACGTAAGTCTCTTCGTGAATTATATTGGAGACGTTTATACTTGGGTCGGTGTTGTATTGGTGTATAGCATACGTATTCTTTAAATCTATACTCTGTTTGAGTCTTGAGATATAAAGGTAATTCCCATTTGGAGAAAAAGCTATGCCGCTTATTTGTCCTAAATCAGACACAGATTTTAGGCTTTTCGTGACTTTTCCTGTTGAATTGTCAAAGTTGAAAAGTTCAAAGAAGCCAACTTGAGGTCCTCCTGGACGTGAGATGGCAATTTTGCTCCCATCATTAGAAGCCACGGTTTCTTGAGAAAGGACGCTTGTACTTCCGGAGAAAGAGATTCCTGTGCTGCTAGCTATGGGAGAGGTTTTAAGTCCATTTTTATCAATGAGGTAAGTCAAAAATTGATTGGTTGTTCCCTTATGGATAATTATCCAGTAACCTTTGTTATTACAATGCTTTACTGAGGTTAGGCTAAAAGAAGTTTCAAGCCACAAAGCAATTGGATTTTCTAGCACGCCGCCATTTCCACTATGGAGACTTAGATCTATTTTAGTGTAGAAAATGGGTAACTCAGTGATAGAACTATTTGACTTAGCTATTGAAAAAACATAGAATTGATCTTGGTTTCCTGGAATAGGTACAATGAGTCCAGAGTAAAAAGGGTTAGCATCGTCTATTAAGTCATCAGCTCCTTGAATGACCTGCCCATTTTTGTTCCATACCTTTTGTCCGTTGCTGTAGAGCAGCAAGTCACCGTTTTTGTCAGCATAGGTGGCCGTAGCTCTTTTGGTGTCCATGGTGTTGGTAGCAAGATTCTGTGGCACCCCACTTTTAAAGGAAATACCGGCTTTATCACCAAACAGCCATACGTCTGCCTGCTTATCAGGCCTTTGACATAAAGAGATAAACGGTAAAGCCCCAATAAAACAACACATAAGTATATGTTTCATACTCGGCATGTATGGTTCTAAACGTAAACTTAATGTTATAATAATCAGAAAATTTGCCTTACAACGAATTGGGGACCAACCGTTGTGCCAATTAACCATCTAAAATAGGAGCAAACGAATAGAGGCTCACTTTGATGGAATGTGCGGTAAATAGGTAAAAAGTTTACAAAATCTTGATTTTGTAGATAATACACCTTAATTTTGCTAATCTTTTAGATAAATTGTTTGACGAATTTCAAATTTGTAGATAAAATAACTTTTATATGTCTGTAACAACAAAAACTTACGTTCCTTTCAAAGTAGCCGACATTTCATTGGCAGATTGGGGTAGAAAAGAAATAACATTAGCAGAGGCTGAGATGCCAGGTCTAATGGAAATTAGAAAAGAATATGGGCCCTCAAAGCCTTTAGCAGGTGCTAGAATCGCAGGATGTCTTCATATGACCATCCAGACAGCCGTTTTGATAGAAACGCTAATAGAATTAGGAGCAGATGTCACTTGGTCTTCTTGTAATATTTTCTCTACTCAAGATCATGCTGCGGCAGCTATCGCTGCTGCGGGTATTCCAGTTTATGCTTGGAAGGGCATGAACGAGGAAGAGTTTAACTGGTGTATAGAGCAGACTATTTTCTTTGGAGAAGACAGAAAACCTCTTAATCTTATATTAGATGATGGTGGAGATTTAACTAATATGGTGTTGGATGAATTTCCAGAATTGGCGGCAGGCATCAAAGGCTTATCTGAAGAAACCACAACAGGTGTTCACAGATTAATAGAGAGGCAAAGAAAAGGCACTTTAGTAATGCCAGCAATAAACGTTAACGATTCTGTTACTAAATCTAAGTTTGACAACAAATATGGCTGTAGAGAATCTTTGGTAGATGCTATCAGAAGAGCTACTGACTTAATGTTGGCGGGTAAAGTAGCTGTAGTAGCTGGTTTTGGTGATGTAGGAAAAGGTTCTGCGGAGTCTTTGAGAAATGCAGGCTGCAGAGTAATGGTGACAGAAGTAGATCCTATATGTGCTCTTCAAGCTGCCATGGAAGGTTTTGAAGTAGTAACTATGGAAGAAGCTTGTAAAAGAGCATCCATCTTTGTGACGGCTACAGGTAATTATAACATCATTCAGCCTAAGCATTTTGAGGCAATGAAAGACAAGTCTGTCGTGTGTAATATTGGTCATTTTGATAATGAGATTGACATGGCTTGGTTAAATACAACACACGGAAATTCTAAGGTGGAAATTAAGCCACAGGTAGACCTTTATAATATAGACGGAAACGATATTATTATTCTAGCCGAAGGACGTTTAGTTAATTTAGGTTGTGGAACAGGTCATCCATCTTTTGTAATGTCATGTTCATTTGCTAACCAAACGTTAGCTCAATTAGAGCTTTGGAATAATACAGAGGCTTATGAGAATAAAGTATATGTATTGCCTAAGCATTTAGACGAGAAAGTAGCGGCATTGCATTTAGCTCACGTAGGTGCAGACCTTACTAAACTATCTAATGACCAAGCTGAATATATAGGAGTAACTGTAAATGGGCCATTTAAGCCTGACACTTACAGGTATTAATATCAAAGGTTTTTTGATATATAAGAACGCTAGTCTAATTATTAGGCTAGCGTTTTTTTATGCAGATAAACGGTTTGTATTCTTCAGGGAACCTAGCTTTACCGTTATCATGGGTGTTCATGGTACTGATTTCTAAAGGCTTGAAGCCTAAGCCAAACATTAAGAATAGCTGATAAATTTGACGAAAGAGGTAAAAGGAAGAGTAGGATGTTATTATTTGAAAATAAGTAGAGAGCAAAAACCTTAATCTTCTTAATTAGGAGGTTTTTACTCTCAAACTATACCCAGCTCCTTTCCAACTTTTGTAAAAGCGGCTATCGCATGTTCTAAATGCTCTATTTCATGAGCAGCAGAAAGTTGCACCCTTATCCTTGCCTTGCCTTTAGGAACTACAGGGAAAAAGAAACCGATGACATAAATACCCTCTTCTAATAATTTTGCAGCAAAAGTCTGGGCTAATTTGGCATCATAAAGCATTATCGGGATAATGGGATGCTCGCCAGGGAGCAAATCAAATCCTGCTTTTAGCATTTCAGTTCTAAAATACAGAGCATTGGACTCTAATTTATCTCTAAGGGCAGTAGAAGATTGAAGCATATCTAATACCTTAATACTAGCTCCTACAATACTTGGAGCGAGAGTATTAGAAAAAAGGTAAGGTCTAGACTTCTGCCTTAGAAGTTCCACAATTTCTTTACGTGCAGCTGTAAAGCCGCCCGATGCTCCTCCGAGAGCCTTGCCATAAGTGCCCGTAATAATATCTACCCGGCCCATAACATTTTTTAATTCGATGGTTCCTCGACCTGTCTTTCCTACAAAACCCGTAGCATGACATTCATCTACCATGACCATTGCCCCATATTTATCTGCTAGATCACAGATTTTATCAAGCTGTGCAATAGAACCATCCATAGAGAAAACACCATCTGTAACGATGAGTACTTTCTTACAGTGACTAGAAGCTTTTAATTGAGCCTCTAGATCCTCCATATTATTATTTTTATACCTATATCGCTCGGCCTTACATAATCTTACTCCATCTATGATAGAGGCATGATTTAATTCATCAGAGATAATAGCATCCTCAGCACCTAGCAAAGGTTCAAAAACACCACCATTTGCATCAAAAGCAGCGGCATATAGAATGCAATCTTCTGCTCCCAAAAAATCTGCAGTCTTTTGTTCAAGTTCTTTATGAATATCTTGAGTTCCACAAATAAAACGAACTGATGACATACCAAATCCGTGACTGTTAATGACCTCTATGGCTGCGTTAATGACTTCAGGATGAGAGGAAAGACCTAAATAGTTGTTCGCACAGAAGTTAAGTACTTCCTGATTCCCGGTAGTGATTTTGGCCGACTGCGGAGTGCTAATTATTCGCTCGGTTTTGTACAAACCAGCATCTCTTATTTGCTCAATTTCCTCAGCGTAGAATTCTTTATATTTATTAAACATATATCAAGCTGTTTTTAGTTTTTGACTTAATTTCGATATCATTGTTTCGGTCAATGATTGTAACGTGTAAGAAGGCTTCCAGCCCCAATCGGCCCTTGCTTCTTGATCATTTATTTCTTTGGGCCATGACTCCGCAATTTTTTGCCTAAAATCAGGTTCAAAAATAATTTCAAAATTGGAAATATGCTTCCTTATTTCTTTCGATAACTCGTTCGGGCTAAAACTCAGCCCCGCGAGATTATAAGAAGTCCTGATTTTGATTTGAGATTTGGGAGCACTCATGAGCTGTAAAGTAGCTTTAATAGTGTCTTCCATAAAGATCATTGGGAGCCGAGTATCTGGTTCTAAAAAGCAATGATAGCTTCCTGTTGTTATTGCTTTGTGAAAAATATCTATGGCATAATCTGTAGTGCCGCCACCGGGCATTGACTGATATCCTACTACACCAGGATATCGTAAAGACCTAACATCCAGTCCGTAACGTTCAAAATAGTACTGACACCAGTTTTCGCCGGCTGCCTTACTAATGCCATAAACCGTGGTAGGGTTTAAAAAGCTATTCTGAGAAGTGAACACCTTATTAGCTGCAGGGCCAAATACGGCAATAGAACTTGGATAAAACACTCGGTCCAGCTTTTGTACTCTGGCCACTTCAAGTACGTTTAAGAGTGCTTTCATATTAACATCCCATGTATGGTGAGGGTTATCCTCTCCAGTGGCAGATAATATAGCCGCAAGATGATAAATCTGAGTAATTCCATGATTAGTTACTACTTCCTGAAGCTGATCATAATTTGTGGCATCCAAAACCTCAAACGTTCCGTTATGCCGAGCTCTATTGACGAGATCTGAGCTGACGACATTTGCCACTCCAAATTTTTGTTCTAAGGCTTCAGTCATTACTATGCCCAATTGACCATTGGCTCCGACTATTAAAATTTTTGTATGCTTCATACTATTTGTGTCAGTAGAGATTATCGACTCAGTTTATATTACTTACAAATGTAATATATGAAGGTATAATGTGACATATAAAGGAAAATAACCACATAATTAGCTGTGATATGTATAAATTGTAGTAATAATTACTTTTAAAGGCTGTATAATAATTAAATAGCCATAAAAATTCTGCTTAAATGGATCAGATAGACGAAACAGATAAGGTAATTCTTCGAACTTTGCAGAAGGATGCCAAAAAAACGGCAAAGGAAATAGCAGCTTCTCTAAAGCTTACGACGTCTCCTGTTTATGACAGGATAAGAAGATTAGAAAGACTCGGGTTTATAAAAAAATACGTGGCTATTCTTGACAAAGGTCTTATCAATAGGTCTGTTACTTCCATATGTCAGGTTTCTATGAGGTATCATAATGAAACTTTTATCGAAAACTTTGAACAAGAAATTAAAAAGTTACCCGAAGTACAGAGATGTTATCATTTGGCAGGGGAGGTTGACTTTGTTTTAGAAATTCATGTGAAAAGTCTGGAGGAATACCATGATTTTGTGAAATATAAATTATCAAAAATTGAGAACATTGGCTCCCTTAACAGCACTTTTGTTCTAAAAGAGATAAAGCAGAGTTCTGAGTATTATATATAAAGTTGGCAACGGATTCTATTCCCATACTGGAGACTAGAAACCTGAGTTCGACATAAGGAAATTAGTTAACTCACTCACCTTAAACACCTTCAATGATACGTTTGTCACGATTTTGGTTTTTTAGACCAAAATTCCGCCAAACTGGAGCACTCCTTAACACATTTGCGAGGGGTTTTACCCCTCGCTACATATATATCGCTCCTTGGGAGCTTCAAAGGCCGTTCTTACATCGAACTCAGGTTAGAAGGCTTCAGTCTTTGCTATTTCCTCTTTGCCTAACTTTTTTTGAGGAAAGCGGGCCAGCTCTTTTGTAATGTTTTGTTCTTTTTCTAACCAAATATTCGCTCATTTAGAGCTATGGGATAATACAGATGCTTGTACGTTATATGTATTGCCTAAGTATTTAAACGAGAATTAGCAGCTATGCACATAACTCATGTAGGTGCAGACCTTCATATTCTCTCTAAATGTTAGGGCCGAATACAAATGAGTAAAGGAAAAGGGCTTTTTATGTCTGAGTCGTAAAGATATTAGTACCAACTATTTTTTGATATATAAGAACGCAAGTCTAAATTAGGCCAGCCGTTGTTTGTTTTGGTATGATAATTTACAAAGAGATTTACTTCTCCTTTTTCTTAGTTTCAACCTCACTCGCTATTGGGCTCATAAGACAAAATTTAAAAGAATATGAAAATCAAATCTATAGTACTTCTTCTTTTCCTTATTTCTGCTCAAACCTTTGGTCAATACCTTGGAATTGAAAAGGACATTATGGCCAATAGAAAAGGTCAGTTAGTTATTAAGGCAAAACCTGGTTCCAAGTTATCGGTTGAACAGCTTAGTCATGAGTTTTGGTTTGGCGGGGCCATTAGTAATGGCCTTGCTGGCGACTATTGGTCGGACGAAGATAAGGCTCAGTATAAAGCTAAGTTTCTTGAAAACTTCAACTCTGCCGTAACAGAAAATGCTGTAAAATGGGGCAACATGGAGCGTGAGCAAGGAAAAGTAAATTATACTACCGTAGATGGAATTTTAGAATGGGCAGACGATAATCAGATTAGAATTCGTGGTCATAATATCTATTGGGGTATTGAAAAGTTTGTTCAGCCTTGGCTCAAAGAAATGGATAATGCTAAATTGGAGAAAACACTTAAACATCGTGCTTACGATCTAGCCTCTAAATATAAAGGACGTTTTGTGGAATATGATTTGAATAATGAGATGATTCACGGCAACTTTTACGAGGATAGGTTAGGGGAGGGTCTCACTAAAAAAATGACAGATTGGTTTCTTGAAAAAGACCCCAATGCCAATCTATGGGTAAATGACTATGATATTTTAACTGGAAATCGTTTAGATGATTATATGTCTCATATTCGCAATCTATTAGATCAAGGAGTCCCAATAGCCGGAATTGGTGTGCAAGGCCATTTACACGCAGAAACGTTTAGTAGATCAGAGTTGAAAAGGTCATTAGATTCTTTAGCAACATTTGGACTTCCTATTAAGATTACCGAGTTCAATATGCCGGGTCAACGGTCTAAATGGGTAGGTGAAAAAACAGACAAACTCAGTCCTGAGCAAGAGTTATCAAAAGCCGAAGAACTGGTAGATTATTATAAAATATGTTTTGCTCAACCCATGGTCAATGGTATTTTGCAATGGGGTTTTTGGGAAGGATCTAATTGGATTCCTGCTTCTTCCATGTACCGTAAAGACTGGTCACCAACTCCTGCTCTTGAAGCTTATCAAAACTTAATCTTTAAACAATGGTGGACCAAAACTTCAGGAATAATGGACGAAGATGGCCATTCTGAACTACCCGCGTTTTTTGGAAACTATAAAGTCACCGTAGATGGCGTTGAAAAGGAAGTTTATTTGTCTAAGGAGATAAGAAAAGTAGAAGTTGACTTTAGGTAGATTACATGAAATCCATTCAAATAAAAAAAGCTAAGTCGGATGAAGAGCTAAAAGGAATTTTGGCTCTTCAAACTGCTAATCATAGATCTAATCTTTCAGAGGATCAAAAGAAAAGTCAGGGCTATGTAACTCTGGAGTATGATTTTGAATTCTTAAAACTCATGACTTTGGAACATCATCACGTTATTGCAAAACAAGGAGACAAAGTGGTGGGATATGCTCTGTTAATGGACAGGTCCACCAATCATTTAATGAAAGTTGGGGGTGGTATCTTTCCGATTTTTGAGGAGCTTGTTTACAAAGGACAGAAACTAGGAAAAGTAAATTATGTCTCGGTGGGCCAGGTTTGTGTAGATAAGGATTTCGCGGGACAGGGCATTTTGACTAAAATGTATACTTATTATAAGGACTCATACAAGCAGTTTTATGATTTGGCCATGACTGATATTGCCTCTGATAATCATCGGTCCATCAGAGGTCACATTAAATCAGGTTTTGAGGTTATAAAAACCTTCATAGAACCAGATGTAGGAGAACCGTGGGATATAGTGGTTTGGGATTGGAGAGAGTAACGTTTCTCTTTTTGAATAATTCAAAATACTGTTTATAAACAGTAGAATGTTATTCGCTGCATGAGGCCCTCGAAGGAGGTATCTCCAAAAAATAAATTCTCGAACAGTGTCCTCGGATCCCTCAAACTCCTATAGCTTATCGTCTAGGCCTTAACCTGTCTCCGTCAGAATTACATTAAAGGAATAATCCAGAGGGTCAAAAGCTTCCAAAAGTCGCTCTATGAATTGATTATCTAAGGAATAGAAATTAAGCATATTATCTTTCCTTTCTTGTAACCCTCCTCCAGGACAAAGGAGTTCTCTAACCTGTTCTATCTTATTCATGGCCTCAGAATGGTTCCTTTTTTCTGCACGAATAAGCCTTTTCTCAAGCTTTTTAATGAGGGCTATACTTTTTGTTTCAAAAGCTTCAGTGGTCCTACCAAGAGTAATGTCTAGGGAATCTGCTTTCTGTTTTATAGCTGAGTAAATTTCATGTAAAACATCCAGTTCCTTGTTCAATTCTAATTCCATCTTAGAACTGGCTTGGACAAACTGTTTTTTCAAATCATCTGTGGGTTTGAAAATATCTTCTAGACCAAAATTTAGGTTGTCAAGATTCTTTTTGCTTCTGGCGTCTAGAATAAGACCGAAGTTTCTCGGCAACAGGGCAGGGAAAGCTTCTTTATAATGTTCAAAAACAGGTTTAAGCTGTAACCAATAGGGAACTTCGGATGGCCCTCCTATGTATGCTAAGTTTGGCAATATCCACTCTTCATAAAGCGGCCTAAGCACGACATTCGGACTTAGTTTCTCTGGCTCATTGATAATTATAGACTCCATTTCACTTTCAGAGAAAGTCAAATCTGTATTTAATACTTCGAAGCCACTTTCTGTTTTAACAATCCGCTCTCGGAGATCTTTATCTAAATAGAAGAAGTTTATTTCTCGGGGTGTAATTTGAGTTTTATAGCCAAGATTCTCAATTTCAGCGGTTCTTTTATTAACCAATCCATACGCTGTGTTATTTAAGAGGTCATCTTTCATGACAGATTGAAATTGTGATTTCAAAACCCTTGAATCGGCGTCTAAGGTGACCAAGCCATATGCTCCAAAAAGGTGATGCATATAGTCTCTCACTGCATTTGCAAGCGTGCTACCTTTACCGTAAGCCTCTATAAAGAAAGAAGCTGCTGTTCCTAGCTGGGATGCTATTTCTGGCAAACCGTCTGTTTGCATTCTGCCCACAGCACCAGTTTGGTCGGTCTTCCATTTATGTTTTTGGCCGAAGGCCCTGAAACTCTGAATTTCTTCTAAATCATGATCTTCTGTAGCCATCCAGTAGACCGGCACGAAATTATAGTTGGGATAAGTTTCCTTTAATTTCTTCGCCAGATTAATGGCGGTGACTATCTTAAATATGATGTATAAAGGCCCGGTGAAAATATTTAGCTGATGCCCAGTGGTTACAGTAAATGTGTTTTCCTTAAGGAGAATGTCTAAATCTGGTTTATCTGATAAGCCTTCATACTGTTTGTGGAGTTCGGCCACTAAATTCTGGCGTTTGGAGCCAATAAAGGTTTTTTTATCAATTATATCCTTGAAATTGGCTATCTCAGGATACGCCCCATAAAAAGGTTTTAGAGAATCAATTTCATTAATATAGTCTAGAAAAAAGGTAGGGAATGCTCCTATTTTCTCTAAGTCTAACTTTTTACAATCTACTGGCACGGATTATGTTTTGAATAATGGCTAAAAAACGATTCAATTTAAATAAGGGTTCGGACAAATCCTCGCATGTTGCATAAGGTTCTTAATTTTGTGTCTCACAGGATTGATATGATTAAACTTACTCGAGATGGCACTACCACGCTTTATACTGAAAGGTTTAAGCAATACTATCATTCTATTTTTGGAGTGAGAGCCGAGTCCGAAAGAGTATTCATACAATTAGGACTAGAATATACCCTAGAACGTTTCCATCAAGTGGGTATTCTAGAAATGGGTTTCGGCACAGGATTTAATGCTCTATTGTCGGCAGAGAAATGTCTGGAAACTAAGCGGAAAGCAACTTACAGTGGCTTAGAGGCCTATCCTATCAGTCTTGAATCGTCAAAAGAATTGAATTTTGATGTAAGAGAATTTCACGAGGTAGCTTGGGGTGTTGAGTCAAAAATCAACGACTATTTCGATTTTACTAAATATCAAACAAGTCTTGAGAAATTTACCACGGATATGAAATTTAATCTGGTCTACTACGATGCCTTTCCACCAAGTTCACAGCCGGAGTTGTGGACACAAGAAATATTTGAAAAGGTTGCAGCCGTGATGACTTCAGATGGTGTTTTGGTTACTTATTGTTCAAAGGGTTACGTGCAGAGAAACATGAAAGCCGCTAAATTTACTGTTGAAAGACACCCAGGACCACCAAGAAAGCGGGAGGTGCTGAGGGCTATTTTAAAATAAGTCTTGCAATTGTTATGCAAGCATACTAATTTTGATTGTATCCTTAATTTATAAAAAATGACTACAGACACTACTTATTCCGTACCCACCATGGCTAGTTTGGCTGCCACAGGAAAAGAACCAGAAATATTATTTTGGGTGGGATGTGCTGGTTCGTTTGACGACAGGTATAAGAAAGTGACTATAGCGTTTGCTAAAATTTTAAATAAGATTGGGGTCGATTTCGCTGTTTTGGGAACAGAAGAGGCTTGTACTGGAGACCCTGCGAGAAGAGCTGGAAATGAATTTTCGTTTCAGATGCTGGCCATGCAGAATATTGAAGTTTTAAATGGCTACGGCATAAAAAAGATTGTTACAGCTTGTCCGCATTGCTTCAATACTCTTAAAAACGAATATCCAGAATTAGGAGGGAATTATGATGTGATACATCATTCTCAATATCTTCAAGAGCTTCTAGACTCTGGTCGTCTTAAAGTGGACGGCGGAAGTTTTAAGGGTCAGAAAATAACTTATCATGATAGCTGTTATTTGGGTAGGACAAACAACATTTACGAAGCTCCAAGGAATTTAATAAAGGCTTTGGATGCAGAGTTGGTAGAAATGAAGAAGTGCCGATCGAATGGCCTTTGTTGTGGTGCTGGAGGAGCTCAGATGTTTAAAGAACCAGAAAATGGGACTAAAGACATCAATATTGAGCGTATAGAAGGGGCTTTGGAAACAGGAGCCAAAACAATAGCAGTGGCTTGTCCGTTCTGCATGACAATGATGTCTGACGGTTTAAAGAATAAAGAAAAGGAGCATGAGGTTAAAGTGTTTGATTTGGCCGAGCTCCTTTTAGAGCAAATTCAGTCATAAACTGTGATTGACTTTATTCTAATTTTTTTAGCAAAACGGAAGACATTCCAACTAATTCAAAAAAATCATCCTCCTTTAAGGAATGAAAAGGAAAGTTTCGTCGTTAAACATCCACCACCAAAAGAACCCATTCCATGTATCAAGATTTCGATAAAATGTCAGCCAATTCTAGAGTTTGGATTTATCAGGCTTATAGAAATTTAACCGCGAAGGAAGAAAATATGGCGGCCTATTTCTTGAAGGAGGCCATATCAAACTGGGCGGCACATGGTGTTCCTCTTTCTGGTTCCGCTAATATTATTGAATCACGTTTCATTGTTATTGCTTTGGATGAAGATAAGCATGCAGCCAGCGGCTGTTCTATAGACTCCTCCACACACTGGGTTAAGGAATTGGGTTCAGACCTTAATATTGACTTTTTCGATAGGTCATTAGCCTATCTAGAAGGAAAGGAAATTAAATCTGTACCAATTTTCAGTGCAAAGTCGGCGATCCTCAATGGTACTATTAAAAGTGATACATTGGTATTTAATAACAGCGTCGCAAATCTTCAAGGTCTAAAATCGACCTGGAAAATCCCGGCAAATCAATTAACGTTTATCAAAAGACACTTTCAGAAAGAAGTGGCTTAATAGCAAACTATCATTTAAAAGGGTGAGTTTGATTTAACTGCAAACTGCAAACTGCAAACTGCAAACTGCAAACTGCAAACTGCAAACTGCAAACTGCAAACTGCAAACTGCAAACTGCAAACTGCAAACTGCAAATGACTAATCCATCATCAAATAAGCCTTAATAAAGTCATTGATGTTCCCATCCATTACCGCCTGAACATTAGATGTTTCATGGCCGGATCTGGCGTCTTTTACCATTTTATAAGGGTGAAAGACGTAGTTCCTAATCTGCGAACCCCACTCAATATTCTTCTTAGAGGCCTCTATGTCATCTCTGGCAGAATTTCTCTTGTCTAACTCTATCTGGTAAAGCTGAGATTTAAGCATGTTCATAGCATGCTCTTTATTGGCTAACTGGCTTCTCTCTGCCGAACAGGTTATGACTATGCCGGAAGGTTTGTGGGTAAGTTGCACCTTAGTTTCTACCTTATTTACATTTTGGCCTCCAGCACCACCTGATCGAGAAGTTTGAATGGAAATGTCTGCAGGCTTTACTTCGATTTCAATGGTGTCATCTACCAATGGATAGGCATAAACCGAGGCAAAAGAGGTATGTCTCTTGGCATTGCTGTCAAAGGGTGAAATACGTATTAGCCTGTGTACGCCATTTTCAGACTTCAAGAAACCATAGGCTTGTGGGCCATCTATTTGCATGGAGGCAGACTTTATTCCTGCCCCATCTCCATCGGTCCAATCTAGTTGGCTGACTTTATAACCATTCTTTTGAGCCCACATGAGATACATGCGATAAAGCATACTTGCCCAATCCTGGCTTTCTGTTCCTCCGGCTCCAGAATTAATCTCTAGAATAGCAGAAAATTGGTCTTCTTCGCCGGAGAGCATTTTCTTGAGCTCTAGTTCATCAATAATCGCTTCAGTTTTTACCCCTTCGGCATCAACTTCAGCTTCATTCACTTCGCCCATTTCATGAAACTCATAGAGCGTTTCTAAATCGCCTATGCTAGACTCCATAAGTTCATAGGCCTCTGTCCAGTTTTTTAATTCTTGGATTTGCTTCATCACCTTTTGAGCATGTTCAGAGTCATCCCAGAATTCAGGCTGTGCCTGCTGATTTTCTAAATCCCCTAAAGCAACTTTTCGACTATCGTAGTCAAAGATAGCCCCTCAAAGCCGACACTCTGGCTCTCAAATCTTTCAACGCTTCTGTTGTCATGATTCCTTTTTGGTTTTTACAAGTTAAAATGTTTGCAAAGATAAGTAATGCCTCATACTCTGCCGTGATTAAAACATAAAAAACCCACAACATTAGTCGTGGGTTTTAATATACAATCGAATTGAAATTTTCGTTAGAATCTTGTCTGGTCAAAACTGGACTTGACGAAGAGTTCGTTGAGCTTGTCGAAGCTAGCTATCCTTTAAAGCTTCTGCACCACCTACAATCTCAAGAATTTCCTTGGTAATAGCAGCTTGACGGGTTCTATTGTAAACCACCTTTAGGTCTTTCAAAAGATCTCCGCCATTTTCTGTGGCCTTATCCATAGATGTCATTCTAGCTCCATGCTCAGAGGCATTGGATTCTAAAACAGCCTTATATAAATGTATTTTGATGGCTTTCGGCATCAGTTCCAAGACAATTTCTTCTTCGCTTGGCTCAAAAATATAATCAGTATTGCTAGCTGAGGTTTCATTGACATCACCTACTAAGGGAAGCATTTGCTCGGTTCTGATGATTTGAGTAGCTACGTTCTTAAACTCATTAAAAACAAGCACTACTTCATCATAAAGTCCAGCCGCAAATCCATCCATAGCTTCTTCTGCGGCTTCTCTAGCGGCAGTAAAGCTTAAGTTAGAGTAGATGCTCCAGTGATTTGCATTCACTGGGAGCTTAGCTTTTTTAAACGCATCAAAAGCCTTTTTCCCCAATGGCATTATGGTGACATTTCCAGCAGCTAATTGGCTAGTATACTTGTCATTAATAAGAGCATTGGTCGCTTTAATAATATTTGAATTAAAAGCACCACATAAACCTCTGTCCGAAGTTACTGGAATCAATAAAACCTTCTCCACAGCTCTAACTGTAGTATATGGACTTTGATCACCAGCCTCAGTATTAGAGGAAACGGTGGCAATTAATTGATTTAGCTTGTTGGCATAAGGACGCATCTGGGTAATAGCTTCCTGTGCTCTACGTAGCTTGGCAGCCGCCACCATTTTCATGGCTTTAGTGATTTGCATGGTAGAGTTTACCGATGTTATTCTATTTCTTACCTCTTTTAATGAAGCCATTGTTCAAATTCAATATTATACGA
Source organism: Arcticibacterium sp. (assembly GCA_047623945.1). Classification (GTDB taxonomy): domain Bacteria; phylum Bacteroidota; class Bacteroidia; order Cytophagales; family Spirosomataceae; genus Arcticibacterium. The sequence continues at coordinate 1,332 of JBLHOT010000064.1, read as the reverse complement.
AGTACCTTTTTAAGCACTCCTATACATTAATTAAGCGTATTTCGCTGCCAAGCCTTTACCTTCTGCTAAAATCCAGTCGGTAATTTCTTTTTCTAATTTACCAGCGGCCAAAGTTTTTAGGTATTCTGGCTTACTTGCTCTCATTAGTGTAAGAAATTCATTTTCAAACTCCTTAACTCTAGGAACAGGTACTTTATCCATTATACCGTTTATAGAACCAAATATCATGGCTATTTGCTCTCCTACAGGAGATGGCTGAAACTGACCTTGCTTAAGAATTTCTTGATTTCTTCTTCCTCTGTCAATAACCAACTTGGTGGCTGCATCAAGGTCTGAACCAAACTTAGAGAAAGCCTCAAGTTCACGGAACTGAGCTTGGTCAAGCTTGAGTGTTCCAGATACTTTTTTCATAGACTTCACCTGGGCATTACCTCCTACACGCGATACCGATATACCTACGTTAATGGCTGGTCTAATTCCGGCGTTGAATAAGTTAGACTCTAAGAATATCTGACCATCAGTAATAGAAATTACGTTGGTAGGTATATAAGCTGAAACATCACCTGCTTGTGTTTCAATAATTGGTAATGCTGTCAATGAACCACCACCTTTTACTTTACCTTCTAAGGAAGGTGGAAGGTCGTTCATTTGCTGAGCTATTTCATCTGAAGAGTTTATCTTGGCTGCCCTTTCCAATAGTCTGGAGTGAAGATAAAATACATCACCAGGGTAGGCCTCACGTCCTGGAGGGCGACGAAGAAGTAAAGAAACCTCTCTGTAGGCGACGGCCTGCTTAGATAAATCATCATAAACGACTAAGGCTGGTCTTCCCGTGTCTCTAAAATACTCACCAATGGCTGCCCCAGTGAAGGGAGCAAAGAATTGCATTGCAGAAGGGTCAGAAGCATTAGCAGCTACCACTACGGTGTAATCCATTGCACCGTGCTTTCTCAAAGTTTGTTCTACAGCTTTTACCGTAGAAGCTTTTTGACCACAAGCTACATATATACAAAATACGGGCTCACCCTTGTCGTAAAACTCTTTCTGATTAATAATCGTATCAATACAAACTGCAGTTTTTCCAGTTTGACGGTCACCAATAACAAGTTCTCTTTGGCCACGGCCAATAGGAATCATTGCATCTATAGCCTTTAGTCCAGTTTGAAGAGGTTCCGTAACAGGTTCTCTGTAAATAACACCAGGAGCTTTTCTTTCAAGAGGCATCTCAAAAGTTTCACCTTGTATAGGTCCGTTTCCGTCAATAGGCTCTGCCAATGTGTTCACCACACGGCCTATGATACCCTCACCGACTTTTACTGAGGCAATTTCTCC
>JBLHOT010000063.1:0-21673 GCA_047623945.1 Arcticibacterium sp. | reverse complement strand
GATATTTCACATTGCTTAGGCTCATCTGGAAGATTTTTATAAGTCAAAAAGTAATGCTTTAAACGCTCTACTACATCACGGGGCATTTCGCTCAAGTCTTGGTATTTACCATAAATATGATCCCCTACTAATACGGCTATAATCTTGTCGTCAGCTTCTCCTTTGTCCACCAAACACAAACCGCCAATAGGTCTAGCCTGTAATAAAATATCTCCGTGAGGAATATGGTGAGAGCTCAAAACGCAAATATCGAGCGGGTCGCCATCTCCTTCACTCACGCCGGTGGCACCACTGTTTCTGGCGTAATCTGCTACTCTGTCTCCACAATAAGTTCTAGGAATGAAGCCATAAAGCGAAGGAACAATATTGGAGTATTTCTGTGGCCTGTCAATACTTAGATACCCTGTCTCCTTATCAATTTCATATTTAATAGTATCTGAAGGAACTATCTCAATAAAAGTATTGACAATATCTGGGGCTTGTGCTCCAATGGAGATTCCATGCCATGGATGTGCTTTATAAATTGGCTTCATGCTTTATTTTATTTTTTTATAAAGGTAACAAAAAGCCCATTCTATTTCATGACTATAACGAGCATAAAAAAAGCCTCCGACCGATCGGAGGCTCATTTCATAATAGCTTTTAAATCAGATTTATTCGACTACGAAATAATTTGGATAAAAAGCTGCCCATGCAAAGGCATAACCAATATAATTGACGGGTACTTTAAGTTGCATACCTGTTTTATCTCCTTCGTAAGCACGCCCCATGATGTCCCACTTATTTCCTTCTGTGTCTAAGAAAAGCCCACCTTCTTCTTTTCCAATAAGAAGATCAGCAACTTCTATAGGATCTCCTTGCTCTGTTTGTGCAAAATAGGAAAACATGTAGTTATCTTTTTCCGAGCCAAAAACAAACATCTTTTCTCCTCCGACTTCTCTTTCTATAAAACCATTAAGACCTTCAGTAAAAGTTGTAAAACGAGAGCTCAAGACCTCTCCGTTATTCTCAATACCTAGAATTCTCTCTTTCTGTGGTATTCCCTTAAGTTTAGTAGGAACACTGAATAGAAGGTAGGCATCATTTGTTCTATAATCACCATACGGATATCTATTATAATTCGTTCCATTACCCGAATTCGGAGCCATCACCTGGGACTTTGGATACCATTTTTTCCAGGTTCCCCATGTTGTCTCAATTAATTGACCAAATACGGCGTCTTTATCTTTATGCTCACCATTGACAGATTTAAGCATCATTTGAGGCCATAAAGAACCCGAAGCACGGTCATACATGATCAAGTTTGAATTAAACAAAAGACCAGAAACTCCAAAAGTAGTCTCCGTTTGCTCAATCTTTCTGTTGTACAGAATTCCCGTACCAGTTAAGGGACAAAATGAAACAGAGAACGCAAAATCATCAATTTGATGATTAATTATTTCATGATAGTCCAGTATTTTATGCGGATAAGCTATGGCGAATTGACCATATTTTAGACCCAAAATCAATTCATCGTCATTTAAAAAAATTGAAGCGTTCAATCCTTCCACAATATTTGGATCGTCTATAGAGCGAATGCCATCTTGTCCTACACCTCCATCTTTAACTTCAGTGATTGGAATGGACCAATCAGCTTGCTCCGAACTACCGGGATTTGTTACACTCGATCCAGGTGCTGGTTCCTTAGTACAATTAGAAACCATAAATAGGATAATTAATAAACCGCTAATGCTCTTCATCTCAATTCTTCTTATATTCAATTAAACTATATAAACTAACATTTATTCTATACGTAGGCACATTTTGAAGGCCAGAGACAGACGTGATAATCGGAATATCTGTCCCTATATTGATAGACGTTTTAGTTGGAATAATCCAATGCGTTAGGTTCAAATTGCCAAAGGCCCACCGACCACCAGTACTGGCTATTACTTGCTCATTCGTCTTGTTTGAGGCTACATTTCTAAGCCTCAAACCTCCAGCTACGTTCCATAATCTATTTAAAGCAAATATCTGAGAGTTAATTCCAAGGCTAAGCTGTTGCTCATTCCCGAACTTATAGCTCAGGTTTTGCTGTTGGTCTTTATCAGTACCTTTAAAGTTGACTATTGCGTAAGCAAAAAAGCTTGTATTTTTCTTCTTTGGAAAAGGAGTCACGAACCGAACAAGCGATAAAACATCCCAAGCACCGGTTCCCGGCTGTAAGTCAGAATTTAACAGAATCCCGATATCATTTGTATTAGTAATAGCTCCCGTTGGAGCCTTAATACCGAGGCCAACAGAAAAGGATTTTTGAGCTTCGGGTTTTAACAATCCGTAACTTAATAATGTAGTAATGTCACCAATTCCACTCGTAGTTGTAAAATCCTTATTTCCAAACTGGGTGATCTTACGATCCTGTTTTATATAGGGTAATAATACCTCTACTGCCAATCTTGGAGTAATTGCCGTTCCCAACTGTAACATCATTGTATGTGTTACTCTTGTTCGAGAGTCGTCATCTATTTTCTCTGTATCCTGAATTAGTGTACTAAGGTTATTATAATCATAGGAAACATTTATCTGTAAAGCTTTAGAACCCAGCATTGGCAAGCCTATGTTATTAGACAGCGGTACACCTCCAGAGCAGCAGGTCTGAGAAAACCCATCAGCTGCAATACCAAGGAAAAAAACAAATATGAAAGCACCTTTCCGCATCAGTTAACACTTTGTTAAACCATACGGAAACTATGGCCATAGGGTTTTAGATAACCCTTAAAGGCTGTCCGCAAATGCCAATATTCGGACCATATCCTTAAGGTCTTTATTAGAAAGCTTTTCCTTTTTTATGTACGTTTTTAGAATATCTGTTTTTTCTGGAAGTAGCCTTAGAATGTTTTTAATGCTAGATACTTTCACCAGTTTCTGGTCGGGTACTTTTAGGAAATAACTGTCTGAACTTCTAAGATACTCGGCAGACTTGGCATGTGCCTCTAAGGCTTTAGGTGGCACCGCAGACCTATAAGAAATATTCTTTTTAGCGTATAAAGCATACTTACCTAGGTATACTTGTTGTAGGTAGCCTCTTACAGTTTGCGTTTTATATGGATAGTCCGCTGCCACAAAAACCTGCACACCATAGCTTATACTTTTAATCAAACGGCTGGCATCCATCAATAGAAGTTTTCCTCCCATTTCAAACTCCATGGCATCTTGATAAATGTTATACCTCATTTTTTTTGGATTAAACGCTCCTCTTTCTGTAATAATAACAGCTTCGCTAAATGCATCATCTAAATAAACGGAACCTTTAATCGGCTCTTTAACCGTTACATCTTCCATGGCACTGGCGGCTATCAGTCTTAGGCCCAAATCAACTATCTGAGGTGAATTCAAATCCATAGTTTGGCTATGAGCCTGACTTGTCAGAAAAACCAAAATGAAGAGGAAGCTGTAATTTTTCATGTGAGATTATATTTAAGTTTTTTAATTCAAAGATTAAAGGATGATATTATTGCCAAAAATCTATTCAAATTAAGAGGAAAGCCCTGAAATAAATAGTTTTTAGTAGAGTATTGATTCTATAAAAAGACATCTGTGTATTTCAGTTAATTCTGACAGAAAGCCATAACCTAGAAGGATGAAGTGTATCATTCAAACACCTACACCAAATTAAAAGCAAGTCAGCAGTTTTACGAAGGACTTGGTTTTCAAAAAAATAATAGATACAGAGGGCGAATATTACTCCGTCGGAAAAGATCTGATTCAAATCAATCCTAAAAGAACGGCCAGGTCTGGAATTGTACTTATAAAAAATTCGTGGATTAAAGAGGTTGCTACTTTAATAAAAGAGACAAACGTCTTAAAAAACACCTACTTTTCATCTACTTTCAGAGCCCTCTGGTATTTGGATTTACCTCACTACAACCAGACTAAGGCGTCAAAAAAATCCATCAATCCTAAGCGAAAACGCTAATATAAGCTTATAAAGCCCCGATGTGGAAAAAGCTGCTAGAGTTTTGGGCCTCTTAGGTTTTGATAAAACTTATGGAAATGGAGAACAAGGATGGCTCAGCTTGCAAAATGAAAATGGTTTCTCTATCAGTTTAATAGCACTTTTTAGCTGTCCACACCTTTTTTATAATCCTTCTTTATCATACTTCAATGGCAAAGAAGGCAAGCCAAAAGTAATTCTGCAAATAAGAGATTTGAAGATTCCAATCACTGAAGAAATAACCGCTTTTAATAACAACGGGATAGTACACAATATCATAATTCGTGACCCTGGAGGTTTGGGCTTTTTTGTATTTAATGATTAAATTAGTTTCTTACCCGCTTCTTAATAAGACTTTAAAATGTTAACAGACAAAGAAAAAGAAATACTGGATCGTCAAGGCTATTTGGCTCTGGGTGCTCTATTGAGCAATGAGCAAGTAGAAAATGTCAATCAACGCCTCTCTGAACTGATGAAAAAGGAAGGAAAAAATGCCGGCTCAGAGTTAATTGAATCTAAGTACATTCGTCATCCAAAAGAGGCCGGTGCAGATAGATTGGCCGATCTTGTAAACAAAGGGGATATTTTTGATATTTTTTATACGCATCCCAAGGTCTTAGCAGGAATTGAAGCCGTACTAGGTGCTGAATACAAGCTCTCTTCCTTAAATTATAGAGCGGCTACACCTGGGAATGGCAAACAAAAACTACATGTAGATTGGGGTAATACCGTAGTAAATGATGACTATAAGGTCTGCAATACTATTTGGCTGTTGGACGACTTTACGGCTGTCAATGGTGCCACTAGGATAGTTCCAGGCACTCATAAACTAAAATCCTTACCTCAGGAAAGTCTTGAGAATCCCCTTGAAGACCATCCTGAACAAATATTAATTACTGCACCAGCTGGTTCTGTTTTTATATTTAATTCACATGTATGGCATGGTGGTACCACAAATTTAACCTACAAAAACCGTAGGAGTATTCATAGCTATTTTTGCTCCAGAGAACTCCCTCAACAGATAGATCAGAAAAAATATCTAACCGAATCCACACGAAAAAGGATTGGCAAAAAAGGAGAATGGATTTTAGGAGTTTAGCAATTATTTAGAAAGTAAAGTTATCTCCTAGTCTCTTGACCCAAAAGAATGAAAAGGTGTTCTTGACTTTTTTGGTAACCACAAAGTAAACCGCCAAAAACTAAATGATGCCGATGTTGTAAGTGTTCAAAGGCGTAGGCCAATGAACCATTGATTTACTTTTGCAACCTGTGGCTGAATAGGTCCGATAAGACGTTCTTTTCCTCTAAAGAATTTATGGTGAGAGCGTAAAAGCCGAATGAATCTTCAATCCTATCACAAAGTTTTCTGCATGAAGCACTTCCTTTTCACTTGAAATCAATATTTTAGATGTTTAACAATCTAAAATAAGCTATGAAAAATTCATTTGGTGTTATTTTGATTCTGGCCGCTTTAGTCATTTTTGGTTTTAGAATATCAAAGGGTATTGAATTCAAACAGAATGTAAGGGGTTACCTAAAAAGGGCTGCAGATTCCAATACCATTCAGTTGGCCAATGAAGAAATCTCGAAAGCCATTAACTATCTAGAGGCAAATAATATCACTTCTGGATTTACTTCTGTGTTATATAAAACGCCTGAAGAGGATATAGACTTTTGGTATCGAAATTTAAAGGCAAGTCAGAACGAACTTCAAACATTAAGCTCTAAAAGTGCCTTAGAGAGAACCAATGTTTTAATAAAGCTCAGAGAAACACTGTTGGATACAGGAGAGAAAACTAAGGTAACTTTTCCTAAAGGCCTTCATCTTTACCCTTACAATAAACTCTGGGCAGTCTTAACTATCATTGCATTAGGCTGCCTGTGCTACGGTTTTATTATCATCGCAATGCATTATGACAAGCTAGAGCAGCTACGAAAGAAAAAGGAAGTAAGCGATGTTTTAGTCTGACCTGATAATCTCTGGTCATTTTCTTAAATTCATTTAAATCTGCCTTCCTGTTTTCATTTGCTAAAACGTATCTTTGCAGCCCAATTAGCTTTAAGGAATGATTTCAGTAGATAACGTAGGTGTAGAGTTTAGTGGTAGAACACTATTTTCCGAGGTAACTTTTAATATCAACGAAAAGGACAGGATAGCCCTTATGGGAAAGAATGGAGCAGGTAAATCTACTTTGCTCAAAATAGTGGCTGGCATGGACAAACCAACCAAAGGAAAGATATCTGTCCCTAGTGATGCCATCATAGCCTATCTGCCCCAACATCTTTTGACAGAAGATAACGCCACGGTTTTTGACGAAACGGCCAAAGCATTTTCTGCCATACTGGGCCTAAAAAAAGAAATGGATGCCTTGAATGTACAGTTAGAGACTAGAACTGATTATGAATCGGACGAATACATGGCCATCATAGAAAAGGTTACGGAACTAGGCGAGAAATATTACTCTATAGAAGAAGTAAACTACGACGCCGAAATAGAGATCACCCTCCAGGGCCTCGGATTCCGCCGACAAGACTTCACTAGACCTACCAGCGAATTTAGCGGTGGATGGCGAATGCGGATAGAATTGGCCAAAATACTACTTCAAAAACCTGACTTAATTCTTCTAGATGAGCCTACAAATCACATGGATATTGATTCTATACAGTGGCTCGAGGATTTCTTAATCAATAGTTCCAAAGCCGTTATTGTTATTTCTCATGATAGGGCTTTTGTAGATAACATCACCAATAGGACCATTGAAGTAACTAATGGCAAGATTTATGATTACAAAGTAAATTATACTCACTATTTGCAGCTAAGAAAAGAACGACTGGAACAACAGCAAAAACAACATAATGACCAACAAAAGATGATTGCCGATACCACGGTTTTCATCGACCGATTTAAAGGAACATACTCCAAAACGCTTCAGGTACAGTCTAGAGTTAAAATGCTGGAGAAACTGGATATTATAGAGGTAGATGAGGTGGACACCTCTCATATAAATATCAAATTCCCAGCGGCCCCACGTTCTGGCAACTACCCTATTATGGCAGAGACCGTAGGGAAAAGCTATGGCGAACATGTGGTTTTTAGAGAGGCTAATTTAACTATTGAGCGAGGTGAAAAAATAGCCTTTGTTGGGAAAAACGGAGAAGGAAAATCTACCATGGTGAAGGCCATCATGGGTGAGATAAACTTCACGGGTGACTTAAAAGTGGGTCATAACTGCCAGATAGGCTATTTTGCTCAGAACCAAGCATCTATGCTGGATGGTGAGCTGACGGTCTTTGACACAGTAGACCAAATAGCGGTGGGTGAAGTTCGAACTAAAATCAAAGACCTTTTAGGAGCCTTCCTATTTAGCGGCGATGCTCTGAATAAGAAAGTTCAAATGCTGTCTGGTGGTGAAAAAACAAGATTAGCTATGATAAAACTTCTGTTGGAACCTGTCAATTTATTAATCTTAGATGAGCCTACAAATCATTTAGATTTAAGAACAAAAGATATCTTAAAGGAGGCATTAAAGGTCTTTGAAGGTACTATTATTTTAATTTCTCATGATAGAGATTTCTTAGATGGCCTGGCCGAAAAAGTCTTTGAATTTGGTAACAAACGGATTAAGGAACATTTCGAAGACATAAATGGATTCTTGAGAAATAAGAAGTTGGAAAATTTAAGAGAGGTTGAACGCAAGTCTTAAGGCTCAACCTTCTCCTAAAATACCTGTTCTTACCCCGTCCAAACTCGTCAAATTCTTTTCTTGCCAATAGTCTTTGATGCCATCTCTACCCTTATTATTCGTCCATTTGTTAAGAATATCTCTATCTGCATTAAAGTCTAGCAGAGGTACGGCATAGCCGCAGGAAGTCTGAACGGTCTCCACCTCAATTTCAAAAATCTGCCTTGCTCCTACGTGTTCAGGGAAAATGCCATTAAATGCATCAAACCCTTCATCCCTTTCATGATATGTTTTAGCAATACCATAGCACCTAAGAATAAGAGGTTTCCCTTCAAAAGAGCACCACATTAGTGTTATCCTATTCATATGCTGAAGGTGAGTGGCCGTTTCGTTTCCGCTACCAGTGAGATTCCGCCATATAATTTTAGTAGGCGAAATTACACGCAAGGCATCACCACCCTTTGGAGATATATTTACTCGGCCATCCTGCATTGCGGTACCTACAAAAAATACGTGTTGCTTATGAATAAAGTCTTTAAGATCATCTTTTAGCTCTGGATGTATTTTAGCCATGCCTATATTAGTTGATAAGCCCCAAAGATAACCTTAATTAGATTGTTAGAATGGCGTATTTGGCTCAATTAACACTGGAAATCGATTTAGAAAAGGTCTTCTCTTCAACTTCTTCCAAATCATAGATTACGAATTATTCTCATTGTTTAATTCCAATTTTGTATCATTGACTAATTATCAAAAAATACGCCATGGACAGTACTTCAACCATCATACTCGCCATCTCCTTAATCATCATCATGCTGGGCATGGGCCTTTCTCTGGTTATGGATGATTTTAAAAGAATTCTTAGCTATCCCAAAGCCATGTTCGTGGGTTTGACAAATCAAATCGTTCTTTTGCCCCTTATCGGTTTTGCAATAGCTTCTTTATTTCCTGTCAGACCAGAAATAGCGGTTGGAATTATGCTTTTAGCTGCCTGTCCTGGAGGTCCGACATCAAACCTGATTAGTCACTTGGCTAAAGCCGACCTAGCACTTTCCGTGTCTTTAACTGCGGTAAGTAGTGTTATCACCATTTTTACAATTCCATTTATAGTCAACTTTGCTCTAAGTCATTTTCTTTCTCATAAAGAAATGATTAAGCTAGATATTCCACAAACTATCATTCAAATATTCGTCATCATTGTTATACCTATTGCCATCGGTATGCTGATTCGCCATCTAAAGCCAGAATTTGCCATACGTATGGAAAAGCCAGTTAGGCAAGCTTCGACAGTGGTTTTTATTTTGGTTTTTGTGGGTATTATATTGAAAGAAAGAGCCCATTTGAAGGAATATCTAGTCGATGCTGGTTTGGTGGCTATTCTCTTAAACCTGCTAACCATGTTGGTCGGCTTTTTCTCGGCCAGACTTTTTAGAATCAAAGCAAAAAGAGCACTGTCTATCTCCATAGAATCAGGTATTCAAAATGGTACTTTAGCCGTCTCTATTGCGGTAGTATTGCTAGGAAATTCTGAATATGCCATTGCTGCAGCAGTATATAGCATTTTTATGTTCATTTCGGGCGGTATCGCAATCTACTTCGGGCTTCGCATAGACAAAAGACTTGCAGCGGCATAGTATTTAAGCCCATGTAAGTGAATATAGACCTTTAGATGTATCAATTATATATCACATTGCGGCCACCTAGCTCCGGAACAGTTCTGTCATGCCCAATTAGTCGCTCATCGATAATTCTGGGGAGTATGGCGTATCATATTTGTTGTCCTGTTGCGGACAACATATCGGTAAAAAAACTATGCTTGCATGGTCTTTCGTGACATTGGTATGTTATGTAATCTATATGGCCGCTTTCAGACTAGCATCACATATCGTTCCTATAGAACGGCTGTCATAAGGACTGATTTTTCACGAATATGTCGTGCTCAAAGGCAATGAAGGAAATAATCGAATTAAGTGACGCTTTAAGCCTTTGGGATAGCGAAACAAGAAACTTTGGCAGTTCCTCCCTTAAAGCTAAATAATGGAAAATCCTTTTGCCCATTTATAATTATACTTTTAGAGATGCTTAAGTGAACCTGATTTTTCTATTCAAGATGAAGGATATCATTTGACTAAATGTGAGGTAGTTCTGTTAACCCCAATTAGTCTTCAGTAAATGGGCGTTAAATCACCAAGATCTTTTAGCCTTTCAAAACCAAATCTTAAACCTGTTTAAATGCCTAAATAGAGGCAAAACAAAAAAATATGCTGTTGGACTAGGCAAATAATTAAAAAGATGATGAATTTGACAATTGAAATAAACCATCAGCATGCATAAAACACTTCTACTCCTTTTTTCTCTCGGCATTTTCCAAGCACAATCTCAAAACTTAACACAGTCTATCAGAGGGGCTGTAACTGACAAGCAGAGTAAAACAAATCTTCCCGGAGCTACGATTTATGTCTTAGTAGGAAATGAAAAAAAAGCAACATTATCTGATGAAAATGGAGCCTTCTTATTAGAGAGTATTCCTGTCGGAAGGTATCAACTATATGTTTCATACATTGGATATGAACCCTTACAAACCGAAACTTTCATTCTTCAATCTACCAAAGAGAGTATCCTAAATATAGAACTATCCACAGGCAGTATTTCTGCCGATGAAGTGGTTGTAACTGCCAATAAAAATGCCTTTGAACCCTTAAACGAGCTTTCTGCGGTAAGTACTCGATCTTTTACAGCAGAGGAAACAGAGCGAATTCCCGCTGGGATTAATGACCCGGGCCGCGTGGTACTCTCGTACCCTGGAGTGCAACTCAGCGACGATGATAATGAAAATCAAATAGTAGTAAGAGGAAACTCCCCGGTAGGTATTCTTTGGCGACTTGAAGGCATAGATATTCCAAACCCAAACCACTTTGCGGTAGTCGGTTCCTCTGGTGGTGGAATTACCGTTTTTTCTGCTCAGCTTTTAGCCAAATCAGATTTTAATACAGGAGGCTTTGCCGCTGAATATGGAAATGCTCTTTCTGGTGCATTTGACATTCATTTTAGAGCGGGAAATGCTTACAAAAGAGAACACCGAGTAAAAATTGGCCTTCTAGGGCTAGACTTCTCTACAGAAGGGCCCATGGGGAATGACCGTTCTTCTTATGTGATTAATTATCGATATTCTACTTTGGGTCTACTCTCTGCGATGGGTATAAATTTCGTGGGCGAACGTGTTACCAATGAGTTCCAAGATTTAAGTTTCAACCTTTCTTTTAAAAGTAAAAACCAAAAATCTGTCACTACTGTATTTGGAATGGGTGGCTTAAGTGAAGAAAATTATCAACCGGTAGAAAACCCAGCTGAAAGAGACCTCACCATTGCCAATCATTCTGAAGATAAGGTAAGACCGGCCAATATGACTGCCATTGGTGTGACAAATACTTACAACATCAATAGGCGTTCTTACATAAAAACGGTGGCTGCTGTGATGGGCAGTGATATTCAAATCATGAACGATACATTGAGTATGACCAATGAAAGGTTCAGGTACGACACCCAGAGATACATAGATAAACGAATAGCACTTTCTACTGCTTATAATCTTAAGGTATCAGACCATTTCCTTTTAAAAACTGGTGTCCTTGCCAACTTTATAAACTTTGATTTTTTCAAAGAAACAAAACTCAGAACTAACTCCTCCGATATTAATGCCATTCAGGCCAATACCTCTTTATTTGGTATGGGATCCACGCAAACCTTGCAGCATTATTCGCAATTCAGTTTACTCCATGATAAGTGGAGATTAAATGGAGGCTATCATTTCTTAAGACTCGGAATTAATGGGAAGCAATCTTTAGAGCCGAGAATGTCTGTTCAATATAGCCCTAAAGTAAATCAAAAGCTGAGCTTCTCTTACGGAATCCATAGTCAGATTCCTCCAATGATGAATTTCTTTTATCAAAGTAATAATGAATTCCCAAATCGAGATCTAGACTTGATGAAATCTCAGCACGCCATATTAGCTTATACTTTGTACACAAAAAACAAAATGCGTATCACAGTGGAGACATACCACCAAAAACTATGGAACATACCTGCTTCTAATGCCGAGAATGACACCTATTACCTTCTTAATAATTATAGCAACTTCCCTGAATTTGAGGTAGTGAGTGAAGGTAAAGGCACTAATTATGGCTTGGATGCCGCCGTGGAAAAAACGTTTAGCAACTCCTACTTTTTATTAATCACTGGCTCTATTCTTGATGCTAAAAACAATATGCCTGATGGCCGCGTTTTCAATGCTCGCTTTAACTCTAGATTTACCAGTAGTGCCACATTCGGAAAAGAGTTTTATTTTAAAAAAGGCTCTATACTCCAGATGGGTGCTCGTTTTCTACTAAAAGGTGGATTTAGGTACACTCCGCAAGATGCGGCAGCTTCTTTGGCCGCTGGTAGGTATGTGGCAGATGACAGCCGCTTTTATGAGCTTCAGGTACCTAATTATAGCAGAATAGATGCTAGAATCTCTTATACCTATAACAAGCCTAAAATGTCAGGGAAAATAAACTTAGACATTCAGAATGTGTTAAATAATAATAACACGAGAAGCGTAGGCTATAGTGCCGAGACCAATACCTTGTTTTTTGATAATAGAGGGAGTGGCTTTGTTCCTGTTTTGTCGTTTCAGTGGGATTTTTAAACTCGCGTTTTAGCTTTTGTTTTTAATTTTACTCTTGTCGTTAAAATGAATTAATCAAAAACAAACCTAATTTAAGGTCAGCATTAAAGCCCTAGTCAGGGAATATAATAACTACTTTCCTGCTCTGGGGCTTCTAGAAGGCATTTTTTTGAATCTATTTAAACCTTGATAATTAGATTTATCATTTTTTTCATAGCAGAAGTGTCTTCGCCTCAAAAGATTATTTGGCTTGCTTTATTATAGATATCTGATGGAAATGGGCTTTTTTTTCAAAAAAAATAAACAGCTATTGTTTTTGTCAATCCTTTTATTCGTTATTAGCAAATATTATAATATTGAAAATGACTGACAAGACAAGCAAACCTCGCGTAGTAAAAGATTACGACAAACTAGAGCCGGAGATAAGAGAACAAATAAAATTGACTTATCCCTTCGGATTTGCCGATTACCTTATCAGGTTCACTAATCAACAGAAAAAATATATTTCAGCCCTTCCCTTCGAAACGGATGAAAAGTACTATTTAATTAGAATGACTTCAGAGAGAGCCGAAGAAATTATTGAGGATGACGAAGATTACGATGATGACGGAAACCTTAAGGATGATGTAAGAGAGGAGTACGAAGAGAAGTTTGATGACTTAGATTACATTAGCCCAGTTGAAGAAGTTGATGAGGACGATAAGGTTAATTAATCTCAGACTCTCGGCTTGGCTTAATCTTTGTAGCTAATTATTTGACGAAAATTCGTCTTTAATTAAACCACAAAACGGTATTTTACCGTTAATGATTTTAAAAGACATAAAAATGAAAAAAATAGCAGTATTATCTTTTCTAATCGCTTTTGTAAGTTTCACTTCTTTTGCCCAGTCAGGCATTAAATTCGAGCAGGACTCTTGGGAAGCGATAGTTTCTAAGGCCAAATCTGAAAACAAACTTATCTTTTTAGATGCTTACACATCATGGTGTGGCCCTTGTAAAATGCTTCAAAGAAACGTATTCCCAGATCAAGCTCTAGGAACATATTTCAACCAAAATTTCTTGAGTACAAAAATTGATATGGAGAAAGGTGAAGGCCCTAACATCGCTAGAAAGTATGCGGTAAGAGCTTATCCAACTTTATTTTTTATTGATCCAAATAACGAGCAAGTTGTTCATAAGATATTAGGGTATAAAAATGCGGACCAATTAAAAGCTATGGGAGCGGCAGCTCTTTCAAAACTTGAAGCCAAAAAAACTCGATAAGACAAAATATAATTATAAAAAAACTCGTTGGAAATTCCAACGAGTTTTTTTTATGACCTACAATTTAGAGGACAGGAGGCACAGCCAATTTCGTATTTGTCCCCTTCATCTTCAGATAAATTGGTTGAATTTCTGAACTTTCAAAAGCCTCAAACCAGATTGTGGACACTCAGAAATATCATTGAGTTTCCCTTTAAACCTTCGCTAAATACTTATTATCTAGTCTGGCAAGGAAAACTTGAACAACGAAATCACCTATTTATCCAGCCATCTCTGTTGAAATAAAAAGCTGAATACTCCCATCGCTCGTCCAATTTCCATGAACCAAATAGTAGTGTCAGTGTTTAATTTATTCATAAATTATAAGTTACTCTTATTGGAATAAATACTCAATTCACAGAAAGTGATTACACCTAGCATCAGACTTATCGCTAGGATAAAACCTACAAAAAGTGTTTGCACATTAGGAGGCTAAACTAGCGGTGCCAGATTCAAAAACCCAATACAAAAATGAAGGAAATATAGCCTTCCATGTCCTCAGGTTATGCTCCCCTCCTTCTATTTCCTCATAATGAATCTGTTGACCAGATTTATAACCTTTTGCTTCAAGCTCTTTAATTAGATCTAAGGTATCATCTATGGAATCAATAACCCCATTTTTATTTCTATCTGCTTTTTCATCTTTGGTGCCGCACTCAAACCAAAACTGAAGTTTGGCCTTATAATTCCCTTGTTTTATTTTTTGATGAATGATTCTGTCTGTGGCCTCATTATAACCTTTTCCATAGTCCTTACTTCGCCACCAAAGGGCACCGCTAAAAACACCAACTTTTGAAAAAATGGAAGAGTCTCTCCAAACAGTATCCAATGCTGATAAACCACCCAATGAAAAACCACAGAGTGTATGGCCGTTTTCTTTAAGTGAAACTTCCTGATTTATAAAAGGTATTAACTCCTCTATCAAAAAACGCTGATATTTCTTTGCCTTTTTTCCTCTTTCCAAGAAATCCAAAACGTCGGCTGTGCCATATTCTGCTAAACGGTTTTTATCACAATGTACTCCTACAAAAACAAAGGGAGTTCCCCCTTTTTCCCAGAAGTTATCTAGCGTTTCTGTCATTCCTAGTTTGGCGTAGTCTTGACCATCATTCATCAAGAGAAGAGAATAGGTCTTTAGGGGACTATAATGGGTCGGTAAAACCAAATCGTAAGTAACATTTCTCTCAAGAAGTTTGGAGTTTATTTGAAGCCCTATTAGTAATCTCATCCGTTTATTATGAAAATCTATCTTTTCGTTGATTTTCTTAAGCCCAAAACAGGCAAATTCTTTCTATTTCTGCTAATTTGTTTCAAATTTAGATTCCACTTCATCAAAAAAGCTACAAAATGCACGAAAACCACATCTCTTATTATTCGCATAAGCTAGGTCGAAACATTGACCTCATGACTTACGGCCATTGGGGAAAACCCATTTTGCTCTTTCCCTCTTCAATGGGAGATGCCTTTCAGAATAAAAACTTTGGATTAATAGACAGTATAGCTGACAAAATAGAAAGAGGCGAGGTTAAGGTCTATTGTGTTGGCAGTGTAGATAATGATTCCTTTTACGCCAAGCATTTGCCACACAAAACTAGAATTTCTAATTATGCCCAATATGGACTCTTCCTTAAGGAGGAATTGGTACCCTACATTCAAAAAGAAAGCAATAAGCACAGAATAGGCATTGGGGGCTGCAGTTTCGGAGGCTATCACGCTACTAACTTTGCATTTAAAAATCCGGATGTAGTAGATTGCCTTTTCTCCATGAGTGGTTCTTACGATATCAAGAGTTTCTTAGACGGCCATTATGATGATGATGTCTATTTTAATAATCCCGTTGATTTTATGCAGAATGCTGATAGCTGGGTTTATAATCATATGAAAATTGTGTTGGGGACCTCAGATTGGGATATTTGCAGAGAGGCCAATATCCATTTATCTCAAATTTTGGGTGATAAGCAAATAAATCATTGGTATGATGAAAAGAAATGGGTGAGCCATGATTGGCCCCTTTGGAATGCCATGTTTCCAGAATATGTATCCGCCTTTATTTGATAAAAGGAGTTAAAGTATTGGATACAGCCATCTAATTGTATGACTATTGGACAAGACGAATCAAGAATTTTTGGATAAAAAAAAGACATTAGCCGAATTAGAATCAGATATTTGTAATTACATTTTAAAGAAACAAACATGAAAAAAATAGGCATACTCTTTGGCATGGAAAATACATTTCCTTACGCCTTTATAGACCGAGTAAATGAAATTACGAAAAAGAAAGACATTATAGCAGAACCTGTACTCATAGGACAGTTAGAACAAGGAGTAGCTACAGAATATGATGTCATCATAGATAGGATTTCACAGGATGTTCCTTTTTACAGGGCATACTTAAAAAATGCCGCTCTCTGTGGTACAGCCGTTATAAATAATCCTTTTTGGTGGAGTGCTGATGAGAAATTTTTCAATAATGCTTTAGCCCTAAAACTTGGGGTTCCTGTTCCTAAAACAGTGTTACTACCTTCTAAAGAGAGGCCCGATGACACTTCTGAGACCAGTTTTAGAAATCTAAAATATCCTTTAGAATGGAATAAGATGTTTGAAACTGTTGGTTTTCCTGCCTATATGAAACCACATGATGGTGGTGGCTGGAAAAGCGTCTACAGGGTTACTGGAGAATCCGATCTTTGGGAAAAGCTGGAAGAAACAGGTCAATTAGTCATGATGCTTCAGGAAGAAATTGTCTTCACAGATTATTACAGATGCTATTGCCTTGGAGGTACCAACGTTCATATTATGCCGTATGAGCCTAGAAACCCTATGCATCTGCGTTATGCTTCAGAACCAAAAACGACAGGCCCCGCTCATAAAAAATTAATGACACTTATTAAAAAATATGTCATAGATCTTAATAAGGCTCTTGGTTACGACTTTAACACAGTAGAATTTGCAATAAGAGATGGTATACCTTACGCTATTGACTTTTGTAATCCGGCTCCAGATGCCGATATCCATTCTGTAGGACAGGAAAACTTTGATTGGATCGTAGAAAATGCTGCTAATATGGCTATTGCCAGAGCCAAGAGTAATAAAGCAGGCAAAAACAACTGTACCTGGGGAACATTTGTAGGAAGCAGCGTAAAAGGAACTGCTTTATAACAGTCATAACACATAAGCTATGGAACTTTTTACTTTAGGAATAGAAGAAGAATTTCAGATTATTGATCCTGAAAGTCGTGCTCTCAAATCTCACATGTCACAAATAGTGGATCGGGGGCAGGTTATCTTGCAGGAGCGAATTAAACAAGAGATGCACCAGTCTGTAGTGGAGACAGGTACCAATATTTGTCAAAACATTCAAGAAGCTAGAGAAGAGGTTCAGTTTCTAAGAAACAATGTGATAGAACTGGCCGCAGAGAAAGACCTAAAAGTAGCCGCCGCAGGCACTCATCCTTTTTCTGACTGGGTAGACCAGCTTATTACACCAGACGAACGCTACGACCAAATCATTACCGAAATGCGAGACGTAGCTCGTGGTAACTTGATTTTCGGTTTACATGTGCATGTTGGTATTAACGATAGGCAAGAGGCTATTAAGCTCATGAATGATGTGCGTTATTTTTTACCACACATTCACGCACTTTCGGCCAATTCTCCTTTTTGGTGTGGCCGTGATACTGGTTTTATGTCTTACCGCTCTAAGGTTTTTGATAAGTTTCCACGAACGGGTATTCCTGAGTACTTTAATTCGGCCTCGGAATACGATAACTATGTAAACCTATTGGTGAAAACCAATTGTATAGACAATGGGAAGAAAATATGGTGGGACATTCGTGTACACCCCTTCTACCCCACCATAGAATACCGTATTTGTGATGTGCCCATGCGGATGGATGAAACAATTTGTCTGGCCGCCATTATGCAGGCACTCATAGCCAAACTACATAAGCTAAGACTCCAAAACCTAAGTTTTAGAAACTATAGACGTATCCTGATAGCAGAAAACAAATGGCGTGCCGCTAGAGATGGCATTCATGCCAAGCTCATAGACTTTGGAAAAGAAGAAGAAGTTCCTTTTAAAGACTTAATGGACGAGCTTCTTCTATTTATTGATGATGTTTTGGACGAATTAGGCTCCAGAAAGGAAGTAGAATATGTGCATCAAATATTGAAAAATGGCAATGGTGCTGATAGGCAATTGGCTGTTTTTGAGAAGACAGGAGACTTAAAGCACGTGGTTGATTACATAATTGATGAAACCAAATTCGGTCTTTGACCTTTAAATCACGACCTTTGTTTTAACAAGCTAAATAAAATGTCTTTAGAAATAAAAATTGCGATTCTAGACCTATATGACGGTTATCCTAACGAGGGGATGCGTTGTATCAAAATGCTATTAGGCCAGTTTATGGCCAAAGAAGGTATCAAAGGAAACTATGATATTTTTGATGTACTAGGAGCATCGGCATTGCCAGAAATTAACACCTACGATATCTTCATCTCCACAGGAGGACCTGGAAGTCCTTTAATAGCTGGGCTTGAATGGGAAAATAGGTATTTCAACTTTGTAGATAGTATTTTAAATCATAACCGAGTAAACGCAGAAAAGAAACATCTTTTCATGATTTGCCATTCTTTCCAGTTGATGGTGCAGCGTTATGACTTAGGTTTGGTATGTGAGCGAAAATCTACCTCTTTTGGCGTTATGCCCGTGCACCAAACCGAAGCAGCAGCAGATGAAATACTCTTTGAAGGGCTAGAAGATCCTTTTTGGGCAGTAGACTCACGTGACTATCAGGTGATACAGCCTAATATGGAAAAGCTCGAAGAAATAGGTGCTAAGGTTTTAGCCTTAGAAAAAATAAGACCGCATATACCTTTAGAAAGAGCCATTATGGGCATTAGACTTTCTGATGAGGTGGTAGGTTTTCAGTTTCACCCTGAGGCAGATGCCGAAGGTATGCAACGCTACTTTTTACAGGCAGACAAGAAAATGGCGGTGGTCACAGAACACGGCGAAGAAAAGTTTGAGGACATGATAAACCACTTAAATGACCCCGATAAGATTTTATTGACCGAGTCTATCATCATTCCAAAATTTCTAGAAAATGCTTTACAGCAAATTTTAAGCTTAGAAAGCGTGAACTAAACCATGCAAGAAACGGCCAGAATACAATTCAATAAGAGTTTTTCAAATGAAAAATATCAGGAACTCCTAAGCGAGATAGAAGCAGAATTCCCTAATCAGTTGGACTTTAGGGTGGCAGAGAGCCCTATCTTTGTGGACAGAAAACTGAAAGCGAAGTTTTTAATAGCGGCCAATGGCATCATTGACAGCATAAAGAAAGCTGACTTTAAAGCCAAAACAGACAAAGCTGTGCCTGAGGCTTATCATTTTGAAAACGAAAGTGAGCATCCTCATTTTCTAGCTTTAGATTTTGCGATTAGCAAAGACCAACAGGGTGAACTAGAACCGCAGCTCATAGAGCTTCAAGGATTCCCTTCTTTGTTTGGCTATCAAAACTACCTCTCTGGGAAGTACAAAAAGCATTTTGATGTATCGCCTAAGTTCTCTCCATATTTAAACAAGCTCAATGCTTTCTCTTACATCAATGAAGTGGAGAAGGTTTTGAAACCAAAACCTGGTCAAACCACCGTTTTATTGGAAGCTTATCCTGACCAACAAAAAACCAAGTTAGACTTCGCAATATCAAAAGCTTATTGGGATATTGAAGCCGTGTGTTTGAGTAAGGTATTTGTAAAAGACAAGGCCCTTTATTACACAAAAGACGACCAAGAAATAAAAATAGACCGTGTCTATAACAGAGTCATTTTTGATGAATTAGACAAAAAATACCCGGAGCTCAAAAAGCAAGTCGCTTTATTGAAAGAAGCTCAGTTTGAGTGGATTTCTCATCCTAACTGGTTTTACCGGGTCAGCAAATTCTGTATGCCGCTTCTGAAAGGAAAGTACGTGCCTGCATGTTTTTACTTAGATGTCTTGACAGAATATCCTGAAGATTTAGAGAAATACGTCCTAAAACCGCTTTTCTCTTTTGCAGGTGCTGGCGTAAACCTCCATCCAACTACGGCCATTTTAGACCAAATAGCTGATAAAGAAAACTACATCTTACAAAAAAAGGTGGCCTACGAACCCGTGGTCAAGGATACAAACGGAGAAAAGATTAAGGCAGAAATACGTCTGCTCTACGTTTGGCCCGACGGCAAAGCTCACCCAAAATTGCTCATTAACTTGGCCAGGCTAAGTCGTGGCGAAATGATAGGTGTAGATTTTAATAAGAACTTTGATTGGGTGGGTGGCAGTTCTGCCTTTTTTGAAACCGAATAAGACATGGATTTAAAGCAAGTTTTCCTTCAGAATGTGGCTCAAACCAGTAGCACACCCCTGGCTCTAGAATTTGAGAAAGCAGAGGGTATTTATTTGATAGATAAAGCAGGTAAAAAGTATATTGACCTTATTTCGGGCATTGCGGTAAGTAATGTGGGCCATAGACATCCCAAAGTGGTGGCAGCCATAAAAGACCAAGCAGATAAATACCTGCATCAGATGGTGTATGGCGAATATGTGCAAAGCCCGCAAGTGAAACTAGCCAAAGCCCTCACAGATACTTTAAAAGACTATAAGACCAACACTGGGCTGAAAATAGACAATGTCTATTTTGTAAACTCCGGTGCAGAAGCCGTAGAAGGAGCCATGAAACTTGCTAAGCGTTTCACTGGCCGCAGAGAAATCATTTCCTATCATAAGGCTTATCATGGTAGTACACAAGGTGCATTATCGCTAGGCGATGAAGAATTTAAAAGAGGTTATAGGCCTACCCTACCCGAAATACGTAAAATCCAGAGAGGCAGCATTGCCGACTTGGCTCTTATCACAAAACAGACTGCGGCCGTTTTCTTTGAGCCGGTAGGCGGCGAAAGCGGTGTAATACCTGCCACACAGGAATACATTAAGGCTCTAGGAGCCAGATGCAAAACTACAGGTACCCTACTCGTTTTTGATGAAATACAGAGCGGTTTTGGTCGCACAGGAGCTTTCTGGGCTTTTGAGCATTATGGTGTAGTGCCAGATGTACTTCTTTCTGCCAAAGGCATGGGTGGCGGCATGCCCATTGGAGCTTTTATGGCTCCACATAAACTCATGGAAGTTTTTAAAGAAAATCCTATTTTGGGGCATATCACCACTTTTGGTGGGCATCCCGTAAGCTGTGCAGCTTCGCTGGCCACGGTAGGCATCATTCATGAGGAAGTAGACCACGCAGAAACCCTTAGAAAAGGCGAACTCTTTAAAAAGCTATTGGTACATCCAGAAATAAAAGAAGTACGTGGCACAGGGCTTATGCTGGCTGCTGAACTGTCCGACTTTGATTTTTTGGCCAAAGTAATAGACAAAACCATAGCTAATGGCGTAATCACAGACTGGTTTTTATACTGCGACAAGGCCATGCGTATAGCACCTCCCGTAATTATCACAGATGAGCAGATTCATGAAGCCTGTTCAGTGATTTTGGGGGCTTTGGGCTAATCTTTAGGTTACTAATTCAGGTGTATTTCTAACAATGAGCACTTCATTGTCTGAGAAGTCCATCCAACCTAAATCATAGACATAATGCATCCTTTTTCCCTGGGAATTTATATGAAAGTGCGTTAGGTACTTCCAATGAAACATTTTGTACTCTAGAATTATTCGAGATACTTTTAGTTTGGTCTTTTTCTTACCTATTATTTCCAAAAGAATAGACCTGTTGCGGTGCAAATGTCTGTCAATGGCGAAGGCCTTTTTACGCGTTACTTCCCGCAGGCGTGTGTGATAAAAGTTCTTGCATGATACACTACAAAACAGTTTCCCTTTTCTTCCCTTCAAAATAGATTTGCAAATTTTGCATTTATTCATGAACGGTTAAATCCCTTAATTCACTATTAATCAGCAGACTGTTGAATATTAAATATAAGCGTTTGATAACGGTTAAGAAACGTTTACAAACGAATATATACATTTAATGTTAGTCAAGATTGAATAGAATAGCT